>NZ_DATFKH010000098.1:0-19635 GCF_035268745.1 Marinobacter sp.
CGTTTGCCATACAGATGCACATTACTCTTGCGCTTGCAGCCGTTATGGTTGGTGCGCTGCAACTGATTCTGCCGAAAGGAACGCCAATGCATCGACTGGCAGGACGCGTCTGGGTACTCTTCTTGGTGGTTGTTGCTTTAACGTCGTTCTTTATTCACAAGCTTCAGGTCTGGGGAATGTGGAGCCCGATTCACGGGCTGTCGATATTCACTTTAATCATGCTCTGGGTCGGGGTTCGGGCAGCACGGGCGGGCAATTACAGGGCTCATGCGATCACCATGTCAGCGACTTACTTTTTCGCACTGGTATTGACCGGCGCCCTCACCCTGCTCCCCGGCCGAATGATGCATGAAATGGTTTTCGGTTGAGAAGCCTGAGATCAGAAGGCCAAGTGACGGACATCCTTGCAGCAAAGCCATTGTCCCGTCAGTATCCCGGGACTTCGCCATGGATCAAAAAAGATGCCGAATGAACTCAATGCATCCTGTGCAGAGAGGCAGCTGCTAAGACTCGGGGTTTTCCTCGCTCCACCAGCTGGTGGTGTTTGATCAGTCTGTCTCTGGAGCCATTTCTTTTGCCAGAACGGCAAAAGTGGTTCCCATAATCCCTGCGCCTGCAATCACCACGTTCATTGTATGATTCGGGTATACGCTGGTTGATTTTTGCAGGATCAGAGCTCGGCAAGATCCCGGCCCCGCCGCACACGGACAATGTCCGCCATGATCGCCAGGGCGATTTCCGACGGTGTTTTGCTGCCAAGGTTGAGGCCGATCGGCATATGAATACGCGCAATCTCCGCCGCGCTGAGCCCCCCAGAGGCACGCAGACGTTCCGATCTGGCCTCGGATGTCCGCACCGACCCCATAACGCCGATATAACTGGCAGGGGTCTTGACGGCAGCCATCATGGCCAGGTCGTCAATGCGGGGATCGTGGGTAACCGCAATCACCGCAGTGGAGGAGGTACAGACGCCCTCAGAGGCGATGAACAACGATGGCAGCAGGGACCTGAATTCCACCCCTGCCGGCAGACTGATATTCCGGGTCACTTCTTCTCTGGGATCGCAGAGCACCACCTGATAGCCGAGATTGATAGCGAAACTGGCACAGGCCTCCGCGACCGTCGAATACCCTGCCAGAACAAGCCTGGCGACGGGACCAACGCGGATGCGGATCTGCTCGGAGCCGTGCTCGCGGATCACCCGTGACCCGTTTGGTTCAGCCTCGTCCAGCCAGTTCTTGCCATCGGTCAGCCGGACACAACGGGTGAGCGCTTTCTCCCCCGACAAGGCGTTCCTGATCTGCTCAAGGTGTTCCAGGTTTTCCGGGCTGAACGGCATCCGCTCCACCAGCACTTCCAGAATACCGCCGCAAGGCAGGTGGATGCGGGCGTTTCCAGCCCCTTCACCCGGGGAGCCGTAGCGCACGATGACGGTCGGCAGGTCATATTCACCGGTCACAAGGCGGTCAAGGAAGTCCTCTTCAACACACCCCCCCGAGAGTGAACCCAGGTGCTCCCCATCGGCGCAAGCAACCATCAATGAGCCCGGTTCCCTGGGTGATGAGCCAAAGGTGGACAGAACGGTGCACATCCACACCGTTCTGTGGTTTTTCATCCATTCGATGGCCTGCTCGACCACCCGATAATCCAGACTCTGCATTACTATCAGCTCAACTGGTTGCCAACTGGTTGGCCACAGGGAGACGCCGGATGCGCTTTCCGGTAGCGGCATGGATCGCATTGCACAGCGCCGGCGCAACCGGCGGCAGGCCGGGTTCACCGACTCCCCCCATGGCGTCATCCGGGTTGTTGATCAGATGCACCCGCACCACTTTCGGGGCGTTGGCCATGCGCGGGAGGTGATAGCTGTCAAAATTATCCTGCTGGGCAACGCCGTTTCTGAAAGTCACCTCGTTTTGCAGTGCGATGCCGATGCCCATGACAATGGAACCTTCCATCTGCGACCGGATTCGCTCCGGATTGGCCTGGGGCCCGCAGTCAAAGGCAATGTCCGCCCGGTGAATGGTCAATTCGCCCTGATCGTCCACTTCAACATCAAAAACGACGGCGGTATAGGACACAAAGCTGTGATGGAAAGCAAGGCCCAGGCCCCGGCCGCTGGCGGTTTCCCGGCCCCACCCGGCTTCTGCGGTTGCCGTCTCGATCACCCTGCGCATTCTGCCCACGTCAATCGGGTACATGTCCGGGTCTTCGCCATAGTTCCAGCCATCGCCGACGGTCAGATTATGAACCTCCCGGTCTGGCCCCAGCAGATCCAGCACATAGTCCCGGTGGTCCTTGCCGGCGGCCTCGGCCATTTCGTGAGCAAAGCTCTGTATGGCCCAGGCATGGGGCAGATTGTAGACCGAGCGGAACCAGCCGATACGGACATGGGCGGGTGCCGGCGGGTTTTCCAGACGGATTGCGGGAATACTGAAAGGCATGGTATTGAATCCCATGCCCAGCTCGAATTCAGCCTTGTGTTTCGGGTCCGGAGCAAACAGCGATGCGATGCTCGGAGACAGGGTCCGGTGACGCCAACTGGTCGCCTTACCATCATCGTCAAGGCCAGCCTCCAGATGATCGACAGAGACGGCGTGGAAGTAAGCATGCTGGATATCGTCTTCCCGGCTCCACTGCAGTTTTATTGGCTGGCCCTCGAATTCCCTGGCCAGTCGCGCGGCCTCGATCACGAAATCCGGTTTTGATTTGCGCCCGAAGCCGCCACCAAGCAGAGTCTGGTGAACGGTCACATTCTTGACGTCCAGTTCCAGCATTCCCGCCACGCCCTCACGGGTTGCCCTCGGGTTCTGGACCGGCGCCCAGGCCTCGGCCTTACCGTCCCTGACCCTGACCACGGCCGCCGGTGGCTCCATGGGCGCCTGTGCCATATGGGGCATATAGTAAGTTGCTGACACACGCTTGTCGGCGTCCTTGAGAGCAGCCTCGACATCGCCGGACTGGCGGATGACCTTGCCGGGCGATTGCGCTGCTTTTTCCAGGGATTTGCGGTAGCTCTCTGAGGTGTAATCCGCATTGTCTCCGGCAGCGCCCAGGTCCCATTCAATCTTCAGGGCCCTGCGGCCTTCCATTGCTGCCCAGGTATTGGAAGCGACCACGGCAACACCACCCAGCGGGGTGAACGCCGCAGGCTGACTGGCGCTGTCGATACGAATGACCTTCTTGACGCCGGTAACCTTGAGCGCAGCCTTGTCATCAACACTTTTCACTTTGGCACCGTATACCGGCGGACGGGCTACCACGGCATAGAGCATGTCCTCCAGCTCTACGTCGGCGCCAAAAACAGCCTTGCCGGTAACAATATCCTCACCATCAATGGCTTTGGGGTGGGCAGACTTCAGCTCACCGTTAATCAGGCCGGATTCCCTGCCAATGAAACGCAGCTCAGCGTCGGATTTCAGCACCAGGGCATTCCGGGCGGGGACCTCCAGCTCGCTGGCTGCTTTGGCCAGTTCGCCAAAACCGAGTTCACGGCCGGTGCCGGTATGCACCACCTTGTGGACCCCGGCGCGGACTTCATGCACCGGGACATCCCACTGGTTGGCTGCGGCCTGCTCCAGCATGAGCCTGGCAGCCGCCGCTGCACGGCGCATGGGTTGATACCAGTGACGCATACTGCGGGAGCCATCGGTGTTCTGGTTGCCGTATCTGTCCTGGTCCGCGTCGGCCTGCTGTACCCGGACCTGACCCCAGTCTGCGCCCAGCTCATCGGCCGCGACCATGACCAGACTGGTGCGGATACCCTGGCCCATTTCCGCACGGTTGTTCACGATAGTGACCAGCCCATCGGAATCGATGTGAATAAACACGTTGGGGTTATCCACCCAGCCACCCGGCATGGCGCCAGCACCGAACTGAGCCTGTTCATTGGCAAGCCCGATATCCCAGCGGGCTGCAAGCAACAGTGCTGAGGTCCCGGCCAGCCCTTTCAGAAGGCCGCGACGGCTGACGTTGGCAAGCATCAGTTTATCGTCTGACTGGCTCATGAGCTGGCCTCCCTGTCGCTGGCAAGTTCAATGGCCGCCAGGATGCGGTTATAGGTGCCACAACGGCAGATATTGCCCGTCATGGCATCGACGATTTCCTGGGTTTCAGGTTCCGGCGTCCTCTTCAGCAAGGCGGTCGCGGTCATGATCTGACCACCCTGGCAATAACCGCACTGGGCAACCCCCAGGTCCAGCCACGCCTGCTGGACTTTCCGGCCAACCGCATCCTCGGCCATGGCCTCGATGGTGGTGACCTCACCTTTTACGTCAGCGACCGGAGTCACACAGGAGCGCGTGGCCACGCCGTCCAGATGAACGGTACAGGCACCACACTGGGCAATACCGCACCCGAATTTGGTGCCTTTCATTCCGATAACATCCCTCAGTGCCCAAAGCAGAGGCATATTGTCCGGAACGTCCAGCTCGTGCTGTTTACCGTTTATTGTCAGGTTAATCATTGGTTCCTCCCGGGAAATCAGGTCGGCAAATATCTGAGGCACAGATTGAGACTTTAAGCCTAGTCGTCATAACGGCCTGCGACCAGGTCCGGCGTTGCGTCTCTGGCCATGCAATGAATAATTTCTGTGATCTGGAATTGTTACTGGAATTCCGGAGGCAGCTCCGAATCTTCCGGCACCCGAAGTTCGAAACCGGATTTCAGAATGCTGACTTCACCGGGCTCCAGATTGCGTGTCCAGGAAAGTACCCCCTTGATATCCTGGGCATTCCGCTTCACAGGCTCGGTAATTTCCAGTTCTTTGATCGTGAGGTCATCCTGCCGGGAAACCGGAATCCGGTCAAAGACACGAATCGTAACCGCCTGCGGATGATTGTTGGTGATTTCATATCGGTTGATGCGACGAACGTACTTTTCGCCGTTGAAAATACCCTGCTCGCCTTTCTGATTCTGCTCATTTACCCGGTCGGCAATCACCCGGTCATTGACACCAAAACCCATGGCAATCTCGCTGTTGGCGGATACACCTTCAAGGCGGGAGCGGCCAACCGACTGGCCATCGCGATAAAGCGTTACCGGGCCGGGCGGTAGTGAAATGTCGCTATCAAAAGCGCCTGTTGCATGAATGAAGCCGTCGAGGTTCATGGCCGGAAAGAAACGGGTCTCGACTGCTACCTCGGTCTCATGGCTGGCAACGGCAATGAACTGGTCGGCATTGCCGCTGGCAAGCGTTACCGGTGTTGCTAGCCGATAACTCTGGGTGAAGGCGCCATCAGTTTCAACACGGGGGGCCTGAGGCTTACTCAAAGCCTCGGATCTGGCCATATTCAGGGATGCACCACCACGGGCGTTGTCTGAATGGTATCTGGGCTCCACTCCGGGAGCCACTAACCAGGGATAAAGCGGTGGGATGTCAGTACCGGACCTGGAACTGGCCGTGGAAAGCCGCAACTGTACATCGCTCCAGTCAGTTCCCGTGGTCTGGCGAATCAGGGCAAGATGCTCAAGTACAAGCGTGCCGTCAGTTCCGGTCTCCGCCGTCTTCAGCCGGGCGTTGTAATGACTGCGCCAGTTGGCGTCACGGGTCTGGAACTGCAGCCGCACCGTTGCCTGTCCCGCGCCCCCGGCCCGATAGGAAAGGCTGACACTTCTGGTTGCCCGGGCGTCCTGTTGCATGGCAGCCAGTTCACGCCTGAGCCGGTCCCGCTCCGCCACATCATCCACCATAGCCTGGCGGATGTCGCGAATGCGGGTGAGGGCCAGTTGAGTCGTTTCCTGCACGGTGGTGGCAAGCTGGGCCAGTTCCGGCGCGGTGATTTCTTTCGGGGTCCCGGCCACTTCGGCCATCAATCTCACCTGCTGGTTCCAGGCCTGTATCTGGTCTTCCCGGGTGCCGATTCTATGCTCCAGTTCCTGCAGCGCCTTGCGCAGCTTGCGGGAGGCTTCGGCCACAACTTCTGCCTGCTCCACCTGCCGGATCTGCACACGCTGGGTCAGTACTCCTGGCACCCCCTGTATTTCCGCCATCAGAGTGTCATCCTGCATCGAGACCGGCAGGCCGGTTACCGTGACCACCCCGCTTCCGCGCTCGAGCGACACCTTCTCTTCCCACACCAGCTGGGCGTGGGACGGAAACAGGGTCACTTCAGTAACCCCGGCGCGGACACTGCAAGCCAGGCTGAGAAACAGCAACATCAAAGGCCACTTCATGGGAGACTCCTCTGGAATGGCGAAAACCGTCGATTAGCGAGTCATTATCGACCGGGATTCACTGAATACACCAGCCCCGGACTGAAGCTCCCGTAATTTACGTTCAGATGCACCCCAGGATTGCTTTTCTGCGCCTGCTTTATTGGTCATTGCCCGGCATGAAATTCCGCCGGGAAATACCTGTCAAGGGGCCGGGCATGGAGCCGCCAGGCTGTTTAGACAAACTTCCAGAAAGGTGTCCTGAGCCGCTGCTCAACAATCTCCGGCGGATAACCCACATCTTTAAGCAGTCTTGCTTCTTTATGCAGCACCAGGTTGATAAAATCCCGCTTTTTGCGCCAGCCATGGTAAACAGATACTACTCTTTTCATTGCATTCTTCCTTTTCAGACTCCGAAACTCCGGGCTTGCCGGTGATCAATTTATGTAGTTTACTATTTTATGGAAACTGGCCCGTTACCCCCATACCCGGAAACACCTACGAAGTTATACTTATCACACCATCCCGGGCTGCTCAGGGTGCCGGGGACTTTGACAAACCGCTAATAGATGGTGGCGGTTCCGCCGGTATAGGATGGTCCCATACCGAAACCGAAATGATTCTCAGATTTAAAGGAACTCTGCATGCCCTATGCGCGAATTGCCGGGACTGGCTCCTACCTTCCTGACAATGTCATGACCAACCGGGAGCTGGAGGCACTTGTTGATACCAGCGACGAATGGATCAGGGAACGCACAGGTATCGAGCAGCGCCATATTGCCGTTGCCGGCGAGACTACGGTAGATCTTGCTGAGCAGGCCTCTCTCCGGGCGATTGAAGCGGCCGGCATCAAGGCTACAGACATCGACCTGATCGTGTTCGCCACCTCCACACCGGACAAGATCTTCCCCAGTTCCGCCTGCATCCTGCAGGCGCGCCTGGGCATTCATGGCTGCCCTGCTTTCGATATCCAGGCGGTGTGCAGTGGATTCATCTATGCCCTGTCGGTCGCCGATAAATTCGTCAAGACAGGCTCCAGCAAGAAAGTACTGGTTGTCGGGGCGGAACTGTTCTCACGCATTCTCGACTGGGAAGACCGGGGCACCTGCGTGTTGTTCGGTGACGGAGCCGGTGCAGTGGTTCTCGAAACCAGTGAAGAGACCGGCATTCTTTCAACCCATATTCATGCCGACGGTGAGTATGAAAACCTGCTGCACGTTCCCTATGGCATTGGCGACGGGTTTGACCAGGTCCGTGCCGGCAGGGCACATGTCATGATGAAGGGCAACGAGGTCTTCCGGGTTGCCGTGAGCACTCTGGGCAGGATCGTTGATGAAACCCTTGAGGCCAACCAGATGCAGAAATCCGATGTCGACTGGCTGGTGCCCCATCAGGCCAACCTGCGGATTATTACCGCCACTGCGCGCAAGCTGAAAATGTCCATGGACCGGGTGGTTGTGACCGTTAACAAGCACGGCAACACCTCCGCTGCCTCCATCCCCCTCGCTCTGGACGTGGCCGTGCGGGATGGCCGCATCAAGCGTAATGAAGTACTTCTGCTGGAGGCTTTTGGCGGTGGCTTTACCTGGGGGTCGGCCCTGATCAGATACTGAGTCCTGCTGAACGCCTGCCTATGAGTCACTGCAGCAATCACACAACCCCCTCAGTTCTGATAATCGGCACCGGCTTCGGTGGCCTTTGCATGGCCATCCAGTTGAAAAAGGCGGGGTTTGATAATTTCACACTGCTGGAAAAAGCATCAGGGGTGGGCGGCACCTGGCGCGACAACACCTACCCCGGCGCGGCCTGCGATGTCCAGTCTCACTTGTATTCGTTTTCTTTTGAGCCCAGGCACGACTGGTCCCGGAAGTTTGGCCTGCAGCCGGAAATTCTTGCCTACCTGGAGCAATGCGCCGAAAAGTACGGCCTGAACGAACACATTCGTTTCAACGAGGAAGTCCGGACGGCCCGTTTTGATGAATCCACCAATCAATGGCGGGTAGAAACCCGGAACAGGGGTATCTATCTCGCTGACGTTGTTATAACGGCAACCGGCCAGCTCAGTCAGCCGGCATGGCCTGACATCCATGGCCTCGACTCTTTTCAGGGCAGACTTTTCCATTCCGCCCGCTGGGATCATGATTACCCGCTTGAAGGCAGGAATGTGGCGGTTATCGGCACCGGCGCCAGCGCTATTCAGTTCGTACCGGAGATTGTCGCCAGGGTAAAGTCCCTCACCCTGTTCCAGCGCTCGGCGGCGTGGGTGTTACCCAAACCTGATCGTCGTTTCCGAAAGTGGGAACAGACCCTTTTCCAGAAGTTGCCGTTGTGGGACAGGATTTACCGGTGGCTGATCTACTGGAAAAACGAGAGCCGTGCCCTGGCCTTTACCCGCTTCAGCGGCCTGCTGGATATTTTTGCCTGGCAGGCCAGGCGATTTGCCCGCAGCGAGGTCAGTAACCCCCGGAAGCGTCGCGACCTGATTCCCGACTACCAGATTGGCTGCAAGCGTATTCTGATTTCTAACGATTGGTATGAGGCGGTGGATCAGAAGCACGTCAACCTCGTCACTGAGGAAATAGATCGTGTAGTCCCCGAGGGAGTTATCACCGCCGACGGAACCTTCTACAGGGCAGATGCGCTGATCCTCGGGACAGGTTTTGCAGCGTCTGAATTTCTCTCCCCGATGACGATTGTCGGGCGCGGCGGGCAGTCGCTGAACGAAGCCTGGACCAACGGGTCGGAAGCCTACAAGGGAATTACAGTCTCGGGTTTTCCCAACTTCTTCATGATTTTCGGGCCGAATACCAACCTTGCTCACAACAGCATCGTGTTCATGATTGAAGCCCAGGTCCGGTATGTCATGAGCTGTATCCGCAGGCTGCAGGCACAACCGGGCATTGCAATGGATGTAAAACCCCAGCGGCTGGAGCAGTTTTCATCCCAGCTTCAAGAGCGCCTTGCCGGCAGTGTGTGGCAGTCCGGCTGTCAGTCCTGGTACCAGGACAAAAACGGCAGGAACACCACTAACTGGCCGGGTTTTACCTTCACTTACCGGCGGGAAACGCTCACTGCCGATGCTGACGATTTCGATTTTTTCTACGCCAAATCGGCCACCGATGCTGACCTCTCATCCACCCGAAATACTGTCAAAAATGGCGGCTAGCACCGCCAGGGCAACTACCCACCCGACCACCGCAGGCCAGAAACTGGTATCCGATGGCCGGGAATCTTCCCTGGTGGTCTGTTCGGGTGCGGCATGTGCCTGCTCCGGCGCCTGCTGTTCAGGAGAGTGGAGACCGGCGTCCTGGGCATCCTGAAGTTCCTGCCAGCCAAACCAGTCACCCAGAAAGGCGACAACCGGAACCGGGAAAGCACCATTTTCGGCCATCGGGCGGATCTGCGGCTCCAGCTCTGCGGCAATGGCTGACCGTATATGGGACTGATCCGCGGGCGGTTCGGTCAGAATCGCCCGCCAGATTCCCTCATCGGCCGCGCGGCGGGAATCGTTCAGCAATGCCCTGACCTGAATAGCCACTTCCCGCACCACCTGCTGATCCTGAGCTGACAGGCTGACCTCTGCCCGGGAACGGCTGACGGCCGGCCGGGCAGCTTCTGCCGGTTCACCACTTGCTTCGCGATAAGCCTGCTGGAGACGGTCCAGATCCTCTCCGTCGGCAAACTTTTTCTGCTGTTCATAGGCCTGGTCTATGGCCGCCCGATCCCTGGTTGGGTCAATTCCCAGTATTTCCCAACAATTCATAGTGTTTGTGTCCAACAGTAGAATGTTTTCCGTAATTCCGAGAGACAAATCAGACTGATTTCCCTAGGATAGAGCTGTTTATTTCGTAAAAAATTCTATTACCTGGCGCAGTATAAATCGAGACCCATGCCTGTTACGAACCGGAAATTTCATGTTTTTCGGAAACCACGGCCTTCCCGCCGTGCCTTCCTCCTGTCGGTGACGCTCCTCCCACTGATATCGACCGGTTCGCAGGGGCAGGAGCTGACAGATCAGCAACACTCCGGCATGCCATCTGATTCCAGCCTGATGTCCGGTGACTACCCTCTTCAACAGGCCCTCCCTGAGGTCCTGACAACCACTCGTCTGCGTCAGCCGAAATCGCGGGTACCGGGAACAACCTCGATTATAACGGGGGATCTGATCCGGGACCTGGGCATCATGAATCTGGTTGAGGTCTTCCGGTTAGTGCCCGGTATGACAGTAAATTATGTGGGTAGCAACATACCCGTCACCAGTTATCACGGCACCGTTCATTACGAGCAGCGCCGTATACAGGTGCAGGTCGATGGCCGCACAGCCTATCGGGCGAATCTCTCACAGGTCGAATGGAACACCATGCCGGTGCCGCTGGAACTGATCGAACGAATCGAGGTCAGCCGCGGTCCTAACAGTGCGGCCTACGGCATCAATGCGTTTCTCGCAACCATCAATATTATAACCCGGGCACCCGAGGACACCGCGGGAGTGGAATTGCGCGCTGTATCCGGTTCACGGGGATATGGCCGGGTTTTTGGTTCTGTGGGCGGTGGCGATACCGACAACGCCTGGCGTCTGGCCTATGAAAAGCGCAAATCTGACGGATTTGATGAGCAGGTCGACTTCGACGCGGGCGATGCGATAAAACCTTTCAATAATGGCTATGATATCAACACATTCATTTACGACAGCACCCTGACGTTCAACCCGACCTACAACCTTGATCTGCGGGCGGGCGTGGTGGACGGTATTGACGAGAATGACAACATCAAGTTCGGAAAACAGGGGATCGGTGAGCACCCGAATGCAATCGTCGATGATTATTACCTTCAGTCCAGGCTGAACGTTTCGACGTCGGACCGCCACTTCTTCCACCTTCAGGCCAGCTTTCAGAATTACAAGCGTCGCCAGAGATGGACGACCTGCATCAAAAATGAGGACTTTATCGATATCCTCAATGGTAACGACGTCACCCTGCAACCGTGTTCTGCCAACGAAGTGAACCCGCCGCTTCTCGCCGACCTGAATGATGATATTGAAGAATCGCGCCTGGAATTTGAAATCCAGGACACCCTGTTATTCAGCCCCGACCTGAAACTGGTCACCGGCCTTGGCCACCGCAAGGACACCTATCGCTCCGAGACTTTTTTCAGTGGCCGCGGGAATAACTATCAGTCCCGTGTTTTCGGGAACCTTGAGTACTCGCCTCTCCGCTGGTTGACGCTCAACGCCGGTGGCAACTGGGAAAAAACCACCACAACAGATGAGAGCTATTTCTCTCCCAGGGTCGCGGCCAATTTTATCCTCAATGAAAACCACGCTCTGCGCTTTGTGTTTTCCCAGGCCGTCCGGACCCCCGATGCATTCGAGCAGGATCCTGACTGGTCCTACCGGGCGACAAACGTTGCACCCCCCTTCGAGGCTGTTGAGGGTCAGCTATTCCGGGTTGAGGACCTGGTTAATTCTGCCAACTCCACTTATGGAAAAAGACTTCAAGAAGAGCGCATAACTTCCCGTGAAATAAGCTATTTTGGTCAGTATTACCTGGACAGCAGCACCTTCTCTCTGGAAGCCCGTTATTTCAACGATAAACTCAGGGATATGATCAGCGGGGTAATCTCGATCAACGAATGGACGATCGATAACAATGTTGCGCTGGACCAGGAGGGCTTTGAACTGGAAGCCTCGCTGGAGTTTCCCGGCACCAGATTACGGGTCAGCTACGCCTACCTCGACCAGGACAGCAGGTATACTGGCGAAGACAACCGGCCCGGAATCGACAAACAGTTCCGGCTGGATCTTCTGGGGCGGCTTTCGGTCGAGCATTCCGGGAGCGTGGCGTGGATTCAGCAATTGCCCTATAACCTGACTGCAGCTACTACTTTTTACTGGGCAGATGAGTTCCGTTTTGCGCCATTCGAGAGGGCGGATTTCCGGCTGGCAAAACGTGTATTCGCCCATGGTTACGGTTACGAACTGGCGTTGACAATGCAACACTACGTCACCGCCGAACCGACCCTGAGCCCTGACAACAGAATCAATGACCATAACCAGTTTTTCATTGAAGCTGGAGTCCGTTTCTGAAAACAACTCAAGGAAGAAGCACCACCCCGGACGGTATGAAAGCGACCAGGAACAACAGCCATCGGCAACATCGCCTGCCATCAGGGCTCAGAGTCATCCGCTTTTTCCTCACCCTGGCGGGTGCGCTGGGCTGTCTGCTGTTTGCTGCCACTGCCCAGGCAAACCCTGTCAGTCCTGCAGCTTCGCTCGTTTATATAGCAGAGTCTGAAAATCAGCGTCTTAACTGGCGCCTCAGGGAACTGCTGGCGGCAGCGTTGGGTGAGTCGGTCATGATCCGGTCATTTGTCCCCGGGCAGACGTCTCTGGACAGCGAATCCCCGGTTATAGCGATCGGTCCGACCGCTTTCTCCCGGATAAGGGAGGAAAACAGAGAGGTTCCGGTTCTCGGAGTACTGGTTGAAGAAGCCTATGTGACTCAGCGTGACCAGCAGACCACTGACAACGTCTCCGCTGTCTTGTCCACGCCACTGCTGATTCGCCAGGCAGCCATCGGCAAGGCAATACTGCCTTACTCCAGCAGGGTTGCAATGCTGGCGCGGCCAGCCACAGAGCATCTTTACAGCTCGATTCTGGACAATCTTGAAGCTCTTGGCATGGAGGGCCGGGTTTTTCTGGTGCCCGCGGATGACCGCCTTATTCCGACCCTGATCCGGGCCCTCAGTTACGGCGATTTTATCCTTGCAGCACCAGACTCCACCATCTACAACCCGAGGACGATCAAGCATATCCTGCTTACCGCCTACCGGCGCAACCGTATTATCATCGGCCCGAGCCAGGCTTATGTGAAAGCGGGGGCCCTTGCGTCGTCGTTCACGCCACTCAGTGAGGTAGCAGAAATGGCCGCTGACTACGTCCGGCAGTTCTGGCAATACGACGAATTTCCGGCTCCGGCACACCCCGCAGAGTTCGGCATCGAGATCAACCGGCAGGTCGGCAAGTCCCTGAATATCCCGCTGCCGGAGCGAGAGAAGCTGATCGAGACCGTTACCCGAAGTCTTAACCGTATCGAGGCGCCGAGCGATGAATAAACCCTCGAGCCGCCAGGCCTCCCTTACCCGGAAACTTCTGCTCCTCGGCGCTGCACCGGCCATTGTGATGTTCGTCGTGCTGATGGCTTTTTTTACCTCGGCACGGCTTGACGATGCCCGCAAAGAGATTGCTGCAAGCAGCCAGATGCTCGCCGACAGCCTTGCCCCGGCGGTTGAGTACGCAGTGGTTTCCGGGAATGAAAAAGCGCTTGAACAGACGCTCACGCAGTCGCTCCAGCGCAGCCGGGCAGACTGGATCCGGGTAACCGATGTGGCAGGCCGGCAAATGGGCTTTGCCGGCACCGATCGCCAGTCGGCGAGCGGTGACCAGACAGATTACACCGTTTTCGAATCCGAAATCCTGCAGCAGCCGCTTCAACTGGACGACAATCGCGAATCTGAATGGTTTGAGCCCCAGTATGGCTTTGGCGCCGGCGCGATGAGAGTCGGTTCGGTGGAAGTGGGTGTTGATAACGCGCTGTTCGCACAAAGGCGTGCCGATATCATCTGGACGTCTCTGGCGGTCGGCTTTTTTCTTCTACTGTTCACCATGGTGATCGTCAATCACATACTCGGCGGTATTATTGCCCCGATTCGTGCCCTTTCCAGGCGGGTTGAGCGGCTGACTGACCGCCAGTATGATCAGGTGCCTGTCAGCCAGAAGGGTTCAGCCCGGGAAATCACCGAGCTGGAGGAGCGCTTCAATTCGCTGGCCGCCCATCTAAGCGATCTGCAGGCCGCCCGGGATGAGGTACTGGCCTCCTCCGAGCGTGCCCGTGAACGTGCCGAACAGGCAAACCGCACCAAAACCGAGTTTCTTGCCACCATGAGCCACGAGCTTCGCACTCCCCTGAACGGGGTGCTTGGCATGATTGAGCTGGTCAATGAGGACCCTCTCAGCAGTCGCCAGCAGGATTACCTGACAACCGCAAAGCAATCCAGCGAAGACCTGTTGATGGTTATCAATAATATTCTCGACTATTCAGAGATTGACCGCGGCACTCTCCAGCTCGAGAATCGCCGGTTTGATCTGCGTAAGCTCATCTCCAACTGCGTTGCCAGTTTCCGGCACGCTGCCAGAAAACAGGGGCTGTCGCTGGAGCTGAAATTTGTCGGTGAGTGGCCTGAATCGTCCCTGGTGATCGGTGATTCCGCGAGATTTCGGCAGGTTCTGTCGGGACTGGTCGACAATGCCATTAAATTTACCGGTGATGGTTATATCGAAATCAACGCCAGTTGGTTAAGCCTCGAAGATGACTGTGTGGTGCTGGACTGCGCGGTTATTGATTCCGGCTGTGGTATCCCGGCTGAACGGATCGAAGATATGTTCAATTCATTCGAACAACTGGATGCCTCGGATACGCGCCGGTTTGGCGGCACCGGCATGGGTCTGTCCCTGGTGCAGCGGCTGGTTGAACTGATGGGGGGCCATGTAAAGGTTGAGACCGATGTTGGCAAAGGATCCGCATTCCGGTTTGAACTGCCATTCGAGCTGACCAGCCACAAGACTGGTAATGCGGCCGACCGGAGCGTCACGCCAGATCATGGACATTTGCAATCAAGGGCGCTGGTTGTCGAGGACAATCCGGTCAATCAGCGGGTCGCAATCGCCCTGCTCAAGCGGCTCGGTTTTGCCACGGATTCCGCCGTAAACGGCCAGGAAGCTATAGAGTTTGTGCAGACAAATCATAGCGGTTACGACGTAATTTTAATGGATTGTCAGATGCCCGTTATGGATGGTTATGAAACCACGCGATATATCCGGCAATGGGAGAAGAATACTGGCAGTGGTGGCGCACCCATTATTGCCCTGACCGCAGACGGGCTACCGGGTACAGAAACCCTTTGCCGCGAAGCGGGCATGAACGATTACATGTCCAAGCCCGTCAGAAAGGAAAACCTGCGGCAGGTTCTCAGCCGCTGGATGCAGGTCTGATGCGCTCATGTGCGTTCCTTTGCACTGTCATGAAGGAGGCGAAACGGGTTCCCGCATGGTCACAAACTCTTCCGCCGAGGTCGGGTGTATGCCCACCGTGCTGTCAAACTGTGCCTTGGTGGCGCCTGCCTTGATCGCAATGGCCAGACCCTGGGTAATTTCCCCGGCATCAGGACCCACCATATGCGCCCCCAACACCCGGTCAGACCGGTCATCCACCACCAGTTTCATAAGTGCCCTTTCATCCCGCCCACTGAGCGTATGCTTCATTGGTTTGAATTCCGAGCGGTAAATACGCAGCCGGTGCCCGGCTTTCCGGGCTTCCTCTTCAGTAAGCCCGACGGTACCGATGTTCGGCTGGCAGAATACCGCAGTCGGGATGCTGTTGTAGTCCATTTCGCCCTGACCGTCGCCAAACAGACGGCGGGAAAGCACCGTACCCTGCCCGAGCGCAACCGGCGTGAGCTGGGATGTGCCGATTACATCACCAATTGCGGTAATGGCAGGTACCGAGGTCTGGAAATGCCGGTCGGTCGAGATGTGGCCTGATTCGGTCATATCAATACCGAGTGACTCCAGCCCGAGACCATCAACAAGGGCACGACGACCGGTTGCCGCCATCACCAGGCCGGTGACAATTCGGCTGCCGTCAGACACCTGAACATGGTACCCGGTATCCACATTCTCTACGGACTCGATACTGGCGTTGAACCGCAGATTCACGCCCCGCTTTTGCATCTCTTCAGCCATGAACCGGCGAATGTCCCCGTCGAAGCCTCGCAGGAACAGGTCGCCACGATACAGAAGGGTGGTTTCGACACCCAGTCCTGCCAGAATGCCGGCAAATTCCACAGCAATATAACCACCACCCCAGACGACTGCCTGCCTGGGCAACTGGGGCAGATAGAACATCTCGTTTGACGACAGGATATATTCCTTCCCGGGCACATCCGGGATCACTGGCCAGCTGCCGGTGGCCACGGTGATGTGTCCTGTCGAATAATGCTGGTCTCCCACCACGACAGTGCCGGCATCGGCCAGGGTGGCGTTGCCTTCGATAATGGTGACGCCGGCATTCTCGAGCATTCGGCGGTAAATCCCGTTCAGCCTCTCTATTTCGGCATTCTTGTTCGCAACCAGCCGGGCCCAGTCAAACCGGACCTGTTCCTTTGGGAGACTCCAGCCATAGCCTTCAGCGTCCTCAATATCCTCACCGGCGTGGGAACCATAGACAAACAGCTTTTTAGGTACACAACCGACATTAACGCAGGTACCTCCCAGATATCTTGATTCAACGACAGCCACTCTCGCCCCTTTCTCGGCTGACATTCTGGCCAGCCTTACGCCGCCGGAGCCGGCACCAATCACGATCAGATCAAATTCTTGCTGGTCAGACACGTTCTCTCCTAAATCTGCTATTCGGCGGATATCGGTTCCGCACCGGTTGGCCGGATTTCGCGAAAAAGAATATGGTCTTCCAAATCACCTATCAGGACAGTGCCGATACTTCTGAAACCCTCGGATTCGTAGAATGGCAGATATTGGTTATTGGCTGTATCCAGAACCAGACCAGTCCCACGGGGGTTATCCGCACACAGGGTCTCCACGGTTTTCAGAAGCATACGACCATAACCCCTACCCTGATAGGCCGGACTTACACCCATCAATGGAAGCTGGTGAGCCTGCTCCTGAGGCAGCAGGGCGGCGATACGCTCATGATAGTCAATATAGCGACGCGTGCTGGCAAAACCCGCTGTCAACATCATCCGCAAGCGCCAGCTTATCTGGTTAGTCAGGTTCAGCCGCAACTCCGGTTCCCCGATAAATGCGACCGCGACCAGCGTATCGTCCGCCAGAATACCAATCGCCTCCTGATTCAGTTCAAAGTAAAGGTCAATCAGTTCCCGGATCGTTGCCCTCACCCGCTGTCGATACCCGGGTTTGCGGTGGTTGAAAAGATACTGATACGTCGGCTCGTCTCGATAGGCCTTAACCAGAACGGCAATTGCCTCGTTCCGCGCGCTAACGTCAAGGCGCACAATTGTTGAACTCATTTGCTGTCTCTTTCTTTCAAATGGACAGGGTCAGTCGAACAGACACCAGTCCGGGTTCATCTTGTCTGTCCATGGAAGCCTGCTCGATTTCCACGCCATTATCGGTATTCAGCATCTCCAGCCAGCTTGCGACCTGACCAAAGGGCACTTTTTCCAGCCAAACCCGAATGGCGTCATCGCCACTCGGCTCAAAGCGCTGCAGAGTCAGTCCCGCCTCCCCCGCAGTCCGGGTAACCAGTGCCATCAGGGCGCGCCCGTCTGCCGGTCGGTTAACACTGGCAGATGACCGGGCCGAACTCCCGCCGGAAAGCCTTTGAATGGAGGCACGGTTTGCCTCCATCCAGGCCAGCAATTCCATAGCGTTTTCCCGACTGTCAAGGGCCCTGTCGTGATAAGACACCGCCGGTCTCCAGATCGCAAAATACAGCAGGCCGAGAATAACCGCGATGCCCAGAACCATCAGGGCCTGCTGATCACGCCGGGGCAACTGGTCGTATCGGGCAGTCAGCCTGCCCACGGCGGGAAATGCCTTGAGAAAGTTGATCATGGTCACCCCCCTGACACGGTCAAACGGCCACGAGCGCCGCTGGACTCATTCACAACCGAGCCGATTTGTGCTTCCAGTCCCCTGCCCGCGAGCCCGTTGCGCAGTGCACTCAGTTTGCTATAACTGTCGGCCCTGACATCGACCACCAGTTCGCCCCGGTTCTGGCTGTAGTTCACCGAGTTCAATACGATGGAATCGGCCCCGGAGAGCTTCGAATATTCGCTGCCGGTGTATTTCATCAGGGCAATGAACCCGGCATCGGTACCCCCCGCCTGAAGTTGGTTGAGTTGCCCCTGAACAACCCGGCGAACGTTTCCGGCATGGGTCCGGCTGTCGTTGGGGAAGGCGTTGCGGTAAATCTGCATTGCCTGGGCCCGGACCTGATCTGCCCTCTGCTCGTGGTAGTAGCCAAAGCCAATTTCCAATGCAACCTGAATGACAAACCAGACACTGGCCACCGCTATAAGTGGCTTCCAGGCACCCAGCAGCCCGGATTTTTCATTGCGGAGGGAATACGGTCCCTGGCACAGGTTAATGGGCTGACACAAATGATGGTGGTGGGCATGAGCCATCAGGTCCAGTGGCATCAGATCCAGAGTCTGCTCTTTTACCTTCAGCCGGGACGAACTCTTGATGGCTCCGATATCCGCCTGCAGAAGTTCGAATTCGGAAGCGGTTGCAAACAGCGTAACGGGAACCTCTGCCACCACATCTTCCGACGGCGGCGCCGCAAGCGTCTGGGCAAACATGGCCAGATTGCGGGACTGAACACCCAGCCATTCGCCCTGATCGCTGGCCAGCATCACTTTGTCGCCCTCAATGCAGATTGACCATCCGCCCTCGGTTACTGGAAGCAGCGCGGCATCAGGATAGATGGCTTCCAGCCGGACGTGATGCCAATCGCTGAACAGGCTGACCCAGCTGCCCATCTGCCGGTGATCAATGGCGGCAACCCGGTAACCCCGGTCCGAGTGTTGACCGATCGCCAGATGGACAGAGTCTATATCCTGCGCAATCTGCTCTTCCACCGCATAGGGCAATGCCTGCTGGATAAAGCGGGACTGCTTTGCCGGGATGTCGGCCAGACAGAACAGGGCTTCCTCCGCCGGAATCAGACCGATCAGCCGCACGCCGTCAAGATCATTGCGGGCGAGTGTCTGTTCGATCATGTCCTGAGTGTCGCCACCACCATGAGCCTGACTGTCGCCGCTGGCATCCAGCAGCACCCAGTTATAGAGCTGGGCAGCCGGTTCCGAATCCGACCCGGGAAAGGGCGGTAAAGGCCTGACGTAAAGACGATATGACATACTGAAACTCTGCCTTTGATCCTATTCCGGAACGCTGACCGGTTCCTTGGTGATTCGGTTTTTCTGACCTGTATCCCTGGCCAGGGTCTGGACCTCGCCCTCGGGACCACGGTAGACAGCGCTGACAAGATTCACCACCCGGTTATCGTAGGTAATTCGCGATATTACTTCAAAAAACCGGGTATTGACTCCCAGGCCGCTCGCCTTCAGGCCCAGGCCTGCAAATTCCGGAAGCGCCAGGAAATCCTGCACGGTACTGAACGGTTCCTCGGTTCTTTTCTCAACCACCGCACTGGCCTGCGCCAGTGTAAGTTCATTATGCAGGGAAGCAATAACCTCGGCGGTCGCTGTATTCACATTTATGCCGGCCCCCGACACCGGCACAGCAGTCACATGAGGCAACAAGGCACGATAGGCTTCCTCCGTCATGCCCTCAATCAACCTGAGCTCGGAAACGCTGGTAAAAAACTGATTGGCCGCGCGGTAGGCCGGTTCAGCCACCAGATACTGACCATCCTCGGCGCC
>NZ_DATFKH010000099.1:0-3684 GCF_035268745.1 Marinobacter sp.
GTGCATCAAAATACCGGATGCATCGACTTGAGTGAATTGCGACGCCAGCGTTCCTGCCGCTCCAAACGTTTTCCCCCCAATATTTTTATAAGTGCGCGTCATCATGTACCGGGCCGTTCGCGGCGAGTTGGTATCGTCAAAACCATGCGACAAAAACAAAGGGTTAGGGGGAGAACTGGGGTCAAAGCCACAAACTTCGTTCGAAATATCATTGTAAAGATGCAGCAGAACTATTGGGGCACCATAGCCGACCTCATCTCCAATGGCTTTTGCGATTGTCCAAAAAATCGAATCTGCAGCTTCTAATTTATCATCCATTTGATTGTCTCCATCTATCGCATGAACCGACATTCCGCATGTGGGTATCCGTTTGACGTCGAAATCGGCCGACGCAGCCTGCAAAGCAAGCGTTTGACGCTCCTGATGACCACGACTGCCGTGTCCGGTGAAAGGCGTATTGCCCTCCTTGATATGCTGCTCGGCTCTCTCGCAGAGCCGCCACCGCCAGATCGGACAGCCCGAGCGCGTCATCCAAGTCGCGCATCACCAGAAGACCGTCCTCCGAACTAAGCGCCTTTGAAGTCCAACCGAACAGGAGGGTCAGAATCCACCCGTTCTGCCCGCTGCAAGCCCGCACCCTCTGGGTGAGCCATGAAACACGCCCCACCCAAAAACCAACACCATGAATAATATAGGAAATACCATGGTCAAGACAGCGAAATCAGCGGATTAATAGGTGAGTGCAGGAAGAGATTGTTTTTTATCATAAGGTCATTTGCCTCTCCTTGAAGGGGCGGGTACTGATATTTCACCCTGACAAGCTGGGTAGGTGTATCAACTTGTTTTTACTGACGGATGACAGCTCGGTCCGTTACCCTGCTAATACTGACTACGCCAAGTTATTGGCGTAGTTTTTTTGTTTGATTACCTGAAATTATCTGAGGCGTGCCTGTCGCAAAGATGCACATTGGCCCAGGGACGGCATGACCATTTCGGTCCTAACACCTGGCCAGTGGCGTCATTGCTGTGGAAAGAGCCTATCTATCCATAGTTACCATACGGCTATCCTTCGCCCCATAAGGCAATCCATTGCTCCTTTGTGATCTTTTCAAGCATATATTAAAATATAGCCATAACTAGCCAACAAGCTCAGGCTGACTCAGCCGGCATCAATGGTGCAAGCAAGGATCAAAGCAATGGCAAAAAAATTTGGCGAGAAACTGAAAAGTTTGCGGCTCCATCATAATATGACGCTGGAAGAATTGGCAGGCGTCATCGGGACGTCGAAAGCATATATGTGGCAGCTGGAGAACAAGACACACGCCCGGCCGTCAGCCGATCTTTTGCTCAAGATTGCCAATCATTTTGACCAGGCTCCGGAGTTTCTGCTTGATGACGAGCAAGAAGAACCGTCTCAGCGCCAGGAAGACCTGACCTTCCTGAGGAAGTTGAGAAAACTGTCGGAAAGTGATCGGCAGACCATCGAGAGGATCATCGCCAGCTTCGTTCCCTCGAATGACACGGGCGTCAACGAATACGACATGGAATTGAGTTGACCGACCTGAATGTCGGGCGCCAATCATGGGTCGTCCGACATTCGTTTGCGCGGAGAGGTCAAAGGCGGCCTATTGGCTGATCGGCCCAAATTTCAGGCGCAGGTGACGAATATCCGGGTCACCCCTTCTCTCTTCAATACTACATGGATGTGACAGTCAGGGACGCTTACGGCGCTGGGGCGTATCAATTCTGGCCTGGAAACAGACCAACTGATCAGCCGAACTGATGTCTCATATCATGGCGGAGCGTCAGGGAATTTCTACCGACATGAGGGGCGATTTCCGGCACCTGGGCCGCGCAGTCCGTCTTGGTCTCGGCAATGGTGTCGATCGCTGCGCTCAGGCGGGCCATCGTCATCGGCGCGCGCAATGTGGCATCACATATCGCTTTGCGATCCGCGCTCAGATCGTCGCCCGAGACCTTGGAAGAGACCAGAACCACCGCCATGGATGGCCGGATTTCACGGAGGTTCTTGAGCGCATCTACCGCACAAGACACATCGCCAAAGGCATCGCCATTTACGACCAGCATGGAAATCGTTTCGTGAGTGGTGGCGATATCTTGGATATCATCTGCGCTGGCAGAGAATGCGTTCGGTGAAAGTTCGGCGCCTTCAAGATAATCAATCAGGGCCGCACTGTCAGACGCGGCAAAACCCATAATGCAGGTCCGGCCACAAATGGAAACTGGCGACATTCTGTGATCGGCTTCTGACCAAAGACGCGCTTCAAGATCCGAGATGTCTTGCAACTTTGCCCGTCCCCACTCCGCGTCAGGACAGTCACCTCCGTCAAATCCGTAGGATACCGGATATTCAGACGCCCATTCTTTCTGAAACCTGGAGGTGTGCGGCCTCTGGGTCGTCTTGCTTTTGCCCAGCTCGCCTTTGAACAGGGACATTATGCTGTCTTTCCAGGACCCGCTGCGCTTGCCAACCGGGTTCAAATGATTTGCGTTGCTTTTCGCACCTGCAACAAGCGCGTAATCGCTGCTCAGAAAATCCATGACAGCAAACTCTTCAGTAGGTAAATCCAGAAAATCACACCAAGAGGTATGAAACCCATGAGCAGATATGGAACAAGAAGCGACGGTGATCTGCCCACTTCGCTTTCGCCCGCTTCGAGCGGCTGACCAATCTCGAGGAAGTCTTCAATTTTAGAGGTATATTGAGTCATTGACTATCCTTCCTTGGAAATAAGATAGTCATCTTTGCGCCTGAAATAATCGTATCTTTTGATATTATGGGAACGAAATAGTTGCCACGCCGGTTCCAGACGTGCTTTCAACCGGACCTTGCCGGATCAGCGTGGGTCTGACTGTGTCTGGGGCCGATCTTCGATATCGCGCCCGCCTGCGGGGCTGTGCCGCTCAGATGATCTGCTTTTGCTGTGCAAACATCGCGGCCTGAGTGCGGTTCTTGGCGCCCAGCTTGCTGCATATGGACCTCATATGCATCTTGACCGTCACTTCAGACATCGACAGATCATGGGCGATTTCCTTGTTGGACTGCCCTATCGAAGCCCCGTACAAGACCTTGAGTTCCCGCTCGTTCAGCTTTGACGTTCCGCCATTTTCAGGCGCGTGCCAAGCAGAGGCGTCCTGGGTGTTGGCGAAAAAACTGTAAGGCACGAATTGTTCGCCGGAGGCGACCAGTCGTATGGCATTCTCCAGAGACTTGAGCGAGACGGATTTCGGGATGAACCCCCGCGCCCCTTCTTCGAGCGCCCGCATGATCACCACGGTCGAGACCGAGCCGGAAAACAGAACCACGGACCCACCGTGGTTCTCGGTGACGATGGATTTGATCGTCGCCAAACCGTCCATGCCAGGCATGTTCAGGTCCAGGAGGACAACATCGAAGGATCCCTCCTCCTTGATCCGCTCGCACGCCGAGCTGTAACTGTTGGACAGGTGAACAGCGAAGCCGCAGTTTTCGAGCGGCCGCACCATGGCATCAAGCAGCAACTGGTGATCATCTGCTATGAGAACATTTATGGTGCCGGCTTCAGGGGCAGCCTTGACGTCTGTTAACATTGTTTTTTCTCGGCTTTCGCGATTGCGGCTTGCAGCGGCCATGTGAGACAACTTCGCTCATAAGATGAAAAACGTCCAAAGAAGATCAGAACT
>NZ_DATFKH010000100.1:0-1701 GCF_035268745.1 Marinobacter sp.
TAACAAACAGCTGGTCTGACCCGGACCCGCACGCAGGACGCGATCCATGTTCAACGATTTAAGCCTGATCAGCTACGCCACCGCCGCCGTCGCCTACCTGTTACTGGCGGTGCTCGTGGGCACAAGGTATCTGCGCCGGGATATTGACCGTTCCATCTTTCTGGCAGCCATTGTTTCCGCCATCTGGGCCGGGTCTCTGGTTACCCAGACACTGTGGAACGAGCCCGACTTTTTCGTGCGTTATTTACTGGAGCTGCTGCGGGACGCAGCCTGGGTAACAGTGCTGTTCGCCCTGCTGCGCGACGCTTTCCGGACCGCCAACATCAAGGGCGGGCTCCGGCGCATCATGGCCGCGGCAACCATGCTGCTGATCGTTGCGCTGGCTGGCTCCGGTGCTCTGGAATACTTTCTGGAAATCAGCATACTGGCCGGAAAAACCAAGATAGTCGGGCAGATTGCCCTGGCCCTGCTGGGGCTGTCCCTGGCCGAACAGATCTGGCGCAACGCCGTCACCTTCGGCCGCTCCAGCATGAAATATGTCTGCATTGGCGTTGCCAGCCTGTTCGCCTACGACTTTTTCATGTACGCCGACGCCCTGCTGTTCGGACAGGTCGCCGACTCATTCTGGGACGCCCGGGGCCTGATCAACGCCATCATCGTGCCCCTGTTTGCCATAAACGTGATCAACACCCGCAAACAGCCGGTGGAATTCCAGCTGTCACGGTCAGCGGTCTTCCATGTCGGCGCCCTGATCCTCGCCGGCGGCTACCTGTTGTTTCTGGCGATCGGCGGCTATTACGTCCAGATGATGGGGGGCAACTGGGGTGAAGCGCTGCGGGTGCTGTTCCTGGCGACCGCACTGATCTTCCTGGCAGCACTGGCCACATCGCGCCGGATCCGGGCGCGGCTGATGGTCTTCATCGGCCAGAACTTCTTTGACTACAAATACGACTACCGCGACGAATGGCTCAAAATGACCCGGGAACTGGCCAACCTCAGCGACAGTCCCCCACTGTCCGAGCGGGTGATCCGGATTCTGTCCGGCCTGGTGGAAAGCAACTCCGGGGCACTCTGGATCAAGGATGAACGGGGTGACTTCGTACTCAAAAGCGCGGTCAACCTGGCCCCGCCAAGATACACCATCATCGACGCCAACTCGGAACTGGTCCGGTTCTTCGGCGAGCGGGAGTGGATTATTGACCTGCACGAATATCATGCGGACCCGGTGCGCTATAACCTGCTGGAAATCCCCGACGCCATCTCCCGGATGAGCGGCGTCTGGCTGCTGGTGCCGCTCTACCTGGGTAACGACCTTTACGGCATCGCCGTGGTCGGCAACCCCTATGCCCGGGTGGAACTGAACTGGGAAAACTTCGACCTGGCCAAAGTGGTCGCGCGCCAGACCTGCAACCTGCTGGCGCAGGCAGATGCCCAGAACAGGCTGTCCCGGGCGATGCAGTTCGAGGCCGTCAGCAAAGCCTCCGCATTCATGGTTCACGACCTGAAAACCCTGATCGCCCAGCTTTCGCTGCTGGTAAAAAACGCGCCGCGCCACCGCGACAAACCCGAATTCATTGACGACATGATCCAGACCACCGATCACGCTGTCCGCAAGATGTCCAGGCTGGTGGACCATATCCGCAAACCGGCCGATGAATCCGTGGAAACCCAGGTGATTGACCTCGGCAACGTCGTTGAAGC
>NZ_DATFKH010000101.1:0-6067 GCF_035268745.1 Marinobacter sp.
CGGTTTTCGCCGGGGTTGTGGCCATCGACTGTGCGTGACAGATAACGGCCGGGCAGCACATGCACATTCTGCTGGGCTGAAAGTTCGCGGGCAAAGGTTTCGTCATCGAAGGGGGTTTCCGGCCAGAGATAGAAACCGGCGTCGGGAAAATCAACCTTCATGGCCTCACGCAGCACCGGTACCACAGCTGCAAACTTCGCGCGGTAGGCGGCCCGGTTTTCCCGCACATGGGCTTCGTCCTCCCAGGCCACGATGCTGGCAAGCTGATTATGCAGGGGCATGGCACAGCCATGGTAGGTCCGGTATTTCAGGAAGCCCGCCAGGACATCGGCATCGCCGGCGACAAACCCGGAGCGCAGACCGGGCAGGTTGCTGCGCTTGGACAGACTGTGGAACACCACGCACCGGGCATAATCATTGCGGCCGATGGCGGCGCAGGTCTGCAGCAGACCCTCCGGTGGCCTGTCTTCATCCGGATAGAGTTCGGAATAGCATTCGTCGGAGGCCACCACGAAATCGTATCTGTCCGCAAGTTCGATGACTCTGGTCAGGGTCTCCCTGGCGATGACAGAACCACTGGGGTTGCCGGGCGAGCACAGAAACAGCAACTGACACTTTTCCCATACCGCAGCCGGAACCTGGTCAAAATCCGGAATAAAATCCCGCTCGGCGCTGCAGGCCA
This sequence comes from Marinobacter sp., assembly GCF_035268745.1. Taxonomy (GTDB): domain Bacteria; phylum Pseudomonadota; class Gammaproteobacteria; order Pseudomonadales; family Oleiphilaceae; genus Marinobacter. The sequence goes on from NZ_DATFKH010000101.1 coordinate 683, forward strand.
GATAGTGTGGCGTTGCCCCCGCCAGCAATGCAGCACCTTCATAGACCTGATAGAACGGATTGGGGCTCACCACCAGTGCCGGCCGGCTGTTGTCGATGACCGCCTGCACCAGCGAGAAGATGCCCTCGCGGGTTCCGTTCACCGGCAGAATGTTGTGTTCGGCGGTGAGCGACCCGGGCTCGAGGTTAAAACGCCGCGTGGCCCAGCCGGCAATGGTCTGGCGCAGTTCGTCAGTGCCTTTGGTGCCGGGATAATTGGCCAGCCTGTCGAGGTTGTCGGCAATCACCTGCTTCACGAAGCCAGGTGAGGGGTGTTTGGGTTCGCCGATGCCCAGGGAAATGGAACTGAGGTGCTCCGGTGCCTGAATGCCGGCTTTCAGTTTCGCCAGTTTCTCGAACGGGTAGGGGTGCAACCGGTCCAGATCGGGATTCATGAAATTTCGTCCAGCATTTTGCACAGGTCCTGCTGCAGTGAGTGGCAGGCTTCGGAATCATGGATCGGATCGCCATGTTCATCAGTGACGAAAAACACGTCCTCGACCCGTTCCCCCAGAGTCGCAATTTTGGCGTTGGTCAGCCGGACCCGATGTTCCAGCAGGGTCTGTCCCACCCTTGCCAGCAGGCCCGGGCGGTCCGGGGTGATCACTTCCATGATTGTGCGCTGATTGACGGTATCGTTGTATAGCGTTACCTCGCTAGGAAACGCAAAATGCTTGAGCTGGCGCGGTATGCGGCGGTGGATGATATCCGGGTAATCGGCGGGATCGTCCAGTTCCTCAATCAACCGTCGGTGCACCCGCTCCTTGCGCGCGGGATCAACGCCCAGGGGCTTGTGTTTCTCATCCAGCACAATGTAGGAACTGACCGAGCGGGGGCCATTGCCCGAGCTGATCCGGGCATCCACGATGTTCAGGTTGAGCTGCTCCAGCACCGCCGTGGTGGCTGCAAACAGGTCAATGCGATCGTTCATGTAGATGATGATCTGGGAGTAGCCATCCGTTGGCCCGCCGCGGGTGTCACGAATCATGACCAGCGGATTGGGGTCGTCGCCGTGGCGGATAATGGCGGCGGTCTGCCAGGCGATATCCACGGTGGAGTCCTGGAGGAAGTAGTCCTCGTCCATGGTTTCCCATACCCGGTCAATCTGCTCGTCGGTCATATTCTGGGCGTACAGGATCTCCCGGGCTTCGGCCTGGGTCGCGCGGATCCATTCATGCCGGTCCACCGGGGTCTGGGAATTGCGCCGCAGCGCCCGTTTGGCCTCGATATAAAGCTGGCGCAGGAGCGATGCCCGCCAGGTATTCCAGAGTTTCGGATTGGTGGCGCTGATATCGCACACCGTCAGCACGTAGAGGTAATCCAGATGCACCTGGCTGGGGACCGCCTCGGCAAACGCGAAGATGATGTCCGGGTCCGAGATGTCCCTGCGCTGGGCGGTGATGGACATCAGCAGATGGTTTTCCACCAGCCAGGATGCAAGCTGGGTATCCCGGTCGCTGAGATGATGGCGCTGGCAGAAGGCCTCTGCATCGACGGCGCCAAGCTCGGAATGGTCACCGCCCCGGCCTTTGGCAACGTCATGGAAGAGACCGGCGATGTAGAGTGTTTCCAGTTTCGGCAGATGATGGATCAGCCGTGACGCCAGAGGGTAGTCATGACGACGTTCGACGCTGTCGAGCTGGATCATGTTGCGGATCACCCGCAGGGTGTGAGTGTCCACGGTATAGATATGGAACAGGTCGTACTGCATCTGACCAATGATCTGCCCGAACTCCGGAAGGTAGCGCCCCAGCACATTGTACTTTTTCATCGCCGAGAGGGTCTGATCAAGGTTGTGCGGTGTTCTCAGCAGCTCCATGAACAGTGAGGTGACGGCAAGGTCAGAACGGAAAGCGTCGTCAATCAGGTGGCGGTGTGCCCGCAGGGAGCGGATGGTCGTTGCCCGGATACCCTTGACCTCAGGGTGCTGGGCCATCAATACGAAAATTTCCATGATGGCGTAGGGCGAGTAGGCGAATACCTGGTTGTTGACGGCTTCCAGGTAAAAATTGCGGATCTGGAAGCGCTTGTTCAGGGGCACGACGTCGTCGTCGTTACCGGCACCGATAATGGCCTCATCGTAATACTGGAGAATCACATCCGTGAGCTCTGCCAGCGCCAGTACCGTTCGATAATAGGCCTGCATCATCAATTCGACGCCCAGGCGCTTGCCCTGATCCCGGTACCCGAGCATTTTTGCCAGCGCTCTCTGATGGTCGAACAGCAGCCGGTTTTCATTGCGGTCGGCAATCAGTTGCAGGCCATACCGGACTTGCCAGAGAAAAGTCTCGCACTTCAGCAGGATCTGGTGTTCCTCTTCAGTGATGACATTGAAGCGGATCAGCTCGGCTATGTTCTGCACGCCAAAGTGTCGCTTGGTGATCCAGCCGATGGTCTGTATGTCCCTGAGCGCCCCTGGCGAGCCTTTGACATTCGGCTCCAGGTTGTATTCGGTATCACCGTATTTGCCATGGCGTTTTTTCTGTTCTTCCCGCTTGGCGACAAAATAATCAATATCACTGCTGACTTCGTCCGAATAAACCTTCCTGCTGAGTTCTGCGCGCAGGTCATCCGGCCCGGCAACGGTGCGGGTTTCCAGCAGGTTGGTGAGGATGGTGACGTCGTTGCGGGCCGCGGCAACGCTTTCTTCAATGCTGCGGACACTGTGGCCAATGTCGAGCTTCAGATCCCATAACAGTGTCACGAAGGCGCCGAGATCCTCCTGCCAGGATTCATCAATGCCATTGCGGGTGAGAATCAGCAGGTCAATATCGGAATGGGGATGAAGCTCACCCCGGCCGTAGCCCCCGACCGCAATCAGCGAGATGTCCGGGGACCGGGCGAAGGTATAGCGGTTCCAGATCAGCGCGAGCACCCGGTCGACGGTGTGAGAGCGCGACCGCACCAGAGCGCGCACATCGACTTCGGCGCCCTCCCGGGACCGCTGCTGGAATGCCTCTGCGTCCGCCCGGTAATCTGCTTCCAGCAGTTCACGTGCCGCTACCACTGGCGAGCGGTCCTGACTGACTCTGGTTTCAAGCTGGATGGTTTCCACCTAGAACGTCTCATCCGGACGACGGGTCAGCACTTCATGACCATCGGCGGTCACCAGAATCGTGTGCTCCCACTGGGCGGAGAGTTTGTGATCCTTGGTAACAACGGTCCAGCCGTCGGGTAACAGCTTGGTGTGATACTTGCCCTGATTGATCATCGGCTCGATTGTGAACGTCATGCCTTCTTCCAGTTCCATGCCAGCACCGGGTTTACCGTAGTGCATCACCTGGGGGTCCTCGTGAAACACCCGCCCGATGCCGTGCCCGCAATACTCCCGGACCACCGAATAGCGGTGTTTCTCGGCGTGTTCCTGGATAACGTGGCCGATGTCCCCCAGACGGGCGCCGGGTCTGACCAGCTCTATACCTTTATACAGGCATTCCCGGGTGATCTGGATCAGGCGCTCGGATCCGGGTTTGGGTTTGCCGACAATGAACATCTTGCTGGTATCACCGTGGAAGCCGTCTTTGATAACCGTTACGTCGATATTCATGATATCGCCGTCCTTGAGAACCTTTTTATCGGACGGAATGCCGTGACAGACCACATGATTCACCGAGGTGCAGACGGATTTGGGGAACCCCTTATAGTTGAGAGGCGCAGGAATGCAGTGCTGCTCGTTGACGATGTAATCGTGGCAGATGGTGTCAAGCTCCTCGGTACTGACGCCCGCCCGCACGTGTTCACCAATCATTTCCAGTACGTCCGCCGCCAGCTTGCCGGCCACCCGCATCTTTTCGATTTCGTCCGGAGTCTTGATCGTTACCGTCATTGGGTTTCCCGTTGATTCAAACCAGACAGCTATTTTAGGGGGGAGTGCGGCAGGGTACAAGGAAGGGCCGTTCAAACGGACGTTCGGGCAGAGAAATTAATGGAATCCGGCGGCCAGTTTGTGGTATAAACGCGCCCGCTGGAATCAATTCCGGCAAATTCGCACACACGTCAGCACGTTGTCCCAGGGTGCCTGCTTCTGTCTGAAGAAGCCTGGTTGGGGCAATCGGACGTGTGGAGGACTAACCCGAAGCTAAACAAGGTAATTATCATGGCTCAGGTAAACATGCGTGACCTGCTGAAGGCAGGCGCTCACTTTGGTCACCAGACACGCTACTGGAACCCCAAAATGTCGAAGTTCATCTTCGGCGCCCGTAACAAGATTCACATCATCAACCTTGAACAGACTGTCCCGGCGATGAACGAGGCACTGAACTTCGTGCAGAATCTCGCCAACAGCAAGAACAAGATCCTGTTCGTCGGCACCAAGCGCGCTGCCGCCAAGATCATCAAGGAAGAAGCACTGCGTGCCAACCAGCCTTACGTGAACCATCGCTGGCTCGGCGGCATGCTGACCAACTACAAAACCATCCGTCAGTCGATCCGTCGCTACCGTGACCTGGAAGCCCAGAGTCAGGACGGCACCTTTGACAAGCTGACCAAGAAAGAAGCCCTTGATCGCAGCCGCGAGATGGACCGCCTTGAGCGTTCAATCGGTGGTATCAAGGATATGGGTGGCCTGCCGGACGCCATGTTCGTTATCGACGTCGATCACGAGCGGATTGCTATCAAGGAAGCCAACAAGCTGGGTATCCCGGTCATTGGTGTGGTTGATACCAACAGCGACCCGGATGGCGTTGATTACGTGATCCCGGGTAATGACGACGCTATCCGCGCTATCCAGATTTACGTTCAGGCGATTGCCGACACCTGTATCGAGGCGTCCCAGACTGCCGGCGGCGCTGACGAATTTGTCGAAGTCAGCGAAAGTGCCGAAGGTGCTGCCCCGGCAGCCGAGTAATCGTCCTATTGGAATTCGTAACAGTTAAGAGGAATGAACATGGCTGCAATTACTGCTGCAATGGTCAAAGAACTGCGTGATCGTACCGGCCTTGGCATGATGGAGTGCAAAAAAGCACTGGTCGAGGCTGATGGAAGTGTTGATGCAGCAATCGAAGAGCTGCGCAAGTCCTCCGGCCTCAAGGCTGCCAAGAAGGCAGGCCGCACGGCGGCTGAAGGTGTTTCACTGATCCGGGTGTCGGAGGACAATACCGTCGCCTACATTCTGGAAGTGAACTCGGAAACCGACTTTGTTGCCCGTGACGACAACTTCATGAACTTTGCCAATGAATTGCTGGACGTCGCTTTTGACAAGGGGGTGACTGACGTTGAATCCCTCATGGCAGGCGAACTGGAAAGCAAGCGTGAGGCACTGGTTCAGAAGATTGGCGAGAACGTCACCGTGCGCCGGATCGTTCGGGTAGAGGGCCCGGTGGTCGGCGGTTACGTTCACAGCAACAAC
>NZ_DATFKH010000102.1:0-3426 GCF_035268745.1 Marinobacter sp.
ACCCAGCTGTTTCAGTCGCCGATGCAGCCGACCGGGCGTCTTCCACTGTTTGAGCTGGATGCAGCGAAGGCGCCGCCTTAACCAACTCATCACCTGTTTCAATACCCGCGCGCAGTTCGCCACCCGGAAGTAGTTGGCAAAGCCTCTCAGAACGGGGTTAAGCTCGCGGATGATCGCCGCCAGTCCCGATCCATGGTTCCGCTTCGTCAACGTCCTGAGCTTCTGCTTGAGCCTGACCACCTTCCTGTCCTGAATGCGGGTGTACTTCGCATAGATCACTACACCCAGGAATTTCACCCCTTCACCGCTGTGGGCAATATGGGTCTTGGTGGCGTTGACCGTCAGCTTCAGCTCATCTTCCAGATAGTGCCGGGCAACCCTTAACGCATTCTCCGCACCCGCTCGTGAGCCACTCAGGATCAGAATGTCGTCCGCATAGCGGACGATGCGGTGACCCCGCGCTTTCATGAACTGGTCGAAGGCGTCCAGGTAGACGTTCGCAATCAGCGGACTGATCACGCCGCCCTGCGGGCTTCCCAGCTCCGTCTCTTCGAGGTGGTATCCCACCATCACGCCGCTTTCCAGGAACTGGCGCAGCAGTGACAGGACGCTGCCGTCCGTGATCCGTTGGCGGAATTGGCGAATGATCAGGTCGTGGTTCAACGTGTCGAAGCATTTCGACAGGTCCATGTCCACAACCCATTCACGCCGGTACCGGCGGATGAACAACTCCGCCTTGCCAATGGCGTGGTGACCACTGTGTCCCGGACGATACCCGTAGCTCGACGGGTGGAAGTCCGGCTCGAAGATCGGCTCTATGATGCTGCGCAGCGCCTGTTGCACAACCCGGTCCCGAACCGTCGGAATACCCAGTAAACGCTCACCGCCGTCATCCTTGGCTATGGCAACACGTCTGACCGGCTGCGCCCGATAGCACTTTTCCTTCAGTTCAAGTAACAGACACGACAGCTCCACCTCCAGATTCGCCTCAAACGCACTCAGGCTCTGCCCATCAATTCCGGCCGCACCCTTGTTGCGCTTGACGTGTCTGAACGCTTCATACAGACGCTGCTTTGACAGCAGGTGCCCATACAGACTGTAGTATTTCCTCATGCCTGCTCATCTCTGTGATGACGGCTTCGAGGGTTGGTCTGGCTGCCGGTCTGTTTCAAACGACCCGTTCGGGTACTAGCGCTCTGGCAATCTGCCGCCACGGTGTCGTTCTATTCCCGCGTTCGGAGAGCACCGAAGCCACTGCGTTCCCGCAGCACCTCGATACACGTCCCTGCCCCGTCGGGCAACTTGTGAACGCAGCGTCCACCTCTCACTCGTCGTCCGTCATGCTCATTAATGACTTCCGCCCTTCGCATCCGACCAGGGCTTTTGGCCTTGCCCGGTCCGCTGAACCTCCGCCAGCGGTCGTTCCGGTTTTATCCTCCACACTGTTACCAGGCTTGAGCGCCATGGATGGTGTAAATGCAGTTTTTGCAGAAGCAAAAAAAACTGCCACAGGCCGGAACTTCGTCACTACTACGGCTTCATCTGCCACCTCGCACCTACTGTGGCCTTGGCTTTCACCTTGCGCCACAGCCTCCGGCTTCGCCGGATTCGGTGTCAGGCTTCCCCGGTTACTGCACCGGCTCCCTGTTAACGATGCCACCCTCAAACACAGCACAGGTCTGACTGAGTACCGGGCGTCGCGCTATTTTGCACGCTGACCCACCTGTACTGCCGAAGCAGGTTTACTTGCGTTGTGTACCGTTAACTTCCTATGGCTTCCTTCAGACCCTGCCGTTGGCCAGCAACGCCCTTGCCAGTCGGATTGTCTTCCCCTCAGTCGGGGTGACTCCGCCTTCTCTCAGGCGGACGGGTTTGCCGGCTTCGCCGGGCAAACAAAAAAGGCCGCACAAAGGCGGCCTCTCGACAACCGAACCCGGCCTTATCAGGCAGAGGCAGTTGTAGTCGTCTGGTCAGCGGCCGGCTTCTTGGCTGCTGGCTTCTGATCTTCTGCAGACTCTTTAACAGCGTCGGCAACGTCAGAAACTTCGTCAGCGCCTTCAGCAACTTCTTTCTCGAGCTTGGCAACCAGATCAGCAGCGAAGCTACCGAAACGGGTGTTCAGTGCGCGCAGTTGCTCGAACAGGCTCTCGCTGTAGCCGTAGTATTGGTTGCGAAGAGTTGTAACGCTGTACTCACGAACATCATTTTCAAACTTCTCGGCGTATTCGAACGGCTTGGAAGCCAGCTTCTTCTGCTGCTCTTCAGCTGCGTTGATACCGTTCTCTACGATTTCCTGAAGCTGTTCCTGATATGTTTTAAGCTTACCCATGGTTCTTTCCTTAAAGGTTTTAATGCATGTTTACGAAATTGAAATCTGCATCGTTCGGCTCACTTTTTGTGGCCGATCTCTGAATCAACGCGTGCACAATATGCTCAAAAATTAGAATGATCATACTAACTGCAAAAAAGATTCTGAGCTTTTCAGGGTCAGATTTGGTGGCCTGCTGCTTGCCGCTCGGGCCCGGCAGGTCAGCAATTAACCAAACCTGACACTAGCCCAGGTGTTTTTCAATCTCGAAGACGTGGGGATCCTGATCACCAAGAGCTCTTAACGCCGCTGCAAGATTCAGCAGATAGTCCCGGTTCGGGCCGCTGGGCCCTGCCGAACGGGCTATCTGGAGGGCAATATCCGCCGCGGGCGCCGGGCCGAGAAACGCGGCGTTATCTGTGGTGGCGATATACACCAGACCCTCCTCAACCGTGCCATCAGCAAAGGTCATGGGCGTGGCAAAACGCAGGTAGCCATTCTTTTCACGCACATCCAGATGCTCGAATACATCCGGCGGTACCCTGTAGGCCATTCCCATGCAGCTGGCACGGGGGCTTTCAATCAGGGTAACCACCCGGCCCGGGGATTCGGGCGTGCCCCGATGGTCATGGGAACCCTGCCAGAACCGGCGCTCCCATCCGGTGATGGTCGCCGGCCGCTTCTCCAGGTAGGGAAAATCCACTTTGTAAATCAGTGAGCCGTAGCCGAACAGCCAGACCGAGGACACTCCTTCAAAGTTCTGGCGACGGCGATTGTGCTCAACGGTGTCAAAAGACATGGTTAGACGGCCTCGATTCCGGAACAGTCAGCGCTTGACGCTGCGCTGGCGTGGTTTGGACGGTTTGCCCGATTTGCCGGACTTGCCGGGTTTCTTTCCCGGCCCTGGACCGGAACCCTGCCGTTTTCCGGGTTTATCGCGGGCACCATTGCGGGGGCCATTCCGGGAACCCGGCGCAGGTTTCGGTTTGCGGGTTTCACTGACCTTGCCCGGCGCTGCCTCGGAACTTGAACCCCGGATCATTCCAAACAGGGTATCCAGTTCGGGTCCGGTCAGATCCCGCCATTCGCCAACCCTCAGTCCCTTCAGGCCGATATTC
>NZ_DATFKH010000103.1:0-14315 GCF_035268745.1 Marinobacter sp.
AGTAATGCCCCGAGAAAGATGATCTTCATGCAAGCAAGAATCAAGGGATCGTCTCGGCTGAGCCCGGAGTAAAGGATCGGAGCAGAGGATCAGTCGGAATCTGCGGCAATTGCCAGAAAGCAAAAAGCCAGTCGTTCCCGACTGGCTTTTTTCAATAGTGGTAGCGGGGGCTGGATTCGAACCAACGACCTCCGGGTTATGAGCCCGACGAGCTACCAGACTGCTCTACCCCGCATTAAAACTTGTTTTTCACTTCAACTCCTGAGGCGCCTGCATGGTCGGCCTCAGAACCCGGAGGTCGCTGATCTCCCTCCGGCTTTCCTGGGATTGGGAGCCCGACGAGCTACCAGACTGCTCTACCCCGCATCAAACTGGTTTTTCACTTCAACTTCCGAGGCGCCTGCATGGTCGGCCTCAGAACCCGGAGGTCCTTGATCTCCCTCCGGCTTTCTTGGGATTGGGAGCCCGACGAGCTACCAGACTGCTCTACCCCGCATCAACGTGCCGCGCATGATAGGGATCTGGGCAGGTTCTGTCAAAGGACTTTTATGAAATTTTCCGGTTTTCCGGAAACTTACCGTTCGACGATGGCGGTTACCCCCTGCCCTCCGGCGGCGCATATGGAAATCAGACCGCGACCACTGCCGTTTTGTTCCAGGATCTTGGCCAGCGTGGCCAGGATACGGCCGCCGGTGGCGGCGAACGGGTGGCCGGTGGCCAGGCTGCTGCCTTTGATATTCATCTTTTTGCGGTCGATGCTGCCGAGGGCTTTGGCCAGGCCCAGCCTGTCCTTGCAAAAAGCCGGATCCTCCCAGGCCTTGAGGGTTGAAAGCACCTGGGCAGCGAAGGCCTCATGGATTTCGTAGAAGTCGAAATCCTGCAGGGTAAGCCCGGCTTTCGCCAGCATTCTGGGTACCGCGTAGGCCGGGGCCATCAGCAGGCCTTCTTTGCTGTCGACAAAGTCGACAGCCGCCACCTCGGAGAAGGTAAGATAGGCCTTGATTTCATGGTTGTTGGCCCTGGCCCATTCTTCGCTGGCCAGCAGTACGCAGGAGGCGCCATCGGTCAGTGCCGTGCTGTTGGCGGCGGTCATGGTGCCGTTTTCGCGGTCGAATACCGGTTTCAGCGTGGCCAGTTTTTCCAGGGTGGTGTCCGGCCGCAGAATATTGTCTCTGGTCAGGCCGGCCAGTGGTGTCATCAGGTCGTTGAAGAAGCCTTCGTCGTAGGCAGCGGCCAGCTTCTGGTGGCTTTCGTAGGCCAGCTGGTCCTGGTCATCCCTGGGGATAGACCAGTCTTTGGCGGTAATCTGGCAGTGCTCACCCATGGACAGGCCGGTTCTGGGCTCGCCGTTTTCCGGCACGGACGGCGCCAGGTGACGCGGACGGAAACGGGAAATGGCTTTCAGGCGCTCACCGGCGGTTCTGGCCCGGTTCAGATCAAGCAGGATTTCCCGCAGCCCCTCACTGACACCGATTGGCGCATCTGAGGTGGTATCGGTGCCGCCGGCAATGCCGCACTCGATCTGGCCCAGGGCAATCTTGTTGGCGACGAGTATCGCGGCCTCCAGGCCGGTTCCGCAGGCCTGCTGGATGTCGTAGGCGGGGGTTTCCGGTGCCAGGCCACTGCTCAGGACGGATTCGCGGGTCAGATTGAAGTCCCGGGAATGCTTGATCACGGCGCCGGCCACTACCTCGCCCATGCGTTCGCCCTGTAACCGGAAACGGTCAACCAGGCCACGAAAGCTGGAGGTCAGAAGCTCCTGATTGCTGACTTTGCTGTAGGCGGTGTTGGAGCGGGCAAACGGCAGCCGGTTGCCGCCAATGATCGCTACCCGGCGCACACCGCTGGACGATGCCGGTTGCGGTGCGCGTTTTTTGGTATTGGTTGCTGCCCGCTTTGGTGTCGTCTTCGCCGCTGCTGCTGAGGTTTTCTTTTGGGTGGTTTTCGGAGCCTGTGCCATGATGTTGTCCTGTCTGTCCATGTAATTTCGATGATCTACCGGAAAAGGAAAACCTATGTCTGATAACTATCTCAGATTCGTGAATACGCCCTTTGGCAAAACCGCGGCCCAGTATCTCGGCCTGCCAGCGCCGGTAAAGCTGAAGCGCTGGAAGCGTGGCGACCAGCCCTTTGTTGAGGGTAATGTTCTGGTCGGCGCGGCCGCTGGCGGAAAAGCAGTGAGCCATCTGGGCCAGACCCTGGCCGCAAGTCCCGCCAGGGTATTCCACGCCAGCAATATCGCCACTCTGACCGATTCGGCGAAGGTAGGCAACAAGGCAGCGCCCCTGGCCCTGGACACCGAATTTGAAGAGCGGTTCTCCGCCCTGATGTTCGATGCCACCGGTCTGAAGGACACCAACGACCTGCGGGCGATCTACGATTTTTTCCACGCCACCATCAAAAAACTGGAACTCCATGGCCGGGTTCTGGTGATCGCCCAGGACCCGTCACGCTGCCGGGCACCGGCGAAGGCCGCAGCGCATCAGGCACTGGAAGGTTTTGTGCGCAGCGTGGCCAAGGAAGTGGGTAACAAAGGTGCCACGGCCAACCTGGTGCTACTGGCAGCGGGCGGTGAAAAGGCGCTGGATTCAAGCGTCCGGTTTTTCCTTTCGCCGCGTTCGGCCTTCGTGTCCGGGCAGGTTGCCAAGGTGGGCAAGACTGCGGAAGTGATCCCGACAGACCCGGCCAAACCCCTGGCTGGCAAGGTTGCGCTGGTAACCGGGGCCTCCCGCGGCATAGGTGCGTCGATTGCCCAGACCCTGACCCGGGATGGCGCTACCGTGATCGGCCTGGATATGCCCTCCGCCATGGAAGAGTTGCAGAGCGTTACCGACGCCCTCGGCGGCAAGGCGCTGGCCTGTGACATCGCCGACGATAATGCCCCCGGGCAGATCGCGGATTTCATCCGCCAGCATTTCGATGGTGTGGACCTGGTGATTCACAACGCCGGCATTACCCGGGACAAAACCCTCGGCAAAATGCCCGAGCATTTCTGGGATAAGGCCATTGCCGTGAACCTGACTGCGGAAGAACATATCGACGAAGAACTGATCGGGCAGGAGCTGTTGAAGGAAAATGGCCGGATCGTGTGCATTTCTTCCATCAGCGGCATTGCCGGCAACTTTGGCCAGACCAATTATTCCGCAGCGAAGAGCGGCGTCATCGGCTATGTGGAAGCCATGGCAAAGCAGGTGAAAAACGGTGTCACCATCAACGCGGTTGCCCCCGGCTTTATTGAAACCCGGATGACGATGGACCTGCCAGTCCGGGTTCGGGAAGCGGGTCGGCGGATGAACAGCCTGTCCCAGGGTGGTTTGCCGGTGGATGTGGCAGAAACAATTGCCTGGTACTGCCACCCGGGTTCGAACGGCGTAAACGGCAACGTGGTCCGGGTGTGCGGACAGTCACTGATCGGCAAATAGCCTGACGGGCGAACAGCGGGAAACAGGAAAAATGGTGGGTGGTACTGGGATCGAACCAGTGACCCTCGCCTTGTAAGGGCGATGCTCTCCCAGCTGAGCTAACCACCCGGGAATATCGAAGGAGTCAAAAATGGCGGAGCGGACGGGACTCGAACCCGCGACCCCCGGCGTGACAGGCCGGTATTCTAACCAGCTGAACTACCGCTCCGCACTGGCCGCCACCTCGGGCGCATTCAAGGGTGTGAATGCTCGGTGACAACGAGGGCGCATTATAAAGAGGCGGCCTGTCATGTCAACGATTTTTCACAAAAAATCGTGCTGGTCGGGTTTGCCAAACTGTGAGACCTTGAAGGTGGCTGGACCCTGTCAGGCCAGAATCACCCAGGTGCATCAGGAGCGGTCACAGCATGAGTCAAAACACCGAATATCGTAACCAGCCTCCCGGACTTCTGCCACTGTACGGCAGGGCGCTGTTACCACGGAAAAAGCAGCGGGGAGACTCGGCTGCCCTGCCGGACCTGTCGGCGCAGCTGATCGGTGTTGCCACCGGCGGGTCTGACCTCAATCGTTACCGCCGGGTGTGCGGGTTTGAGCGGCATCGGGCGGTGCCCGCGACCTGGCCCCACGTGCTCGCATTCCCGCTGCATCTCAGAGTGCTGACGGACTCCCGTGTTCCCTTCCCCCTGCTGGGGCTGGTGCATGTGCGCAACTGGATTATTCAGCACCGCCCGATCGGCGAAGGCGAGAATCTGGACCTGGACGTCAGCCTGGGTGAAGCCGGCCAGGTGTCAAAAGGCCTGGAATTCGAGCTGCTTACCCGGGCCCGGTCCGCAGGCCGTCTGGTATGGGAAGAGATCAGTACAATACTGTTCCTGCGCCCCCAGTCCGGAAACGGCAAGGCTCCGAAAGAACCGCTGCAGCTGGAAACCTACGCCAACACCTGCGATGTTCAGGTGCCAAAATCGACAGGCCGACAATACGCGGCGGTGTCCGGCGACCGTAACCCGATTCACCTGTATACCCTGACCGCCCGAATGTTCGGTTTCCCGCGCGCCATCGCCCACGGTATGTGGAGCAAGGCACGGGTACTGAGCCTGCTGGAGCAGCAGAGTGACTGGCAGGACGGCGGGTTCACCATCCACTGTGATTTCAGGAAGCCGCTGTTCATGCCCGCCAGCGCGATGCTGAACTGGCAGGCCAGCGCCGGCGGGCTGGATTACCAGTTACTGAACAGTAAAGGCAACATTCCGCACCTCAGCGGTTATGTTCAGTGGCACGCATAAAAGCTGGCCGTCAGACCCCGGAACTGCCACAGACCGGGGCCGCACCATCAATGCCCGGTGCCGCCACAGGCAGGGTGAAATAGAAGCAGGCACCGCGGGACGCACCTCCGGAATCATCCCCGGGATCCGGGCGCTGGTAACCAATGACACCGCCCTGGGCCTGAATAAGTGAGCGACAGGTGGGCAGGCCGATACCCATGCCTTCCTCTTTGGTGGTGAAAAATGGCAGGAACAGCTTGGCTTCATCTTCCTCGGCCAGGCCGACACCGGAATCGACTACGTCAACTCGCACAAACTGGCTGTCTGCCATGGTCACACTGACTCTGACCGGTTCCGAGGAACCCGCACTCCGGGTCGCCTCAAGCGCGTTACGGATCAGGTTGAGCGCTACCTGCTGCACCTGAACCGGGTCGGCACAGACATTCTGGACGTCGTCCGCCACCGTCACTTCGATACCACCGTCGTTATTGCGGATATCCACTTCCGCAAACCGGCGGGTGTCCTCAAGCAGTGCAGCGAGAGACAGCACTTCCTTGCCGGCCGCGGGCTTTTTCATGAACCGGCGAATGCGGCGAATCACTTCACTGGCACGGTGGGACTGGGCTTCGATTTTTCCCAGGGTTTCTGACAGCAGGCCGATATCCGGCTGGTCTTTCGCGATCAGGCGCTGGGCAACCCGGGAATAGTTGGTAATCGCTGTCAGGGGCTGATTCACTTCGTGAGCCACGCCGGCCGCCATTTCACCCATGGTTGTCATGCGGGAGACATGGGCGAGCTGGTCCCGTTGCTCCTGGACCAGTTTCCGGGCTTCCTCCAGCGCCTGTTCGTTCTTCAGCTCAACGGTGATGTCCCGGAACACTACCACCGCCCCGTGGAACTGATCCCCGTCCCATTTCGGGGTGGAGCAGTACTCCGCCGGAAAGCGGGTGCCGTCGGCACGAAACAGTTCCACATTGCGCTGGTTCTCGGGCTGGCCCCGGCAACAGGTAGCGTGAGCGGGCAGGTCCGCAAGGTCCTGGTCCGGTCTACCGAAATGAAACTCGAAGAAATTCTGCCCGATCAGCTCTGCCGCAGAGGTTCGCATGATCATCGCGGCAGCGGGATTGGCATAGACAATACGCCCTTCATTATCGAGACCGTAAATGCCTTCGCTGATGGAATTGAGAATCCGCGCCTGATCGTTCTCGAGCTGACGGTTGCGGGCCTGAAGCTCCCGCTCCAGGCGGATGACACGGGCATGGGTTTGCACCCGGGCAATCACTTCCTGGGCCTGAAATGGCTTGGAGATATAGTCGGCGCCGCCCAGAGCAAAGCCCCGCACTTTGGTATCGACATCGTCCAGTGCCGACAGGAACACCACGGCGCAGTCGGCAGTCACAGGGTCACTCTTGAGCAGCTGGCAGACCTGATAGCCGTCGATCTCCGGCATCATGATATCCAGCAGGATCACCTCGGGGGTATGGCGGTAGGCAAGATCCAGCGCTTTCCCGCCGCCGTTGGCGATGAGCAGGCGGTAACCCCTGTCTTTCAGGGTTTCATAAAGAACTTTGAGGTTCTGGGGATTGTCATCAACAAGCAGAACCGTTAGGTCTGTTGTCTCCTGGACGGCATCTGTCATAAAAGTCTGACCGGTTGCAAGCATCCCCTCCATCATGGCGCCGCGTTTACCGCGCGTCGATAAGGTCCTTTACGGACAGGATCATACGAACCAGGTGGGCAAGCGAATGGGTACCCATCTTGTGCATCACCCGGGAACGGTGAATTTCCACGGTTCGCTGACTGATCTCCAGCTCGATGGCAATCACCTTGTTGGCCTGGCCCTGAATCATCCGGTCCATGATTTCATGCTCCCGCGGGGTCAGGCTTTTCACCCGGCGTATAATTTCCTGTTTTTCACCGAGTGTTTTACGCTGTTCCGTATCCTGGGCCAGGGCGGCATCAACTTTCTCAAGCAGCGCCTCTTCACGATAGGGCTTCTGAATGAAATCAATGGCGCCCTCTTTCATGGCATCCACCGCCATGGGCACGTCGCCATGGCCGGTCACAAAGATAATAGGCAGGATGGAGTGCTTTTCATTCAGTTTTTTCTGCAGTTCCATGCCATCCATGCCGGGCATGCGGATATCAAGCACGAGGCAGCCGGACATTTTCTCTGAGTAGTCCTTCAGAAAGGAGGTGGCGTTATCGTAGGTCTTGACCGGTTTGCCATCGGATTTCAGCAGCAGCTCGAGTGAGTCCCGCACTGCTTCATCGTCTTCCACCACGTAAACTGTCTGCTGACCGTCGGCCATGGGCTTTGCACTCCTGTCAATGAACGCCAATACATCGCTTAATGAATGGACGGGTCCCTGGAATCATCCCGACTATGTTCCTGCCGCTCGTGTTCCCGCATTTTCTCGAGCCGCTGCTGAATCATGCCAAATACACTCTGTTTCGGATACCTGCCCTTGTCGTCGGCCTCACCCGCAGGTTTGCCCAGCAGCAGGGTGATGGCCTCTTTCGCATTAGTGACAGCATAGACCGAGAATTGACCGTTGCGCACCGCCTGCACCACTTGCTGATCCAGCATCAGGTTCTGGACGTTGGTCAGGGGCACGATAACGCCCTGGGAACCCGTCAACCCACCTGTCAGCTTACAGGTTGCGAAAAAGCCCTCAACCTTCTGATTCACCCCGCCGATGGGCTGGACTTCACCAAACTGATTGACTGAGCCAGTCAGGGCCAGATCCTGCCGCACCGGCAGCCCCGCAAGTGCAGACACCAGGGCACACAACTCTGCCAGTGAGGCGCTGTCGCCATCCACTTCGCCGTAGTTCTGCTCCATGGTCAGACTCGCTGACAGGTGCATCGGATCCATCACGGCAAAATGCGCTGACAGCCAGGAGCTGAGAATCATCACCCCCTTGGAATGAAGATTGCCACCGAGTTTGACGTCCCGCTCGATATCCATCACGCCACCATCTCCATAGTAGCAGGTCGCCGTGATCCGGTTGGAAAGGCCGAATTCATAGCCCCCGGTGGACAGCACCGACAGGCCGTTTACCTGACCGATACAACTACCGGAGGTGGTGACCAGCGTGGTGCCATCCCGGATCGAATCGTAGAACTGGTCCCGAATCCGGCTGCTGCGGTACTCGGCACTCTCCAGCGCCTGGTCTACATGGTTGTGGCCCATCAGTTTGGCACCTGCCTGCCGGGCCCAGTAATCGGATTCCCGCAGCAGGTTGGCGATATCCGCCGCGTGCAGCGACAGCCGGTCCTGATGTTCGGCCATACGGGCACTGTGCTCAATGATGCGCGCAACCGCGCGGTTGGTGCAGTGCAGCAGCTTCTTTTCGTCCACCAGGCTGGCGATGAACTTTGCATACAGAACCTGGCTTTCGTCTGTACGCATCATTTCATTCTCAAAATCCGCGGTCACCCGGAACAGCTCGGCGAATTCGGAATCGTATTCCTGCAGCAGCATCCAGGTTTCACGATCGCCGAACAGCACGATTTTGACATCCAGGGGAATCTCTTCCGGTTCCAGGGAAATGGTGCCGGACAGCGTCAACTCCCGCTCAAGGGAGTTGATCTGCAGCGCGCGGGCCCGCAGCGCCCGTTTCAGGCCATCCCATACAAAAGGCTGCTCCAGCACCTTGATGGCATCCATCAGCAGATAGCCACCGTTGGCCCGGTGAATGCTCCCGGGGCGGATCAGCGAGAAGTCGGTAAACACCGTACCCTTGAACGTCACGTTTTCGACGTAGCCAAACAGGTTGTGATAGGTGGGGTTGTCCTCGACCACCACCGGTACATCCTCGGTTTTCTGGTGAACCAGGACATTGACCAGATACCGTCGGGGCGTTTTCTTGTCCAGCGAAGCGTAAGCAATCGCCGCCTGCTCTTCGTTTTCCTCAAGGAAAATATCCAGGCTTTCAGACAGATCGCTGCGAACGGCCTTGAGGTAGCTGACCACATCGCCCTGATCGGCGTATTTGGCAATCAGCCCCTCAATCTGCTCCCCTGAGATACTCTCCAGGGTTTCCTCGTTCAGCGCCTGCTGGGCCTCGGCGTATTCCTGCTCCCAATCCGCTATCTTGCGCAACGCCTGGCGGAGATTTTTCTCCAGCTTGTTGATATCTTTTTCGAACTTCTCCCGCTGGGCTTCGGTCAGGGCCTGGAAGGATTCCGCCGTGTGCGGCTCATCGCCATTCATGGCCACCAGCCGATAGCCGCCCGGGGTGGTGATGTTCAGGCTGACCTTTTTGCGTTTGGCCTGCGCGGCCACCTTCTCCAGTTCGTCTTCCTGCTTCTTCGCGACTCCGTTCTTGAGCTGTTCAGCGCGTTCCAGAAAACCATCGCTATCGAAGGTCTGGGGCACCATCTTCATCAGCCGGGTCATCAGTTTGTCCATGTCCTGCTTGAGCTCATTGCCCTTGCCAGCAGGTAGCTTGAGCACTTTCGGCACCCTGGGTTCTTCAAAATTGGCGACATAGCACCAGTCGTGGATCTGGTGCTCCAGATCCGCATGGTGCTCGAGATAGCGCAGCATCATGGTTCTCTTGCCCAGGCCCGGGCGGCCGACCGCGTACACGTTGTAACCGCCATGGGGCATCGCCAGGGCAAACCTGACCGCCGACTGGGCCCTGTTCTGGCCCACAATTTCGGCAAGCGGCTCGAGATTGCGGGTGGTTTTGAAAGGCAGGTCTTTCAACACGCAGACTTTGTAGAGCTGATTCAGCGACAATGGCTTCAAGATGGGGTCCTGTAGCGATATAAAAGCAAATGGTATTGGGCCTGCATTGTAGAATCTGGGGGGCGCCCTGTCGCGGTCATGGCTAAAAATTCGGCCTCTGGATCGTTACTGTTGCATGGCAAAGCAAACGGACAGGTCTTTCCAGAACCGTCCGGAGCCATGGGTGAAGAGCGAATAGCTCCTCACGGGTAGGCCATGGATGGCCTACCCTGGACCTCAGTGCGACGCAGGAGCAATAAGCACTGAGGGCGGAGGCCGAGCGTACAGGGACGTATTTACAGCGTGTTCTGGGAAGATCGGTCCGCTTGCTTAGCTGACGACTTAGTATTCCAGATAACCGATCATGAAGAACCTGTGGAGGTCCGGCCGTTATGGCGTTCAATATCGTTATTCCCCTGTTTCCCGGCGTTACCCAGCTCGACTTTACCGGACCTGCCCAGATGTTTGCCCAGGTGCCGGATGCCACCATCTGCGTGGTTTCAGAGTCCGGGGCATCGATCAAAACGGATTCCGGGTTTAGTATTTTGCCGGGCCATGATTTCCACAACTGTCCGCAGGCTGACCTTATCTGCATACCCGGTGGGCCCGGGGTGTTCACGGCAATAAATAACGGGGCACTGGTGAGTTTTGTCGACCGTCAGTGCGAAACGGCCCAATACCTGACATCGGTCTGTACCGGAGCTTTCATCCTGGGAGCAGCAGGTCGACTGCAAGGCAGACGTGCAACCACCCACTGGGGCTATACCAGCGCCCTGGAAGTCTGTGGCGCAGAGTTTACACCCGGGCGGATAGTCATGGATGGCAACCTGATTACCGCGGGCGGCGTTACCTCAGGCATCGATTTCAGTCTTGCAGTTATTGCCCGGATCTGGGGAGAGAGGGTGGCCAAAGCCATTCAGCTGCGCATGGAGTATAACCCCGCCCCGCCTTTCACGGGCGGACATCCCGGTGCATCCGAACCGGCCATACTGGCGGAGGTCCAGCCGTTTTACGACAAAGCCCTGGCCCGGGTGCTGGCGGCTCTTGCGGAGCGCGCCGGCAAGGCCAAATGACGGCAGCGCAAGGTCAGAACAGCCCGGCATCAAGCCCGGCAGCCAGGTAGAGCCCGAGCTCCTGGCACTGGTCTTCAAACTCGTCGCGGTAATCACCCCGACACAACAGCGGTTTCTGGACCAGCCGCCAGCGCAGGCCCGTGGTGATGGATTCTATGGCACGATGGGTACCGGTGCCGTCATGGCCGGCGCGGATATAGAAACTGAAGGGCAGGCCCTGGGTTTTTTCAAGAACGGCATAATAGGTGCGATCAAAGAAGTCTTTCAGGGCCCCACTCATATAACCGAGGTTTTCAGTAGTGCCCAGAATAATGGCGTCACAAGCGAGCACATCCTCCGGCCCCGCATCCAGCGGGGCCAGCACTTTCACCCGAACGTTTTCAATGTCCTCATGACAGGCGCCCCGCTCCACAGCCTCCCGCAGTTTGCGGGTGTTGGGCGAGGGCGCATGGGCAACGACCAGTAATGTCCTAGAGCAACTCACCGTTGGCTTCTTCTGCTTTCGCAGCTTTTCCCGACTTCCCCGCTTCTGCCGCCTCTTTCTCTTTCGGTTTTGGCATCAGCTTGTCACGCACGGCGGTTTCGATTTCCTTGGCCATGGCCGGGTTCTCTTCCAGGAACTTGCAGGCATTGGCCTTGCCCTGGCCGATCTTGTCACCCTTGTAGGCGTACCAGGCGCCGGATTTGTCCACAAATCCTTCCTTGACACCCATATCGACCACTTCGGCCATATGGTAAATGCCCTTGCCGTACATGATCTGGAACTCGGCCTGCTTGAACGGCGGGGCCACCTTGTTCTTGACCACCTTTACCCGGGTTTCGTTACCGATGACTTCGTCGCCGTCTTTCACCGAACCGATCCGGCGGATGTCCAGGCGTACCGAGCAGTAGAACTTCAGGGCGTTACCACCGGTGGTGGTTTCCGGGCTGCCGAACATCACGCCGATTTTCATGCGGATCTGGTTGATGAACACCAGCAGGCAGTTGGCGTGCTTGACGTTACCGGTCAGCTTACGCAGTGCCTGGGACATCAGGCGGGCCTGCAGGCCGACGTGGCTGTCGCCCATTTCGCCTTCGATTTCCGCCTTCGGGGTCAGTGCCGCCACCGAATCGACGATGATGACGTCAACGGCGTTGGACCGGACCAGCATGTCGCAGATTTCCAGTGCCTGCTCGCCCGTGTCGGGCTGGGAAACCAGCAGTTCATCAACATCAACCCCCAGCTTTTCCGCGTATACCGGGTCGAGCGCGTGCTCGGCGTCAACAAACGCGCAGGTCTTGCCAGCTTTCTGGGCCTCGGCAATGACCTGCAGTGTCAGTGTGGTTTTGCCCGAGCTTTCCGGACCGTAGATTTCACAGATCCGCCCGAATGGAAGACCGCCAATACCCAGCGCCACGTCCAGGCCAAGCGAGCCGGTGGACACTGCAGGAACCGCTTCCCGGGGCTGATCGCCCATTTTCATGACGGCGCCCTTGCCGAACTGGCGTTCAATCTGGCTGAGCGCTGCGCTCAGGGCTTTTTTGCGGTTATCTTCCATTGTTTCAGACCCTCTGTCGCCGATAGCGCCGCCGGTTTGCCCCGCGGCTGGGATAAGACCTGGAAAACACTGCACAGCGTTTTCCTGTATATTTGAACAGTATTAAAACACAAGCAGAAGCCAAGACCAACCCCTGCTTTTCATCCGTTTTCCAGATAGGCCTTTACACCCTGGAGCACAAACAGAACTGCCTGACGACGAACCGCGTCGCGGTCGCCGCTGAAGTATTCAACAACTGCCTCGGTGTCCGCCGGGGAACGCCCCCAGGCAAACCATACCGTGCCCACGGGCTTGTCATCAGATCCGCCATCGGGCCCCGCAACACCACTGACAGCAACGGCCACGTCGGCTCCGGTGGCTGCCAGGGCACCAGCCACCATTTCCCGCACTACCGGTTCACTGACCGCACCATGCGCTTCAAGTGATGTCTCTGTCACGCCAAGCAATTCTGTTTTGGCATCATTGCTATAGCTGACAATACCGGCCAGCAGATAGGCGGACGACCCGGCGCGATCGGTCAGGATTTTCGCAACCCACCCGCCGGTGCAGCTCTCGGCAGTAGCCATTCTGAGCCTGCGCCGGAGCAGCACCTCGGCGAGCTGATCACCCGCTTCGTTCAAGGCAGCATCCGCTGCACTTTCAGTCGGTGACATAATGGCCCCCTTCGTTTCAGCCTGACGTGTATTTTCTTACAGCTCTTGCAGCCAACAAATGCCATAGCTCCGGAACCCTTCATGCCAGCCGCAACAACCGATCTTGCCCGGCACCTGCAGATTTGCGAGCAACAGCAGTTCCGGCTCACCAGGTGCCGGTGTTCTCCATGCTCGCCCAGGGCTCTTCGGGCGGCAATGAATCACCTTTCTGAAGCAACTCAATGGAGATACCATCGGGCGAGCGGATAAACGCCATGTGACCGTCCCTTGGCGGGCGGTTAATGGTAACGCCATTGGCCTGCAGATGCCGGCACAACTGGTAGATATCATCCACGCGATACGCCAGATGTCCGAAATTGCGGCCACCGGTATATTCTTCCGGATCCCAGTTACAGGTAAGCTCGATCATTGGAGCCCTGTCTTCCTTCGCCCGTGCCTCATCTTCCGACGCAGCGAGGAATACCAGGGTAAAACGGCCTTTCTCACTGCTTTTCCGATTAATTTCAACCATGCCAAGCAAATCGCAAAAAAAGTGCAGGGTTTCATCCAGGTTACTGACACGGATCATGGTATGAAGATACTGCATTTCGCTACTCCTGTTGGGTACCCGGCATGCTCCGACCATACCGGGAAGGCCTTGATGTGGGAACCGCTGGACATCGAAACCGATAGCGGCCTTCTGACTTTTTTATTTGCTGATGTGCACAGCCACTGTCCTGCGATGGCTGCCATAGCGATGCTCCCAGCAATAAACTCCCTGCCAGGTACCCAACACCAACTGCCCGTTCATAACCGGAATACCCAGGCTCGTGGCGGTTAGCGCAGCTTTTATATGAGCTGTAATGTCGTCAGGGCCCTCAAAGGTATGGGTATAATTCGGATCGTTTTCAGGCACGAGTCGGTTCAGCCATTGTTCTAAATCGTACCTGGCGGATGGATCCGCGTTTTCCTGGATCGTAAGGCTGGCACTGGTGTGGCAGATAAACAACGTGCAAAGACCATCCTGCACGTCACTTTCAGTCACCAGCGCTTCGACCTGCCGCGTAAATTCATACAGGCCCTGGCCATTGGTTTTGATAACCAGTTGTTTAACCATAGACTGATCCTCCGCTCATCTGCAAAAGCCAATACCGGCCTGTTCGTTTAACTTTTATTCGATGCTGCTCAATCATGTCCAGATACCACTGGTGTCCGGGCGAGCCAGGCTGTCACTCACGAAGGAGAATAAACCACTCAAGGACACCGTACACTTATCCCGGCACCCAACCCGAACTGATACACTCACCCCACTGGTCACACCGGTCCGGACAAAGAAAAGAGGCGTCAGCACCCCCGGTTTGCAGGTGCATTCATGGTCCGCCAGGTGGCTGAAGATACTGGCAAGGTCGGGTATTCACCCGCAGGTTCTCCCAGACGATTGAGGAAGTATGTTGAAAGTGAGTAATGGAGCGGCCTCCAGCGATTTATCCCAGCACACGCCGATGATGAGGCAGTACCTCAGGATCAAGGGCGAGCACCCGAACGAACTGGTGTTTTACCGCATGGGGGATTTCTACGAGCTGTTTTACGACGATGCCCGCAAAGCCGCCGAGCTGATGGACATAACGCTGACAGCCCGCGGCCAGTCTG
>NZ_DATFKH010000104.1:0-1427 GCF_035268745.1 Marinobacter sp.
AAGCGGCATGTTCTTCCTGGTCGGCCTGGGTTATTACGGCTACACATTCATTACCGACGGGCGGTTCACGAACATGAGCCTGCTGCTGTTCAGTGCCGCAGTGATCGTGTTCCTGATCGGACTGATTTCGGAGCAGATTACCGCGTTGATCTATCAAGACACATAGGTTATCGAAACCAGTTTTCACGGCTCGAAGGCCTTTCCGACAATCCATCCGCCGACCGCGAACAGGACATCGGCAAACAGCGTGATTACCCTTAGCAATACGGCCACACCCAAGGCCTGGTCGTAGTCGACACCAACGGCAAGCACGATGGCCAGCATGGCTTCTCGCACGCCAAGGCCGGCTGGGGCAATAATGGCTGCAATTCCCCCGATGTTGGCCAGCGCAAGCGCCCCGGCAACGCCAAGCGGTCCCAGGACATTCGCGGCTTCGGGTAGCAGTAGCTCGACCAGCGGGTAAAGCGAGAGTCCGGCAACCAGGTGGATCAAAATATGCCCGGTCAGCAGCAGCGGCCAGTTCTTCCAGCCGATCGCTCGAACCGCATCGCCGGCAAGGCGCGGCAAAAAAATTATTATGCCCGCCATCGTAGTGAGCACGACTGCTCCGAGCGCGACAAGAAGGATCGCGGGCTGGCCCGAAATCGTTTGAAAAGGCCTCGTAAATGAATCCGGAAGCTGCCCCAGCAGGGCTGACTGCGGGCTGAGGACCAGTGCCAGGACGACGAGCGCGCCAGCGATCAGAAACAGTAACTGCTCGGTCAGCACCGACACGCCAAGTTCTCGCCACCCTAGCCCGGAGCTGCGGGTCAAGGCTGTTTTGGCCACCCATAAACCAGCCTTTCCCGGCAAATATCTTCCGCCCCATGCAACCGCCTGGATTGAAAGTGCCGTCGACCAGGGAAGCCTGTATCCGGTCGCGAGAAAAATCTGGGAACGCCAGAGAAGCCACAGACCCACCGGTATCGTCATCCATCCTAGAAGGAACAGCCAGGCACTCGGTGTTCTCCAGATCCGGACCACGCCTTCCAGGTTCGCAGGATTGGAAGCGAGGGTCCATGCCAGCCAGGCACCCACCATGACCAGAAATAAGAACCGAATGGCCCGGACAATGCGGGCACGACCATTCACGCCTTGCGGGGCTTCAGAAGCAGGATCGTCCATGGAACCGGTTTGGCGCACGCGATGACTTCGAACAGAGGCGACACCTGACGGATGAGTCCGCGGCTCGACCAGTGCTGGATATGGCCCGGCGTGTTGCCCAGCGCGCCCAGGTATTTACCGCGCGCGAAATTCAAGGCTCGCCACAATGGTTCGCGAGGGGTCGAGATCAATACGACGCCGCGACTTATACGATGCAGTTCGGCCAGAGCGGCCGGCGGGTCGTCGAGATGTTCAAGGACCTCGAGCATTATTACGGCATCGAA
>NZ_DATFKH010000105.1:0-1084 GCF_035268745.1 Marinobacter sp.
GCGAGAACGCCGGTAGAGGCAAGTTTGATTGCTGTTGCAAGTGCGCTGCGTTTCATCATTAAACTCCTTCCGTTCTTTCGAAATACTGCCGGCTGAAAGCAGCCGGCTAGCAGGTTTGCTTTTTTGGGATTTTTTTCCCAAATCAGTAATTGGGAATTTAATCCCATTTTCTTCGTTTGTCCAGCCCTCACCATGAAAAATTTATGAACTTTTATGCCTGCCAGGCGTAAGCTACTGAACATTCGAATGAATACAGGTGAAAAAAATGCTGGGATTTTTGAAGGGCGACCCGAAAAAGAAACTGCAGAAAGAATATGAAGCCAAGCTGCAAAAGGCGCTGCACGCCCAGCGCAACGGCGACCTGCGCACCCATGGCACTCTCATGGAAGAGGCGGAGGCTATTTACGCGGAGATTCAGAAGATTGAGAAGGCGTAACGCCCTGGTTTGAGGGAAGGTCTGGCTGGTACCCCCTGTTCAAAACCGTGAAGCGCCAGGGATGGCGCGCCCGAGCCCTACAGTGGTGAAGCCGAGCGTTTATGAAGCGCAGCTTCATGCGAAAGCTGAACGACAGCAATCTGTGATTGCTGGCTGGGCCCCGCAGGGGTATTTACGGGCGTGTTTTGAACAGGGGGTACCAGCCAGGCCGTAAGCTAGGAGTCTCCTAAAAAATGCCGAAGTTGCCGGTTCAAACGATCAACCTCACGGCGCATCTCCTGAACTTCATCCAGAAGCTCCAGCGACATGGCCAGGCCCGGCAGATTCATTTTCAGGTCACGCTGCAGGCGCTGGGCCTTGCGCAGGCGGGCCAGAGCGTCGAGGTTGAACTGCCATTGGCGGGCTTCGGGCGAATCCTCCACCGGCGCAATCACCCCGTAATTCACCAGTTTGATCACGAACTCCGCATGACAGTCCCCACGCTCGCAGACTTCCCGCAAGGTAAACGTGGCGGTTGGTTCCATCATCTCGACACTCAGAATGCGGTCTTTGTCAGCCATCCTTCACCCCCGCTCACACATGCAGCTTGCTGCGTGGATTGAAACTCTTCTCGGCCTCGGCCAGCTTTTTGTAAAGCTCCTCGGCCTC
>NZ_DATFKH010000106.1:0-40265 GCF_035268745.1 Marinobacter sp.
CCGGTGGGGCGCCGCCGCCAGCTCTTGCGGCGAGGGCTTGGCTGTGCCGATATCCATGCCCCGGTAAATCATTGCCGAATCCACGCTGATGATGTCACAGGGCAACCTGCGGCAGAGTTCAACCGCAAGATCGGTCTTGCCGGAGGCCGTTGGCCCCATCAGGAAAATCGCCGGAGGATAGCATGCCATAGACGCTCAGCGGCCTCTGAGAAACAGCTTGTCGAGCTCGGCCAGGGTCATTACCGTCCAGGTCGGACGGCCATGGTTACACTGGCCGCTACGCTCGGTGGCCTCCATATCCCTCAGCAGGGTATTCATTTCGGGAATGGTCAGTTGCCGGTTGGCTCTGACCGAGCCATGGCAGGCCATGGTGCCCAGCAGTTCGTGGGTCACCGCCTCGACCCGGTCACTCTCACCATTTTCAATCAGATCGGAGAGTACGTCCCGGACCAGTTGCTCGGTATCGGCCCCCCGCAACAGGGCAGGTACCTGCCTTACGGCCAGGGTTTCCGGGGCGATACGCTCTATTCCCAGACCAAGCTGGAGCAGCTCCTCGCCATGGGTTTCAGCCAGCCCAGCCTCTTTCTGGCTTACCGCCAGTGATACCGGCACCAGTAACGGCTGGCTTTTCAGGTCCTGGGCTTCCAGAGCGCGTTTCATGCGCTCGTAGGTGATGCGTTCGTGGGCGGCGTGCATATCCACCACAATCAGGCCCTGATGACTCTGGGCGAGAATGTAAATTCCGTGTAACTGGGCAATGGCATAGCCCAGGGGCGGATCGTCATTCTGATCGCCACCCGGAGTGACCGCTGGCGTAATGGCCATCGAGGACCGGTCAACGGCAGGCCCGTTACCAACTCCCCGCGACTCAACGCCGCCGCCCTGATTCAGGGACTGGTAAAACGCCATCTGGTCCCGGGCCTGCCACTCTGGCCGCGAAGGTCTCTGCCCCGCCGGAAATCCGCCCGGCTGCGAATCGGCCATCGGCATCTGAGCACCGGACACCTCGGCGTGAGCCGAGGGCTGACGGCCCTCCGACTGGGCCAGGGCTCCACGCAGGTGATCATCCGGGCGCACATCCGCCAGCGCCTTGTGCAGCGTGCGGAAAATAAAATCATGAACAAGTCGACCATCACGAAAGCGCACTTCGTGTTTGGTCGGATGCACGTTTACATCCACCGACGCCGGGTCGACCTCAAGGTACAGCACAAAGGCGGGATGACGGTTGTTATAGAGCACGTCCCGATAGGCCTGGCGCACAGCGTGGGCAACCAGGCGGTCGCGTATCACCCGGCCGTTGACGAAAAAATACTGCAGATCGGCCTGACTGCGGGAAAACGTTGGCAGCGCTACCCAGCCCCAGAGGCGCAGACCGGTAGCTTCGGCGTCGATGACGACTGCATTGTCGATAAATTGCTGGCCGCAGAGGGAACCGATCCGCCGCTCCCTGTCAATGGCAGTTTCTGCGGGCCGCAGACTCTGGACCACACGCTGGTTATGCCGCAGGGTAAAACCGGTGTCAAAACGGCTCAGGGCCTGACGCCGGACGCATTCCTCAAGGTGATTGAATTCGGTTTTTTCCGTACGCAGGAATTTACGGCGGGCGGGGGTGTTGAAAAACAGATCCCGGACTTCCACGGTGGTGCCAACAGGGTGCGCGGCCGGTGCAATGGTGGCGTCCATGTCGCGTCCCTCCACCTCGACCCTGGCGGCCGCTTCCTGTTCTTCAGTGCGCGACGTCAGCGCCAGCCGCGATACCGAGGAAATACTGGCCAGGGCTTCGCCGCGGAATCCCAGAGAGGCAACGGCTTCCAGATCCTCCAGGTCAGCAATCTTGCTGGTGGCATGGCGACTGAGAGCCAGAGCCAGATCTGCTTCGGCGATACCGCCGCCGTCGTCCCGCACCCGGATCAGTTTGACGCCGCCCTGCTCGATTTCGATATCGACCCGGCCGGCGCCCGCATCAATCGCATTTTCAATCAGTTCTTTTGCGACCGAGGCCGGGCGTTCGACCACCTCGCCGGCAGCAATCTGGTTCGCCAGGCGTGGTGTCAGCAATCGGATGGCGGGCATTGACGGAACGACCTCGTTATCAGGAAGCGGGTATCTGCAGAGTCTGCCCCACCATAACACGGTCGTTGTTCAGTCCGTTATACTGCATCAGCTCGCTGACCGTAGTCTGCATACGCCGCGCCACGCCCGAAAGGGTGTCGCCACGCTGAACCCGGTACTGGCTGACCTGACTGTTTCCGTTGCGTTTGTGCCACGCCAGCAAGGTGCCCGGCGGTGGCGTTTTACGGAAATAATCCTGGATACCCCGGAAAACGGCTTGCGAAAGCTTGCGCTGATAGGCAGAACTGGACAGGTTTCTTTCCTCCCGCGGGTTGGAAATAAAGCCGGCCTCTACCAGAATCGAGGGGATGTCCGGCGATTTCAGAACCGCAAACGAGGCCTGCTCAACGCCCTTCTTGTGGAGTTTCGCCACGTCACCCAACTGATCAAGAATCGTACTGCCAACCCCCAGACTTGAATTGATACTGGCGGTCATCGACAGGTCGAGAAGCACCCCCGCGAGCATGTCGTCGCGACCATCCAGGGAGACTCCACCGGCTCCGCCGATCAGATCCGACCGGTTTTCCGATTTTGCCAGCCAACGGGCGGTTTCGCTGGTGGCACCGCGCTGGGACAGGGCAAACACGGAGGCGCCGCTGGGCTGGGGCGTGCGGAACGCATCGGCGTGAACCGACACGAACAGATCGGCGTTGTGCTTGCGGGCCAGAATGGTGCGGCTACGCAGATCGATATAGTAATCACCGGTTCTGGTCAGCCTGGCGGTGTAGCCCGGCTCTTTTTCAATCAGATCGGCCAGGGTCCGGGCCATGCTGAGCACAACATCCTTTTCACGGGTTCCCCGGGGCCCGATGGCGCCAGGATCTTCGCCCCCGTGACCGGCATCGATCACAACGACCACGTCCCGCTTGCCGTCATTGCTGTGCTGGGTAACGGTCGGCTGGGCCTCCCGACGGGCTTTACCGGCATCCTCCTGAATCAGATCGACCACCAGCCGGTGACCATATTTGTGGTTTGGTTCCAGCTGGAAACTTCTGGGCTTGATGTCGCTATGCAGATCCAGCACGACCCGCAGATCATTGCCGTTTCTGGGGGCGCTGCGAATACGCCGGATCGGACTGCCACTCAGATCCAGGGAGTCGAAATCGGCTTTCAGGCGGCTGTTCTTGAGGTCGATCACCAGCCGCGAGGGCCCGGAAAGCGAAAACACATTGTGCTCGATGGTCTCACCCACATCGAGTACCAGCCGGGTATGATCCGGGGCAGGCCAGATTCTGACGCCATCAACGCTTACCCCTGCGCTTAGCGGCAACGCCAGCAGCATCAGCACCAGGAAGCCGGATAGGCGGTGCAGACTGAGTCCGGTATTCATGCTATTCACCTGCATAGAAGGCAACCTTATTTGATCCCTGCTTGTTCATCCCCGAGGCCTGAAGCCCGCAGGCTATCCAGATATTCTTTCCCCGCCCGTGTCCGCGATCGCAACCTCGCCATGCGCCCTTCACCAGCCGGCTCCAGTTCCACCTGCAAATCCGGCATCGGCAGGACGCCTTCGCCGCGCTCTGCCCATTCGATCAGGCAGAGGCTGGAATCACCGAAATAGTCCCGTATACCCAGATACTCAAGCTCTTCGGGGTCCGCCAGCCGGTAAAGATCAAAGTGATATACCATAGGCTCCAGGTGTTCGTACGGCTCGACAATCGTGTAAGTCGGGCTCTTGACCGCGCCAACATGACCCATACCCCGCATCACTCCGCGGCTCATCGTGGTCTTACCCATACCCAGATCGCCGTGGAGAAACACCGTGGCACCCTTACCGGTGCTCTTCACCGCCCGGGCCAGAGCACGCCCGAGAGCCTCGGTACCGGCTTCATCCGCCAGCAACACGGCCGCCTCGCCAGTGGCGTCAATCACCTACACCTCCGCCTGACGGATACCCGCCGTTACCAGCGCATCATTCTCTGCCTGTGACAGTAATGCCGGTAATCCATCAATGACGTCACTGGGCAGTAAGCCCATATAACCCTTTGCTTGCGACGCAACCCCCGCGGCCGCCAGATGCACAGACGCCCCCATTTCCGCCACCAGCTTCGCGCTGGCCAACTGCCCCCACAGACCGCCGATAATGCCTGAGAGCACATCCCCCATGCCGCCAGTGGCCATTCCGGGATTGCCACCACTGATAATGACCGGAGTATCCTGAGCGCTGGCAATGACGGTGCCTGCGCCCTTGAGCAGAATGACGCCGCCGTATAGTTCCTGCAGTTGCGTGGCCGCGGCCAGCCGGTCTGCCTCGACGTCCGGCACTGGACAGCCGAGCAGTCTTGCTGCCTCTCCTGGATGCGGCGTCAGGATCTGATCATCAGCACCCTGATTCCCGACACTCTGCGCTGCACGCTTCGACAGCAGATTCAGGGCATCAGCATCCAGTAGTCTGGGTTTTCCGCTGGCAACCACCTGTTGCAGCATTTGCTGCCCCCAGGCGTCCTGGCCGATACCCGGGCCACATACGATGACGGTGGCAGCTTCCAGCAGAGCCTGCAGTTCAGACCCGTGATTCACACCGCGAACCATTACCGACGGGCACCGTGCCAGAGCTGCGCCCACATACTCGGGGCGCGTCGCCAGTGAAACCAGCCCGGCACCGGTCCTTGCCGCAGCTTCTGCGGCCAGTATGCCGGCGCCTCCGAAACCATGCTCGCCGGCTACTATCAGAACGTGGCCAAACCGGCCCTTGTGAGCGTTGGCAGGCCTGCGGGGCAGCGACGACTGCAGGGCAGCCCAGTCCAGCCGACGGGCAACCGGCGCCTCACCACTTTCCGAGACCCACTCGTCGGTATCCAGTGACTCGAAAACCAGACGGCCACAGCATTCCGGTCCGTAGCCGGTAAACAACCCGGCCTTGAGCGCAATAAAGGTGACTGTCATATCTGCCCGGACAGCCACACCCGATACCGTGCCCCGGTTCGAATCGAGGCCGGAGGGCACATCAACCGCCAGCACCGGGGCAGATGCCTGATTACACCGCTCAATGATCCCGGCAAATGGCTCTCTCGGCGCACCGGTCGCGCCCGTTCCCAGCATGGCATCGACAATCAGGTCGATCTGATCGAACGGCAGATGCCCGGCAGCATCCGGACCTTCCGGGAGTGGCTGAACATCCACCCCATCATCAATCGCTTTCTGCCAGGCCTTGCGGGCGTCGCCTTTCAGTTTTTCCGTGGGCGCAACCGCAATACACCTGACATCGATGCCATGGCGCCTGGCATTGGCCGCAACAAGATAGCCATCACCGCCATTGTTACCGGCTCCACAGAGCACCAGTATCGCGGAGGGCTGCGGCCAGGTCCCTATCAGTCGCCGGAACGCACTGGCAGCCGCGGCCTGCATCAGGGCAAAACCATCAACACCCTGTTGATCAATAACATATCGATCAATTGCCCTCACCGCATCGGCGCAATAGAGGTCTTCTGGTAGACTGTCATTGTTGATCAGGGGCATTGAAAAGAGCTCCTGCTAAAGAATCCGGATTAAGAAAATTGGCCAGCTTCCTGTAAAGCATAGCAAAATACAAAAAAAGGTCATAACTTAATCAGGGTTTTTAGATTTTTTTCATTTTCCCGGCCAGCACATCAGGAGGGACAGCCGTTGCCAGTGGCACTGCAATGACCGAAACCACGGATCAGAATCTCACGCAATTGCCTGAAATGATTCGCGAATGGGCAAGCGAACTGGGCTTCAGCGATGTTGGCATCACCTACCCCGACACCGGTGCCCACGCTGACCGCCTGCAGCAATGGCTGGACGACGGGTTCCACGGCGAAATGGGTTACATGGCAGACCACGGGGACAAACGCTACACCCCCAGGTCTCTTGTTGAAGGCACCCGCAGGGTGATCTCTGTCCGGCTGGATTATCTGCCGGCGCCAGACAGCCCGGCGCAAGTACTTACCAACCCGGAGAAAGCCTACGTAACGCGTTACGCGGTAGGACGCGACTACCACAAACTGATGCGCAAACGTCTGGCCAGGCTGGCAAAGAAAATTGATCAGGCGGTATCAGGGTATGAATACCGGGCATTCGTCGATAGCGCGCCGGTATTGGAGCGTGCGCTGGCGCAACGGGCGGGGCTGGGCTGGATCGGCAAGAACAATATGGTGATCCATCCCAGGGCCGGCTCGTTTTTCTTTCTGGGCGAAATCTACACCAGCGCCCCGCTGCCGGTAGATCCGCCGTTCGAGACGGACCACTGCGGCTCCTGCGCTGCCTGCCTGGAGATCTGCCCGACCGATGCCTTCGAGGGGCCCCACCGCCTGGATGCCCGCAAATGCATCAGTTATCTGACCATCGAACTGGGCGGCAGCATTCCGGTGGAATTGCGGGCAAAAATGGGCAACCGGGTTTTCGGCTGCGATGACTGCCAACTGGTGTGCCCGTGGAACAAGTTCAGCAGACCCACCGCTGAAACAGACTTTCAGCCCCGCCACGGCCTGGACAATGCCGAACTGGCCAACCTTTTCCTGTGGACGGAAGCAGAATTCCTGAAACGCACAGAAGGCTCCGCGATTCGCCGCACCGGCTACCAGGGCTGGCTTCGCAACCTGGCAGTGGGCCTGGGCAATGCCCCGTCAACCATCCCCGTAATCGAGGCCCTCAAACAGCGTAAAGACCACCCGTCGGAGCTGGTGCGGGAACACGTTCAATGGGCTTTGCACCGGCACGGTCTATAGAGTGCCATCACAATCTGAAGAAATGCTCGCGGTAGTGGCGCAGTTCATCGATGGAGTCACGGATATCGTCCAGCGCCAGGTGGCTGCCCTTCTTCTTCACGCCGGCGAGCACCTCCGGCCGCCAGCGCCGCGCCAGCTCTTTTATGGTGCTGACATCCAGATTGCGGTAATGGAAAAACGCCTCGAGTTCCGGCATGTACTTCACCAGAAACCGGCGATCCTGGCCGATGCTGTTACCGCACAGAGGTGACTGCCCCGGTTCCAGGTAGCGCTGCAGAAATTCCAGTGTCCGCTGCTCCGCATCGATCTCGCTTACCCTGCTGTCCCGGACCCGCGCAGTCAGCCCGCTCTCGCCATGGGTACGGGTACACCACTCGTCCATATTGGCAAGCAGGTTGTCCGACTGATGAACCGCAATTACCGGCCCCTCTTCAATAGTGTTCAGCTCGGAATCGGTAACAATCGTTGCAATTTCGATAATCCGCTCTTTCTCCGGGTCCAGCCCGGTCATTTCCAGGTCAATCCAGACCAGATAATTGGTTTCAGGCATTCACTTTCCTCCGCTGTTGAGCTCTTGGTAAGGGCAATGGCGGGGGATAGCTTTTCAGGAGACGCTGCAAGTACATCCATGTAAGCTTGGCTTGAGCCATCCATGGCTCAAGACACTCCTGAAAAGCTATCCCCCGCCATTGCCCCCCGCAAATTCTGCTCATTGTGAACGAATGACGTATGATGTGACACTGCCATAACACCTACTAGACCAGATGAAAGTAGGCGGACACGTCCATTCAGGACCGTATGCAGCAGGGATGCTGCATCCGAGACTACATGGATGTATTCACGGCGTGTCCTGAATGGACGTGTCCGCCTACTTTCCTACTCATTGGTAACAGGTAACCACTGATTCCATGGCCAAACGTCGACTCAACAAGCAGCAGCAATGGCGGATTTCCAAAGTCCAGCAGGAGCGCACCGCCCGTGCTGCCCGCAAAGAAAAGGCCATAGACCAGCAGATCGAAGCCGGCGACCTGGGCCCGGAGCAGGAAGGGCTGATCATCGCCCACTATGGCCAGCAACTGGACATTGAAGCGCTTGAGGGTGCAGATACCGGCAAGATTCTCCGATGTTTCGTTCGTGCCAACATCGACAGCCTGGTGACCGGTGACAGGGTCATCTGGCGTATGAGCGGCAACGACACCGGCGTGATTGTAGCGCGGTGCGAGCGCAGCTCACTGCTGCAGCGTCCCGATAACTTTGGTGCAGTGAAACCGGTAGCCGCCAATATCGACCACATCATCCTGGTCATCGCGCCCGAGCCGGAGCCTCACGACAACCTGATTGACCGCTATCTGGTCGCTGCTGAAAATACCGGCATTCCAGCCATTCTGCTGCTGAACAAGGCGGATCTGGTCACTGACAGCAACAGCGAGTCCATCAATACCCTGCTGGATCGTTACCGGGCACTGGGCTACCGGGTTGAACAGACATCCGCTCAGAGCGGGGGTGGCAAAGCTGCGGGCGTTGAAAGCCTGATTGCGGGCCAGACCTGCGTGTTCGTGGGTCAGTCGGGGGTGGGGAAGTCGTCAATCATCCAGACGCTGCTGCCGGATGAGGCCATCCGGGTCGGCGCGGTCTCTGAAAGCACGGGCAAAGGCGTTCACACCACCACCACCGCCAGGCTGTTTCACCTGACCTGCGGCGGCAACCTTATCGATTCGCCGGGCATCCGGGAATTCGGTCTGTGGCACATGTCGCCAGCGGAAATCGAGTACGGATTCCGGGAAATCCGGGATCTGATCGGGCACTGCAAGTTCCGCAACTGCCGCCATCTGGGTGATCCCGGCTGCGCCATTCAGGCAGCCGTTGATGACGGCAGTGTCAGCCCTGCCCGGCTCAGAAGTTTTCACCGCATTCTTCAGGACATGGCAGAACAGCAGGCCCGGGGGCTCAAGTCAGACTGAACCGGTGCGGCCGCCGCTTACCAGTTCAGATCGCCCTCCGGCGCCGGTTCCCGATCCCGAGCCCAGTCACCCTGTTCGAGCGAGTCCATTGCTTTCTGCTGGTCCTCTTCGGAGGGCGCCGTCAGGTCAATCAATGGCTCGTCCGCCAGACCGGCACTGCTCTGAATATCATCCGCCGCCTTTTTATTCATCACGATGATGGAAATTCTCCGGTTTACCGGTGCCTGGGGATCGTCCTTATTGAACAGCACCGAGTCACTCAGCCCGACAACGCGACCAATCTGCCTGCCATCAACACCACCCGCCACCAGCGCCCGGCGGGCCGTGTTGGCGCGATCGGCTGATAACTCCCAGTTGGTATAGCCGGGCCGGCCACTGAAAGGGGTGGAATCCGTGTGTCCGGTAATGCTGAGCTTGTTACGGACCGTTGACAGGGTTTTGGCCAGCTCAAAAAGGATATCCTGGGAGTAATACTTCAACTCCGCACGCCCACTGTCGAACATGGGTCGCCGGGACCGGTCGACAATCTGGATACGCAGCCCTTCGCTGGTTATATCGATAAGCAGTTGGTCCTTGAATTCCTGAAGGGTCTCACTCTCTTCAATGCGTTCCTGCAGATCCTGGAACAGCTGCTCCATTTTCTGCCGCTCCAGGGTTTCCGCCATCTCCTCAACAATCTTGGCTTCGATCTGGATATCACTTTCCGCCACGTTCTCGCTGGACTCGTCAACCACGGACGCACTGCCTCCGAGGTCGACCGGATTTCTTGAACCACCCTCGGTGTAACCCACCGGATCCTTGAAATAGCCCTGGACCGCCTGTTTCTGCTCCGGCGATGCGGTCGCAGTGAGCCAGAGCACCAGGAAGAATGCCATCATGGCGGTGGCAAAATCGGCGAATGCCACTTTCCAGGAGCCACCATGATGTCCGGCAGCAACCACTTTTTTCCGTTTTATGATGATGGGCTGGTTTTCCAATGCACTACTCCTGGCTACCCTGACTGACTACAGGGCTATTTTGCCCGCACATGATCATTCAGCTCCTGGAAACCCGGCCGTTTATCCGAAGGCAGCGCCTTGCGACCGAATTCAATCGCCATCTGGGGAGCCTGGCCCGCAACCGTTGCCACAAGTGCCGATTTCACACATTCATAGGCCTTGATCTCATATTTGGCAGAGTGTTCCATCGATATCGAAAGCGGCCCCACGAACCCATACCCCATCCAGATGCCCAAAAACGTGCCCACCAGCGCAGCGGCGACGCTCAGACCGATTTTTTCCGGCCCCTCGGTCAGGAAATTCATGGTGATAACGATACCGAGTACCGCCGCTACAATGCCCAGGCCAGGCAATGCATCGGCAATCTTGTTGACGGCGTGGGCAGGCTCCTCAATTTCATGATGGCGGCTGTCTATCTCGTTTTCCATCATGCCTTCCAGCTCATGGGTTGCCATATTCCCGGCGCTGATGATGCGCAGATAATCGGTAATGAAAGCCAACAGGTACCTGGACTTCATGATTGCCGGGTAGCGGCTGAAAATCTGGCTGGACGCAGGGTCATCAATATCTTCCTCGATCGCCATAACGCCCTGCTTTCTCGACTTGTCAAATATCTCATAAAGCAGACTGAGCAGATCCATGTAGTATTTCTTGTTGTAGGGTGACCCCATCAACTGGGCAGCGATGGCCTTTCCCGTTGCCGAAATGGTATGCACCGAGTTGGCAATGATGAATGAGCCCACTGCAGCACCGCCGATTATCAGCACTTCTGTTGGTTGCCAAAGTACCGCGAGGTTGCCCCCGTGCAGAACGTAGCCCCCCAGAACACTTGCAATAACAATGACGGCACCAATGATAAAAAGCATAGTATGAGAACGTACCCTGTTTAGTGGCTATTCTGGACAACGCGGCAGTGTGGTATATCCCATGCCCGGCGTGCGGTTGATGATAGCAAGCGCAGCCGGGATGCGCTAAGGCGTAAAAGCATTTATACGCTGGCCCCGGCATTTGTTAGACTCCGCAACTCCGCAATGCAGAGGATCGAAATTCATGCTCAACAAGCTGTTTGTACTAAGCCAATACCTGACACCGCAGCTGACGGTTTCTCGCCTTGCCGGCCGGCTTGCCGACATGGACAGCTCCCCTGCGATGAAAAACCGTGTTGTACACTGGTTTATCGAACGTTACGGCGTCGACATGAGCGAAGCACTGGAGCCGGATCCCGACGCCTACCCGAGCTTTAACGCTTTCTTCACCCGGGAACTCAAACCCGGGTTGCGCCCGGTTGACACCCGCGAATCCGTTCTGGTCAGCCCGGTTGACGGCATCATAAGCCAGCTCGGAAGCGTCACCGATGACCGTGTTTTCCAGGCCAAGGGCCAGTCTTTCAGCCTGACCGAGCTACTGGGTGGCGATCACCAGCGTGCATCGGCATTCGCCAACGGCGAATTTGCAACCATCTATCTTGCTCCGAAAGACTACCACCGGATTCATATGCCGATGGCTGGCACCCTCAGGGAGATGACCTACGTACCAGGTAAACTGTTTTCGGTTAATCCCACCACGGCCGAACAGGTGCCCAACCTGTTCGCCCGTAATGAACGGGTAGCCTGCGTTTTCGATACCGAAGCGGGGCCACTGGCCATGGTTCTGGTGGGGGCAATGATCGTCGGCAGCGTGGAAACCATCTGGTCCGGCGTGGTTGCTCCTGACAGTGGCGACGTGAGCACCTCGACCTACAGCCACCTTGGCAGCCCCATACGGTTTGCAAAAGGCGAGGAAATGGGGCGGTTCCGGCTGGGTTCTACGGTCATACTTGTGATGCCGGACGGTACGGTGGCCTGGAACGATGACCGGAAATCAGGGCAAACCGTCAGGCTGGGGGAAGCCCTGGGGTCACTTGCCGGAACGGTTAAAAGCTGAACAATTCAGGCCCGCTCGCCGGGAAACGCCAACACACCGGCAATATCCTTCAGCCCCAGTTTCAGCATCAACAGCCGGTCCAGCCCCAGGGCTACACCGGCGCAATCCGGCACCCCCGCTTCCATCGCTGCCAGCAGGGACTCATCCACGGGCATTGGCGGTCGGCCTGCCCTGCGGCGCGCCAGGTTATCCGCATCAAAGCGTCGCCTCTGCTCGGCTGCATCCGTCAACTCCCAGTAGCCGTTGCAGAGTTCAAGACCATCAATGTAGAGCTCAAACCTGTGGGCCTTACGGACACCGTCGACTTCGGAAACTCTGGCCAGTGCCGCCTGAGATTCCGGATAGCCGGTAACAAACACCGGGCCGAGGTTTGCCAGTTCCGGTTCGACACAGCAACTCATCAGCAGATCCAGGCACTCATCCCGCTGCAGTTCTGCTACCTGAGCGGACGCCATCCAGCGCCGGCAAAGCTGTCGTAATACCCCGCTATCACTGGTAAAGGGATCAATGCCGGTAAAGCTCAGGAAAGCTTCACGGTATCCGAGAGTAACCGGCCGCGGGCACTCCAGCCAGC
The DNA here is from genome assembly GCF_035268745.1 of Marinobacter sp. Lineage (GTDB taxonomy): Bacteria > Pseudomonadota > Gammaproteobacteria > Pseudomonadales > Oleiphilaceae > Marinobacter. The sequence goes on from NZ_DATFKH010000106.1 coordinate 12,257, forward strand.
CGCATACCAGGTCCGCCACTTCCGCCATAAGAGCGACATCGTCGAAGTCCCGTCGATACCATTCAAGCAGGGAGAACTCGGGGTTATGCCGGGAGCCCCGTTCGCCGTTGCGGAATACTCTGGCAACCTGATAGATATCCCCCGCCCCGGCGGCCAGCAGCCGCTTCATCGGGTACTCTGGTGAAGTCTGTAGCCAGAGGTTCCGCTGGCCGCCTGCGGCAGAAGTCGGCGCGACGGGCAGACTGTCGATGTTCAGATCAGTCACGCTGTACCGGCCCAGAACCGGGGTCTCCACCTCCAGTACCCGCCTGCGCGCGAAAAAGTCGCGCACCCAGGCCAACTGCTGTGCCCGGCTTTCCAGGGCAGCCAGCGACGCCGTTGGCTGCCAGCCTGCTGATTCGGACATGACCGGGAAAACTCAGCTCTTGACGCGGCTCACATATTCACCCGAGCGGGTATCCACTTTCAAAACCTCGCCGATCGTAATGAACAGAGGCACGTTAACCACCGCACCGGTGGACAGGGTCGCCGGCTTGGTACCGCCCTGCGCAGTATCGCCTTTCATCCCCGGATCCGTATCGACCACTTCCAGTTCAACGAAATTCGCAGGCGTAACCGTCAATGGCGAGCCATTGTACAGGGTGACCGTGTAGACATCCTGCTCCTTGAGCCATTTGAGCACATCGCTGACCGCTTTTTCATCGGCGGGATACTGCTCGAACGAGCCGTCGGTTTTCATGAAGTGCCAGAATTCACCGTCGGTGTAGAGATACTCCATCTCCACATCCATCACGTCAGCCGCTTCCAGGGTTTCGCCGGACTTGAAGGTGCGCTCCCACTGCCGGTTGGTCATCAGGTTACGCAGTTTTACGCGGTTGAATGCCTGCCCCTTCCCGGGCTTGACGAATTCATTGTCGAGAATGATGCACGGGTCACCATCCAGCAAAACCTTGAGACCGCTGCGAAATTCATTGGTAGAATGTGAAGCCATGAAATTATCACCTGAAACGATGCAGTTAGAAATTTGGAGTTCGCTATGATACAGCGAACCGCCACGCTTATAGAAGCCCGGTCCATCGATACCGCTGATAGCGCCAGCGGAGGCAACGGGGGAACAGACGGGCAGAGCTGGCAACAACTGCTCTCAGACTCGATAACGTCGCCCGAGGCCCTTCTGCGGAGACTGGACCTGGCACCGGGACCCTGGCGCAAGGGCGCCGATCTGGGCCACCGGCTTTTTGCCATCCGCGTTCCCGAACCCTACGCCGCTCGAATGGCGCGGGGCAATCCCCAGGATCCACTGTTACGCCAGGTTCTGCCGACCTCCGATGAGGGGTTACTGCTGCCCGGCTATGCCACTGACCCGCTGGAAGAAAACAGTGCGGTGGCGACCACCGGGCTGATCCGCAAGTACCAGAGCCGCGCCCTGCTGATGGTGACGGGACAATGCGCCATCAATTGCCGTTACTGTTTTCGTCGCCACTTTCCTTACGACGAGCACCGCCTGACGCCCCGGGACCGGACCCGGATTCTGGAATTTCTGGCCAGCGACCAGACCATCAACGAAGTCATTCTGAGTGGCGGTGACCCGCTGGTGGCCAGCGACCGCCTGCTGTCGTTCTGGGTAGACTCTGTCAGCAGGATTCCACACATCCGCAGGTTGCGGATCCACAGCCGCCTGCCCGTTGTCATACCCCAGCGGGTCACTGCCGGTTTACTCGAAATGCTTGCAGCCAGTCGCCTGCAGTGCGTGATGGTATTGCATATCAACCACCCGAATGAGCTTGACGACCAGGTCCGGGAGGCGTTGGGAAAGCTCAGGGATGCCGGCGTCACACTGCTGAACCAATCGGTGATCCTGCGGGGTGTGAACGACCACGCCGACACCCTGGTCAGCCTGAGTGAACGACTGTTTGAATGTCATGTGCTGCCTTACTACCTGCACGCCTTTGACCCGGTCGCAGGAGCCCATCACTTTGCTGTCAGCGACCATCAGGCACGTGTTATCGTTCGCGAGCTTCTGGCAAAACTGCCCGGATTTCTGGTGCCACGGCTGGTAAGGGAAATACCGGACAAACCGGGAAAGACACCGATTGATCTTTTTGCGTGATGCGCTTGGCATCCTGAATAAACTTGCCACTTGCAGGATATTGTCAACTCTTTGATTGTTCGCTTTTTTGCCTTGCTCTTGCTATTTTGTATACATCTAATATATCACCAGAAAATACCGGATTGGCGTGATTAAATGGAAGGCAGGTCCCTGAAACCAGATCTTGGCGTACCCGAGCAGAAAACAGCGAGCCTGTCTTTTTGTGAAACAACGCCGAGAGCGTTCAGGGGATGGGTCAACCAGCTACCTATGGCCAACACGGGGGAGGCATCCCGCCTGCTCTATCACGCAATTATCGAACTCAATGAACTGTTTGCAAACCATACCCAGAGGTTCCAGTATCTCGAGTTGATCCGCCCCCGGATTCAGGTGGTCTGTGATGAGCTGTCGCGGCACTATCTCGGACTGTCTATCGCCCTGCCGGAAAAACAGCGCAAAATCGCCAACCTGTCCCAGGCCCTGCAGCTCCACACAGCAAGCGGCTACAAACTCTGCGTAATGCAGTGTCTGGATAACGGCGGTACAGCAAAGAACAAAAAAGCCATCGCGACAGCCATACACCGGGCCATATCCGAGCTTGCGGGAACTATTCTGCGCTCTTACCAGCTTTATTGTCCGAGCCCCGAGCAAAGCTGGCTGGAATGTCACCGGATGTTCAGGTTTGCACTCAGCAATAAGCTTCACGCGCTGTTGGTGGAAGATGAGATCCTCAACAGACGTCGCGCCAGCACCATTGAAGATGCCTATAAACGTATTCTGTTGCTTGCCTGTTCCCGCCCCAACCAGTTGCGTCAATCCGAACTGAAACAGGTTTACGGGCTGTCTGAAACCTGGACGGACCTTGTTGAGTGCGGCCCCGAAGCGGAAGCTGACAGCCTGTTCGTTATTAACCTCGAACAGGACAGTCCACCTGTTTATCGCAGCCTCCTGGACCAGTCGCCAGGCGATGACAGCCTCGGGTTCGAGACCCGCAATCTTTCGGCTGAAATTGCCGAGGTCCTTGATGCCAGGACCAGATCAAAAGACCCGGGGTCCCGCCCTCAGCTCCAACTGCCACCCTCGGTCAGCAATACCCTGCTCATGCACCTCAGCGAGGCCCTGGGAATTCTGGCAAAGCGTAATTTCAACCGCACTTCCAGCCAGGGCAACCTCGAGATCTGCGTCGGGCTGACCGCAACCCACTATTACGTTGCCGGCGAGAAGACGTTCAATCAGTTTGTCATTGGCAATGATGCGCTTGCGTCCGGACAGGATAAAGACGACAACCGTTTTGTGCGCCAGTCCCGCCAGCGGGAGGATGCCTGGGCCGGGGCCCATGATGCGGGACCGAGCGAAGAACGCATCCAGTCAGCGGATACGCCGATCAATTTCCGGAACGGCGCGGGCACAAACCCGGACGGTGTGGCAGAGCGCAACAAGCCAAGGTCTCACTATGCAATGCTGATCAACACCAGTCCCGGTGGCTACTGTGTCAACTGGAAGACCGACGTTCCGCCCTCGCTGCAAACCGGTGAGGTACTGGCTGTGCGGGAACATTCCAACGAGCCCTGGAGTATCGCGGTGATCAGATGGATCCGCCAGATAAAGAATCAGGGCACCAAGGTCGGCATAGGTCTGCTGGCGCCCAGCGCGGCCCCCTGTGGCGTTCGCCTGATTCAGAAAACAGGTAACAGCAGTGAGTACCTGCGTGGTCTGCTGCTGCCGCAAAATGATGTGGTTAACCAGGCGGCAACGCTGATCACGCCCCGGCTGCCTTTTCAGTCAAACAGCCGTATTTCGATGCTCTATGCTGGCCGTAAAGAAGACGGAACACTTGCCCGGAGAGTGAGCGCCACAGGCAGCATCAGCCAGTTCGAACTGAAACTTCGGAGCTCCGGTACCTTACCAGCTCACAGCCCGCCCTCCGGGCCGGGTACCAGTGAAGACGAATTCGATTCCCTCTGGCCTTCCCTGTAACGAATCCGGAGCCAGGAACGATGCTGCCGGGGCCCGCTTCAAGGGTTGTTATTCACAGGTAAGCACTGCATCATTCAGCCTTGATTACAAGCCAATGAGTACTGCGAGACCCCTGACGAATGCAGAAAAAAAACACCACGGTACACCTGCTGATTCTCGACCCTTCGCAAAACGATGCGGAGTCTCTGGTCAGCCTGCTGAGAAATTCCGGCAAAGCCACCCGCGCGCACCGAATCACCTCGGAAGAAGATCTCGAAGAAACCCTGAAGTCGGGCCAGTGGGATCTCCTTCTGGCACGGGATGATACCGACCAGGAGTTCGGGCCGGATGGCGCCCTGGCGATGATCCGTCGCATGGACAAGGATATTCCGTTTGTTTTGATGACCAGCGAGTTCAGTCGTGAGCGGGCCGTTGCCATCATGAAAGCCGGCGGTCAGGACACTGTTCCGTTCGAGCACACTGACCAGCTGGTTCTGGTGGTCAACCGCGAACTGGCAGCCCTGGAAGACCGCCGCCGCCGCCGTGCACTTGAGTCCCATCTGCGGGAATCAGAACAGCGTTGTCAGTTGCTGCTGGAAAGCTCCAAAGACGCCATTGCGTACATCAACGACGGCATGCACGTATATGCGAACCAGTCCTACATGGAATTTCTGGGCTACGATGATATTGATGACCTGATCTGCATTCCGGTTCTGGACACGCTGACTTCCGAAAGCGCAAGCAAATACAAAGAATTCATGAAAGCGTTCAGCGCTGAAAGCGAGAACAACCGGATGCTGACGTGCGTCGCCCGCCGTAGCGACGATCAGGAACTGAATGTCAATATGACCGTGTCCGCGGCCACTTACGATGGCGAATTATGCACTCAGATTGTGCTCCAGCCCGAACATAATGACGGCGAACTGGAGGAAAAACTCCGCAGAATCAGCAGCCAGGACCTTCTGACCGGCCTGTTCAACCGCCAATATCTGATGGACGCCCTGGCAAAGACCATCGCCCTCGCCGGAAAAGACAACCAGACCGGCGCGCTGGCCTATATATCGATCGACCGATTCATGGCCATGAAGAGCCAGGTCGGCATTGCCGGTTCGGACCTGGTACTTGGAGACCTGGCCAGGCTGCTCAGCGAGCAGATCCCGAAAGACTATACCCTGGCGCGGCTCAGTGATGATGCCTTCTGTCTGCTCAGCCATCCGTGCGAAGAAAAGGCCATGGCCAGGGTCTGCGAGGATATCTGCAAAAACATCGAGGATCACCTGTTCGAGATAAACGGGCGCACAGTGCAGATCACCGTCAGCATCGGCGTCGCCGCGATTACCGAAAACTCTCCCAAGGCAGCAGACCTGATGGGCCGCGCCCATACAGCATCCTCGGAACTCAAGAAAAAAGAAGGCCATGAAAGCGGAAACGGGGTCATGGTCTATAACCCTGCAGACTACGAGGCCATGGATTCAGACAATTCTGCAGATGCCATTCAGCAAGCACTGGATGATAACCGGTTCCGCCTGCTGTTCCAGCCCATTATTAACCTTCGGGGCGAGGGCGAGGAACACTACGAAGCGTTTGTCCGCATGATCAATAACGACAATGAGGAGGTCTCGCCCTATGACTTCCTGCCACCCCTTGGCCCGTCTGACATGGCCATGAAGATTGATCGCTGGGTGATTCTGCAGACTATCAAACAGCTGGCCAGCCACCGCTCACATGGCCACGATAGCCGTCTCTTTCTCAACATTACGGCCCAGACGCTTGATGACAAGACCTTTACACCCTGGTTGAGTGTCGCCCTCAAGGCGGCCCGGCTGCCCGGCGACTCGCTGATCTTCCAGATCCGGGAGGGCGACGCCAACAACTTTATGAAGCAGGCCAGAGAGTTTGCCAAAGCGGTTCACCAACTGCACAGCAAGGTGTCCATTTCACAGTTTGGCTGCGCGCTCAATCCGTTCAATACCCTGAAGCATATCGACGTTGACTATGTGAAAATCGACGGTTCATTTACCGAAGAAATCCAGAAGTCCAATGAAGCCAAGGCGGAGGTGACCGAGATGGTCAAGAGCCTGCAGAGTGCAGGCAAGCTGACCATTGTGCCGCTGGTGGAAAACGCCGGCGTTCTGGCTACCCTGTGGCAGGCAGGCGTCAACTACATTCAGGGTTACTACCTGCAGGCGCCGGTGCCGGAGATGAACTACGACTTTGGCGACCAGTAAGCCTCAGACCTGACGGCCGTCATTTTCCCGGAATCCGATCAGATACAGGATGGCATCGAGGCCCAGGGTGGATATGGCGTGGCGGGCCGACTCTTTGACCAGGGGTTTGGCGCGGAACGCCACACCCAGCCCGGCCTGACTCAGCATGGGCAGGTCGTTTGCCCCGTCCCCCACGGCAATCACCTGCTCGCGGGAAATGTGCTCACGCTCAGCGATTTCCAGCAGCAGCTGGGCCTTACGGTTGCCATCCACAATCTGGCCCGCAACCCGACCGGTGACCTTGCCATTCTCGATTTCCAGCTCGTTGGCGTAGACGTAATCAATGCCGAGCCTGCGCTGCAGGTGGCGGGCAAAATAGGTAAAGCCACCGGAAACGATGGCCGTTCGGTACCCCAGTGACTTCAGGCTACGGATCAGATGTTCGGCGCCCTCGGTCAGGTTCAGGCGCATGGCAATACCTTCCAGCACCGATTCGTCCAGCCCCCTTAGCAGGGCCAGGCGCTCGGCAAAGCTCTGACTGAAGTCCAGTTCGCCCTGCATGGCCCTTTCAGTGATCGCTGCCACCTGCTCACCAACGCCGGCTTCCAGCGCCAGCTGATCAATCACTTCGGCATCAATCAGGGTGGAGTCCATATCAAAAACCACCAGGCGCCGGTTACGCCGGAAAATGGAATCTTCCTGGAACGCGATGTCTACGTTCATTTCCCCGGCAATATGGAGGAAATCGGCCCTGAGCTGCTCCGGATCAGGGGGCGTTCCCCGCACGGAAAACTCCACGCAGGCCAGACGGTTATCCGCCTGATTCAGCGAGGGTCGCGCCGACAGGCGGGTAATATTGTCAATATTCAGTCCATGCCGGGCGGTAATGGCAGAGACCCGGGCGATCTGCTCTGCCTTGATGTCCCGGGACAGCAGGGTCACGATATAACAGGCACGGTTGCGGCCTTCCGCCCACTGCTGGTATTCCTCCATGGTGATCGGTGCAAAGCGTACCTGAAGGTCCAGCGCATGCAGCCGGAACAGCAGATCCCGGATCACCGGCGAGGACTTGGATTCGTCAGGAATCTCGATCAGGATCCCCCAGGTCAGGTGGTCGTGAATCACCGCCTGGCCGATATCCAGAATCCGCACATGATACTGACCCATGATACCGGTAATCTCCGACGTCAGGCCTGGCTTGTCGCGCCCGGAAACGTTAATCAGTACCAGCTCACTCATTGTCGGGCTGCTCCTTTTCAGACGGCTCGCCTTCAGACTGGGCAAGCGCCGCGGCGCTGCTGGCCGAGTGGATCACCTTGATGCCATCGACACGCTGCAGCCCCCGGGGCAGCTTGTGTCCACGCCGGCCACGCTCGCCAGAGTAATGCTCAAGGTCGCTGAACTGAAGCCCCATCTTGCGCTTGCCTGCCCATATCTCGATCTGGTCGTCTTCTGCAAAGATCGCAACAGCCACGACAAATTCTTCACGGTTCTGAACCCGGGCCGACGGGATGCTGATGATCTTGTTGCCCTTGCCCTTCGCCAGCTCCGGCAGTTCACTGAGCGGGAATACCAGCATGCGGCCCTCATTGGAAATGGCACCGAGGTAAAGCGTTGCGGTGACTTTCGGTACGGTGACCGGCGGCATGATGTGCGCGCCTTTCGGCACTGATACAACGGCCTTGCCGTTTCTGTTCTTGCTGATCATTTCGCCCAGCGACGTCACAAAACCGTAGCCGCCGTCGGTGACCAGCAGAACCTTCCGCGCCGGATCTCCCATCAACAGACCCGAGAAAGTCGCGCCGGACGGCGGATTAATGTGGCCGCTCAGCGGTTCGCCCTGGCCCCGTGCGGAGGGCAGCGAGTGCGCCGCCACAGAGTAGGCACGGCCAGTGGAATCAATAAACACCGCCTGCTGGTTATTGCGCCCTTTGGCGGCCATGGAAAATCTGTCACCGGCTTTATAGCTCAGGGCTTCCGGCTGAATATCATGGCCCTTGGCGGCCCTGACCCAGCCTTTGTCAGAGAGCACCACCGTAACCGGATCATTGGACACCAGCTCGGTTTCACTGAAGGCCTTCGCTTCTCCGCGCTCAACGATCGGTGAGCGGCGAGCATCACCGTAGGTCTCGGCATCCTCGATCAATTCGGATTTGATCAGTTCCCGGAGCCGGTCCTCAGACCCGAGGATCGACTGCAATTCGTCGCGCTCGGCGCTGAGCTCGTCCTGTTCGCCGCGGATTTTCATCTCCTCGAGTCTGGCCAGGTGGCGCAGCTTCAGTTCAAGAATCGACTCCGCCTGATCTTCACTCAACCCGAATCTGGCAATCAGTTGCGCTTTGGGTTTGTCCTCGTACCGGATAATGGCGATGACTTCGTCGATGTTGAGATACGCAACCAGCAACCCTTCAAGGATGTGCAGCCGTGCCAGCACCTTGTCCAGCCGGTGCTGAAGACGACGGGTGACTGTTGCCCGGCGGAAGCTAAGCCACTCGGTCAGAATGGTCCGCAGTCCCTTGACGCCCGGGCGACCATCATTGCCAATCACATTGATATTCACCCGGTAGGTTTTTTCCAGGTCCGTGCTGGCAAAAAGGTGAGCCATCAGGCCCTGCTGATCCACCCGGCTGGAGCGCGGCACGATCACCAGGCGGGTGGGATTTTCATGGTCCGATTCGTCCCGCAAGTCTGCCACCATGGGTAACTTCTTGGTCTGCATCTGCTGGGCGATCTGCTCCAGAACACGATTGCCGGAAGTCTGATGCGGCAGGTCCGTGACCACAATTTCGCCACCTTCGTTGATCCAGCGGGCGCGCATACGCAGTGAGCCCCGGCCGGTTTCGTAAAGCTGACGGATATCCTTTCCCGGGGTAATAATTTCCGCTTCCGTCGGAAAATCCGGTCCTTTTACATGTTCGCAGAGCTCGGCCACGGTGGCATCCGGCTGATCCAGCAGACGCACGCAGGCGGCCGCAATTTCGCGAACGTTGTGGGGCGGTATATCCGTGGCCATGCCCACTGCAATGCCAGTGGTACCGTTAAGCAGAACATGGGGGAGCCGGGCCGGTAACACCGAAGGTTCATCCATGGTGCCGTCAAAATTGGGCACCCAGTCCACCGTGCCCTGGCCCAGTTCACGGAGCAACACGTCGGCGAAGCGAGCGAGCCGGGACTCGGTATAACGCATGGCGGCAAAGGATTTGGGATCGTCAGGCGCACCCCAGTTACCCTGCCCGTCAACCAGCGGATAGCGGTAGGAAAACGGCTGTGCCATGAGCACCATGGCTTCATAACAGGCGCTGTCGCCATGGGGATGGAACTTGCCGAGAACGTCACCGACAGTTCGGGCCGACTTCTTGTACTTGGACGTTGATTTCAGACCCAGCTCAGACATGGCGTAGACGATGCGGCGCTGCACCGGTTTCAGACCGTCGCCGATATTGGGCAGTGCCCTGTCGAGAATGACGTACATCGAATAATCAAGGTAGGCCTTTTCGGTGTAGTCTCTCAGAGAAACTCTCTCAAAGCCTTCCTCCGTGGTCTGGAATTCTGGCATGGATGCCCCTTTTGCCGGTCGGAAATAACCTGTGAGTATCGCTTGGACGGGCCTCATTATATGGAGCCTGACCCGGATACACCAACATCCCCTGACTATTCAAATAGCGGAATTCCCGGATAGAGCGCTGAACCTGCTCACCGTAATCTGCATTACAGAAGATTTACAAAGACTCTTTCACGCACTTAATGCCACCCACTCAAGGGCAAGCAGTAGGTCAACGAATTAACCAGACGGGACACTAGGCGCGTAACTGAGAGGACCTATGAAACAGAATGTCAAAGCCTGTGGTCAGGCCCTGTTAACTGCAACAATCAATGCTCTGCTTGCCCTGGCGCTGATGCTACTGATCGAGTTTGCCATCAGCGGGTCGTTCAAGCTGGCGGCTGCCTATCTGTGGGCGGTGTCGATTATCGGACTGGTCATTTTTTTTGCACAGTTCTGGCGCCAGCGTCATTTATGTCGCCAACACAGATGCTGACAGCGCGGAAATGAGTCAATAACTTAAAAAAACATTTTCCAAGGTGACATTAGCCCCCTCACTGCTACCCTTTTACGTTCAATACCGTCGGTGAGTAGCGTTCCATGAATCTTAATAGAGCACTCGGGCTTCGCTCCAAGATCTGTCTGCCTTTTGCCATTACCGCCGCAGCCCTGCTTCTGGTTGGCGTTTTGAGTGCATTTACCTTCCGCGACCTCGTCGCAGACACCAAGAGCATTGCGCGCAACTCGCTCCCCGCCGTCAGCGAGGCGCTGAACGCCGACAGGGATCTGTACCAGGCCCTGGTGGCTCAGACCGCCTTTATCGATGCCGCGGTTCTGGGCTTCGACCCCGGCAACACCAGGGAAGTTTTCAGCGAAAACGCAACCCAGGCGCGGGAGCGGATGAATGCTGCAGTGCAGCGCTTGCAAGGCACCGGAATCGATGAAAAAGTCGCCGGATTTGAAACCGCCTATGAACGCTGGATGACGGCTGCATCGAGCTCCATGGAACTGGCAGAATCCGGAATCCGGCAAGCAGCCAGGGCCAAACTGAAAGGCGAGAGCCAGGCCGCATTCGATGCGCTGCGTGACTACTTTGATGTGGTCGGTGTGCATGCGGACAACCAGGCTCAGAACTCCGCGACTCATGCGTCTGAGGAAGCTCTCAACCGCTCGATTATTATTCTGGCTGCAAGCCTGACCATCGTTCTGGGCTGCGTCGTACTATTCGTCGTTTTGCTGCGGATGATTATCGGCTCGATCAAGGCACTGAGGAATCAGCTGGACAATATTGCCGAGGGCGAGGGCGACCTGACCCAGCGGGTACCGGTTGAATCCAATGATGATCTGGGCCAGCTTTCCGTCAGCTTCAACCGGGTACTGGCCAATCTTCAGGGCATGATCGCAAGCATCCAGACCCTGAGCGACAGCCTGGGCGACCAGGCCAGCCAGCTTTCCACTGCAGCGAGAGATAATAATGATGGCATTACCCGTCAGAGTGATCTGATAGCCATGGTAGCGACTGCAATGAACGAGATGCAGAGCGCTATTGAAGAGGTTGCGGGCAACGCCTCCCGTGCCGCCGAGGTGACCCACCAGGCCCAGGAAACCGGGAAAAAAGGTGGGCAGATCATCCACGATTCGTCCAACCAGGTGCAGACGCTCTCCGGACAGATCGTAAAAGCCGTCGGGGTGATAAGAGAACTTTCCGAGAATTCGGAAAATATTACCTCGGTTCTGGATGTAATCCGGGGTGTCGCAGATCAGACCAATCTGCTTGCGCTTAACGCCGCTATTGAGGCAGCCCGGGCCGGTGAACAGGGCCGCGGCTTTGCCGTGGTAGCGGATGAAGTGCGTACCCTGGCCAAGCGCACTCAGCAATCAACAGAAGATATTCAGCGCATGATCACCGTTCTGCAGACCGGTGTGTCAGACATTGTCGATGTCATGGAGGCCGGTGGCAAACAGGCTGGTGAAACCAGCAGACTTGCTACCGAGGCGGAAAACGAACTGAAAAATATTCTTGGGTCGATGAGTGACATCATGGAGGTCAACTCCAGTGTTGCCTCGGCCACTGAACAACAGACGCAGGTGGCAGAGGAAATCAACCGCAACGTTGTAACCATCAACGATCTTGCTTCTGAAAGCGCTCAACGGTCAGGAAGCATCAGCGAAATCAGCTCGTGCCTGGACAGTTATGCAGTTGAGTTGCGGCAACAGACCGCCCGTTTCAAAGTATGAAACAGCCGCTACCGTCACCGGTAGCGGCGGCGAAAACCGTCGGGTTTTCCGGGTTACTGGCGAATGCCTTCCACTGAAATGATCAGTTCCACTTCCCTGGAAACCTCGCCGATCTTTTCATAGGATATGCCGAAGTCATCCAGCTTGAAAGTGGTGCCTGCCGCGAAGCCCATACGATAGTTACCCCAGGGATCGGGACCGTGGCCTACCATTTCAACATCGAGAGTGACCTCTTTGGTAACGCCGTGCAGGGTCAGATCACCGATGATGTCTGCCTCTCCTTCACTGTCCACCTCTACCCGCTTGCTGGTGAAGCTCGCCTCGGGGTATCTGTCAACATGCAGAAAGTCGTCGGAGCGAAGGTGTTTGTCCCGCTCTGCATGGTTCGAATCCAGGCTGGTGGTATCAACAGTCACTGACACGGTGCTGTTCCCGGGATTGTCCGCATCGTACGTAAACTCACCGTCAAAATCGTTGAATCTTCCATACAGCCAGCTGTAGCCCAGATGGGAGATCTTGAAAGTAATAAACTGGTGGGCGCCTTTGGTATCAAACGCGTAGGTTCCTGAATGTTCATTTGCCTGAGCAGCACCAGCCATCGCTATCGAAACGGCGGATGCAAGAATCAGTTTTTTCATAATATTCTCCTTTCGGGTGAAACCAGGGCACAGTGCACTGGTGTATTCGTTAACCTCGTCAAAGATTTTGCAACTATTCATTCACAGTTCCCAGCATTCGCCGCAAGGTGTCGTCCTTGTCTATCAGGTGATGTTTAAGCGCCGCCAGGGCATGGATTGACGCCAGCCCCACAAGCGCCCAGGTTGCCCAATAGTGAACCTCGCCGGCAATATCTTCCATCCCCTTTATCCGTCCCGTCACGGAGGGTACATCAAACCAGCCGAAAACACTGATGGCAGAGCCATCGGCGGTGGATATCAGATAACCACTGATCATCGCCGTCACGATCAGCAGGTACAGCATCAGATGGGCACCATGGGCAGCCAGCACTTCCAGCCGGCTGTGGGTTGCCAGAGGGGCGGGCGCTCTGCTGACCAGTCTCCACAACAATCTCAGGATGATCGTGGCAAACAGCAGAATGCCAACGCTGCGGTGTATGTCCGGGGCCTGCTTGTACCACTCATGGTAGTAGTCCAGATCAACCATCCAGTAGCCCAGGGCAAACAAGCCAATGATGACAACCGCAACAAGCCAGTGAAGAATAATCGCGACCAATCCGTACTGGCTTGAAGAGTTCCGTATCTGCACCATCTGTCCGACTCCCCTCCCTGCTAAACGAATCAAGTTTAGAAACTGCAGCACTAAAAGCCAAACTGAATGTTTTGTCCGCCACTATCAGAAATTCTGATCAAGCCGGCAGACTTTTAGGTGATACCGCTTATACCTTTGGTCTAATACGGGTTCTACGGATTGAGCAACCTGTGAATCCGGATAGACTGATTATTAATTAACTCACTCTTATGTTCCTCAATAACCAACAAGAGACGGTAAAATGGAAGCCGAATTCGACGAATCAGTTGTCGTTCCCAGCAATAACTGAGTTCCCGCAAATGCTGCCGGGCCTCATTCCGTTAACTGACATGAAATGTCGGTAAAACTGGGCTTTCCTGGCAATCTCAGTCTGCAACGTCTGATCTGGTCGACAAGCGTTCGCCTGCCGACCGGTCGCAACGGCAGGCTTATTGCCACAGACCGGTTTTTTGCTCTCAGGAAGCCCGGATCCCGTAAACCAGCGAGATCACGCCGACAGTCAGCAAGCCAATAAACAGGTTCATGGGCAGCCCGACTTTCACAAAATCCATGAAACGATAGGCGCCGGGGCCAAAAACCATCATGTTGGTCTGGTAGCCCAGTGGCGTGGCGAAACTGGCAGACGCCGCCATCATAACGGCGATCACATAGGGCTCCGGCGGCATATTCAGTGCCGTGGTCATGGACAGCACGACCGGAAGCACCAGAATCGCCGCCGCGTTATTGGTGATCACCTCCGTCAATACAGACACCGCGACATAGATCAGCAAAAGCGTCAGCAGAGGATCACCACTGCTGGCGGCCAGAATCCCCCTGGCCACAAAGCCGGCGGCACCAGTCGCTTCCAGAGCCGCGCCCAGGGCAAAGGAGGCGGCAATCGTCAGCATCACCGGCACGTCCACCGCTTTTTGCGCCTGCCCCACCGAACAGCAACCGGTCAGAACCATCAGCGCGGCACCCAGCAGCGCCGCATTCAGCATACTCAGCACGCCACTGGCAGCAAATCCGACCAGTACCAGCAATATGCCCCAGGAAAGATACGCCCGGTCATGGCGGGGTCTGTCGGTTTCCAGGTCATTGATGAGCAGAAAGTCCTTGGCATAACGCTGGCGGCTGACAAAAGCAGGACGGGCCTCCAGAAGCAGGACGTCACCGGTCTTCAGACGGATATTGCCAAGGTTTCCGGAAACCCGCTCACCGCCCCGGGCAACTGCCAGCACAACCGCGCCGTAACGGTCACGGAAACGGGCATCGCGGATGGTCATACCCAGCACTTCGGAACGGGGCGACAGAGCCGCCTCGACCAGACGCCGTTCGGCCCTGTCCTTGCTCAGACTGGGTTCGTCATCATGAACGGACGGCACAATGCCGTGAATTCGCAGCAGGTCGGAAATAGCCTGGGTATCACCGGCAAACACCAGGCGGTCGCCGCCTCGCAGACGCTCCTCGGACGGCACCGCGGTTACCACGCTGCCGTCCCGCTCAATTTCTACCAGATAGAGCCGGTCCAGTTCACGCAGGCCGGCTTCATCGACGCTTTTGCCCACCAGCGGGCCATCAAACGCTACGGCTACTTCCAGGGTAAACTCCCGCATCGAACCGAATTTCTGCTGATCTTTACGATCCGGCAGGAAACGCGGCAGTACCAGCACCATCACCGCGAGGCCGATCACGGCAACAGGGAGACCAACCGCCGTAATCGAGAAAATCGAGAAGCCCTGTTCGCCAGTAAGTTGCTGGTACTGGCCATTGACGACCAGATTGGTACTGGTGCCTATGAGCGTGAGAGTGCCGCCCAGAATGGCGGAATAGCTTAGCGGAATCATTAACTTGGAAGCAGAAATTCCGATCTTCCGGGACCAGGCATGAATCGCCGGAATCATGGTAGCCACCACCGGAGTATTATTCAGAAATCCACTGAGCAGAGCCACCGGAAACATGATCCGCGCCTGCGCCGACCGGACCGAACGGGGGGATCGCAGCAAGTGATGAACGACCAGATCCACACCGCCGGAGTGGTGAATGCCAGCGGCCACTACAAACATTGCAACGACCGTGATCAGGCCACTGTTACTGAATCCGGAGAGGGCTTCCTCGGCACTGATGATACCGGTCGCGCTGAGTACGATAAGCACCGACAACATCACCAGATGCGGCCCGTAACGCCCGACACTCATCAGCAACAGCGCAAATCCCGCCAGGCTCAGTGCAAACCAGCCCTGCCAGTCCATCGTCACGTCCCTCAGACAAAGACCGGCAGGATAACGATTTTCCCACTGAGATAGAAAGAATAAAGAATGCTGGGGAAAGCACTTTTAGTAATATGGCGATCAGGCCACGGTTCAGACTTCGATATCCGCCATATTGCCGTATTCCTCAAGCCAGCTGCGGCGATCAGACGCCCGCTTCTTGCCCAGCAGCATATCCATGCGGGCGTCGGTGTCATCATCGTCCTCGATGGTGAGCATCACCAACCGTCGGGTGTCCGGCGCCATGGTGGTTTCACGCAGTTGCAGCGGGTTCATTTCACCAAGACCCTTGAACCGGGTAACGGAAATCTTGCCTTTCCTGTTTTCTGCGGCCAGCCGGTCGAGAATGCCCTGTTTCTCGTGCTCGTCCAGGGCATAGAAGGTTTCCTTGCCCAGGTCCACCCGGTATAGCGGCGGCATGGCCACGAAAACGTGGCCCGCCGCGACCACCGGACGGAAATGTTTCACAAACAGGGCACAGAGCAGAGTGGCAATATGCAATCCGTCCGAGTCCGCATCTGCCAGAATACAGACCTTGTTATAGCGCAGTTTGTCGAGCCGGTCAGAGCCGGGATCAACGCCAATGGCTACCGCAATATCATGAACTTCCTGGGACGCCAGAATCTCGCTGGAATCCACTTCCCAGGTATTCAGAATCTTGCCCCGCAGCGGCATGACCGCCTGGAACTCCCGGTCACGGGCCTGTTTGGCCGAGCCACCGGCGGAATCTCCCTCCACCAGGAACAGCTCCGATCGCGCAGTGTCATTACCGGAGCAGTCCGCAAGCTTACCCGGCAAGGCCGGGCCAGATGTAACCTTTTTGCGCGCGACTTTCTTGCTGGCGCGCAGTCTGCTCTGGGCGTTACTGATAAACAGTTCCGCCAGTACCTCGGCGATGTCGGTATGCTGGTTCAGCCACAGGCTGAAGGCATCTTTCACCACCCCGGAAATGAAGCCGGCGGCCTCCCGGGAAGAGAGGCGTTCCTTGGTCTGGCCGCTGAACTGGGGTTCCTGCATCTTGAAAGACAGCACATAAGCGCAGCGCTCCCAGATGTCTTCCGGTGACAGTTTCACGCCCCGGGGCAGCAGGCTGCGGAATTCGCAGAACTCCCTCATGGCCTCGAGCAGACCGGTTCGCAGGCCGTTGACATGGGTGCCGCCCTGCGCCGTCGGAATCAGGTTGACGTAACTTTCCATGACAGTCTCGCCGCCTTCCGGCAGCCACTGAATGGCCCAGTCAACCGCTTCGGAGTTGCCGGAAAAGCTGCCGACAAACGGCTCCAGCGGAACCGCCTCGATATCGGCAAGCTCGCTGCGCAGGTAATCACGCAGGCCGTCCTCATAAAACCACTCGTCCTTTTCCCCCGTCGGCTCCTGCAGGAAAGTGACCTGCAACCCCGGGCACAGCACCGCCTTGGCACGAAGGTTGTGGCGCAAACGGCTGACAGAAAATTTCGGGCTGTCGAAATAACTGGCATCCGGGGTGAACTTCAACCGGGTGCCGGTGTTGCGTTTACCAACGGTATCAATCGCAGCCAGCTCGCTTTCCTTGTGACCACCGGCAAAGGTCATCCGGTGCAGTTGGCCATCCCGCTTGATCAGTACTTCAAGGTGGGTAGACAGGGCGTTGACGACCGACACCCCAACCCCGTGCAGGCCACCGGAAAAATTGTAATTACCCTGGGAAAACTTGCCGCCGGCATGAAGGCGGGACAGGATCAGCTCGACCCCCGGAACACCGTGTTCCCTGTGAATATCCACCGGCATGCCACGGCCGTCGTCTTCCACACTGAGCGAACCGTCACCATAGAGCACCACGTCAATGCGCCGGGCGTGTCCGGCCAGGGCCTCGTCCACACTGTTATCAATAACTTCCTGGGCCAGGTGGTTGGGCCGACTGGTGTCCGTGTACATCCCCGGACGCTTGCGAACCGGGTCCAGACCGCTCAGGACTTCAATGGCATCAGCGTTATACGCTTTCTGCTGGCTCACAGGCTGTTTCGGGCTCTGGCTCATAGACGGGCAAACACTCTACGGGTTGTTGAGAAAACTGGGGCATAGCTTAGGGATTCGTGGGCAAAGATCAACGACTGTGTTTTCGGTTGAGGCTGAGTGTCTCCAGGCCGTTGCCGGTTACCTCTATTTTATCCCAGTGCCTGGGGGTGACAGCCATCACCGCACAGGGCGTGGTAAGCACCTGGGTCACCATGGCATCCGCCGGTGGCCGCCGCAGAATAACAGTGATTTTGAGCGTATCACCAACAATCCGGGAGTTGGCAAGGGTCAGACCGTATCCACCAGTGGGCTTCTGCCCCAACCCAATGACCAGAATATGTTCCCGATCAAAATCCAGCGCCCTGATCGGCTTCATGGAAAGATTCTGCATGGACCATTCACCCAGGCGCGCCAGATCGTCTTCGTCGCTAACGTAGGCCAGGCCCTCAGAACCGATCCCACACTGATCGGACGCTGTAATCTGGCGGGCCAATGGTGCGCCATCGGCGGTTTCTGAAAGCTGGGTGGTGCAGGCAGCCAGTATCAGGGCGGCCATCAGCGCAAGGAAGCTCATGCTGACCAGTTTTGGTAAAGACTTCAACGCACATACTCCTTGAATGGTTCGCTGCGTCCCCTTCGCACTGACTCATGTTTTATCTGGTAGCCCTTGAAGCCAACGCGTGGAAGACCAAGTGCACTGATGGTGGGCCGCCGGAAGCTGGTGTTAAGCACTATATTGGACTTGGAGACATCACCGAGACTGATGGTTTCCGGAAGGCCGTTCACCGGGTATTCAGCGCATGCCTCACCGTTTTCACAGATAAAGCCGTTGTTATCAGTATCCGTGCCAGCTACCAGAAAGTATTCGCCGGGTTCGACGTCATTGAAAGCGTACTCATAGCGACCGTTCGTAGCACTGACCACTCTTTGCTGAACAACCTCGCCTGCATTCTCACCTTCGGCACTGACCAACAGCACATAGTGGCGACCCGCGTCTTTTTCATCCGGCGTTGATTCCAGTTGCAGTGATACCGGGACCACCAGGGTTTTAGCACCACCACCGTCAGTCTGGTAAGTAATCTCAATCTCCGTGGCATATCGCTGCTGGGGATCAAGCCCGGTCGCATCGGCGGTCACCGTCACGATTGCCGAAGCAGAAGGTGGGCCTGGCTGCTCGACAGTAGCAGACAGCCACTCCGCAGATGATGTAGCGCTCGTCACCGTGAACACCTCGTCCGCTGGGAAGGCGGTCAACATCAGTTCGGTGCTGAGCACTGCGGCATTGAGTTGAACGGCCGTGGGTGAAGAGCTCAGCGTGACCGGAAAGGAACCCTCCAGGGTCGCGTCCATCGCTGCAAGCGCGTCAATAAGTCCGGCGCCATACTCGAAAGCCGGACCGACAGGGCGAGTCAACGAGCCTGCTCTCAACAGGGAGGTAAAACGCCCCGGCGTCATCAAATCGCCCACTCCACCCGATTTACCCCTCATCAACGCGTAAACACCCGCCACATGAGGCGCAGCCATGGATGTGCCCTGGAGCGCCGCAAAACCGGAAACAAAATTACCTTCTTCATCGGTACCCCAGGTACTGACAATCACATCGGGGAATCCGTCCTGATTGGCATCTCGTGAGGCATCACCCCCGGGCGCAACCAGATCCACTGACGGCCCGACGTTGGAATAACCGGCCCGAACTCCCGCGCCATCCACTGCGCCCACGCCAATTACGTTGTTGTAAGCGGCGGGAAACGTGGGTTCATCTGTTGCCGAATTTCCTGCTGCTGCCACAATCAGCTTACCCCTACCCTCATTCCAGGCCAGATCTATAGCACTCTTGAGCGCAGTGCTATCGCCCAACCCGCCCAGGCTAAGGTTCAGAACATCGATCTCCGGACGGGAAGCGGCCCACCTGACAGCCGCAATCAGGTCTGCAGACGACCCGACACCGTCCCGCCCCAGAACTCTTACCGGATAGATCAGCGCTTTCGGCGCAACGCCCACAATCCCGATGCTGTTATCCACGGCAGCTGCAATTCCGGCTACATGAGTGCCATGGAAATTACTGCTCTGGGCCTTGCCATCGCCGGGGTCGGCGGGGTTGAAGTCTCTGCCGCTTTCCCCCTCAAGCCCTTCGCCGTCTATATCCAGGGTGCCAGACACATAATCCATGATCTGGTTCGGGATAAGCCTGACGTTTGCATCTAGGTCAGGGTGCCAGTCCCCGGACGACAATGGTTGCAAACGGAACACGCCGGTATCGAATATCGCAATACCAACATCTTCACCTGCCTCTTGGGCCGTCTGCCAGGCAAGCGGGGTCTGGATAAACGGTAGCGCCCACTGGCGATCAAAGAAGTCATCGTCGTCAGGCGAAACCGCCTGGCTGGTATATACATAGTTGGGTTCTGCCAGGGCCACACCGGGTTGCTGGCCCAGTGAGCGAATCCAGTCCAATGTTGCTTTCTGCGTTTCGTCACTGGCCTGGCGCGAGAGCATCCGCATACTAGAGCTCCCGCGTTGCATCAGCCAGAGATCAGATCCCAGATAACTTTGGGCAGTAACGCCCATCGACGACGCCATATTGGCCGCCATGGTTCGCGTACTGGTCCGGGGCTGCATTTGCACAACGGCTTGATCCAACACAAAAGACGGCTCGGAATAACGGGCGTTTAACCCGGTTGTGGTTGTCAGATCCGCCAGCGAAAGCACATAACGAAAGGGCATGCCGTTGCCACTGTCACCGGTAGTGACTTCGATCAGATAAGAGCCCGGTTCAAAATCATCAGGCAAAGTAAGAATGATCGGATCAAGGTTACCGGACCCGGATATTGGCGTAACAACCTGGTTCAGGCCGCTAGCGTCAGA
The DNA here is from genome assembly GCF_035268745.1 of Marinobacter sp. Lineage (GTDB taxonomy): Bacteria > Pseudomonadota > Gammaproteobacteria > Pseudomonadales > Oleiphilaceae > Marinobacter. The sequence continues at coordinate 32,666 of NZ_DATFKH010000106.1, forward strand.
CTTCAGTACCCGCACCTGGCGGAAGGGCGTCTCATCATGAACAGCGAGAATACTGGATGGAGAACTGAATACCTGCAGTGAAATCCGGTCCCCTGGAATCAGGTTGGCGGTATAGAAGTCGAGGGTATCCCGAAAGTAAATAAAATTACTGGCAGAACCGCCATAAAAGGCCTGATTGGCACTCAGATAGCCACCCACTGTGGCATTGGCGGGCAAGGGCTGGGCGTCCTCAAGCTGATTATTGTCCACAGCAATATTCAATCGGAGTTCATCGGCCGTATCCCGATCAACGCGGGTATTGGTTTCTATGGCAATGACCCCCGACAGGTCCGGCTGGCTGCCACTACCGGAGTCGCCATCGCAACCAGCCAGGGCGAAAGCCATGACCATGGACACACACATTTTCCCAACGTTGCCGGGGACAACTTCAGGCAGCATCAGAACTCTCCCCTACCATTTTCAACAGCATAACCCATATCGGCGGACGCGTTTTTTACCGAGTGTAAACCGATACACAGGAGTGCTAGCGGCAGATGCAAAAGGCTGTCACAGGTCGGACCGGGGCGGGATTGAGACCAGCTCATGCATCCGCGCCCAGCCCCATCATTGCCATAACCTGACTGGTCAGACCATCCAGACTCAAACCGCCATCCTGGCGGTACCAGGTAACCGTCCAGCTTAGCGCACCGGTCAGCATCCGCCGGACCACAAACGGGTCAGCCAGCACCACCTTTTCATCATTGAGCGCACCAAGCACATCCAGCCAGAGCGCTTCGTAAATATCCCGCAGTTCCAGCACTTCGGCCCGGGCTGCCTCTGACAGGCTGCGCCACTCGAACACCAGCACCGCCATGGCCTCGCCGGTCTGCCCGTTAATGGATTCCAGTTCGGTCCGGATCAGGGCCCGGAGCTTGTCCTGAGTGGTGTCGGCCGCCGCCACAGCGGCCTGCATCAGGGCCGTGTTCAAGCGGATGGTTTCCACCATGACCGCTTTGAGAATTTCCTCCTTGGTGCGAAAGTGATGGAACAGGCTGCCGGACTGAATGCCCACCGCCGCCGCCAGATCCCGAACCGTGGTCCGCTCATAGCCTTTGTCGCGAAACAGCCCGGCGGCCTCACGCAACAGGCGCCCCCGGGCACCGTTGGGGTCAGAAACCAGATTTTCAGCAATCAGGGATTTGAGAATGGCGTCGTGATTCACTGGCTGTTCCATAGGGATTGTAGACTTTGCATAGTCTATCGCCATTCTTTGTGTTTACATACCAAGCGCTTGCTTGGTATTGTCGATTTCAAGGGTTCTGAATTTGAGCGAGGATGCGCAAATGCCTGACACCAACAGCCGTACTATCCGCATCGGCTGCTCGGCCGCCTTCTGGGGCGACACTGAAACCGCTGCTGCGCAACTGGTAGAAAAGGGAAACATCGATTACCTGGTGGCGGATTACCTGGCGGAGATCACCATGTCGATCATGGCCGGGCAGAAGATGAAAGACCCCACCCAGGGCTATGCCCGGGACTTTGTGGAAACGGTAATGGGGCCCCTGCTCGCCGATATCAAAAAGCAGGGCATCCGGGTTCTGGCCAATGCCGGCGGCGTCAATCCCGCGGCCTGTCGCGAGGCGTTGCAGGCGCTGTGTGAAAAAGCCGGTGTCGATCTGACAATTGCGCTGGTACTGGGTGACGATCTGCTGCCCCGGAAAAAAACTCTGGCGGACGCCGGCACCACCGAAATGACCACCGGCCAGGCCATGCCCCCGATGATGGTCAGCCTCAACGCCTATCTGGGCGCTCCCGGCCTGGTGGCGGCGCTGGAACAGGGCGCGGATATCATCATCACCGGCCGCGTGGCGGACAGCGCCCTGGTGCTGGCGCCACTGGTGCACGAGTTCGGCTGGTCATGGACCGACTACGACAAACTGGCCCAGGGCAGCCTGGCCGGCCACCTGCTGGAATGCGGCGCCCAGTGCACCGGCGGCAATTTCACCGACTGGGAGGATGTGGCCGACGGCTTCGAAAATATGGGCTTCCCCATTGCCGAAGTGAGCGCCTCCGGCGATTTCACCATCACCAAACCACCGGGAACCGGCGGCAGAGTGTCCCGTGGGACCGTCGCCGAACAACTCGTCTATGAAATAGGTGACCCCCGCGCCTATATCCTCCCGGATGTGGTGTGTGATTTCACCGGTGTCACGTTGAGTGAAACCGGCAGGGATGCAGTCACCGTCACCGGCGCCAGGGGCCTGCCCGCCACCGACAGCTACAAGGTGTCCGGAACCTGGCCGGATGGCTTCAAATGCACCGTCACCTTCCTGCTTGCAGGCATCGATGCGCCGGAAAAAGCCCGGCGGGTGGCGGCTGCAATTCTTGCCAGAACCTCCCGCCTGTTTCAGGAAAAAGGCCTCGCTGATTACACTGACACCCACGTCGAACTGCTGGGCACCGAAGCCACCTACGGCCCCCATGGCCGGGCTGACCGCTGCCGGGAACTGGTCATCAAGATCAGCGTGGCCCACGGCAAGAAAGAAGCGCTGGTGCTGTTTTCAAGGGAAATCGCCCAGGCTGCCACTGGCATGGCGCCGGGGATCACAGGCATTGTTGGCGGCAGGCCCACGGTCTGGCCCAAGATACGTCTGTACTCCTGCCTGGTAGCAAAATCGCTCGTATCGGTTTCAGTGGATGTCAGTCAACAGCAGATTCCGGTAGAGGTAGATGTAACCGGTGGTTTCAGTGCCGATCAACTGGCGCCCCAGCCCCACGGTTCCCCCGAAGCAGACACCGACGTCGCAGTTCCCCTGATCAAACTGGCCTGGGCCCGCAGTGGCGACAAGGGCGACCACACCAACATTGGCGTGATTGCCCGCCAGCCAGCCTTTGCCCCCTATATAGAAGCGGCTCTGACCGAGCATGCGGTCGCCGACTGGATGCGCCACACCCTGGACCCGGAGCGCGGAAAAGTCACCCGCTGGGCCCTGCCGGGGTTCAACGCCTTCAACTTCCTGCTGGAACACAGCCTGGGTGGCGGCGGTGTCGCCAGCCTGCGCATCGACCCCCAGGGTAAAGCGTTTGCGCAGCAGTTACTGGAATTTCCCGTGCCGGTTCCTCTGGCACTGGTATCGCTGTAAGGGATCGGGAATGAGCTATCAATCAGTTTTCAGGCCGGGCCTGTTCGCCGGAAAAACCATCATTGTTACCGGTGGCGGCTCTGGCATTGGCCGCTGCACCGCCCATGAACTCGCGGCTCTGGGTGCAAAGGTAGCCCTCGTCGGACGTAAGGCGGAAAAGGTGGAAGCGGTGAAAGCCGAAATCCTCGAGGACGACGGTACCGCCTCGGCCCACGTCTGTGACATTCGCGAGGAAGAATCGGTCAAGGCGACAGTCAAAGCCATCATTGCCGAACACGGTGGTCTGAATGGTGTGGTAAACAACGCCGGTGGCCAGTTTCCATCCCCGCTGGCGAACATCAACCAGAAAGGCTGGGAAACCGTGGTGCGAACCAACCTGACCGGCGGATTTCTGATGGCCCGGGAAGCCTACACCCAGGCACTGTCAAAAACAGGCGGCGCCATCGTCAATATCGTCGCTGATATGTGGGGCGGCATGCCGGGCATGGGCCATTCCGGGGCAGCCCGTGCCGGCATGGTGAATTTTACCCGCACCGCTGCGGTGGAATGGGCCTGCTCCGGGGTCAGGGTGAACGCGGTCGCCCCCGGCTGGGTCGCGTCCAGTGGCATGGACAACTACCCGGAACACATGAAGCAGTGGATTCGCAGCCTGGGCGACAACGTGCCCATCAAGCGCATGGGTACTGAATCCGAGATCAGCGCCGCTATCTGCTTTCTTATCAGCCCCGGCGCTGCCTTCATCAACGGTGACTGCCTGCGGGTTGACGGCGGCGCGTCACAGGGCGGCCGGGTCTGGCCTTTCCCCAAAGCCAAAAACAACGAGCCGTTCAATGGCTTTCATCGTGCGGTGACGCCAAAAGTACTGAGCGAGGACTGAGACCACCATGCAGGTACTCGAACCAGGGATTACACCCGCATCCGGGGACTTTGAAGCCAACGCGCGGGCTATGCAGGCCCACATTGACAGCTTCCGGGCAGCAGAACAGAAAGTCCTGGATCTGGCCGAAGCCGCCCGGGAAAAATTCACCAGGCGCGGCAAACTGCTGCCCCGGGACCGTATTAACCGTTTGCTCGACCGCGGCACACCCTTCCTTGAGCTCTGCTCCATGGCTGGCTACAAAATGCACGACGACAAGGACGGCAGCCAGGCTGGCGGCGGAATTATTGCCGGAATCGGCACCGTCAGCGGCGTGCGCTGTCTTGTTGTCGCGAGCAACAGCGCCATCAAGGGCGGCACCATCACCCCGTCGGGGCTGGACAAGACCCTGCGTCTGCAACAGATCGCCATGGAAAACAAGCTACCCGTGGTATCACTGTCGGAGAGCGGCGGTGCCAACCTGAACTACGCCACCGACGTTTTTGTGCCCGGTGCCCGCAGCTTTGCCAATCAGGCCCGCATGTCCGCAGCAGGAATTCCGCAAGTCACCGTGGTTCACGGCAACGCTACCGCCGGTGGTGCCTACCAGCCCGGTTTGTCGGATTACGTCATCGTGATTCGCGAACAAACCAAGCTGTTCCTGGCCGGCCCTCCCCTGCTGAAAGCCGCGACCGGGGAAATAGCCACCGATGAAGAACTGGGCGGGGCACAAATGCACGCCGAAGTGGCAGGAACCGCCGAATACCTGGCCGAGGACGACGCCGACGGTATCCGTTACGCCCGCAACATTCTCGAATCCCTGCCCTGGAGTGAACAGCTCCCGCCGCAACGGCAACCGGACTGGGATGAACCGCTCCATGCCGAAGAAGAATTGCTGGGTTTGATCCCGGCGGATGCCAGGAAGCCCTATGACGTGCGTGAAATCCTCGCGCGCCTGGCCGACGGCTCGAAGTTCATGGATTTCAAGAACGACTACGATGACCAGACTGTCTGCGGCACCATCCGGATTGAAGGCCATTCGGTGGGCATCATCGGCAACAACGGCCCGATCACTCCGGCCGGCGCCACCAAGGCCGCGCAATTCATTCAGCTTTGCGACCAGGCGGGAACGCCGCTGGTGTTCCTGCACAATACCACCGGTTTCATGGTGGGCACCCACTCGGAACAGAACGGCATCATCAAGCACGGGTCCAAGATGCTTCAGGCGGTGGCCAATTGCCGGGTACCAAAAGTCGCGATTGTAATCGGCGGTTCCTATGGTGCCGGTAACTACGCGATGTGTGGTCGGGGTCTCGACCCCCGCTTCATCTTTGCCTGGCCCAACAGCCGCACAGCAGTCATGGGGCCGGCGCAGGCGGGCAAGGTGATGCGCATAGTGGCAGAGGACAAGCAGCGCCGCAGTGGCATGGAACCGGATACGAAGACGCTGGATTTTCTGGAGCAGGCGACAGCCAAGAAACTCGAGGACGGCTCGACCGCTCTGTTTGGCACAGCACGCTTGTGGGACGACGGGCTGATTGATCCCCGTGATACGCGGCGGGTTCTGGCCATGGTTCTTTCGGTCTGTCGGGAGGCTGAAGTTCGACCTTTGCGGCCTAATTCTTTTGGTGTGGCCCGCCTCTAGGGGGCTTATTTTCGGGGGTTAGAACCGGTTGGGGACACCTTTCCAAAAAACGCTACAAGCACATCCATGTGCGCTTGGGCTCCGCCATCCATGGCTCCGCACATTTTTGGAAAGGTGTCCCCAACCGATTCAGGCTAGCTCGGGAATAACGCCTTTGAAGAGCGTGCTTTTCGGAACAGGACACAGAAACGTGAAAATCCGCCCACGGAATTGCGCTTAAAACAAAAGCCACAAACTTTATCGGGCAACACAAAATTTTCAGACCTTGGCGGGTGTGTGGGACGGCTTTCAGAAAATGTCTTCGGCCAAGGATGGCCGAAGCCAAGCGCACATGGATGTGCTCGTAGCGTTTTTCTGAAAGCCGTCCCACACACCCGCCGCCCAAGCTAAAAACCGTGCATCCCAGACAGCCAAGCACGGACTTCCCATAACGGAGAACAAGAATGAAATTTACCGCCGAACACGAGGCCCTGAGAAAGACGGTCCGGGATTTCGTTGAGAAGGAAATTAACCCTCATTGCGACGAGTGGGAAGAAGCCGGGGAGTTTCCGATTCATGAGGTGTTCAAAAAGCTTGGCAACCTCGGCATCCTGGGGATCCATAAGCCGGAAGAATACGGCGGTACGGGGCTGGACTACAGTTACAACCTCGTCGCCGCCGAGGAACTGGGCACGGCCCATTGTGGCGGCGTGCCACTGGCCGTCGGTGTGCAGACCGACATGTGTACACCGGCCATCGCCCGGTTCGGATCGGATGAGCTCAAGCGGACTTTTCTGGCACCGGCCATTACCGGAGACATGGTGGGCTGCATCGGTGTCAGTGAAGTGGGCGCAGGGTCGGATGTCGCGGGCATGGCCACCAGCGCCAGAAGGGACAGTGATGATTACATTATCAACGGTTCCAAGATGTGGATCACCAACAGCCCCAGTGCTGACTTTATCTGCCTGCTGGCGAACACCTCGGACGACAAGCCCCACAAGAACAAGTCGCTGATTGTCCTGCCCATGGATTCCCCGGGCATATCCTTCAGTCCGCACCTGAACAAGCTGGGCATGCGCTCTTCGGAAACCGCACAGATTTTCTTCGACGACGTGCGCGTGCCCCAGCGCTACCGGATTGGAGCCGAAGGCACCGGTTTCATGATGCAGATGGTTCAGTTTCAGGAGGAGCGGCTCTGGGGCGCGGCTAACGTGATCAGGGCGCTGGAGAGCTGCATCAACAAGACCATTGAATACTGCCGCGAGCGCAAGACCTTTGGCCAGCCGCTGATCAACAACCAGTCGATCCATTTCCGGCTGGCCGAACTCCAGACCGAAGTGGAGGCATTGCGTGCCCTGACCTATCAGGCCTGCGAGCTTCACATAGAAGGCAAGGACGTAACCCGTCTGGCGTCCATGGCCAAGCTGAAAGCGGGGCGTCTGGGCCGTGAGGTTACTGACAGCTGTCTGCAATACTGGGGTGGCATGGGTTACATGTGGGACAACCCGGTTTCCCGCGCTTACCGGGATGTGCGGCTGGTGTCGATTGGCGGTGGTGCCGATGAAATAATGCTGGGGATTATCTGCAAGACCATGGGGATTTTGCCTGGCAAACAGAAAAGCTGAACTTGGGTGCCAGGCCGGCACCCCGGTATGACTGCTCAGGACACGCCCGCAAGTACATCCATGTAGGGCTCGATTCGGGCCATCCATGGCCCTCAACGTTCCTGAGCAGTCATACCGGGGCACCGACCCTCGACAATTTTCGTGGAGTTAATTATGGATAGCATGCCTCACTGTGAAACGCTTCTGTTAAAGAAACAGGGGCTCACTCTACACCTGACCCTGAATCGACCCCAATCCCGAAACGCCATGAGCCTGGAAATGGTTGCCGAACTGTCTACGCTGTTTTCGCAGATTGAACCGGACGCCAGCATCCGCGCCGTCGTCATTCGCGGCACCGGCGGTCACTTCTGCGCCGGTGGCGATATCAAGGACA
>NZ_DATFKH010000107.1:0-1235 GCF_035268745.1 Marinobacter sp.
AATTTCGAATGCTCCTTGGCCAGAGTCGCTGCGACTGAAATCTTACGGATTGTGCGAACAGCGATCAATCAGAATGCAAACACCAGCGGACTCGATCTTGTCTCTTGGAATGTGCCGGAGATATTTTTCTGTTCTTTGAAATTTAGAAACGACGACACAAGCCTTCGCCCATCATGACGGCACCAATATCCCGTCCGTCCGGCAGTCGGCAGCTGCCGATCTTACGCTCGTAGCTCGCGCGCCCATTCAGATAGCAAGTCAGAGTTTCACCCGAGACCAGACTTCGCATGCGTGCGGCGGCGCGCTGCCCGGCGCTGGTGTTCATCTCGGGGCAATCGAGCGAACCAAGGCGGATCGGCACGCCGTCGACCTCGATGGTATCGCCATCGCGAACATGAGTGACAGGGCCCTGGAATGACCGGACACTCGTTGCGGTAACAACAGGCCCAAAGTATTCAGGGTAACGCTCGGTTGCGTAGAACCCGCCCCACCCCACCAGTACCAGGCCAATCAGCAGCCTGAAGGCCCAGGATTTCGGACCATTCAGCCCCCTCTGTCTGGATCGTCTTGTACGCTGCCTTCCGTATCGCTTTGCCCGCTTCACAGCACACGCTTACCGCCATGGGTTACCACATTGATGGTACGTAATTCCCCCATTTTTGGTGGCCCAGAAATAGAGCCTAGGCCACGAGGGCCAACTTCTGTTTCGGGGTGATGCCACCCAAAGCCATGTTTGGCCGTTCCTGATTGTAAGTCCAGAGCCAGCGCGTTGCGTATTCGCGTACCTGGTCGATCGACCTGAACAAGTATTGATTCAGCCAGTCATATCGAACGGTTCGGTTGTAACGCTCGACATAGGCGTTCTGCTGGGGCTTGCCCGGCTGGATATGTTGAATCCTGATCTGGTGCTTCTCGGCCCAGACCCGCAGCGCCTCGCTGATGTATTCCGGGCCATTGTCGCAACGAACAATCGCAGGCTTGCCCCGCCACTCGATGATCTGCTCCAGACTGCGTATGACGCGCTCTGAGGGCAGCGAAAAGTCCACTTCGATGCCCAGGCCCTCACGGTTGAAGTCGTCGATCACGTTGAGCAACCGGAACGCACGACCGCATTGCAGGCTGTCGTGCATGAAGTCCATCGACCAGACTTCGTTGACCGCCGCCGGCACCGCCAGCGGCTCCGGCACTTGTCGAACGATGCGCTTCTTCGGCTTGATCCGCAGGTTCAGCTCCAA
>NZ_DATFKH010000108.1:0-2080 GCF_035268745.1 Marinobacter sp.
GCGGTTCTCCATAGGCTCGACTGCAGCTAACCCCGAGCTGGATGGCCCCTGGCTGATCGACTGGGCCGGGTCCCAACGCTGGTACCGCGGCGAGGCCGACTCCGCCCGGATGGAATCCATGGCCAGGAGCGCTGGCGGACAAGTCAGCCTGTTTCGCGGCGGTGATCGTACTGACGAAGTGATGCACTACCAACCCGAGGCGTTGCAGACGATTCAGAAGCGGTTGAAGGAATCCTTCGACCCGGACGGATTGTTTAACCCCGGTCGGCTTTACAGTTGGCTTTGATAAAAACACCATAAGCCTGAGGAGCGGCTGGGAACCTTCTTCCGAAACTGTACGGAGCCATGGATGGCGGAGTCCAAGCGTCACATGGATGTGCCGAAGGAGCGTGTTTCGGAAGAAGGTTCCCAGCCGTGACCAGACTCCAGAATTCAGCAGTTCAGGTAGACCATGCAAACAAACTTAGTTCAACAATTTGCCAACACCGCCGAAGGTCAGGAAGCCGAATCAATCCTGCGGGCCTGCGTTCACTGCGGCTTCTGCACCGCCACCTGTCCTACCTACCAGGAACTGAATAATGAGCGGGACGGCCCCCGCGGCAGAATTTACCTGATGAAAATGTTTCTTGAGGGTGAAGAAGTTACCGAAAAATCCCGCCAGCACCTGGACCGCTGTCTGACCTGCCGTAGCTGCGAGACCACCTGTCCATCCGGTGTTAAATATGGCCGCCTGGTCGACATCAGCCGTGGCCTGATGGAACAGGAAATGCCCCGGCCGGCCAGAGAGCGCTGGATTCGCTGGGCGCTCGGGCGTTTTATTCCCAACAGAAAACTGTTCGGCTTGTTCCTTGGCCTCGGGCAGTTCTTCAAGCCCGTGCTGCCCGGCGTGCTGGGTGCGAAAGTACCACCGAAGAAGAAAGCCAGTCCCTGGCCAACATCCAGCCACGAACGCATTGTTATCGCCCTGGCCGGCTGTGCCCAACCAGCGGCAACGCCGAATACGAACGCGGCTGCGGCACGGGTAATGGACAAGCTGGGTATCACCATGGTGGAAGCACCGCAAGCCGGCTGCTGTGGCGCCGTTAACCACCATCTGTCGGAACACCAGATTGCCCTTGACGCCATGCGCCGCAACATCGACGCCTGGTGGCCCGCTATCGAGGCCGGGGCCGAAGCGATCGTCATGACCGCCTCCGGCTGCGGCGCCATGGTGCAGGACTACGGGCACTTGTTGAAAGACGACCCGGTGTACGCCCAGAAGGCGCAGAAAGTCAGCGAGTTGTGTACCGACATTGGCGCCTTCCTGCTCAAGCAGGATCTTGACAAGCTGAAAGTGGCTTCCGGTTCCGGAAAAGTGGCTGTGCACTGCCCCTGCACCCTGCAACACGCCATGAAGCAGGGCGGAGCGGTGGATCAGGTTCTTGCCAAAGCCGGTATTGAGCTGGCCGAGACCAAAGACCGGCATCTGTGCTGTGGTTCCGCCGGAACCTACTCCATTCTTCAGCCCGAACTGAGCCAGCGTTTGCTGAAAAACAAACTGGAAGCGCTTACCATAGACAAGCCGGATCGCATCGTCACCGCCAATATTGGCTGCCAGATGCATCTGGAAACCAAAGCACCGGTGCCCGTGCAGCACTGGATTGAACTGCTGGATTGACCGACAGACGAGACACCACAGGGAGCGTGGACTATGCCAGGACGGCGTTGGGTATTTTTGTGCTTATTCCTGCTGGCCCAGCCAGCGGCCGCTGAGATGTACACCTGGACTGACGACCAGGGCGTCACCCATTTCTCGGATACTGCGCCTGCCACCGCGAAGGCAAAGACCGTGACCCCGCGAAATGCCTCCGTGATTCCCATGGCGGATAACGTGCGCCAGAGCGAGAAGGTCAGTGCCATTCACCGGAAGATTCAACAGTCCCTTCAGCGGGATACGCCCGAACAGCGCTTCCGAAGCAGCGAGGGAGCGCCTGACGCAGAAAAACAGTGCAGCAAACTGAAGCTCAGGATTGAAAAAATCCAGCAGAAGCTGCGTGCCGGCTACTCCGGCAATCGTGGTAACAGCCTCCGGCGCCAGCGC
>NZ_DATFKH010000109.1:0-1895 GCF_035268745.1 Marinobacter sp.
GAGGAGATCGCCGATCTGCTGGTCGGGCTGACCGATGCCCGCAAGACCTGGGGGTTCGGTCTGTGTTTTCTGCATTTGCGCAACGTCAAAGGGCATCCATGGAACCACAAACGGGTTTACCGGATCTACTGCGAACTTGAGCTGAACTTGCGGATCAAACCGCGCAAAAGGCTGAAACGCGACAAGCCCGACGCTCTGGCGGTGCCTGAGGCCCCCAACATGACCTGGTCGATGGACTTCATGGCCGACCGGTTGGGCGATGGCCGGGCCTTTCGGTTGCTGAACGTGCTGGACGACTTCAACCGTGAAGGGCTGGGCATCGAGGTCGACTTTTCCTTGCCTGCCGAACGGGTCATCCGAAGCCTCGACCGGATCATCGAGTGGCGCGGCAAACCCGGGACCATTCGTGTTGATAACGGCCCAGAATACATCAGTGGCAAGCTGCTGATATGGGCCGAGAAACGCGGCATCACCATCCAGCACATCCAACCCGGTCAGCCCCAGCAGAACGCCTATATCGAGCGCTACAACCGCACCGTAAGGCACGAATGGCTCGACCAATACATCATCGAAACCATCGAGGAGGCTCAAGATCACGCCACACAATGGCTTGTCTTATGTTGAACTCGGCTCCTGCGGTGTAAAGGAGCCACTGCCCGGCACGCCATTTATGGCGGGCAGTGGCGGCGGTTGGATCGTAAATGGCTGGGTCGTGATGGACCGTTCCAGAGTTTGATCAGCCGCCGTCTTCCCCAAGGGCCTGAACGGATACGCGTGTGACAAGTCACGCATGACAAGCATAGGACACGAGGAAGATGACAGATCATAACATTGGCGTGGATATTTCCAAATCCCATCTGGACGTGTTCCGGCTTGAAGATGGTGCGGCGCAACGCTTCGATAATTCCACCACAGGCTTTCGTGCATTGACCAAATGGTTGGGCAATGCCTCGGTGGCACGGGTCGTGTTCGAACCGACGGGGGCTTATCACAAGGCCTTCGAGGTCGCACTTGGAGGGGTATTGCCGCTGGTCAAGGTGAACCCGTTACAGGCGCGCAGGTTTGCACAAGCCTATGGCACGAGGGCCAAGACTGATGCAGTCGATGCCCGGATGTTGGCGCGTATGGGGGTCGCGTTCGACCTTGAACCTCAAGCACCTCAATCCAAAAATATACGCGTTCTCAGAGACTTGCATGTTGCGCGGGCTGGTCTGATCAAGGACCAAACCAGATTACGCAACCGCGCCCAAACCCAAGACATGTCTGTTCTGAAGCGCCAGACCAAGGCACGGCTCACTTTGGTAGAACGACAGATCGCCGAACTGGACGTCGAAATTTCAGCATTGATCGCGGCGCAAGAAAACACCACACGCACATGTGATATTCTGCGTTCCATGCCTGGAATAGGAGCGGTATCGGCTGCGGCCATGCTGACCCTGATGCCCGAGCTCGGCACGCTTGATCGCAAACAGGTGGCCAGCCTGGCAGGTCTCGCCCCGATCACCCGCCAGTCAGGGCAATGGCAGGGCAAATCGTTCATTGGTAGTGGGCGCAAACCCTTGCGCGATGCCCTCTACATGCCAGCACTGGTCGCATTGCGCTGGAATCCAGACCTGAAAGAAAAGTACAACCGTCTGCGCGCAGCAGGAAAACCCGCCAAAGTGGCTATAGTTGCAGTCATGCGAAACCTCATCGAAATCGCAAACGCTCTGATCAAAGCAAACCGAAAATGGACACCAAAAGCCGCTTGATCAAGACGGATACTCTGGACTTACAACAACGACCGCCCGAACATGGGCCTCGGCGGCATCACACCCGCCCAGAAACTGAAAATGGCCACATGAATTCTACGGATGCACCCCGTTAAAAATGGGGGATTACCACCTGCCCCTTTT
>NZ_DATFKH010000110.1:0-2961 GCF_035268745.1 Marinobacter sp.
TCCGATCCGGTTTCCCACGCGTGCAGATAGACGCACTCGTATTTCAGGCTCCGCCACAGTCGCTCGACGAAGATGTTGTCGAGGAACCGCCCTTTGCCGTCCATCGAGATACGCACGCCGGATCGGCGCAAACGGTCTGTCCAGGCGAAGGACGTGAACTGGCTTCCCTGATCGGTGTTCATGATCTCAGGCGGTCCGAACTTGTGGATGGCCTCGTTCAGCGCTTCGACGCAGAAGTCAGCCTCCAGCGTGTTTGAGATACGCCAGGCGAGCACCTTGCGGGTGTGCCAGTCCATGATCGCCACCAGATACAGGAACCCCTTACGCATTGGCAGATAGGTGATGTCTGCGGCCCAGACCTGATTGGGCCGGGTCACCCGCAAGCCGCGCAACAGATAGGGGTAGGTCTTGTGCCCCTTCGCCGCCTTGCTGGTGTTCGGCTTCTGGTAGATCGGCATCAGGCCCATCAACCGCATCAATCGCCTGATCCGCTTCTCATTGACCAGATGACCCTTGTTACGAAGATGCCAGGTCATCTGCTGGACGCCGAAGAACGGCGTTTCCAGGAACTGCTCGTCGATCTGCCGCATCAGCATCAGATTCATCGCCGTCTCGCCTTTGGGTGTGTAGTAGAATGACGACCGCGAGATCGACAGCAGCTTGCACTGCTTGCCAATCGACAAGGTCGGATTTTCTGGCTCAACCATCTTCCGCCTCACTTGCCGGTCCACGGCTTGAGCTTTCGTGACAAAAAATCGTTGGCGACGGCCAGCTCCCCGATCTTGGCGTGCAACTCTTTCATCTGCTCCTCGTCAACCTCTGGGGCTTTCTTGCCGCCACGCTCGAACACGCCGGAGGCACCTTCCAGCAGCGCTTTCTTCCATGTGTGGATCATCGTTGGATGAACCCCGAACCGGCTGGCAAGTTCGGATACCGTCTGTTCACCCTTCAGGGCTTCCAGTGCCACTTTCGCCTTGAACTCAGGCGCATGTTGCTTCCGTTTCGACATCTCTGATCTCCTTCTCGTCGAAGATCAGCAGACAACAAATCGTAGCTTACGTCAGTGTCCGAATTTCGGGGGGTAGCTCACATCGAAGGTTGGCGTAAACACTACAACACAAAGAGACCACACAGTGCATTGGGCTACCGGCCACCGGCTCCGGAAGCCATCGTACCAATGGACCAACAGCCAGTCATGCACTAACAATCAAACCGGACCAGTCAGATCAGGCTACCCACATTCCTGAGCGCCAAGCTACCCGGATGGCGCGTGCGGCATGGCGGTGCCGACCGGAGGATCACGATTGTCTTTCGTCTCACAGAGGCCGAGGATTGTCTTCAGATCGCGCTGGTGGCCTTCGGCGGCCAGAACTGGATGAACACAGCGCCAGATCGGTCAGCAGTTTTTGCAGAAGATTGAGAGGCTGATGACGGATAGTGCCAAACCTCACGGACCGCACCGCCATGCCAGATGCCAAGAGCTTAATCCCATGCGATGACTGCGGAGAGAACCAAAGAGCCCGGCGCGCAGGATGAACCGCAGAGAAATCAGCTCTTGATCATGGCGATTAGAGAACATCGTGGGACACTATCGAATATCCTCCTTCGAGGGAAAAATAGCGCTCTGAACTGTCTCAAGAAACCGTGCCCCAACCCAAAGTCTACCTTCCGGACAGGCGGCGCCAGATACCTCGATCCGGCGGTGGCGTAGCCTCCATCGTTACCTCTGCGGTCTTAACCGCAAAAAAAGAGTGAGAACCCGGCATCCCAGTAAACGGGTCCTGCAAGACCTCTAGTACCTGAAAACCATGTTCTCGCAAAAGTTCCAACACATCACGCATGGGAACAGCGTGCATCTCCATGCTTTGGGGTTTGGTGCGTAAGTACGTGCGGGCTGTGAATTTGTAGTCAGGAATAAAGGTAGGCAGCTGGAAATAGGCAATGCCATTTGGTCTGATCTTGGTTAGCAGGATATCAAGAATATATTTCTGCACTGGTGGCGGATTGTGCTGCAGAACGATCACCGTGAACAACACGTCAAATTCCGGGGCGGACTTGAGATCCTCGATACGCGCCAGTAATTTGGTGGTAATGTTTCTCTTGCCCTGCGCCTTTACCAGCGCATCACATTCAGCAAGATTACCGGGCGAAATGTCATAGCCAGTGACATGGTGAAAAACTTCGCTGAGCGGCAAAGTCAAGCGACCCACGCCACAACCCAACTCAAAACAGGTTTGCTGTTTACCCAAGTCAATGCCGTTGCGTTTGGCGATATTCTTCATCCATTTGACGTTGGACCTGCCACTGGTGAGAAAGGCCTCCATATGCTCCTTGATCTTGTTAGCCCGGAATTTGTCAGAGGTGATCACAGACCAGTAAGGCTCTGTATCCCCAAGCATGGACCATTCTTGTCTGATCCGGTCAAACATCTGGTCCAGAATCCGCTCAGATACGTCAACTTCAATATCCAGACAGTCGTTATAGTAATTGGCCATCAGATAGTCATGAATTATTTTCCCAGCCACATGTGCCCGGAATTCATCACTATCAGTGAATGACGTGAGCATAGTTTCTGCTGAATTGGCGGCGGCGGCGCGGGCCTCCACCACCTTGTCTGATTCCGCTTCACGTCCCAAGAGGGTACGGTAACACGCTCGGACCAAGTCTGGAGCTGTAAAGGAATGTACCAATTAATTTGCCCTATACAAACTATCTGCTTCGGCCCTCCCTACGCGGCCTGCCACTTGAAAATGCTGCATGATTTTGCCAACTCTATCAAGTGTTTTAGGGGTCTGATGCCGGAGAGTGCAGAATCCTACGCTCTCATGAGCGTTTTCGTGTTTCCTGACACGATTAATCTACCCCGCTGACACGGGTTGGTCAAAGATGTAGCCTGCGCAGGCGCTGGAGACGGCAGGCCGAACCGATGGTTGTCATGCTCTCATCCGCGGATTGGGTACC
>NZ_DATFKH010000111.1:0-2574 GCF_035268745.1 Marinobacter sp.
TAATATCCCGCAGTTCGTAAAGCCGGTTCAGTGCCTCTCTTGGCGTAAGGTCATCCAGGTTCAGGGCCGCCAGGGCTTCTTCAACCCGGCTGGGTTCCATGGCCGCGAACATGTCCCCCTGAAAGGCGGTGCTCACGGCAGCCGCTGACCGGCCTGACGGCGCCGGAGCCGCCGCTTCCCGCCCGGCGTTCGGCATCGGTGTAACCGGTGCTGAGTTACCCTCAAGATGGGCCAGCTGGGCCTTGGCATTGCGGATCACATCCTGGGGCACGCCGGCAAGCCTGGCCACCTGCAGGCCGTAGCTCTGGCTGGCGGGGCCGTCGTGAACATTGTGCAGGAACACGATGGTATCGTCGTGTTCGGTGGCGGTAAGGTGAACATTCACCGCGTGGGTCAGTTCATCGGCCAGCTGGGTCAGTTCGAAATAGTGGGTGGCGAACAGGGTGTAGCAGCGAATGTATCTGGCCAGATGCTCCGCAGTTGCCCAGGCCAGCGACAGGCCATCAAAGGTGCTGGTGCCACGCCCCACTTCGTCCATCAGCACCAGGCTGTGTTCGGTGGCGTTGTGCAGGATGTTGGCGGTTTCGGTCATTTCCACCATGAAGGTGGAACGCCCGCCGGCAATGTCGTCCGACGAACCCATGCGGGTGAATATCCGGTCCACCGGGCCGATAGTGACCCGGTCGGCGGGCACAAAGCTGCCGGTATAGGCCAGCAGGGCAATCAGCGCGGCCTGGCGCATGTAGGTGGACTTGCCGCCCATGTTGGGGCCGGTGATCACCAGCATCCGGCGCCGGTCATCCATCAGCAGATCGTTGGGTACGTAGGGGTCGCTCAGCAGTTGCTCGACCACCGGATGACGGCCCTGCTGGATGTCGAAGCCGGGGTTGTCGCTGAATTCCGGCGGATTGAAGCGCAGGCTGGAGGCCCGTTCAGAAAAGTTACTGAGTACATCCAGTTCGGCCAGCGCCTGTGCTGCGTCCTGCAGGGGCGCCAGTTCCGCGGCGACGGTTTCCAGGACTTCGTCATAAAGGGCTTTTTCCCGGGCCAGCGAACGGCTTCTGGCGCTCAGTGCCTTGTCTTCAAATTCCTTGAGTTCAGGGGTGATAAACCGCTCGGCGTTTTTCAGGGTCTGGCGGCGGATGTAATCCACCGGTGCCTGGTCCGCCTGGGCCCGGCTGATCTCGATGTAGTAGCCGTGAATCCGGTTGTAGCCCACCTTCAGTGTGCTGATACCGGTGCGTTGCTTTTCCCGGGTTTCCACATCCAGCAGGAACTGGCCGGCGTTTTCGCTGATGTTGCGCAGCTCGTCCAGCTCCTCGTCGAAGCCCTCGCGAATAACACCGCCATCGCGGATGACCACCGGCGGGTTATCAATAATGCAACGTTCCAGGGTGTCGGCCAGTTGCGGATATTCGCTGATGGTGGTGGCAAGTTTCACGATCAGGTGAGAATTGACCGGTGTCAGCGCTTTCTGAAGGTCCGGAAGCACATGAAAGGCATCCCGCAGCCGGGCCAGATCCCGGGGCCGTGCCGAGCGCAGGGCGACCCGTGCCAGCACCCGCTCGATATCGCCCACGGCTTTGAGAAGATCGTGCACCGGTTCGTAGTGAAACGACTCCAGCAGCGCAGACACCGCCTGCTGGCGCTGTTCAACAATGCCGACGTCCCGCAGCGGCCGGTTCAGCCAGCGCCGGAGCTGGCGCCCGCCCATGGAGGTGGCCGTGCGGTCCATCACCCAGGCCAGAGTATGCTGGGTACCGCCCATCAGATTGATGTCGATTTCCAGGTTGCGGCGGCTGGCGGCATCCAGAATCACCGTTTCTTCCCGCCGTTCCCGGCTGAGCTTGCGGATATGGGGCAGGGCGGTGCGCTGGGTTTCCCGGGCGTATTGCAGCAGGCAGCCGGCGGCGCAGATGGCCAGGGGCATGTCGTCGCAGCCAAAGCCGGTGAGGTCCCGGACCTGCAATTGCTGGGTCAGCACCCGGTGGGCGGTATCGGACTCGAACAGCCAGGGACCCCGACGGCGGATGCCGGTGTAGCCGTCCAGCACCTCCTGGAAAGGAAAGTCCTCACTGATCAGGATCTCGGCCGGGCGCAGTCTCTGCAGTTCGCCCCGCAGGCTTTCCAGATCATCCAGTTCGGCAACCGTAAAACGGCCGCTGGAAATGTCCAGTGACGAGAATCCGAAGCGTTCCTGCCGGCTGCAGATTGCGACCAGCAGGTTGTCCCGGCGGTCCTCCAGAAAGGCATCGTCGCTCAGGGTGCCCGGGGTGACGATACGCACCACCTGGCGATCAACCGGCCCTTTGCTGGTGGCCGGATCGCCAATCTGCTCACAGATGGCGATGGATTGACCAGCCCGGACCAGACGTGCAATGTAACCCTCGGCGGAATGGTACGGAATACCGGCCATGGGAATCGGGCTGCCGCCAGACTGGCCGCGGGCTGTCAGCGTTATGTCCATCAGCTCGGCGGCTTTGCGGGCATCGTCGTAAAACAGCTCGTAGAAATCCCCCATGCGGTAAAACACCAGTTCGTTCGGGTGCTCGCCCTTGATCCTGAGGTACTGCC
>NZ_DATFKH010000112.1:0-1260 GCF_035268745.1 Marinobacter sp.
ACATAGCAGAAGCCGGCGGAATCCACTAGCACCAGACGGCGGATACCAAAGTTGTAATTGCCTGGGCTCCCCTGGGAGTCACTCATCCAGAATCATCTCCTGTTCCATGAATTTGCCGGTCGATCGAAACGCCTTGGCCAGGGCAACAAAGCCAAGACCCTCTGCCAGCGATACCGCCCTGGTAAACCGCTCGGTAGAGTCTGGCATTTTGCAGAACCTGGCCAGCCACGGTTGCCAGTCACGCGGCTGCACAAAGGTGGCCTTGTCACCGAGCGAGGCCGCTATCGTCGAGAACATTCGCAGGCCACCGGCATCATAATCGAATGCGCAGAATACGTCTTCATAGCCGGTCAACCAGTCAAGAATCGCGCCCCGGGTAACCCGGTTGCCACCGCCCAACACCACATCGCAGTTCGTCAGCCGCAAAGGCCCTCCCAATGCCTCACTGGCAAAGTCGAGCATCTGTGAATACTGATAGAAATTACGCTCGTTCTCTACCATCAGCACGGACCGGGCCCGGTAAAAACCCATATCAACCGAATCCGCCCCGACAACGACCACATCCGGCCTGCCAGAAGCCAGCCCCTGATGATAAACGAGAACAAAACTGACCTCGGTGCCATGGCGGTGAGAATCGCCCTTCTTAGCGGCGTCCACGCGGCTTACCGGAGCCTCGGCCACACGCTGTAGCTCTGCGAACGCGGTTTCATCCAGAACAGTGACCACCCACCGGTTGGCTTGCACCTTTTCCGTCGCAAATAACTCCCTGTGGCGGCGCCGAAACTCATCCGGCAGCTTCTTCAGGAAAGCTTCATAGTTAATGGGCTGGCCACGGAGGATTCTCTCAAGGTAATCGTTCAAGGGCGTACCACGGTCATTCTTGGAGTTGCGTATGGGGTGGGAAGCAAAATAACTCATAAAGCGTTAATATGGATACCGTACATGGCCCCTCACCACGCTTGGAGCAAAAAATATGCGCCTTCAGGATTTAATTGACGAGGCTAGCGCCCTCCCCGTCGACGAACGAACGCTGGTTGTGGAGTCATTATTGAAAAGCCTAAACCCGATCGAAGCCAGCATTGACGAAAAATGGGTAGAAGTTGCCAAGAGCCGCCTGGACGAACTGGATTCCGGCAGGGTAAACCCAGTGCCCGGCGATGAGGTTTTCAAAAAGATTCGGAGCAGGCTGCAGAAATAATGGATTATTCCTTTCACCCCGCAGCGGAAGCGGAATTGAATGATGCAATCGATTACTACGAA
>NZ_DATFKH010000113.1:0-20543 GCF_035268745.1 Marinobacter sp.
GGGGCGGATGACCAGGGTAACCCGGTGGGGCAGTGGTCACTGACGGCCAGTATCTTTATCAGCTGGATCTTTGCCAAGTCGGTGACCAATGCCGCCAATCTGGGCGCGGCCTATGGTGTGACCGGTGGCCTTGCCTATGCCAGTTACTGGCTGTCGATTCCGGTGGCCGGCTACATCATCTATCTGATCCGGACCCAGACCGGCGCCCGCAGCCTCCAGGAGTTTCTGACCTCCCGCTTTGGCCGGCTGGCCAGCCTGGCCTTTGCCGCGGCGATTCTGATCCGGCTGTATAACGAAGTCTGGAGTAATACGGCGGTGGTGGGCGGCTATTTCGGCCTCCCTGGTGAGTGGGAACACTACACGGCGGCCATGCTGTTTACCCTGTTCACCCTGGCTTACAGCCTCAAGGGCGGGTTGCGGTCATCGATTTTCACCGACGTGATTCAGACCTTTGTGTTTGTTTTCTTTCTGGGGGCGGTGTTGTTCCTGATCATCCCGGCCAACGACACCAGTGCTTTGCTCAGTAATGGCGAGTTCAGGCTTAATGCCGGTTTTGACCTGTTGCTGGTGGCTTTGCTGCAGATGTTCAGCTATCCGTTCCACGATCCGGTGCTTACCGACCGGGGCTTTGTGAATAAAGAGAAGACGATGCTCAAGAGTTTCGTGGTAGCCGGCTTGCTGGGTTTTGTGGCGGTGTTTATCTTCAGTCTGGTGGGTGTCCATGCCCGCCTGAATGGTATTGAGGCCATGGGCAATGCGCCGGCAGCAGTGGGTCAGTCGCTGGGGCTGGCGGCCCTGTTCTTTATGAGCGTGATCATGATGACCTCTGCCGGCTCCACGCTCGACTCCACTTTCAGTTCCCTCGCCAAGTCCCTGGCGGTGGATCTGCCAAGGCTGGCGAGGCGGGCGCAGGACCGGTTGCCGAGCGTGCGTGTGGGTGCGGTGATCATGACTATCTTCGCGTTCCTGGGCAACCTGCCGATGTTCGCCGGTACCGACATTCTCAAGGCCACAACCATCTCCGGCACCATGGTTATGGGGCTGGCGCCGGTGTTTCTGTTCTACGGCTTTACCCGCTGGTCGCCCTGGAGCTTTCACCTGAGTTTCTGGACTGGTCTGGGTCTTGGACTGTTGTTGGCGACCGGATTGATACCGTCCAGCTGGGCGATTGGCGATGGCAAGTACGCCATGTTGCTGGGAGTGAACGCCTACGGGTTCCTGATCTGCACCGCCGGCTTCTTCCTGCCACTGGCACTGCGACTGCTGGCAGGCCGTTCACTTGCTGCCGGGGAGGCCTGATGATGACCGAAGGTCGAAGCTGTCCGCTGGCCTACCGCTATCGCCCCGGGGATCTCTGCGCAGAGCCTGAAGTCGTGAATGCTGACGTGCTTTATGTCATCGGCGGGCTTTATGGCAACCCTTATGCCCTGGATGAAATCGAACGTATGGCGGCGGAGGAAAAACATCAGGGGCGTTCGGTTACGCTGGTGTTCAACGGCGATTTTAACTGGTTCAATGCCAGCGATCAGCTGTTCCGGGAACTCAATGAGCGGGTACTGAAGCACACTGTCAGCCTGGGTAACGTGGAATATGAGCTGGCAAATCCAAATGATGGCGCCGGGTGTGGTTGCGCTTACCCCCGGTTTGTCGATCAGGGCATAGTCGAGCGCTCCAATGCCATTATGGAGCGTCTGCAGGGCGTGGCCGCGGGACACCCGGATATTCAGGACCGACTGAACGCATTGCCGCGATATCGGTGCCTGTTGTTTGGAGGCCTAAAGATTCTGATTCTGCACGGCGACCCTGAGTCCATGGCGGGATGGGGACTGGCTTATGAAGCCTTTACAAATGGTAACGAACTGCAACTGAACGACTGGTTCGGTCGCTCCGGCGCTGATGTCATTGCCTGTACCCATACCTGCCTGCCGCTGCTCTGGTCCGGTGAGGTTGACGGGTGCCGGCGGCTCGTGGCCAACAATGGTTCGGCCGGCATGGGCAACCTGAAGTCGGATGCACGCGGCCTGATTACGCGGATCGCGCTGGATAATGAATCGGGCCAGTCTCTCGCAGGCCTCAGGGGCAATGGTGTGAGCGTGTCTTTGCGGCCGGTCGGGTTTGAGACGGAGGCCTGGCTGGCCGAATTTGACCGCCTCTGGCCCCCTGGTTCCGCCGCTGCTGAGTCCTACCGGAACAGGCTGGTATCTGGCACGTTGATTGACGTTGGCCACTTCGTATTTGCCGGCTGCAACTGAAGATGTCGGGCTTGGTAAAATGGTAACAGCGGTGTATTCCGAGAGGGATTATACTGGAGCGGTGTGTGGTCGGGCGACCGCTGCCCGACTTGATAAATATATTGTGGTCTATATAATTTAAGCCCTATTTTTTTAAGCGAAACCATCAAAACATGACAGCAGACAGTGCCAATTCCACCGCCATTGTTCTTCGCCCACCGGTGAAAGATGATGGCTACAGACTGCACCAGCTGGTGGCCGAGTGTCCGCCACTTGATCCCAATTCCATCTATTGCAACCTTCTTCAATGCAGCCATTTTGCCGAAACTGGCGTTGCCGCTGAAAAAGCGGGCGATATGGTCGGTTTTATTTCCGGATATATTCCGCCCGGGCAACCGGAAACGGTCTTTGTCTGGCAGGTTGCGGTGCACGAGAAGGGTCGGGGAGCCGGTCTGGCCAAGCGGATGCTGAAATACATCGTGGCTCGCGACGCCTGCCGCAATGTCACCCATATGGAAACCACCATCACCGGTGACAACGAGGCTTCATGGGCACTGTTCCGCTCGTTTGCGCGGGATATGGGGGCGGAAGTGACTTACCATGAGCATTTTGAGAAGGAAGCTCATTTTGGTGGTCACCATGATTCGGAGTTTCTGCTGAGAATCGGGCCCTTCACAGAACACAACGCATGAATGGATTCACCATTTGGCAACGAGATTAACGGATAGATTATGAGCAGCCAACTGCACACCGTGGAGAAAATCGGCGGCACCTCAATGAGCAATTATGAGGCCGTTCGTGACAATATATTTATCGGCGATCGCGACAAGGACGACCTTTACCAGCGAATTTTTGTGGTGTCGGCCTATGGTGGCGTCACTGACGAGCTTCTGGAGCACAAGAAAACCGGTGAGCCCGGAGTCTATGCCCTGTTTGCCGACGCGGAATCCGACTGGGCCTGGGGCGACGACCTGACCAAGCTGGTCAAGTTCCTGACCGACAAGAACGGCGAGCTGTTTCAGGACTCGATGCTGAAGCAGCAGGCGGATCAGTTCATCACTGACCGTATCGAGGGTGTCCGGGGCTGTCTGATCGATCTTCAGCGCCTGTGTTCCTATGGCCAGTTCCAGCTTGAAGAGCATCTGCTGACTGTCCGGGAAATGCTGGCCGGTATCGGCGAGGCCCACAGCGCTTTTAATACCGCGCTCAAACTGCAGCAGGAAGGAGTCAACGCAAGGTTTGTGGACCTCACCGGCTGGCGGGATTCGGAATTGCTGCCGCTGGACGAAAAGCTCAAGCAGACCTTCGATGCGGTCGACCTGACCCGTGAACTGCCGATCGTGACCGGCTATGCCCAGTGCCGCGAGGGTCTGATGCGCACGTTTGACCGTGGCTACAGTGAGATGACCTTCAGCCGTGTCGCCGTCATTACCAACGCCCGTGAGGCAATTATTCACAAGGAATATCACCTGAGCTCGGCAGATCCCAATATTGTGGGTGCCGACAAGGTGGTGCCGCTGGGTCGAACCAACTATGACGTCGCAGATCAGCTCGCAAACCTGGGTATGGAAGCCATTCACCCGAAAGCGGGCAAGGGCCTTCGCCAGAATGAGACACCTTTGCGGGTAATGAACACGTTCGAACCGGAGCACACCGGCACGCTGATCACCGGCGATTACGTCAGTGAAGTACCTCAGGTAGAAATTATTGCCGGTGCCAAGGGCGTATTTGCGATTGAGGTGTTTGATCAGGACATGCAGGGCGAGCCAGGTTCCGACCGTCGCATTCTGGATGTGCTCAGCCGTTTCAAGGTGCGCTTTATGGCGAAGGACACCAACGCCAACACCATTACCCACTATCTCGGCAGCACTCTGAAGCATGTCAAGCGTGTGGTAAAAGTGCTGAAGGAAGAATTTCCCAATGCCGAGGTCAACACCCGCAAAGTGGCGCTGGTATCGGCCATCGGCAGTGATATGAAAGTGCCAGGGATTCTGGCACGCTCGGTAAAGGCGCTGGCGGACGAAAAAATCAGTATCCTGGCCATGCACCAGTGTATGCGTCAGGTAGACATGCAGTTTGTGGTCGACGAAGACGATTACGAGAAATCGATTGTGGCGCTCCACGGCGTGCTGATCGAACCCCACAACCACGAGTATGCCATAGTAGCGGCCTGATGCTGCCCACCTGACGGCAGCGGCTGCCCTTCAGAGCAATCCAGCGCAGGTCCGGTCGCGTATTTTTCAGCATATACGTGACCGGAGCCTATGCTATGAGTGAACTTCAAATCCCTGGTCACTCTCCGACCCAGGGCCACGCTGGCGATACCGAATCTCTCGTCGGGCTGTATTTCAGGGATGCGTCCCGTTATCAGCTGTTAAGTGGCGAGGCCGAGAGAAAACTCTCTCGCCGGCTCTCTTCCTGCTATCGGGTTATGACCCGGGAACTGGCGTTGCCAGCCGATACCCCGCAGACCTACCGGGACGTTGTCGGCAGCATGGGCGATGCCTGTGCCTTCTCAACCGGGTGTCGCCGTGCCTATCTTCTTGCCTCGGCGGGCCGGAGGTTGTTGATCCAGAGCAATCTGCGTCTGGCCGTTCACATTGCCCGGCGTTACTCCAACCGCGGCATCCCGATGAACGATATTATTCAGGATGCCAATGTCGGCCTTATCAAGGCAGTCGAGAGATTTGATCCGACCAAAGGCTTCAAGTTTTCCACCTATGCCTACTGGTGGATAAGTGAAGAGGTCAAGCGCTGCATGAAGCGGGGCACCCGCCTGGTGCATACACCTGAGAATGTGGTGGACGAAATTCGCTCGCTGCAAAAGGCATCACTGGCGTTGCACCAGAGCCTGGGGCGTATGCCCTCCCAGTCCGAGCTGGCGCAGGAAATCGAGGCGTCACCCTCACGGGTCGGTGAACTGCGGGCCCTGGCGATTGCCGAGCTGTCCGTGGATTCGCCGGTCGCCTCCGGGGTGGATATTACCCTTGGTGACAGTCTCAGTGCCGACGAAGGCGCTGCTCCTGACCATGAGATGGCGGACCGTGACCGCAAACGCACCCTGTCGGCGCTTCTTGCCGAGCTGAACGAACGCGAGCAGGATATTCTTTCCCGGAGATTTGGCCTCAACCGGCCGGAGCCCGAAACACTTCAGGTCATTTCCGAGAAGCTGGGAATCAGCCGCGAACGGGTTCGCCAGATCGAGAAGAAAGCTTTGCGAAAGCTGAAAGCGCGTTTTGATAATCCGGACCAGATTCAGCCATAAAAGACGATTACGCCGGCGATTAGCTGACAAGCCAGCACAACGGCTGTCAGGCCCAGGCGCAGGCGCAGATACCAGTCTGGCCAGTACACTCGCATCCATTTCGCGTCGACAAAATAGAGCCCCAGGTAGGCAAGGGTGTAGAGAATGACCTGCGCAGCTGTAGGCAGCAGCAGGCCAATGCCTGCGGACAGGAAAAAAACCTGGCTCAGCAGCATGGTTACCAGCGGCGACAGGGGATAACAGCGGTTGTCCAGCTGCATGGCAAGAGGCCAGTAGACCCCGGCCATAAAGGCGAGAATGCCGGCGCTGTATAGGTAGAAATAGTGCAACGCGATGCCGTTGTCATACTGCATGGCAAACAGTGAAATGATCGCGGCGAGAAATGGAATCAGGCCGGCAATACCCACGAGGAACGCCAGTCTGGCGACTGCGATCATGAGCCTTGCCCCTGCACCCGGATTCGCATGGGCGCCACTTCCGAGGGTGCCATGCCGACCATTTCGTGGTAGGCGGAATCGTGGACCACATCGGTTGCGGTTATCCTGAAAGCGCCCAGCGTGTCCTGGATCTGCCAGCTACCACGAAACAGGCGGGTTTTCCCGTCGGCATCGGAAAGCAAATAAACTTCGCCGTCAATCAGCAGTCTGGCCAGGTACTGCTGCCCCTCGATGGAAAGGATCTCCAGCAGATCAATGGTTACGTCGGATTGTTTGTTAAGGTCTTCTAGAGTAATTCGCACAGCGGACTCCGAGGAAATATGCTGTCAGTTTTACGACCGATAGATTCCATGGGATCAGTCGATAGCCTGAATCACTTGCTATTCAATTCGCCAACGCGCGGCATTCGGCATGCCGGGGGCAGCAAACCAGATGATCGTTCACCATTCCGGTGGCCTGCATGAAGGCATAAACGATGGTCGGGCCGACAAAATTGAAGCCTTCACGTTTCAGGGCCCTGGACATTGCCTCGGCCTCTGGCGTAAAAACCGGCACCTGCTCGAAGACTTTCCAGTTGTTCTGGATCGGACTGCCGCCTACAAAGGACCACAGGAAATCGCTGAAAGAGCTGCCATCCGATGTCAGTTGCAGATAACTTCTGGCATTGCGGATAATGGACTCGACCTTGAGCCGGTTGCGAATAATGCCGGGGTCGCCCAGTAATGACAGGATTTTCTGCTCATCGTAACGGGCGATTTTCTGCGGATCGAAATGGTCATAGGCGGCCCGGTAGGAGGCCTGCTTTTTAAGAATGGTGAGCCAGCTCAGCCCGGCCTGCTGTCCGTCCAGGCAGAGTTTCTCGAACAGTGCCAGGCTGTCGTATTCAGGTACGCCCCAGACCCTGTCATGGTAGGCCACATAGAGTGGGTCATTGCCACACCAGGGACATCGCTGTGGGCGCATATCGTGGCTGTTCATCCTGCTTCCGTGCCTCGCCAGCCTGATCTGTCTGCTTTCACTTGCTCTGGCCTCCTGAGCCGGATTCAGAAAGTGGAATGAATCCGTCGCTGAATGATCCAGTCAACCGGGCGGGCACCAGACCCATCCGCTTCCAGACTGGTGGTATCGACCGCTCCGGCAATGGTAAATCCCCGGGGCGGCACACTGCTCTGGTAGACCAGAGCCACCCAATGATCGGCGGAGTTACCCAGGCAGGCCCGCCAGGGCTCGCCGGGACGATCCCCCCGAAGCTCGAAGTCAGCGGTTATATCGAGAGTCTTGAGGTTGTTGGCAATGCCTCTGCCGGTTGCTTTCAGCCAGGCCTCCTTGAGTGTCCAGACTTTCAGGAAGGCCGCGGCATCATTGGCCGCCAGCAGCCAGGCCTGTTCCTGTGACGAGAACCAGCGGGCCACCACTTTCTGCCATTCTGGCCTGCGGGCCATGGGCTCAAGATCGAGCCCGATCGGTGTGCCCCGGGAGACTGCGCAGCCAGCCAGCCCGGCACTGTGGCTCAGTGACAGGCGCCACCCCGGCGGCTGGTCTGAGCGGTCAGGGCGGCCTTCGACTGGCCGACAATGGCTGGCCAGGGTGCCCGATGCCTGCGACAGCGCCCGGCGGATCAACCACCGGCTGGCAACAAAATCCTCTCGCGCTGCGCCGGATAACCCCGCAACTCGCTGCCGCTCGCCTGCAGTCATCCAGGCAGGGCTTTGGGCTGACCGGACCCGGGTGCTGTCACACATCCAGATGGCCGGCGCCGGGTCAGGGTTGCAGTCGTTCAATGGTCCACCCCTCGCCCTTGCGGACGTATTCGAAGCGGTCGTGCAGACGACTTGGCCGCCCCTGCCAGAATTCAATACGTTCGGGTATTACGCGATAACCCCCCCAGAAGTCCGGCAGGGGCACCTCGCCCTCGCTGAACTTGCGTTTCATTTCCGCCACTTTCTGCTCCAGCAGGCCGCGTGAGGTGATAGCCTTGCTCTGCTCGGAGACCCAGGCGCCGATCTGGCTGCCCCGGGGACGGGACGCGAAATAGCGCAGGGACTCGGTTTTGCTGACCTTGTTCACGGTGCCCTGAATCTTCACCTGCCGGTTCAGTCCCAGCCAGGGAAACAAAAGCCCGGCCCTGGGGTTGGCGGCGAGCTCTTCAGCCTTGCGGCTGTGGTAATTGGTGTAAAACACGAAACCAGCGTCATCGAAGTATTTTAACAGCACCGTGCGGATATCCGGAAAACCGTCAGCCCCCACTGTCGCCAGTGACATGGCATTGGGTTCAAGAATGGCTGCTGTTCTGGCCTCTTCAAACCACTGTCCGAACTGCCGTACCGGATTATTATCCAGATCCTCGCGATCCAGCCCGTTGCTTTCGAAATCCCGGCGCATGTCTCCAATATCCACAGCTAATATCCTTTTCCGTGAAACCAGTGCATCAATACTGGTAAACAGACTATCCAGTTCAGTCATGGTTGTCAGTTCCCAATCTTCACGGCTGACAAAACAGGCATCGGAGGGCTATCCTGTAATAAAGAAGGAGCGCACCCGGTTCGCTGCCTTCCGGTCTGTCCGTCTGTTGGGATGCAGGAGTATCTGGTTTGGCCCGCAAGTTATCTATCACTGCCCTGATTCTGGTTGTGCTTTACGCGCTGGCGGGATTCGTTATCCTGCCCTGGTGGCTCGAACGCGCAATTCCAGAGCGCCTGGAACGGCATATGGGCTGGCAGGCGACAATTGAAAATGTGCAGATCAATCCGTTTGCCATGAGTCTGGAGGCCTCGGCCCTGGCCGCCGAGGACGGGGATGGCGAACCGGTATTGGCATTTGACCGGCTGTTCGTGAATGTTGGCGTGTTACAGCTGGCTACCGGCATTGTCGCCCTTGATAACCTGGAGCTGGACGAACCCTTTGCCCGCCTGGACCTGAGGGCAGATTACAGCGTCAACTTTGCCCGCGACTGGCAGACTAATAACCCGGCCGCTGAGGCACCGGTGCCGGAAGAAACCGGAACTGCCGCTGCTTTGAAGCTGCTCCTGAGCCGGGCGAGGATTACCGGGGGCAGTGTCCTGTTCCGGGATTTCAGCCAGTCTGAACTGCAGGAATTCCGGATTTCACCCCTGGACCTCGCCCTCAATGATCTGGCGACCTGGCCGCGGGAGGGCAGCGAAAGCGATTATAATATTACTGCCGCTATTGGCAGCCAGACCATTGAATGGAAGGGAGATCTCAGTGTTGCTCCGCTATATTCCTCGGGTTATCTGCAAATCGCGGATGTCAGTCAGAAAACACTGTCCCATTTTCTCCAACCCTATCTGCCCTATGCCCTGCGTGACGGCAGCCTTACGGTCAGTACCCGCTATTCGCTGAGTTCCGGCGAACAGTTTTCGCTGTCGACCTCCGAGGGTGACCTGGAGCTGAGGGACGTGGCTTTGGCAATGGCGGCGGACAGTGAGAATGAGTTACTGCGTTCCGGGCGTATTCATATCCCCGGCATAGAATTCAGCCTGTTCAACCGCGAGCTTTCGGTGGGGACTGTGGCGATTGACGATGTTGTGCTGGGGCTCGAGCGTGACGAAGAGGGCGTGCTGAACCTGTTGCAGCCATTCCCGGAGGATGACGGCGGGGTTTCGGAAGACCCCGCGGGCGAAGACGCCCCCGGGACCGCGGCGGGTGACAGCCGTTTCTACTGGTCCCTCGCCGGGTTGGAGCTGAACAACGGCGAGGTGAACTGGCGTGACAACCAGCCTGAAACCGCTGTTGATCTCAGCCTGAAGCAGCTGAATCTGAGCATCGGCCAGCTCTCCCAAAGACTGGCGGACCCGGTGAAATACGAGGCCGGGCTGGCCCTGGCGAGCGGTGGTCGGATCAACCTTGGCGGCCAGACCACGCTCCAGCCGTTTACCCTGGAAGCGGGTCTGAGTGTGGCGGATCTGAATCTGGCGGCGCTCGATTCCTACCTGGGCGAGGTAACCAACCTTGCTCTGGCAGACGGACTGTTAAACCTGGACGGCAATCTTGACCTTGATAACCAGCAGGACCCGATGACCGGAACTTTCAGTGGTACTGGCCAGATTTCGTCGCTGGACCTGCAAATGGCGGATTCCCGGTCTCCCCTGCTGGGCTGGAAAAACCTGCGCCTGGAACCGGTGGAGTACAATCTCGCGCCAGCGCGGCTGGAAATCGGCACTCTCACCCTGTCTGGCCCCGATGTTAATGTCGTTCGTCAGCAGGACGGGATGCACAATCTGGCGCAAATCCTGCCAGCCAAAGGGACAGAATCGTCCGGGCAAGCGGAGACTCCTGTCGAGGAAACTGATTCCCGGGCGGAAAGCACGGCGGCTAGTGACGAATTCATTTTCCGGATTGGCCAGATCCTGTTGCAGGACGGTCACGTTTCCTACGCCGACAGAACCCTGAAGCCCGCGTTCGCTACCCGTATTGACCGGCTGAACGGTTCCCTGACCGGTTTGAGCAACGTCGCTCCGCAACAGGGCCGGGTTTCATTGCAGGGCCGGATAGGCGACGTCGCCAGCGTGAAACTGGATGGCTCCGTCGGGACCCTTGGCACAGAGGATGTCAGCGATCTGGCATTGAAAGTGGATAACGTATCCCTGCCCGCGCTGTCGCCCTACCTCAGTCGATACCTGGGCTATCGCATCAAGAGCGGCAAACTTGATCTGGACCTGGATTACAGGTTCATCGGCTCCAACATTGATGCTGCCAATCATGTTGTGCTCGACCAGATGGAGCTCGGGGCCACGGTTGCCAGTGAGCAGGCGGTGAAGGCGCCGGTGAAACTGGGCCTGGCGCTGCTGCAGGACTCCCGGGGCTTGATCGACATCAACCTGCCGGTTGCGGGCGATCTGGACGATCCCAAGTTCAGCCTGGCCCCGTTGGTTATGGGTACCTTTGTCAATCTGATTGCCCAGGCGGCCACGTCGCCCTTCAGCATGCTGGGGTCGCTGGCGGACATGGCCGGGCTTGCCGGTGAGGAACTGGGGTATGTGAGTTTTCAGCCCGGCAAGGTGGCAACTGGCCCGGGTGGCCAGACGAAGCTTGAGGCATTGTCGGCGGCACTGGTCAAGCGACCGTCGTTATTGTTGAAGGTTCGTGGTGCGGTCTCGCCTGAAGTCGACGGTGAGTTCCTGCGCCGACAGAAGCTGGCGGAAGAGCTGGAAATCAGCAAGCTGCCATCAGCAGCCGGTCGCATCGAGCGCCTTGAGTCGAGGTATCGGGCCGCCGGTTTCGAGCAGCCGCTTGCGGCCTATCGTGAGCAGATCGCAAGCAGTGGCGGCGATGACCCGGCATGGGAAAAAGCGCTGGTCGACCGTTTACTTTCCCGGGTTGAATTGCGGCCTGAGGTTCTCAGAAATCTTGCCAGGGATCGCGGTGTCTGGCTGAAGCAAACGCTGCAAAAAGAGTTTGAAGTGCCGGATGACCAGTTATTCCTGCTGGAGCCCCGGCTTGAGGCAGAGCAGGATGACGGTGGCGGAGTGAAAGTCAAATTCGAACTGGAGGCACGTTAGCCGTTGAGCCATTTTTTTGCCTATATCTCGCGGCTGCGCTGGATCAGACGTTGGGGTCTGATGCGTAATGCCATTGAGGAGAACGTGGCTACCCACAGCTGGGAGGTGGCCACGCTGGCCCATGTCCTGGCCATCATCCGTAACCGCTATTTCGGCGGTCAGGTAAACGTTGACCGGATCGCTGCGGCTGCGCTTTATCACGATGCCACTGAGGTAATCACCGGTGACCTGCCAACGCCGGTTAAGTATCACTCCAGGGTGATGCGGGAAGCCTTCGGCGACATCGAGCAGAAGGCGGAAGTGGAGTTGCTGGCATTACTGCCGGAAGACCTGCGGGCGGATTTTGCGCCCTACATAAGGGAGTCTCAATGGTCTGGCGAAGAGCAGGAACTGATAAAGGCCGCCGACCGGCTTTCGGCCCTGCTGAAATGCCAGGCGGAAATCCGGGCGGGTAACAAGGAATTTGAGCCGGCGGCCGGACACATACTGGCCAGGCTGGAAGCCGACGGCCTGCCGGAAGTACGGTATTTTCTGGAAGTATTCGCGCCTGGCTACCAGCAGCCCCTGGATAACCTGCTGGGTTAGTCGGTAGCTTACCCGACGAGCTGCCTCTGCCGGAAGACCTGTGGGTTTGACGGCCTCATTGCTGGCTGTCAGCGGCCCCTGTATATTTGCAGCTCAGGGGCGGTTTATGACCATCCTGTATCTCGGAATCGGATCTCATGAACGCACACCAGAACACCGATCTCGGCGTTTCACTGAAACAGAGCCGCTCGGGTCTCAGAGATGATCACCGCCGTTCACTGATGCGGACAATTTTTCTGGTGACGAGCGTTGCCCTGATCGGTTTTGGGTCTCTGCAGTTTCTGAATGACCAGTTTTTTTTGGCCACCGTTGAATTCACCATCAGTGGTTTGCTGTTTCTGGGCCGTTTTCGACTGAGGGCCACATCCCATCTCGAGCGTTGGATATACGGCTACCTGATTTTCATTTTTTCTTTTATTTTTCTTGTTCTGATTATGCCGAAAGCCTCGATTACCGCCTATGTGTGGATACTGATGTTTCCGGTGCTGTCTTATCTTCTGCTGGGCAAGCGTGGCGGCTTCTGGCTCAGCGCGCCTTTTCTGGCTGTCGGCTGTCTGATTTATGCATTCTCTGTCGACTCGTTTATCAGTGCCCTCGCCATCATTAACCTGCTCAATCTGGTGCTGTGCGCGGCGCTGATGCTGGCGTTTGTTCATGTCTACGAAACCCGGCGCGAAGAAGCGGAGCTGAAACTGTTCATGATGGCGCAAAGTGATTCACTGACCGGTCTGGCCAATCAGGCCAGCTTTCACAGCACGCTGATCAGAACCATTGCAGAGTGCGACCGGAACGGGTCCGGGTTTGCTCTGGTGATTATGGATGTAGACCATTTCAAGCGGGTAAACGACACCATGGGCCACGGCGCCGGGGATCGCGCCCTCAGCCGCATCGGTAAACTGCTGACGGAACGATTGCGGAAATCCGACTCGGTCGGACGGCTGGGTGGCGAGGAATTCGGGCTGATTCTGCGGGACCTGAGGCCCGAGGACGCCTACCAGCTGGTGGAGGAGCTTCGCGGGCGTATCGCCGCCACTGAAGTGACCTATGGTGAGGCCACCATCAGGCTAACCGCCTCATTCGGCATCGCTCACTTTCCTGACGACGGCCGCAGTGCTGAAACCCTCTACCGGGAGGCCGACTGCCGTCTTTATGCCGCCAAGCAGGCTGGGAGGAACAGGGTTGTCCGCGCTGGCATGCCCCCGAGCAAGAACGCGGGCCCGTCCGGAAGCTGACAGCGTATTTTGGGGCCGCCATTGCCCTTTGCCGGCTTTGGCCCCTATCATCGCGGTTCAGAATCCACTCGTCATAAGGAAACCACAGGCAATGACCGCCAACCAGAATACTCACAGCAAGCTGATCGGTTACCTGCTATGGATTTTCGGTTTTCTGGGTTCCCACCGGTTCTACTATGGCAAACCCATCACCGGTACCATCTGGTTTTTCACTCTGGGGCTGTTGTTTATCGGCTGGATAATTGACCTGTTCCTGATACCGGCAATGGATCGTGAGGCAGATCTGCGTTACGAGGACGGACTGGTAAGCTTTAATGTGAGCTGGATTCTGCTGACCTTCGTGGGGGTGCTGGGTATTCACCGGATGTATATGGGCAAGTGGCTTACCGGGCTGCTGTACCTGCTGACTGGCGGGCTGTTCCTGGTGGGTGTGCTCTACGATTTCTGGACGTTGAACGAGCAGATTTCCACCCGCAACCGGGAGATTGCGGCGGGCCTCTGAAACTAGTGTACCCAGGCCTTTTCCAGTTCCGTCAGCCCTTCTTCGAGGTAGTCCAGCATGCGTTGCAGGCTGGGCAGGGTGCGGCGACAGCCGATCAGGCCGAATTCGATGTGGTCGCCATAACTGTTCAGGGTCATGTTCAGGGCCAGGCGGTCCATGGCAATGGACACCGGGTAGCTGCCGGTCAGCTCGGCACCATTCCAGTACTGCTTTTCGCTCGGTCCCGGCACGTTGGAGATCACCACGTTGAAGGTCTGCCACCTTGGCGCCAGACCGGTCAGCAACTGGAAACTGGCCGGGGCCAGCATCATGCTGGTGTAATTCAGAATTTCCTCCGGCGTCATGTCCGCGTAACGCGCTTTTGACGCCTGCACATCCTGGTGAATGTAGTCGAGCCGTTCGGCCGCGTCACTCAGGTGCGTGCCCAGCGAGGCGAGAATGATGCCCACCTGATTGCCGCCGGCACTGTCATCCCGCCGCAGAGACACCGGCACCATGGCCACCAGCGGTTTCGTCGGCAGAGCGTCCTGGTTGATCAGAAACGCCCGCAGCGCCGAAGCGCTCATGGCCATCACCACATCATTGATGGTGGTGCCGCTGGCCCTGCAGACAGCCTTGATGCGCGGCAGGGAATAGGACTGGGCCGCGAAGCGCCTGGAACCGGTGATTTTCTGGTTCAGAATGCACGGTGGCGCGTGGAAGATAGACTGATACACCGGGTGATTCCGGGCCTCGCGAATCGTCTGCAGTAACGCCCGGCTGACCCCGGGCAGAGTACCGAGCTGTTTGCCGGACTCCCCCAGCATGTGCGAGACGTTCCGCCACAGTGACAGCTCTTCCTGATCATCCCTGGTTTTTTTGTTCCTGGGCATTGACCATATTGCCGGCATGTTGCGCTGGTCCGGATCACTGGTAAGCATTTTCTGAAACAGACGCATGGCCGAGACACCGTCCACCAGCGCGTGATGGACCTTGGTATACATGGCGAACTGGCGTTCGCCGAAGCCCTCAATCAGGTGAACCTCCCAGAGCGGCCGCTCCCGGTCCATAAGGTGACTGTGCTCCGCCGACACCAGCGCGAGGAGTTCGCGGATGCGACCCGGCGTTGGCAGGGCCTCAAACCGGAAATGATGTTCCAGATCCAGCGCCTTGTCTTCAGTCCAGCCGGCCTGGCCGAACTTGCTGGTCAGCTTCAGGTTGAACGGCGGCGTTGCCTCGGTTTGCGATCGCAATGAGTCTGCCAGCCCGGCCACGTAATGGTCACCAGCATCGTCGGGAATCCTGAAAAGCTGCAAACCACCGACATGCATGGGTTGCTGACGCTTCTCCAGCCAGAGAAAAACCTGATCTACCGGGCTCAGTCGCTTCACGAACGGCACTCTTGTTGTTTTGGTTATGATTATGGTGTTTTGATTCTGACCTAAGTGTTGCAGTAATTGTTGGAGGGTGAAAGCTCTCGCGGCCCCTTTTTCAGCGGCGATAAAGCAGTGAAAGGACGTCTGCCGGGGATTCGGGCGCGTAAATTTGTGGCAGAGTAGTGCCGAAATCATTGAATGAGGAGTGCAGTCGTGACGTCGTCGTTCTGCCAGTCGCTACTGCTGGCCGGTTTACTGAGTTTATTCGCCGTTCAGGCAGCGGCACAGAGCCAGCCCGGTGTGGCGCTGGAGCAGGTATTGAAGTCGGAGATCATCAGTGAGGTCAGGCTTAACGGCACCGTGAGTGCGTTGCGGCGTTCCCGGCTGTCTCCAGCGGTGGCCGGACTGATCGAACGGGTGGCGGTGGATACCGGTGACCGGGTGACCAGCGGCGATCTGCTGATAGCTCTGGACGATGAAATTGCACAATTTGACCGGAACCAGGCCAGTGCCGCGCTGGACCAAGCGGAGGTTCGCCTGGCGGAAGCCCGGCGTCGCCTCGACGAGGCCCGCTCTGTGGGTGTGGGTCGCAATATCGCGGCCACCGAAGTCAGCAGCCGGGAAAGCAACCTGGCAGCCTCACAGGCAGCGGTGGCGCAGCTGGAAGCGCAGCTCAGCCGGCTGCAGGTGGAACTGGATCGTCACAACGTTCGCGCCCCTTTTTCTGGCGTGATCAGCCAGCGCGGGGTGGATCTTGGCGAGTGGGTGGTGCCCGGTAATGAGCTGATGACGCTGGTCGACACCAACAATCTTCGGCTGGATTTTCCCGTGCCCCAGAGTTACTACGACCGCATTTCCGGTCAGTCGCGATTACTGGTTGAGCCCGGATCACCTGATCGTGAACCTGTGGAAGCCGAGATCGTGGCCCGGGTGCCGGTGACCGACGCTCAGGCCCGGACTTTCCTGCTGCGCGCCAGCGGCCCGGATTCGCTGACGCTGCTGCCCGGTATGGCCGTGGAAGGTGTGCTGCAGGTCAGTACCGGCGAGCAGGGCCTGACGGTGTCGCGGGATGCCATCAACCGCTATCCGGAAGGCCGCACCACGGTCTGGATAGCAGAGCCATCAGCCGGGAAAGAGCCATCAGCCCCGGAAGAGCCATCAGATCAGCAGATCTACCAGGTGCGGGAAAAGCGGGTGACACTGGGCGCCAGTTTCAGCAACCGGGTCCAGGTGCTGGATGGCCTGGAAGGCGGTGAACAGGTGGTGGTCCGGGGCAATGAATCCCTGCGTGAGGGTGCCCGGGTGAGACTGGCAGAACGGAGCGCCCGCTGATGTTCTCGGGAGTGATACGCCACGGCACCCTGGTGACGGTGATCACGCTGATATTTGCGGTGATTGGGGCGGTGGCGGCGTTACGCATTCCGGTCCAGATGATTCCGGATCTGGAAACCCGCACAGTTACCGTAGAAACCCGGTGGCCCGGGGCCACCCCCCAGGACATCGAGAAGGAAATCCTGATTGAGCAGGAACAGTACCTGCGCAACGTCCCCAATCTCAGCGAGATGGTGTCCAGCGCTTCCAGTGGCTCTGCCGAAATCGAGCTGGAGTTTCCCTTTGGTGTGGACATTACTGAAACCCTGATACAGGTCAACAACGCCCTGAGTCAGGTACCGGACTATCCCCGGAATGTGGATGAACCCAGAATTGTGGCGACCTCGTTCTCGTCCAATGCGTTCATGTATTTCCGCATCACTACCCTGCCGGACAACCCCAAAGAACTCGACATTGAACTGATGGGGGATTTTGTCGACGACCGGGTGCGCCCGCGAATGGAGAGTGTGCCCGGGGTTTCTGAAGTCTCTGTCGGTGGCGGTGCGGCGCGACAGATGCAGATTCTGGTGGACGAGGCCGCTCTCGCCCAGCGTGGTCTGACCCTGCTCGACCTTCGGGATGCCATCAATCAGCGCAACCAGGACGTGTCGGGTGGCGAGGTCGCTGCCGGCAAGCGCCGTTATCTGTTGCGGACCGTCGGGCGTTTCCGGGATCTGGATGAGCTGCGGAATCTGGTGGTGGCCCGGGACGGCGACAGCGTTGTCCGGCTGTCCGAAGTGGCGACGGTAAAACAGGGTCATTCACGCCTCCGGGAGCTGTCATGGATTGACAGCCAGCGCGCGATCAGCCTGTCTGTGCGGCGGGAAAGCGGTTCCAACGTGATCCAGATCAAGCGCCTGATGCTTGACGAAGTCGAGCGTATTAACGCCGAGGTTCTGGAGCCGGAAGGCATGCAACTGGCCCTGACTGCCGATGACGCCCGGTATGTGCAGGCCTCGATTGCCAACGTCTGGACCAACCTTGGTATTGGTGCGGCCTTTGCGACCCTGGTGATGTTCCTGTTTCTGCGTTCGGGTAAGGCGACACTGACCGGGGTGATCGGTATTCCCCTGTGTGCCATCGCTGCATTCCTGGGGCTGATGATTACCGGACGCACGATCAACGTGATTTCCCTGGCCGGGGTGGCGTTTGCCATCGGTATGACGGTGGACAACAGCATCGTGGTGCTGGAAAACATTGAGCGGCACCGGCGCCTGGGGCTGGACCGGTTTGAATCCGCGCTGAAAGGCGTAAAGGAAGTCTGGCCGGCGGTACTGGCGTCCACGACGACCACCATGCTGGTGTTTCTGCCCATACTGTTCATTGAGGAGGAAGCGGGCCAGCTGTATTCGGATGTGGCAATCGCCATTTCGGCCGCCATCCTGGCCTCCATGCTGATCGCGGTGACGGTGATTCCGACCCTCAGCGCACGGCTGGATTTCGGTACCCGCAGCGACCAGGCCGACGCCCAGGGCAACGTGGTGTCCGGTGGCTGGGCCGGGGCGATTGTAACGGCCGTCCGCTGGATGGTGAGCGGCCATATCAGGCGCCTGGTGGTGATTGTTGGCACCGTCGTGGCAAGCCTGTGGGTGATTCTCGTGCTGACGCCGCCGGCCGAGTATCTGCCGGAGGGCGAGGAGCCCAAGACCTTTGCCTTCATGAATGCACCGCCGGGCTATAATCTCGATGAGATGGCGGCCATTGCCCGGCAGGTGGAAGACTATTTCCTGCCCCATGTGAATGCCAGCCCGGAGCCCTACCTGAGCGGCGAAACCCCGGTGCCGCCCATGGCCTACCTGAATATGGAGGCCACGCCCACCAGCATCCGTATTATTGCCGAAACCATCAACCCCAATCATATTGATGTGCTGATGACACAGATCACTGGCTTTTACGAGCAGTTCCCCGGCATGCGGGCCTTTGCAGCCAAAGGTTCAATCATTTCCAGTAACGATGGCGGCACCCGCAGTATCAACCTGGACATTTCCGGCCCGGACCTGGTGTCGATTTACCGGGTTGCCAATATTGCCTACGACCGGGCCCGGAGCATTTTCAACAACCCCCGCATCCAGAGCCGGCCGGCCACGCTGTCGCTGGCGCAACCGCTGATTCAGGTTCGCCCGGACTGGGACCGTGCGGCCGAGCTGGGGCTGAATACCGAGGCCATCGGCTTTACCGTGGCCTCGCTGACCGAAGGCTCCTATGTCGATGACTTTTTCCTTGAGGACGACAAGATCGACATCTACCTCTACGGCAGCGGTGGGCGCAATCCCGGCCTGAGCCAGCTGTCCGATGTGATGGTGCATACCCCCCAGGGGGCGACGCTGCCTTTATCCAGTGTGGCCAGCATTGAGGAAACCGTGGACACCAGCACGGTGCGCCGGCTGGATGGCCGTCGCACCGTGACCCTGAACCTGATTCCGCCGGACGATGTGCCGCTGGAAGTGGGCGTGGAGCGGGTGAAAACCAAATTGCTCGGTGCCATGCGTGACAGTGGCGAGATTCCGCTGGATGTGTCCATCGATATCTCCGGCGCCAGCGATCAGCTCGACGCCACGAAGCAAGCCCTCACCGGCAATTTTCTGATTGCCCTGGTGATAGTGTACCTGCTGCTGGTGGCGATTTTCGCCCACTGGGGTTTCCCGCTGCTGATCCTGACGGCGATCCCGCTGGGTATTGCCGGCGGTATTGTCGGGCTGTCACTGATGAACCTGGTGGGTGGCCTCTTGCCATTGATCGGCCTGCGACCCCTGAGCCAGCCCTTCGACATGATCACCATGCTGGGCTTTCTGATTCTGATGGGTACGGTGGTGAACAACCCGATTCTGGTAGTGGAACAGGCCCGGCAGAACCTGCGGCACCACGCTTCATCAGTTGTTGATGCGGTGGTGATGGCGGTGGCAACCCGCCTGCGGCCCATCGCAATGACCACACTGACCACCATCTGCGGGCTGTCACCGCTGGTGTTCATCCCGGGTGAAGGCACGGAGCTTTATCGTGGTGTGGGGGCAATTGTGCTCTTCGGCCTGCTGGGTGCCGCGACGGTGACGCTGACGTTTTTGCCGGCGTTGACGGTGTTTGTGCTGAGTTGGCGCCGGAATCGTGGTCAGAGTCAGAGTTCGGCCTCTGAGGCCTGATGGCTGGGGGAGTCGCCGCTTCGGGGGTGGGGGGCATTTTCTTCTGGAAAAAGAACTCGCTGCGCTCAGACACCTTTGTTCCGACAGAAAATGCCCCCCACCCCCAAACCGGCTTTTCGGCCTGTTTGCTGGCCTCGCTTTGCTTAGGCAACTTCGGTTTCGGGGGTTTTGACCGGTACCGCCAGTCGCAGTTGTTCGCCGTCCAGCAGAACCTGGTAGGTTTTGACCTTTACACCCTCATCTTCCAGGCATTGGCCGGTTTCCAAGTTGAAGTGCTGCTTGTACAGCGGTGATGCCACCACCGGCTGGTCTTTCAGGTCGCCGGTGATGCCGCGCGCCAGAACGTTCTTGCCGGTAAACGGATCGGTGTGGCTGATCGCGAACAACGCCGGCAACCGGTGCGGCAGATAAAAAATCGCCACCGGCCCGTCTTCGGTCCAGACCGCAACGCCGGATTCCGGTATCAGGTCGTCAACGGTACAAACGGCTTTCCAGTCAATATGTCCAATCATCAAGACCTCCACTACTTTTAATATATACCGGGGGTCGAAACCCGGCCTCTCAATCTCTAAATCAGCGAAAACTCGTGTCTCAGTGAGCGTGGGGGTCGGAATTTTTTTCCCGCCGGGAACAAAGGTGTCTGAGCGCAGCGAGTTCTTTTTCCCAAGGGAAAAAATTCCGACCCCCGCGCTCCACCCCAAGCAACCAGTCCTAAGCAGGCCCCACCCAGGCCAGAAGGCCTAGGCAGGCTCCACTTCACCCTCAAGTACAGGCCGCTTCTGCCCCCGCTCCATGGTCCACTGCTGCACCGGGTCCTTCTTCTCCGGCGCATTCACAAACTCGCGGAACCGCTTGCGCTTGCCGGGGTCTTCCACCGCTGCCTTCCACTCGCACTGATAGCTGCCAACC
>NZ_DATFKH010000114.1:0-3742 GCF_035268745.1 Marinobacter sp.
AATGGCCGCGATGATGGTTGATCGAATCAGTTTGGCAGTGCTGGGCAATGCTTCACGGTTGGGTATATCGGTGTTGTACATAGTGAATCTCCAGAATCAGGCGACAAAGTAACCGGTGAGTTGGTAACCGAAGAGCAGAAAGCCTGCGCTCATCATCGCCACGTTGGCGGTGTAGGCGTGGCGGAAAAAGCCGTCGGTTTTGCGCCAGAAGCTGATGGCAATCAGGATCATGGCCAGGGCGATGAGTTGACCGATTTCCACACCCACATTGAAGGCAAGGAGGTTCGGGATCAGCCCGTCCGGAGAAATGTCGTATTCGATGATCTTGGTGGACAGCCCAAAACCGTGGAAAAACCCAAAAATGAGGGTGGCGGCTTTGGTGTCAGGCTGGAAGCCAAACCAGCGCTGATAGGCTCCGATATTGTCCAGTGCCTTATACACAATGGACAGACCGATAATCGCATCGATGATGTAGCTGTTGATGCCGACGTTGAAGTACACACCCAACAGCATTGTGGTGGAATGCCCCAGCGCAAACAGGCTCACGTAGATGGCAATGTGCTGCATCCGATAGAGGAAGAAAATCACACCCAGCAGAAACAGCAGGTGGTCATATCCGGTGACCATGTGTTTGGCCCCGAGGTAGGTAAACGCAATGAGGTTCACACCGGTGATTTCCTGAATGTATCCCTTGTCGCCCTGGGCGACCGCATGGGCAAGCACATCGGTACTCAAACCGAGTAATCCGAGTGTCAGAAATATCCAGAACAGACGGTTACCCGTCCGCGCCATGGGCGCACTACGGTATCCGTCAAGCAGGCTTGACAACATAAAGACTCCAATCAACATTGTTTCGAGGTGCCGCGAAGGCGACGAGACTCACGCAAAGAGGAGCGGTTTCGGAGGGCGTTCAAACCGGTAGCGAAGGCTGCGGGGGGAGTCACCGGCAAATGTAACAGATTGCCGGAGGGTAATAGATATTGAGAAAGCAGCTGGAATCCTCAGCTGGTCCACGGTTTCATGGGTGTGATTGCCAGCGTCGTGATGCAGGGACGCATCAGCCTCTTCACCATCGAAATCGTGGCTGTGCCCATGCCCACCATGATGATTTGAATGGGCGCTGAGCGGCGATTCCGGATCGCCTGCCAACTCAACGACACCGTGAGAGAAAGCTTCACCAATCACCGACAGCGACAGTCCCGCCAATGCGAACAGCATCACCAGCGTCGGAAGCAGTTTTCTACATTGACTGGCCGCAATCATCATTTTCAGTGCGCTGATGCGTCTGTTGGATTTCCAGAGAGCCAGAAGATAACATCCCCCGGTGGGGGATAGGAATTAAAAATGGTAAATGATCAAACGCACCAATCACATCCGAACATCATCAAACGTCTGAAGCGGGCCAACGGTCACCTTGAAAGCGTGATTGCCATGATGGAAGACGGGAAACCGTGTCTTGAGCTGGCGCAGCAGCTTCATGCTGTGGAAAAGGCCATTCAGCAGGCCAAACGGGTGCTGGTGCAGGACCACATCGAGCATTGCCTCGACGATGCCGTCGGGTCGCTGGAGCCAGACCAGCAGCGGCGAGTCAATGAATTCAAGGCAATCGCCCGGTATCTCTGACGTTATCGCTGCTGCCTGTCAGTGCCATCGAACGTCAGTTTAATCCCTGTCTCGGGTCCAGTTTCAGCTTTTGACGTATCCTCCCCAGGGGGATAGCATAAAAAAGCTTCTGTAGTCAGATGACTGCCTCAAGCGCTCGGCCCCCAACGATGTTACTGGTAAGTCATGCTTGAGATTCTGAAACACCGAACGTATCGCCACTTGTTTTTCGCGCAGGTCGTTGCCCTTCTTGGCACCGGGCTAGCGACCGTGGCGCTGAGCCTGTTGGCGTTCGACCTGGCCGGAGGCGAGGCCGGGCAGGTTCTGGGTACCGCCATGGCCATCAAAATGGTCGCGTACGTATTGATAGCTCCGCTGGCTTCGGCTCTGGCCCAGAATGTTCCCCGGCGTGTTCTGCTGGTATCCCTGGATCTGGTTCGGGCGGCGACAGCCCTTGCTTTGCCTTTTGTTACTGAAATCTGGGAAGTGTATGTGGTAATCGCGGTACTTCAGTCCGCGTCGGCAGCGTTTACGCCAACCTTCCAGTCTACAATTCCGGATACCCTTCCGGATGAAGACGATTATACCAAGGCTCTTTCGCTTTCCCGGTTAGCCTATGATCTGGAAAACCTTATCAGTCCAGCGCTTGCAGCGCTGATTCTGTTTTTTTCCAGTTGGCAGGCACTGTTCTCGGGCACGGTGATCGGCTTTATTACATCGGCTTTGCTGGTAGTGTCTGTTGCTTTGCCGTCTGGGGCCAGATCCGCAAACTGTCGCGGCGTTTATGATCGAACACGGGCCGGTTTCAGAATTTTTGCAGCAACTCCGCGCTTGCGTGGTTTGATGGCATTGAACCTGGTTGTCAGTCTTGCGGGAGCCATGGTGATCGTGAATACGGTGGTTCTGGTGCAGGGCCAATTTGGCCTTACCGACCAGCATACGGCCATGGCCTTTGCGGCGTTTGGTGGTGGATCGATGTTGGCGGCATTGGTTTTGCCCGCGTTGCTGAAGCGCTGGCAGGACCGTCGAGTGATGCTGAACGGAGGCGTAATTCTGGTTTTCGGCTTGGTTCTTGCGGTGCCGGCAACCTCGCTGGGCTGGTTAATGCCTGTGTGGGCCTTGCTTGGCGTCGGTTTTTCGACCGTTCAAACCCCCATCGGCAGGGTGCTTATCCGGTCCTCTCACGCTGAAGACCGGCTCGCGCTGTTCGCTGCCCAGTTTTCCCTGTCCCATGCTGGA
This sequence comes from Marinobacter sp., assembly GCF_035268745.1. Lineage (GTDB taxonomy): Bacteria > Pseudomonadota > Gammaproteobacteria > Pseudomonadales > Oleiphilaceae > Marinobacter. The sequence goes on from NZ_DATFKH010000114.1 coordinate 2,842, forward strand.
TGGCTGTTCGCCTATCCAGTGGCCGGTTGGCTTGGGTCTATTGCCGGCATGAGTGCCACTCTGCTGGTGCTTGCTGGCTTCTCTGTCGCGGGGCTGTTGCTGGCGGCCAAGCTATGGCCGTCTGACGATCCAGTTGAGCGGTTGCATAGCCACGAGAATCTCCCGGGCGATCATCCGCATGTTGCAGAAAGTGCAAATTCTGGCGGTCGGCATACTCACATTTACGTCATCGATAGCTTGCACCCGAGGTGGCCAGGCTAGATTCGATGTCACTCGAACGATTCTCTATCAGTATCAGGCGTCCTCTTGAACAAGCGAAACAAGGTCATCACGAAGCTCCTGGGCGCTCAGGAGTGTCACGCTGAGGATCGACACTGACGAACAACGTGAGAACTTCGTCCTGAAGTTCCGGTGTGAGGCCGCTTGTGGCCTGATTGAGTTTTTTCAGGGTTGTGGGGCAAATGTCAGGGCAGGAGGTAAAGCCGAAAAAAGCATTCGTACGCGACCACTGTAATCACCGCCTGAAACAAGGGCGCCCTGGCTGTCGATTAAATTGAATTCAAGCTCGGGCACCGCGCGTGCTCCGGCCAGGCCGGAACATGTGCAAATGGGCTGCCAATTCTTTTGGATAGGACGTCCTGAGTTCAGTGTTCATTGCCCAATTCTCCTGCCGATTCGGCCCGCCAGCACCATTACCCCCATCACAACGAGAATCAGCCCTGCCCCTGTTTTCCTCGGCGGCCATGGGCTACTGTTCTGTGTCCGGGAGCGATTCTTGAACAAGACGAAGTAGCGGTTTGGGACCAAACTCCGTGAGTTGGCGACCATTCACGAAAAAGGTCGGGGTGCCCCGAACACCGATGGTCTTAACGTCCTGCATGTCCTTATCAAGGATGGCGCT
>NZ_DATFKH010000115.1:0-1464 GCF_035268745.1 Marinobacter sp.
AAGTAAACCATCTGGCGCCAGAACGGGTCTGGCAGGAAATCCAGCGGGCTCTGAATGAAGCCGAACCGGTCACCTTTTTCACGGTGCTACGGGACTGCGGAGCGCTCGAATCCCTGATTCCCGAGTTCGGACCTGACAGCAGCTCCCGGAACATTTTCAGCCGCGCAATGGCCGCCCTGGAATGCGCTCACTCCCATAACCTGAAGACAGAGGCGCGGTTCGCGGCACTGCTTTCGCCGCTGGCTCACACAGGACAGCACGCCGGCGAAAACCGGGCACAGCGGCGGGCAAAAAAGCTCAGGGCTCCCAACGACTGCATTGCGCTGGCAAGGCTGGTGGCAGAGTTTGCCCAAACTCTTGACGCTGATCATCCGGTCACGCCAGACCTCGCTCTAGCCCTGTTGACTGCTGCAGATGCATGGCGGCGCCCTGAAAGATTCGCAACCCTGCTCGCCACCCTGAGCTGTGTGCTTGAGCCCGGGCCCGCAAGCAAGGTAGAACAACTCAGGCGGGCTCTTGCAGCCGCGAATACCGTCAGCCCACAGTTACTGATGGCAGAAGGCTTTTCCGGAAAAGCGCTGGGTGAAGCAATCCACAGTGAACGCCTGCGACGTATTCAGAAGTCGTTTCCCGAGCAATAAGGATAGCCATGAATTCACCCACACCCGTGGCGCTGATCACCGGTGCCGCCCACCGGCTTGGTGCTCACACTGCCCGTCATCTTCATGGTCGCGGCTGGAATATCGTGATTCACTATCGGTCCCGGCAGGCTCAGGCCGAGGCGCTGGCGCGGGAACTGAATGCCCGGCGCGACCATTCTGCCATCCCGTTACCGTCCGACCTGTCCCGGCCGGACCAGATCAGGCCCCTGGCGGAGAAAGCCGTTGCTGCCTGGGGGCGACTGGACGGGCTGATCAATAATGCCTCGGTGTTCTATCCCAATCCCACGGAAAAGGCCCGGGACGAAGACTGGGACAGGGTGATGGGCACCAACCTGCGCGCGCCATTTTTTCTGGGCCAGGCCTGCCTGCCCGCACTGCGGGAATCCCGTGGCACTATCGTTAACCTGATCGACATCTACAGCCAGCGGCCATTGGCCGACCACCCGCTTTACTGTGCCAGCAAGGCAGGTCTTGCAGCACTTACCCGGTCCTGGGCAAAAGATCTGGCGCCGGATGTCCGGGTTAACGGTGTCTCCCCCGGGGCGATACTCTGGCCCGAAGCCGGTGCGGAAACCTACCCCCAGCATCAGCAGAGCATTCTCGCCAGGACTCCGCTGGCGCAAACCGGGCAACCCGACGATATCGCCGGAGCGGTCGCCTTCCTGCTGTGTGATGCCCCTTTCGTGACCGGCCAGATTCTGGCTGTAGACGGCGGCCGCAGCCTCAATATGTAGCCCGCCGGGCACCCTCGCCAGTGATCCTGGTGATTCTTGGCAATTGCGCGGTTTCAGCTACACTTGCC
>NZ_DATFKH010000116.1:0-3336 GCF_035268745.1 Marinobacter sp.
GACGTCAAGCGGTACCAGAATGTCCGGCGGGATCTCGCGCCGGGTGCTGCCGCCAAAATAGTACTGGCCCAGAAAAGCGCTCAGCAGTTCGCCTTCGGACTGTTCAATACTGTATCGCGGAAAATAGTCCTTGGTACCCAACACCCGGCCACCACGCACGATGATCACCACAATACAGACCACTCCGGCATCCTGGGCGATTGCAACCACGTCGGCATCGCCCCCCTCCCCGTCCACGCTCTGCTGTTCCTGAACGTGGCGCAGGTAATTGATCTGATCGCGATAGGCCGCGGCTTTTTCAAACTCCAGGGATTTCGAGGCTGCTTCCATGGCGGTCATCAGGTCCTGCAGAATGGCCGGGTTCTTTCCCTCCAGAAACATGGTTGCCCGGCGGACATCCGCCAGATAGTCGTCGGGTGAAATGAAGCCGACACAGGGCGCGGTACAGCGATTAATCTGGTACTGCAGACAGGGCCGGGTCCGGTTTCTGAAATAGCTTTCACTACAGGATCTTATGCGGAATATCTTCTGTAGGATATTAAGACTTTCCTTGACCGCGCCGGAACTTGGGAATGGCCCGTACCAGGTCCCGCCGCCTTTCTTGGTTCGGCCGCGCCGGAACGTCAGCGATGGATAATCCTGATGGGCCGAACGGTAGATATAGGGGTAGGATTTGTCGTCTCTCAGCAGAATATTATAGGGCGGGCGCAACGACTTGATCAGGTTCTGCTCAAGCAGCAGAGCCTCGGTTTCGCTACCGGTGATCGTCACTTCAATAGCTTCGATGCGCGCCACCAGAGCTTCCGTTTTCGGCGCCAGGCCGGACTTACGGAAATAACTGGTGACGCGTTTCTTGAGATTACGGGCCTTGCCGACATACAGAATACTGCCGGCTCCGTCGTACATACGGTAAACCCCGGGCCGCTCGGTGAGTCGCCTGAGGAACTGCTTTACATCAAAAGACTGGCTGTTTTCGCCCTCTGCGGGCCCGCTGGACGCATCAGACCTGATCGGCATCGAGCAACCCGAGCCTGACTGCCATGAGCGCCAATTCCACATCGCTGGAAATTTCCAGCTTCTCGAAAATCCGATAGCGGTAAGTGTTGACGGTTTTGGGGCTGAGGCAGAGCCGGTCTGAAATATCCTGTACTTTCTGACAGTCTATTACCATCATCGCAATCTGCATTTCCCGCTCTGACAGCCGGTCGAACACCTGTAAATGGCCGTCTTCGCCCCGCAGATCTCCGCCCAGCTGCTTCAGTGCCATTTTCTGGGCAATCTCCGGGCTGATGTAGCGCTGGCCGGAATGGGCCATGCGGATGGCTCTTACCATTTCCTTGATATCGGCGCCTTTGGTGATATAGGCCGTTGCCCCGGCCTGCATAACGCGAGTGGGATAAGGGTCGTCTGCACAGGCGGTTACCACGATTACACGGATGGAGTCATCAATACGGAGGATGCGGCGGGTGGCTTCCAGGCCACCGATTCCCGGCATGCGGATGTCCATCAGAACAATGTCTGGACGGTCTCTGCGAACATAGTCTACAGAGCCCTCACCGGAAGAAGCTTCGCCGATAACTTCAATGTCCGGGTTGTCGTCCAGCATCCGCGTAATACCGGACCTGACCAAATCATGGTCATCTACAACCAATACCCTGATCAAACTTCACCTCACATACAGCGATTTTGGAAATGACATTAAATTGTAGCGGCTGGTGACACTATCGGATAGCTACAGATCGAGTACACAAGTGCGCAAGCCCGCCAGCGGGTTGGCTAACGGGTCGGACTCAGGGCTGCGGTGTTTTCTGCCGGATCAAACCACACCACCAGATCCCCGCGCTTTACGGCGGCAAGAACCCGGCTTTTTTCGCCCACCGGGTTTTCGATGTCGTTGAGGCCATGGTAACGGGTGCAGTATTCGTCAACAAGGCCGTCAATCTGATCCTCCGTAAGCAGCTCCGTGTCCACCACAAATTTCTCTTCCCGGGGGTCCGGCTGGGGCTGCTGGCCTGTTTCGTCCGACATTATCTGCTCTGCCTCAAACATTCAAAGGACCAAAGTCTAATGAATTTATAGCAGGCCAGCCAAGGGACTTTTATCTGCTGGCTCTGGCAGGTTAACCTACCACTGCAGTATCAGCCGTTAAAGACCGGGGGAACCAGGCAATGAATCGCCAGAGACTGACCATGTTGATCAGTGGCAAGGTCCAGGGTGTCAGTTACCGGGCATCAGCCGCTGACAAGGCAACCAGCCTTGGCCTCACCGGCTACGCCAGGAACCTGCACGACGGCCGCGTGGAAGTGGTCGCCGAGGGAGAGCCGGGGGCGCTCGGTGCTTTCCAGACCTGGTGTAATGAAGGGCCACCTGCAGCTGACGTCGACAGCATAAGCTCAAAGGAGGATCCTGCAACCGGTGAGTTTACTGGCTTTGGGGTCCGGTAACCGACTGGATGACGCTTCTCGCAACATTTTTCCAGACCCTTGAGACCACCCTGCCGGTATTCGCCATGGTGTTTATCGGACTCGGTCTCAGGCGTCTGGGCTGGATCGACGCCGCCTTCATCAATACCGCTTCGGCCCTTGTATTCCGGGCCACCCTGCCTACCCTGGTGTTCCTGAGCATTGTGCGTGCCGACCTTGAGACCACGTTCAATCCTGCTTTGCTGGGCTTCTTTGTCGCGGCCACCCTGGCCAGTTTCCTGTTCTGCTGGCTCTGGGCCCTGCGCGCCGTGCCAGTAGATGACAGGGGTGTTTACGTTCAGGGGGCCTTCCGGGGCAATTGCGGCATTGTCGGCCTGGCCCTGGCCGCCAGCCTTTATGGCGACTATGGCCTGTCCGCCGGCGGGCTTTTGCTGGGCGTCGTCATTATTTCCTACAACACCCTGTCGGTGATCGTTCTGACTACCTACCAGCCAGGGCAGACTGCAAGCGGGTTTCGAATTCTCGGTGATATCCTTCGCAATCCCCTGATCCTGGCGGTCATTGTTGCGCTGCCGGTCGCCTGGTCCGGCCTTCGCCTGCCTACCTGGCTAATGACCAGCGGCAATTATTTTGCGTCCCTGACCCTGCCCCTGGCGCTGATGTGCATCGGCGGCACGCTGTCCCTGAGCGCGATGCGCAGTGATCGCAGGGTGGCGGTCAGCGCCAGTGTCATGAAGATGATCACCCTGCCCGTGCTTTGCACTGTCACGGCCTGGCTTGTCGGGTTTGAAGGGCGGGAACTCGGTCTGATGTTCCTGTTCTTTGCCAGCCCGACCGCAGCAGCCAGTTTTGTCATGGTCAAGGCGATGCAGGGAAACGACCGTCTGGCGGCGAATATCGTGGCGCTGACCAC
>NZ_DATFKH010000117.1:0-48480 GCF_035268745.1 Marinobacter sp.
CGAAAGGGGGAGGTCTGGCGAATAAACCGGCCCTCCGCATCTTTCGCCTGCACCGGTTGCCAGTTTTCCTGCCAGATCCCGTTAACCAGCATCAGCCAACCCTCCCGGTTCCTTCCAGGCCGTACCCGCCGAACCAGCCAAGGAGTTTCTGTGCACCATGGGCGGCCAGAACAACTCCGACCGGCACCCGCAGTACCAGCGCGGCGATACCGCGGTTGGACTGGAACAATGTCTTTGCAAATTGAGTGTTCATGATAGTCACCTCGATTTTCTTCTGTGGGTGTGTTCCTGAAGCCAGGCCCCAGGCGATGTGACTACTGTACTATCACCGAATAAAAAGACTAAGATGGCCGACGTTGCTTTATTATTCATGAAGTGTTGATAATAAAAATGACCTGAATCCTGGAGATTCCATGGACCGAATTGATGCCATGCGTGCCTTCGTCACTGTAGTGAATGAAGGCACCTTCACCCGCGCTGCCGACCGGCTGGAGCTATCACCGCAACTGGTGAGCAAATATGTATCGCAGCTTGAACAGCATCTGGGTGTACGCCTGCTCAATCGCACCACCCGCAAAATCCATCTCACCGAAGCGGGAGCAAGCTACCACCTGCGAGCCCAGCAGATTCTCAATGACATCGACGATACCGAGAACGAGCTCGGTGACCTGCAAACCGAAGCTCGTGGCCTGCTGCGTATCAGCGCCCCTACATCCTTCGCCATTCATCACATGGCAACGCTACTGAGCCGGTTCCAGCAGGCTCACCCGGCCGTGGGCATCGATCTGCAGCTGAGCGATCGCAAGGTGGACATCGTGGAAGAAGGGTTCGATATCGCGCTGCGGATCGGTCACCTGAAAAGCTCCTCACTGATTGCCAAACGGATCGCGCCGGTGCGCGTGGTGATGTGCGCGTCGCCGGATTACCTGAACCGATACGGCATACCCCGAAGCCCCGAAGATCTGAGGGACCACCGTTTCCTGAGCTACAGCTATATGGATCTGGATGCCAGCCAGCCCCTGCTTCGCGAGCTTCAGCACAGCGAGCGCAACCACAGCAGGGATATGATCAGCAATAACGGCGATGTGCTGGTGGCAGCTGCCACTGCCGGTGCAGGCATTGCACTGCAGCCTACCTTTATCGCAGGCAACGGCATCATGAAAGGAGAACTGCAGGTCATACTGGCTGACCATGAGCCCGAACCCCTGGCGCTTTACGCTGTCTATGCACACCGCCAGCTGTTAGCTAGCAAGGTTCGGAGCTTTATCGACTTTATCGACGGATTCTTTGGCGATCCGCCTTACTGGGATCAATTTAAATAGGTGCAAAAGATCCGCTTTGCGGTGATGACGTCGAAACCATTGGAAAGCGGACCTTTTTACCGCGATGAGATGAGCCAGTGAAGGGAGTCTGAACCAGAGTAGGTTCACTCATAGGCCAGGAGTGGCGAGGGCACCAGGATAAGTCCAAGCTTTTAAACAAAAGCGAACGTTGATTCCATGGAACAAAGTGATGCTTTGTTTTCAAAGCGAACCTCGGCACGTATTAAATTTGCCGGCCTCGACTTAACCCCCAAACCTTGTTTTCCAGCATTTGCAGCGCTCCGCATCCCGCTCTTCGTAGAGACGGTTTGCCGTTGGAAGATCAAGCATGGTTTCGTCTTCCCGATCTTGACCGATGGCAGTCAGGCGCATGGTGTACCAGGCGGTGATCCCGCCTGGTGGCGCAGACTCGAACCTGGGGAACTCAACATCCTGGCCGTGCTCTGACAACCAAACGTGCGGCAGGTCCGGGGCCAACACCATGGCTCGTGCCAGCCCAATCACATCAACACCGTTGCTTTCTAGTGCCTGAAGCGCCTGAGCACGGCGTTTGAAACCACCGGTGACCATCAACGGAATGCTGGTTTTCTTTTTCGCAGCCCGCGCAAATTCCTCAAAGTAGGGCTCACCGGCACGATAGTTCTGAATCGGTTTCATCCCTGGGAAGTAGGTTCCACCGCTAATATCGATGAGATCGGTAGAGGTTGTGTCCAGATGGCTGACCACTTCCAGAGCATCGGTTTCAGTCATGCCACCTTCTAATTGATCCATCGAATTGATGCGAATTGCAATTGGAAAACTAGGCCCAACAGCGGCTCGAACCCGGTTAATTATCTCGAGTACGATCCGACACCGCGAAGTTATCGAGCCCCCGTACTCATCCTCCCTAAGATTGAACAGTGGACTCAGAAACTGACTGAGCAGAAAGCCGTGGCCAGCGTGTATCTGCACGCCTGTGAACCCAACGGATTTCGCAGTGGATGCCGTTTTTGCAAAACGGTCAGGCAAATTCTCGACCTCTGCAACGGACATCCCATTACATTTTAGTTCCTCCAAATCGAGGGCGGACGGTCCTTTTGGCTGACTGATCGGTGCATGGGACAGCGCTCCGGCGTGACCAAGCTGTGCCCAGAGATGATTGCCATTTGAAGTGCCCCGTTGGGCCAGATGCTGAAACATCGTTCTATTCAAACCCGGTCCTAGAACCAGGTTGCCCGGTCTCTCAGGAAATCGTGAATCTACCTGCACCTCACCAATGACAGACAACGCAGCGCCCCCTTTCGCCCAACGCTCATAGAGTCTCGCCTGTTCTTGGGTCGGGTTTCCCGCCCCGTCGCCGAGCGAGTCAGACATCGGCGATTTGACCATTCTGTTCTTCAAGACCGCGCCACAGGGAAGGGTCAATGGTTTTGAAAGCAAGTCCAGCTCGCTGGCAGAAGTCATGGCATGTTCCCGCTGGGTTGTGTCAGGTTCGATCGGATTTGGTAGAGGAAAACGACAAAAATCAGACAAAAAAGGCTGTCTTCCACAACAATGATAAATACCTGTTAGGCAACCTGTTTTTTCCTTGCTGATGGGCGCAACGCAAGAGCCGATGATTGCGGGCCCTTGGAAAAAGTTTTTGTTGTAATCCCTGCCACTTTCATCATTGTAAAAGGCTCTGACGATTCCTTCCTCCATAAACGCGATGTCTTGAGCATATTCGCCTTCTCGAATGCAAAAACTGCCTTTCTCCAGGGTTTCAGGGTGAAAGCTGGTCTTTACGAATTCCATCATCGCCTCTGACACGGGCGCAACTTGGCTGAGGTAGGCGACCAAGCCCTTCATTGACGGGGTACTCTGTTTGAAATCCAAGACACAAATGCCCGCACTTTGTCCGTTCTGAATTTGGCTTCGGGTGCCACCAGGTAATAATGAAATTCGGCAGGCATCGAGAAATCCAGTGGGCGGATCAACAGACCTGACTCAAGCATGTCGGCAACAAGACTCAGGCGAACCAGTGAGATGCCTCGGCCGGCCAACACCGCTTCCACTTGTGCCGAGGCTTCGTTGACAGAAAGTTTTACAGCGGGATCCGGGATGTCGATGCCCAGGGCTTTCTGAAACTCAAGCCATGAGCCGTGCATATCTATCGACTCATCGATTAACCAGGGCAAGTGAGCAAGATCGGCTGCAGTGATTCTCCGGTTACCCACGAGTGAGGGGTGGCACACAACAACCAGAGACTCAGCCATCAAAAATCGTGTCTCGAGTCCCGGGTAATTCCCTCTGCCGTAGCGTATGGCCAGATCCACGCCATCGCCCTGAAAGTCGACCAGGCTGAATCCCGGCATGATGCTGATCTTCAGTTCCGGGTGCTTTTCCTGAAACTGGCTGATTTTTGGCATAAGCCAGCGATTTGCGAAGGATGGCAGAGTCGATACCTTAAGATTCTTGGGATCTGAATTGGGCGTAAATTGGGCGATGCCTCGTTCCAGCTCCTGAAACCCAGTCTCGACGAAGCCCGAGAGCCGGCTTCCTTCAGATGTCAGTTTTACTTCACGAGTGAGCCTTTCAAACAGTTTGAATCCCAGAAAGTCTTCCAGTCCTCGAATGTGGGTGCTTACCGCGGCGTTGGAGATATTTAACGCTTCCGCAGCGGCTTTGAAACTTAGCTCTCTGGCGGCGTATCGAAACACTTGAAGACCCCTAAGCGATGGCATCGCCTGCATAAGAGCGCCCTACGGTTAATTTTTAGTTAATTATTGCACGCTTTAACCCGTTTGTGGAGTCAGCTTAATGGCGAAAGCATTAGGCTGAACTTAACAGAAGCGGAGATTGCACATGTCAGCCACATCCATCCCAATCGTCCAGGGCAAAACCAAACACCACGCCAGCGATGCAAAGCAACGCCTGATTCGCCGGATCAAACTTTGGTATATCAACTACCGGACGCGGAAGCAGCTCTCACGCCTTCCTGATTCCATGCTCAAAGATATTGGTGTGTCTCGAATTGACGCTGAACAAGAAGCAAGTAAGGTTTTCTGGAAAGACTGATGACTCGAAGGAGTGTGAAGGTATGAAACACACTGGCAGCTGCCTTTGCGGAGGCATTCAATACGAGATAAACGGCCCGCTGACAGAGGTCCTGAACTGTCATTGCTCGATGTGCCGAAAGCTCCATGCCTCAGCTTTCCGCACACGGGCAAAGGTACAGTCTTCTGATTGGCACACTGTAAAAGGTCAGGAATTGATAAGGTTCTATGAATCCTCGCCGGGGGAACACAAGGGTTTTTGCGGGAACTGCGGTTCCAGTCTTTACACGAAATTTGATGCAGCCCCCGAAATCTTTGGTTTCCCCCTCGGAACGCTGGATACAGACCCGGGAGTAAAAGCCGAGCGCCACATCTTTGTGGGCAGCAAGGCTCCCTGGTTCGAGATTAAGGACGATCTGCCTCAGCATGACACCGACCAGGTTATTAAAACAGGCAGGTACCCGGCCTGAGCCGGCGGTGTCGGCAACCAGACTGAGGCTGGCCAGCCCCAGCGCTACGGCCACTGCCGAGCCCGAACCGGAGCCGCCGCTGATGTAATCAGGATCGAAGCACTCTTGCAGATACCCCAGGGGGAGCGGGTGCCGTTAAGGCCTGTGGCAAACTGGTCCAGGTTGGCCTTTCCGACAGGGATGGCGCCGGCATTGATCAACTGCTGAACCACCTGCTAAGAAGCTGGCGGGGTAACTAAAGCCTTCGCAACCTGCGGTGGTTGGAGTTCCGGCCAGGTCGATATTGTTCCTGATCACGAAGGGGATGCCCCACAATGGACAGTCAGCCATAGGCTTGTCGGCCAAAGCATCCAGATAGGGCTGTTGTTCGGCCGCGCTGAGCTGATAGATCCAGATGTTATGCTCGGCGTACTGCTGCGAGCGTTGGCGGATATCCGCCATAATCCTCGCGGGAGTCAGCTTGTTATCGTTATAGGCGCTCTGTAGGGCATCGATGTTCACACGCATATTAATCTGTTCAAATCCCTTGTCCTACATGGTCGAGATTTTGTCTTTTCATGTTTACCAATGACTACCTGGTAGTGGACCGGATTAGTCGCTATTGAAAATCGCAGCATTCGGTCACAGATGGGACAACGCATCGAACAACATTTTGCCGGCGACCATCAGCAGCAGCCCACCAAAACATCGCTTCAGTGTGGGGGCCGGTATTCGATGGCTGAGCGACACACCTACCGGCGCCAGGAGTACCGTGAATGTCGCAATCAGCGCCACGGCTGGTAAGTAAATATAACCAAGGGACCAGGGCGTCACCGACTCGTCCCAACCCGAGATGGCGTATCCAAGGGTGCCTACCAGTGCCAGCGGAAAACCCAGCGTGCTGGACGTAGCGACCGCGCGCTGTATGGGCACGTTAAAAAAGACCATCAGCGGGACCATCACGTTGCCGCCGCCGATACCCGCCAGTCCGGACAGCGTGCCGCTGAACAGGCCCAGGCCTGTGGTGCCAGAGTTCCCTGGCATGGCGCGTGAAGGGTCTGGCACCCAACGGCTCAGCATGATGATAGAGGTCACCAGCAGGAACAAGGCAATACCCACTTCGAGCACCGCAGCTGGCAGGCGCGCGGCGATAAAACCACTGAGGAAACTGCCTGCCACCACGGCCGGCGCCCACAGCCGGAATATAGTCCAGTCGACAGCCTGTCGTTTGATCTGGGCACGGGCTGCCGATATCGACGTGAAGATGATCGTACACAGCGAAGTGGCAACGGCCGTTATTACAATAGATTCGGAGGGGAAATCCTGAGCCGAAAGAATCATAACCAGCGCCGGCACGATAACCACACCACCCCCTATACCCAGCATGCCAGCCAATATGCCGGCCACAATTCCCAGGGCGGAACAGGCAATGATCATGTCCATGATTTTCCCTTACTTCGTTTGGTTCAAGAGATAACGATCACTGAGCCAGTGCGGTGCCTTCTCCACGAGGGTCGTGCATAGCCTCCCGCCGGCCGTCGGGCTGAATCGCAATGACCCCGGCTAAACCGGTAAATGGGCTTAGCTTTGGAATCCACTCGATATCGTGGCCACGCGCTGCCAGCGATTCCCCCACTCCAGGCGCGATGTTCTGTTCAAGTTTTAAGCTCTCGTTGCTGCCAAAAAAGCTGCGGCCCTGCAAGAATCGGGGGGCATGCAATGCCTTTTCAACAGGCTGGTTGAAATCCACCAACTGCGTCGCGAGTACCATCTGAGTCTGTGGCTGACCATCGCCGCCCTGGCTTCCGAAATAGAACTGCGTGCCATCATCGGCGAGATAAGCGGATGGATTCAGGGTATGGGCCGGAAGTTGGCCAGGCGCCCAGGCATTCTTGTGGGCTGGGTCAGGGCTGAACCCGGCAGCACGGTTGAGCCAGAGGATGCCAGTATCACCCACCAGACAGCCGGAACCGAAGTCATGAAACAGGCTTTGCATCAGGCAGGCAGTACGGCCCTGGCTGTCACTGGCTCCAAGCCAAACAGTGTCAGCAGGCCTGCCTTCTTCCTGCCAGGGCACGGCTTTGTCCAGATCAATGGCAGCGCAGTCGGTTAGTGCCCGGGCAGGGTTCAACAGTCGCTGGGTATCCGGGTTACCTGCGACTGGATCACAGAGTTCCCGATTACGGTGCTTGAGCTGGGCTTTTATAGATTCCACCAGATAATGAAAGTAGTCAGCGCCTCCATTTTTCAATGCAGCAAGATCAACTGGATTCAGGGTATTGAGAGCGCTAAGCGTATACAAACCCTGTGTCGGCGGCGGGAAATTATAAAGGATGCCGGCCCGGTAACGGATGCTTAAGGGAGGCGCGTGCCACGCCCGCGTCGCACTCAGATCGTCCCGGATCAGGCCGTTGCCAAGTTTTTCAAAGCCTGCAGCCAGAGCGGTGGCCAGCTCGCCGTCGTAAAAATCATCCACGCCGGCGCGCGCGAGATGAGCCAGGGTTTCCGCCAGGGACGGTCGTGTGACCAGCGCACCTTCTGGATGTAATTCACCCGTCTCGTCGCAGCACAGAGTGGTGAGATCGGGCAGGTCACGAATCAGCCTACGGCGCTGTTGCTGCCAGAATGCCTGTGACTCTGAGACTTCATAACCATAACGGGCAAAGGCCACAGCCTGTTCCAGCAAATCGGGCCAGGTCATGGTAGAACCCCAACGGTCGCGGCTCCAGTCATGGGCCAGGGACCAGCCACGCAGAGCGCCCGCAGTTGTGGCGGCTGATGCGGGACCGCGACCGTCGATCCTTCCCGTATCCGGCAGGCGGTGCCCTGCTTGCCCGAGCCCCATCAGAGTATCCACCTTTCCGCGATCACTGAGAAGCCACAAGGCATCACCCCCAATTCCAGTCATGTGGGGGTAAACAACGGACAACACAGCACCAGCGGCCATGGCCGCATCAATAGCCGAGCCTCCCGCGCGAAGAATCTCCATGCCGGCCTCCGTGGCACGGTGATCAGGCGTGCATATTACGCCGATTGGGGATTCAGCTTTCATGGCTGGAACCCGTATCGGAACCTCTTTCTGGTGGCTGGTTTTCAGCCACGAACTCAGCCGACATGGTGCCAACGGTCTGGAGATGCTGCCGCATGAGTCGGGCCACTCCGTCAGCATCCCCAGCGAGGATCGCCCGGACAATGACATCGTGCTCTTCCCATGATTTGCTGACACGATTCGGCATTCGAAACTGGGCCCGTCGAAACGGGGCGAGCCTCATACGGGTAGCTTCCGCGAGTTGCTGTAACTGGCTGCTCTGAGCTCCCTCAAAGATTAATGTGTGTAATTCATGGTTATATCGGCTGTAGTCGTCGACGGTACCATCACGCAGCACATCCAGCGATTCCTGGTGAAGCTGCAGCAGAACTTCCCTTTGTTGCTTGTTCATGCGCAGGGCCGCCAGCCGCGCCAGGGCCGCTTCTAGTTCTGACATGGCCTCGTACAGGTCAGTGAGGGCCTGGAAAGAAAGAGTCGCAACGATGACACCGCGGTTCGGACGGTGAGTGACCAGCCCCATGGCAGCGAGATGGCCAAAGGTTTCCCGAATGGGGGTTCGTGATACTCCAAACCGCTCTGCCATACTCCGGGCATCAAGCTTGGTGCCGGGCATCAGTCGGCCACTGACGATATCGTCGGCCAGGTTTTGAACAATACTGTCCACGACACTGCCCTTGCCGGCACGTTCGTAGGGCAGCGGAGTCTGTGTCATGCATGGCCTCTTTCTGCAACGCCACCAGGCGAAGGTGGGTGAGGAATAGCTGCCAACAGAGTGCGAGTATAGTCGGTGGCCGGGTTGTCCAGCAGCTGGCCCGAGTCACCTTCCTCAACTACCATACCGTTCTGCATTACCATGATGCGACCACAAAGCAGGCGCACCACGTTAAGGTCATGGCTGATGAACAGATAGCTCATGTTGAGACGGTGTTTGAGGTCTTCCAGCAGGTTCAGCACCACTGCCTGAACCGAAACGTCCAGTGCGGCCGTGGGTTCATCGAGAATTAGCAATTTCGGTTCCAGTGCGATGGCCCGGGCAATGCCAACACGGGCTTTCTGACCACCCGACAACTGGTGGGGAAAACGGTCCAGAAGGTGCACTGGCAAGCCAACCAAGCCGGCCAGTTCGATCACTCTCTGCTCTCGCTCCTTGCGGCTCACCTGCGGCGTCAGGCGGTGAATCGGGTCACCGATAGACTGGGCAGCGCTCCAGCGGGGATTCAGGCTGTCGGTGGGGTCCTGGAATACCATCTGCAGTTTGCCGCGCAGCGTGTGGCTGGCAAACTTTGAGGCGGATACTGGCGCTATGTCCTCGCCCAGAAATTCGATGACCCCGCCGCTGGTGTCGAGCAAGCGCATAATCATGGCAGAGGTGGTAGATTTTCCGCAGCCGCTTTCACCCACCAGGCCGAGGCTCTCACCCTCGCGAATTTCGAACGAAAGGTTCTTGACCGCAATATGGGCGCTTTCGGAGTCGGGTTTGCCGAACTGTTTGCGCAGGTTTTGAACGTTGAGAATCGGCTCACCGAGCGCATGTTCTTCCGGCAGCCTCATGGCTTTGGCCCGGGCCTCGGGCGTCAGTAGATCCCTTATCCGGGAATCCCGGTGTGGCGTCGCCTGAAGCAGTTGTCGGGTATAGGTTTCCCGGGGATGGTGGAACAACTCGGCGGAACCGTTGGCTTCAATGATCTTGCCGCTTTGCATGACCACCAGTCGGTCACAGTAAGCTGCTGCCAGTCCCAGATCATGGGTGATCAGAACGGTGGACATCTTGTATTCGCGGGTGAGTTCAACAATCAGGTCCATCACCGCTTTCTGGGTGGTGACATCGAGACCGGTTGTGGGCTCGTCCGCAATTAACAAACGTGGCCGGCAGGCCAGCGCGATGGCAATTACCACCCGCTGGCACATGCCGCCGGAAAGCTCAAAGGGATAGGCGTCGTACCGCTGCTCCGGTTCGCGGATTTTCACGGCCTTAAGCATCTCGATGGCCTTTTCCCGGGCGTTACTCCGCGTGGCCTGATTGTGCTCCTTCAGCACATCTGCTACCTGTTGCCCGATACGACGTATAGGGTTAAGGGCTGCGCGGGGATTCTGGAAAATCATCGAGATCTCGCGACCGCGAATATCCCGCATGTCCTTCTCACGTGCCTTGTGCAGTGGCATGCCGCCATAGGTGATTTTGCCACCGGCGATATGGCCCGCCCGATCCAGGATTCGCATCACCGCATAGGAGGTTACCGATTTGCCAGAGCCGGATTCGCCGACAATACCCAGGGTTTCACCCTTGTCGACAGCGACGGAAATATCGTCGATTGCCCGCACGGCCCCTTTGCGGGTGACGAAGTCCACACTCAGATGCTGTATATCCAGCAGCGGCACACTCATGGCGAACTCCTCAGGTGCGGCGCTGGGGATCAACCAGATCCCGCAGACCATCGCCGATCAGATTGAAAGTAAACACCGCCAGCATCAGCGCCATACCCGGGAAGATCACCAGCCACCATTCTCCGGAAATAATGAAGTTGGCGCCCTCGGCTACCATGATTCCCCATTCCGGGGCCGGGGGCTGAACACCGAGGCCGATGAACGAGAGACCTGCAGCGTTTAGGATGGCCCAGCCCATGTTCAGGGAAATCTGTACCATCATTGGCGGCAGCGTGTTGGGGAAAATGTGGCCGAACAGCACCCGGAGCTCGGAGTTACCGGACAGTCTTGCTGCCTGCACAAAGCCCGCGTTGCGGCGAATGCTGACCTCCGCCCTTGCCATGCGGGCGTAGAACGGCAGATTGATGATTGCGGTGGCGTAGACAATGTTTTCGACGGTGTTGCCGGCGGCGGCCACGATACCCATTGCGAGAACAAAAAGTGGGAACGCCATGATGGTATCCACCAGTCGACCCGTGATGCGGTCAGTCCAGCCGCCGAAGTAACCGGCAAAGGATCCCATGATGGAACCCAGAACGAAGGAGATGGCCACGGCCGAGACGGAAATCAGCAAGTCCAGCCGTGTCGCGACCACAACCCGGGAAAACACGTCGCGACCCAGTTGGTCGGTGCCAAACCAGTGCGCGGCGCTGGGTGGCTGTAACGCCGGGCCGACGCCCGTATTCAATGGGTCATAAGGCACCAGATAGGGACCGAAAATTGCCATGCCTATAAACAGGGCGAACAGACCAAAGGCCATTCCGGTAACCGGATTTTCCGAGGCGACATGGCGCAGATGCTGCCAGTAACTGGTGCGGGGCGGCCCCTGGAGCTGGGCAGATGCTGCAGTATTTGCGCTATTCATCTCAGGCATCCTCGCCGACGCGAGGGTCGATCATGGTGTAGATCACATCGATCAACAGGTTAAGGGCCACAAATAGCAGCGCCATGGACAGCACGAAGCCCTGGACAGCAGCGTAATCGGATACCACCAGGGCCTCGACTGCAAATGAGCCAATTCCCGGCCAGGCAAACACCTTCTCTACCAGCACATTGGCGCCGAGAACGAAGGAAAATACCATCCCCAGGGTGGTCACCACGGGCAACAAGGCATTGCGGAAAGCGTAGGTCACCAGTACCCGGCGGCCACTCAGCCCCGCTGCCCGGGCGGTGCGAACGAAATCGCTGCCCAGGGTTTGCAGCATGGCGGCCCGTGTCATGCGGGCAATTGGCGCCAGGGTAAAAAGGGCAAGAGTAATCAGTGGCAGGGCGAGTTGAGCTAGGGCGGCCCTCAACACCTCCCATTCACCCGCAATGATGGCGTCGATGGTCAGGAAGCCTGTCACCGAGTCCGGCGGCAGATACATCATATCCAGTCGCCCCATCGGGGGTGGGGCCCAGTCAAGCAGGTAATAGAATACGTACATCAGGGCCAGACCAGTGAAGAAGGTTGGCAGGGAGACCCCTGCGGTCACCAGAAAACGACAGATATGGTCGATCCAGGTATTGGGCCGTGTGGCGGCCAGAACCCCCAGAGGTACTGCAATGATAAACGACAGTAGCAAGGCACCGAGGGTCAGCTCCAGCGATGCCGGCAGCCGATTGGCCAGCTCCGAAACTACCGGCTGGCCAGTGGATACGGCCACGCCCAGATCACCCTGCGCCAGATCCTTCACGTAGGTCAGGAACTGGACCGGAAGGGGCTGGTCTAGCCCCAGGTTACGACGCACCTCCTCGATGGAGGCCTGGTCTGCCATGGGGCCGGCGAAATAGGCGGCCGGATCACCCGGCAGTGCGCGTGTCAGCAGAAAGCAGACCACCAGAATACCGAACACGGTGGGCAGCGCCTCAAGAAGGCGCAGCGCCACCTTGCGTACTTTCAGCCAGATTGGCGACACAGTGTCTGCCCCCTAAACCGGCTTCAATGCGCGAATGTCCATCTGGCGATGGAACCAGTATTCGTAGCCGGCCACAGAGTCGGTGAAGGCAACGTTCAGGGTTGGCTGCCAGAGCGGAATCCGCGGAATGTCCTCAAACGCCAGCTCGATCATGCGCTTCACATTGGGAGCGTACTCCGGGTTGTCCATGGCCATATCCAGGGTCTCGTCCACCAGCCGGGCCATCTCGGGGTCGTCGTAGTTGTAGGAGTTGAACAGGTTGCCCTTGATGTAGGCCCAGTAGAAGTAATAGTCCGGGGTGTTGAGCCAGCCGCCAAAGTTCTCAAGGTGAAGTGGCAGCTTCTTCTCGACCAGAGCAATGGTGCGCCAGTTGGCGCCGGGGATTTTTTCGATAGTGGCGCGGATGCCAATATCAGCCAGCCCCTGCTGGATCAGCAGCGCTGCTGGTTCTGCCCAGTCGGCATTGGACAAATTGAATGAAAGTGGTACATCAAAACCGTCCTCATAGCCGGCTTCGGCCAGAAGGGCTTTCGCTTTTTCCAGGTTCTGGGAATAAGGAGACTTCTGGGGCCAGGCGATTTTGTCCACCGTGTCAGTGCCTCCCCACATTGGAACGCCCTGCTCATAGGCGGCCTGCTCGAAGATCTTCTGATAGGGAACGGACCATGCAACGGCCTGGCGGACCCGTTTATCCTTGAAAGGCTCGAACTCCAGATTTGTGCAAAGAGAGTAAATACAGTTTTCGATGGGCGTGCTGATCACCTTCACTCCCGGTTTATCAGCCAACTCCTTCGCATCCTTGTTGGGAATGTTGTGGGATGCACTCACGCTGCCTCGTTCAATCAGGGCGCGGCGTGTTGACTGAGCCGGCACTTCCCGCATTATGACGCGTTTGAATCCGGGCACATCTCCGTTAAGCCAGTTGTCATTGCGCTCGTAAACCAGCTGTTCACCGGCATCCCATCGGGCAATCCTATAGGCGCCGGATCCGGCGGGGTTACGATGTAGGTACTCGGTGGCCCAGGGGTCGTCATCAGTGGCGTTGGCTTTGGCTACTTCCGAATTGATGATGATGGGGATAGGCGTGGCCAGGTCAGGCAGCGCGAGCTTGGAAGGGAAAGGCAGGGTTATGCGGAAGGTTTGGTCGTCAACGACTTCAAACTGCTCTGGCGACGATAGCCTTCCGGCCTTCATTTGTACCGTAGGAAAACCGCCCAGAGAAACTGCGCGGTCCAGGGACCACTTTACATCGTGCGCGGTCACCGGCTTACCGTCCCAGAAGGTCGCGTCTTTACGGACCTTGAAGGTCATTACGGTCCGGTCTTCGCTGATCTTCCAGGATTCGGCGAGTTCTGGCTGAACATTATCAAAATCATAGCTCAGCGAGCCGTCCGGCATTGTTTTAGTGCCAAAGGATACCAGTCGGTCATAGCAGTTGATTGCCACCTGATAGCTGGCGCGGTTGGTGCCGCTGCGGTGAATGTCCAGACTGTTGATGGTCCCGCCGATTACCACAACCGCTGTTTTCTGGCTAGCAGCCGCGGCCGGAAGAACCTTGAAAAGGGGGAGAATGCTTGCCCCTACAGAGAGTGAAGTGACGCCCTTTAGAAAGTGTCGACGATCCATGCTGCATGCTCCTGACAGTTAAATAACAAAAAATTGCATGCAATCAATGAACCAACCCTGAAGGAACTCAGTTTTAAATTTTAAAAACTATATAATTCAATTAATTAAGGTTTATTTTTTTAAAAAACGTTCAACCATGTCTGTGGTTATTGGGCTAGGCCTTTTCTTGCTTTCCGCACTAAGACGGAGCAAGAATGCACCGATAGAAAGCCACGGTTTGAACAGTTTGCTTCCCAACTCCGCCAGGGAGATAATAAACCGTTAAAATTGCTAGCTATTAAGTGGAAGAGCCACCTTGAATTGCCGCGAAACGCATTGTTTAACAGAGAAAAAATGGGCGCATACACACGAACCAACAAGCAGAAAGAAGTTGAACGCGTTATCGAATCTTTATCGCGCGCTATTGCACAGCACCTGTTGCCACCGGGCACCCGGCTGGTAGAGGCTCAGATTGTCGATTCCCTGCGGGCAAACCGAAACCACGTCCAGGCTGCGCTTCAACGTCTCGCGCTGAACAAGATTGTCACCATTGAGCCAAATCGGGGTGCTCACGTGAGTCAGCCCTCGGCCCAGGAAGCAAGAGAAATTTTTGTGGCTCGCCGGGCCATTGAAGGTGCTGTCGTCGGGTCGATAACGCCGGAGCTGATGCGAAAATTCGAGCAGAATGTATCGTCCCACATGGCGGCCGAAAAAGCGGCCACCGATAGTACCGATAGGCGGGCGATTGTGCGCGAGCTGAGTAGTTTCCACCGCCTGCTTGGTCGCATAAGCGGAAATAGGGTGCTTGCGGATATTCTTGATAACCTGATGGTGCGCAGTTCGCTGATTGTTGCTCTGTATCAGCGGAACGATGAGCCGACGTGTCAGCACGATGAACACCGCACAATCCTAGAGGCCCTCAAGTCCGGTGAAAATGACCAAGCAGTGGCGCTGATGAGCCATCACCTTCATCATCTGGAGTCAGAGCTCGCGCTGGACGGAAGTGATGAACATGATATTGACCTGCGATCCGTACTGGCAGAAATTTAGGTTATGGCAGGTTGGTAATTGTTACAGATCCTTCTCGAACCGCTTAATCATATCCTCCTGGCTTTCCGGTGCTTCGGCGACGGACAATTGGTCATTCACCATTTGCCCCAGCGTGGGTAGCTTTGAACGGTCAATCCTTGAATCGGGCGACCAGAGCTTTGAGCGCATCAATGCCTTGGCGCAATGTAAAAATACCTCTTTTATCGTTATCTCGATGCAAGTCTTTGGCGGATTTCTTTCGTCGTGGAATCTGCCTAGATATTCGGGTGCGTTGGATAGCCGAGCAAAGCCATTAATTCGCAATGTCTCGTCAACACCGGGAATCAGAAACAGACACCCCACACTGCCCGTCTCGATAATATTGACCAGGCTGTCCAGGCGATTGTTACCTTTTGCATCAGGAACAACCAAGCATGTTTCACTCAGAATAGAGACAAATCCAGGCTCGCCTCCACGAGGCGAGCAGTCAGCTGATCCAGATTGCGAGCAGGTGGACATTAGAAAAAATGGCGAGCGCTCAATAAAGTTAATCGAATGTTTTTCCAGGCAGCTCAGCTGCCTATCTTTAAACCTCTTTTTCGGGAAGCCATAAATGTTTCTGAGTTGCTGTTCTGAATCAATGTACATGGTTTTTCCTGGTTCCTTTTCTGAGTTCCATGAAGATCAGGGGCTCAATAATGACGCCGGCACCCGCTCAAAACTCTGTCGGCCCCCCTTGAAGGCCATCAGCGGCTGCCCCAATTCGGCGATCACCGCGGCCGGAGTGTCCGCGTCCAGTACGATGAAATCCGCATGGCAACCCGGAGCAAGGCCATAGTCCTGCAAACGCAGCAGCCTGGCTGACTCCTCAGAAATCCACGTCAGACAGCGCGCCAGTTCAGCCGGTGTGCCCTGATGGCACACGTTCGCCAAAAGATTGGCCTGGCGGATGAGTGATGCATCCCCGAACGGAGTGAAAGGGTTACCGACGTTATTGGTGGACAATGAGCAGGTGACGCCACAGTCATGGAGACGGGGCAGCGGCGCCACGCCCCGGGGCACATTGTGGGTGTCGTCCCGTCCATTCAGGAACAGATCGGTGGAAGGCAGAGCTGTGACCTGAACGCCGGCCTCCGCCAGTGCCCGCGCGGTCTCCTCAAAGAGCTCCGGCGGAAGAGCTGACAGTTTGGTGACATGCCCGATGGTTACCCGGTTCTGCCACCCGCACTCCCTGGTGCAGCGAATGACTTCAGAAATCGTCATGCCTTCAGGATTCAGGTCAAAATCCAGGTGCATGTCCAGGTCGCAGTCGTAGCGTTCTGCCAGTTCGAAAAGTCGCCGGATCTGTGCCGCCGGGTCACTGTCCATGTAGGGGCAGCCTCCCAATACCGTAGCGCCATTCTCCAGAGCTTCACAGAGGAGTTCTTCGGTGCCGGGGTTGTTGAGCAGCCCTTCCTGTGGGAATACGCATATCTCGAGGCCCAGGGCCCAGGCATAGTCCTGCTTTAACCGCAGGATTGCCCGGAATCCGGTCAGACCGATGCCGGGGTCGAGCTCCACATGGGTACGCATGTAGGTCGTGCCCTGGGTGATGGCCTGTTCCAGAAGAGCTGCGCCGCGCTGATAAACGTCTGCCTCGGTAAAGTCAGCTTTCGCGGCCCTGGTCGTGGCCACCGCTTCCGCGAGAGTGCCTTCGTTAAGCTCACACCGATTCATGATACAGGCCTTATCCAGGTGAATATGCGTCTCGATAAGGCCCGGCAGAACAAGATTGCCGCCGAGATCTATTTCACTCGGCAGTGATACCTCGTTCGTGAAGGTCTCGACAAATTTACCCTGGTCCACTCTCAATTCAGTGATTTTCGCCGGTTGATCCGGCAGCCTCAGATTCTTGAACAGTATTGAAGTCATGCAACGCTTTCTCCCAGGTAGGCCGCTTCAAGTTCCGGATCATTGCGAAGGGCCTCGGCACTGCCGGAGTGGACGACGCGACCGGTCTCCAGTACGTAAGCACGGTCGGCCACTTGCAGAGCCAGATTGGCCATCTGATCTACCAGCAACAGCGTAACTCCCTCGTCCCGCAGCGCAGCCAGGGCATCGTAAAGCTCTGCTACCATTGCAGGCGCCAGACCAAGCGACGGTTCATCGAGAAGCAGGATCGATGGCTTTGCCATCAATCCGCGGCCAATTGCCAGCATCTGCTGCTCGCCCCCCGAGAGGAGTCCGGCAGGACTGCTGATACGATCCTGCAGGCGCGGGAACCGAGCCAGGATATCCTCGATATCCTGGTCCAGGCTGGACCTGTCGGCGCGTGTATAGGCCCCCATGAGGAGGTTGTCCCGCACGCTCAGCTCCGGAAATACCTGGCGCCCTTCCGGTACCAGTGCCAGTCCCCGGCCTGCAATCTCGCTGGCGTCCATGGTCTCGATATTCTCGTTGTTCAGCACAATCCGGCCACTGCTGGCCGGGTGCAGGCCGGCGAGTGCCTGCAGGATGCTGGACTTGCCCGCACCATTGGCTCCGAGGATGGCGATTAGCTCGCCCGGATTCACCACCAGGCTAACGTCCTCCACCACCGGGGCGGCGCCATAGTCGATTACCAGGTCTTTGACAAAAAGGGTAGCATCACGGGAACCGGACCAGGGCTCTGGTCTTGGCGGCGCCTGATAGTCGGTGCTGCCAAGGTAGGCTTGCACCACCTGAGGGTTACTGCGAACTTCCTCGGGCTCGCCCCAGGCGATGGGCTGGCCGGAGTCGAGCACCAGAATCCGGTCTGAAACCGACATCACCATGGCCATGTCGTGCTCCACCAGGATGACCGCAATGCCGTAACCGGCAATGGTCCGCAAAAGCGCCGTTACCTTATCCGTGTCGGCCCGGCTCAGCCCGGCTGCGGGTTCGTCCAGCAACAGTACCTTTGGTCTAAGCGCGAGAGCCCGGGCGATTTCTACCAGCCTGCGATCTACATGTGGCAGGGTTTCGGCCTTGGTGTGAACGCATCCCCGATATCCGACCAGTGCCAGAAGATCCAGGGCTTGTTCGACCCGCCCGGGGGCGGGCTCTCGCCAGCAATCCTCCAACTGACCACGCTGCATGCCTGTCAGCAGGTTCTCCAGTACCGACAATCCGGAAAATAACTGGGTAGTCTGGTAAGTCCGGCCAATGCCGGCCCGGGCGATTTTCCAGGCAGGCAAACCGGCCAGATTGTCATCAAGGAGAATACGGCCCTTGTCTGGTGCGTAGAAGCCGCTGATCATGTTCAGGACGGTGGTTTTGCCTGCTCCGTTCGGTCCAATGATGCTGGTTACCATGCCCGGTCTGGCGTCAAAACTGACTCCCTCCGCTGCCTGCACGCCGCCGAACCGGATGCCGATGTCCTTTACCTTCAGCCCGTCAGGGGCGCCGGCATCGCAGGTAAGGAATTTTTCCAGCCGGTCAGTATCCGGTTTTTGCCGGGGTGTTAGGGGCGCTGGCTTTGAAAACCGGGCCTGAAGTACGCCAAGTGCGCCGGTCGGAGCAATCCAGAGAACCGCCAACAGGGCACCAGAGAAAAGCAGCAGTCGCATCTCGGCCATGCCCGAGAGTAACTCTGGAATCAAAACAATCAGGATGGCGCCTAGTAGGGGCCCGAACACCGTCCCGGCGCCGCCGACAATGACGGCGAGCACAAAGAGTATGGACTGGGTAAAGGGAAAGGAATCAGGGTTGATAAACATCATCAGCGGCGACAGCAGCGAGCCGGCCAGACCCGCAAACAGCGCCGACAGAGCGAAGGCCAGAGTCTTTGTCTGCACCGGATTGAAGCCCAACGAACGGGCCGCAATCTCGGTGGCCTTGACCGCTCGGATGGCCCGCCCCCAGCCACTGCCTGCCAAGCGGTGAAAGAACATCAGCGAAACAACCATCAGGGCCACTGCGATCAGTGCCAGACCGGTATCCGCCGGCAGGCTGCCGGTATCCGGCATCGGCACTCCGGCCAGGCCATTGGCTCCGCCGGTGAAAGACCGCCATTCGATCAGCCCATGGTGCACGATAAAACCAAAGGCAATGGTCACCATCGCCAGGTAAGGGCCGCTGACTCTCACTGCAGGTATCGCCAGCAGGGCACCGACAGCGGCAGTCACCACGGCAGCACTGGCCATTGCCAGCGCCAGCGGCACTCCAGCCATCGTCATCAGCGCCGACGTATAGGCTCCGATGGCATAGAACGCTACGTGACCAAAGGAAATCTGGCCACTGAGGCCGATCAGGATATTGAGGCCGCTACACACCACCGTTGTAAGGGCGATGAGGGTCATCACCAGCAGACCGTAGCCGCCCAGGGTGAATGACAGCACGGCGCCCGTCAGTGCCAGCAAAGCCAGCAGGCCAGGTACTATTAATCGATGGGAAGCCACTGCGTTTGCAGACATCATACTTTCACCAGCGTTTTGGAGCCGAACAGGCCATTGGGACGTATTGCCAGGGCAACGATCACCAGGCTGAATGTCAGGATCTGGGCCAGGGTAGAGCCGAGGTTAACGATGATCAGCGCTTCGGCCAGACCGAATAGCAGCCCCGCGAGCACCACCCCGTTAGCGCTGGCAATACCCCCAAGAATGGCTACGGCAAAGGCCTTTAGCCCGAACAGCATGCCCATTTCCGAATGCACACTGACAAGGGGCGCTATCAACAGGCCTGCAATGCCGGCGAACACTGTTGAGACCGCAAAAGAAATGGCCACGACCCGGTTCACATGAATGCCCATCATGCGGGCGGCTGTCGGATTCTGTACGGTGGCGTCCAGTACTTTGCCCAGGCGGGTGTACCGACGGGTCAGAACCAACACCAGCACGATCGCCGCCACCACGGCGGGAATGATCAACTGCATAAGGTCGACACCGGTGCCGAAAAGCTCCAGGCGATGGTCGACGGCTTCCAGCGTGAACCTGCGCGGCTCTTTGCCGAAGGTGAACATCACGATGTTGTCCATCAGCAGGCCGCCAGCGACAGTGGCCATTAACCATGCCTCGGAACCACGACTATGGAATGGTCGTACCAGGAAGCGCTCAATGACCAGGCCATAAACCGCACATGTTGCCAGTGTCAGAAATGCGGCTACCAGCCAGGGCAGCCCCAGTGTGATGCTAAAGGTGTAGCCCAATACGGCGCCCACCATCATGGCACTGCCCTGGGCGAAGTTGACCGTTCTGGAAACGATGAAGGTGATGTGAAATCCCAGTGCCAGCAAGGCGTACATACTGCCCATGCTGAGACCACTGATAATACTGGCGGTGATCATTATGAGGTGCCTCCGGCCCGGCTGATGACCCTTACCTGCCTAAGTATGTTTCTGGCGAACCATGACTTATTGCTTCAATGGAACGATGCGGCCGTCCACGAAATGAGTGAAGACGTAGTCATCGGGTCCGATGGCATCATGCTGATCCGGAGAGAAAGGGTTACTGTAGGTCTTGATGAGGCCTTGGTATCTGGAAACATCGTAATAGCCCTGGCGTATAGCCGGGCCGTCGGTGCTGCCGGCATTCTCAATGGCCAGTGCAGTCAGGTGCATGGCGTCGTAGGCGTTGGCAATGCCGACCGCGGGTGTGACATCGGCAAGATCCTGAATTTCAGGGTAACGTTTCTTAAGTGCAGCCATGACATCAGCGCCCTTGCCCTTCTGGTTTTCAACAAAAGTGAAGGTCTGGATAAAGTGCACCTTATCGCCATTTTCCCCGGCCAATTCGGTAAAACGTCCTCCCGCTGGGCCCCAATGGGAAATAATCGGTACATCCCAGCCCATGCGATCAAGGGATTTCACTACCTGTGCTGACGGGGCAACATTGGCAACCATCAACAGTGAGTCAGCGCCAGAGTCCTTAAGGCGACTGAGCTGTGGCACCATATCAGTATCGTTGCTCTCTACCCGCTCAATGCCGGCCCATTTCATATTCCGAGATTCCAGCGCCTTGCGGAAACCCTTTTCGTTGGACTCGCCCCAGGGGTTGTTGATCAGGATCATCCCCGGTTTTTCCATACCGTACTTGTCGATGCCGTACTGCACCAGGGCTTCGTCAACCAGCTCATCCACAGCGGATACCCGGAAAACATAGTTCTCCTCGGCGCCGTTTTTGGTAATCGGTGTGCCGGCGGCCCAGACGCCCATGAATGGAAACTTCATCCGGTTCGCAAGGGGCACAATTGCCAGGGACACAGGTGTATCCAGGCCGCCGAAGAGAACGGCAACCTCTTCTTTCTGTACCAGTTCACGAGCGGCAAGCAGGCCCTTGTTGGGGTTGCTCTCATCGTCCCGACGCAACAATTCCACCTGACGGCCGAGAATGCCGCCATCGGCGTTGATCTCGTCGATAGCGATAGTCAATCCCCGGGTGATGGCCTCGCCGGACTTGGCGGACTGGCCAGACAGCGCGGCCACCAGGCCTATCTTCAGATTATCTTCGGCCTTGGCCAGACCGCCCAGTGTTAACAGGCCGGCCGTTGCCAGAGGCATAGCCCACTGTTTGAAGCTGTTCTTGAATCGCATGATTTTCTCCAGGTTGCTAGCGTTTGCATATAAGTTGCTAGCAAAACAGATGCCAGTAAAATAATCGGTAATTGATGGCTTTTCGCTTAAAAGAGCACCTTTATCGGGCTTTTTGGATGAAATCGCACCACACAAGAGCGTTTTCAGAAAACAGATCTTGTCAACGAATAGAGGAAAACAGTATGTCGGAAAAGAATGACGCAGTTACGATTGTTAGCAATTTTCTGGAGGCTTCCATGGCGCCGGACCCCGAGCGGGCGGCCACCTTTATGGCCCCAAATGTGCGTATAACCTTCACCGGCGGTCGAATTATGGAGAGCACCCAAGCTATTACTGATTTCAACAGTGGTCGTTATGCCTGGGTCAAGAAAGCGCTGGGACAGTTCGACTGGACGGAACACCCGGACCATACCGTGGTTTATTCCAATGGCACGCTCTATGGAGAATGGCCAGATGGTCGCCCCTTCTCGGGCAACCGCTACCTGGACCGGTTCGAAGTGCGTAATGGCCAGATCACCCGAATGGACGTTTGGAACGACAGCGCGGAATGGATACTGGACCCGGGTCTGAACCGACCCGACTGAATTCAAACCGCTGATCTGCTTAGCGCTGGCTCGCGAGCAAAAGGTGTCGGTGGGGCCCGCGCTGCGGCAAATCTGGATGGGCGGCATGTTAGGTGCCGCTCATTATCGAGGAATTTTGTAACCACCACTTGAGATCTTACTTGGTGCGTACCTGCGATCCTTTTCAGTGGTAGACGCACTCTTGATTCATCATCTGGTATTCTATTTCTGTGATTTTGCTTTAATCAGCAGTGCTACTAGAACAGGGAGTTTTTTATCCCGAACTAACGATAAGGCTCTGAGATGTTGTGCCACGGCATGATTTCCAGTGCCTGGTCCAGATAGTCCATCAAATCAGCGCTGTGCATGGGACAGGCATATAGAAATCCCTGCAGTCCACTCAAAGACTTGTCGTGAAGTATGCGAGCCTGGAGCTCAGTTTCTACACCCTCGGCAATAACTTCTAAGTTGAGGCTTCTTGATAGTGCGGCCACGGAATCCACGATGGCTTCTCCGACGTCTGTTTCTCCCAGTTCGCGAATAAAGCTTTTGTCGATTTTCAACTGGTCCACGTCCAGACGATGCAGATACGCTAGCGACGAATAACCGGTGCCAAAATCATCAATTGCAAATCGAAATCCCCGCTGCCGCAGGTCCTGCATCTGATGATAGGTTTCCTGTTGTTGGCCCATTAAAAGATTTTCGGTGATTTCCAGGGTAAAACGGTCTGCAGTCAGGTCGTACCTCGCCAGGAAAAAATCGAGACGTTCGGTGAGCGTGTAGTTTTGGAGTTGCAGCGGGCTGATATTGATAGCAAGCCGGAAAGCTGGCGGCAATCGATCTTTCTTGCGCAATTCTGCGAGCATCTGGCAACTCTGTTCGAGCACGATATCCTGAAGCTGATAGATCAAACCTGCCCGTTCCGCCACCGGGATAAATGCATCCGGGGGAATGGCGCCTTCTTCCGGATCAAACCAGCGCAGCAACGCCTCTGCTCCGAAGATGGACCCGTCCGGTGTCAACTGAGGCTGGAAGTAGGCCACAAAATGCATGTCCCGAATGGCTTGGACCATCCGACGCTCCAGATCCAGACGCCGGTCAGCCTCCAGTTGCAGCGATTCTTCAAAGAACGCGAATCGATTGCCACCAAGACGCTTGGCCTCATACATTGCTGCGTCTGCGTTGCGTAACAGGTCTTCTGTTTTCAATCCGGGCTGGTCGGCCAGGGCTATCCCGACGCTGACGCTGACGCTGTAGGCATGGCCCTGATTTTCCAGCGGTGCATTGAAGCAACCCAGTATTCTACGCGCCACTGCTGCAGTGGATTCGGCCAGGGCATCCTTGCCGGTTAAATGCTCCCGCAACAACACAATGAACTCATCCCCACCCAGACGCGCGACTATTTCCGAACGGCGCGTCTGATCCTCCAGCCGCCGTGAAACCTGCCGCAGCAGCAGGTCACCCTGTTGGTGTCCCAGGCTGTCGTTGATACGTTTAAAATCATTAAGATCGAGGAACATCACTGCGCCGCTGGCGTGGCCGCGATTCACTTCTTCCAGTAGCTGCTCCAGCTGCTCCTCGGCATGGCGGCGATTGGGCAAGCCGGTAAGCGCATCGAACAACGCCAAGCGGGCGGCGTTTTCTTCGGCGCACTTACGGGTCGTGACTTCACGGGCCATCCACAAGACGTAGGAGTCATCACGAGCATCGGTATAGAAATCATCGACGATCGCGGTTCTGCCCTCGAAAACCCGGCGCTCCCCTTCAGTCACAAGCTCGTACTCGAAGATTTGCATCTCCCCGGTAGCGAGTGTCTCGTTCGCGACCTTCATCACCTGTTCTGCAAGTTCGGGCCCGAACAGGTTTTCTATTGACTGGGCCCACAGTATCTCTGGTGGCGTCATCAGTTCGAAGGTGTCGCCGCGAAAATCAATGTAGTGACCTGACTGGTCGAGCACGATAGCCACATCCGGGATTACCTGCATGACAGCAGTTAGCCCGGCATTTATCTTTCCCAAAGCTGCAGTAAGCCGGGCCTGTTGTTCAGCCAGCCTGTAATGATCAATGACAAGCAGTGCGAGGGCCGAAAAAGCCTGGATCAGGTACAAATGCAATCTTGAGGGGGAGCGCTGGTCGGGATAGTAGATGGCAAAACTGGCGAGAACCGTACCGTCGGAAGCAATGATAGGATTTGACCAGCAGGCGCCCAGTCCGTTTGACATGGCCAAACCCCTAAAGTCCTGCCAAAGGGGGTCGGTAGCGATATCGGTTACCACCACCTGTTCTCGACGAAAGAGCGCTGTGCCGCAAGAGCCTACCCCTTCACCTATGATCACCCCATCGATAGCCTCGCAGTAGGCCGCCGGCAGGCTGGGAGCCGCGCAGTGTTTGAGCCGTTGACCATCAAGTAACAAAATGGAGCAAAGGGCGCAGTCTTCCTTCAGAGTTTGTTCTATCTCGCGGCAAAGCAGTTTCATGCTTGAGACCAGACCATCGCCACGAATAGCTCTCTCCAGAACCTTTCGCTGGATCTGGTATATGGCCAGCCTCTGGGATTCGTCCAATTCGCTCTCGTCCATGCAGGGACCTTTATGTTGATATCTGCAATGTTACCTTGGGCCAAAATTTATTGCATTTCATGGCCAGCATGGAGGGTTCGTGACATCCGTAAACTATTGTCACTTAACAAGGCCCCAGAGCGGCATTACAAACAGATGAAACCCGACAAAATCGTGTGAAATGTCCTGCTTCAATTTTCTTAAAGATGACTCAGGGCAATGCCGCCATGCCATTCCAGTGCCTGAGAGTTGGCCACTCGCAAATGCTTGCAGTGGCTATAACAACGCCTTGGCTGTTTTGACACCAATTCTGACCGGAGCAAACATTGGAGAGCGGACCTTTTTACCGCGATGAGATAGGCTACGGGAGGGAGCACGGGTATTCGCCCAGAAGCTTAGCGTGATTTGCACTTCATTGATGACATCAACCCTTCAATAACTCAAGTGCCATCGCCAGCTATATCAATCCACAGACGCTGATGTTTCGCGCGATACATAGCAGCATCACTTGCCTTCATGAGAGCTTCTAGAGACTTTCCGTGGTCAGGATAAAGCGCAATCCCAATGCTTACCCCAATGGCAAGTTCCTGGCCTTCAATTTCTAGCCGGTCTCCTATTGCTTTAGAGATACGTGCAGCGAAATCGCGATAATCGCTCTCGTTTTCAAGTCCGAAAACTATTACAAAAAACTCATCGCCACCGATTCGTGAAACGGTATCCGAGGAACGCACGACGTCTGAGATTCTCTCGGCAACGGACTGGAGGACGATATCTCCCAATGCATGACCGTAACGATCATTAATTGGCTTGAAACCGTTAAGGTCAAGATAAAGACAAGCAAATGTTGTTTCCTGACGCTCAGCTTTTCTGGCGGCCACCTCGAAGCGGTCTTTCAAGAGAAGTCGATTCGGAAGCCCTGTCAGCGAATCATGACCGGCGTTGTAGAGCAGCTTTTCCTCCCTGTCACTCCGTTCGCTGAAGTCGTTAAGGATCATTGTGTAATGAGTTTCAGAGGCAACACTTTGTTGAACTCTTGTCATTGCAGCCCAGGTTACCTGAACGCCACCCTGCGCATCACGGAGCCATAATTCCCCGCGCCAATTGCCGGTCGCCGCCAGCGCTGGCCAGATGGCTGATGTAAATAGCCCTTTTGAGCGAGTCTCCAGCGTGATGTCATCTACGCTTCGCCCGACCCATCGTGCTCTATCATCACGAACTACCGTCGAGAAGGCTTCATTAACATCCTTGATCAATCCGGCCGAGTCGACAAGTATAATAGCCTCACTACTAAAACGATAAACCGCCGACCAGCGCTTTAGTTGAGCTTCGCGCTCAATGTTTTCTGTAACGTCGGTAAATGAAGCAACAACAGCAGCTCGGCCAGCGTCATCGCGTATGCTTTTCGGGATCAATTGGGAATTAATCGAGATCCAGCGCCGTGATTTCCAGTGGGGGCTGTAAATCCCCATCAATACCTGACTACAGGGCTTTCCGGTGCGCAATGTCACCATAATCGGATGCGCTTCGCCAGGAAAAGACGTACCATCCGGATAGACTGAATCCCAGCTCGGATCTATAGGCACACGGCCGTTCAATTCATCGCTACTCAATCCAAGAATGTCGGCTGCCTGTGGGTTATGAGCTATAACTCGACCCTCTGCATCATGGATGACAACGCCTTCATCCAGACTATCCATCGCGACTCGATAAAGCGCCTCGCTTTCAGCCAGCGCCTCTTCAATTCTCTGCTGCTCTGTTACATTTCGGGACGTAGTGTGCAGCTCAGTCACTCTGCCCTGGTCGTCCTCAACCGGTTGGGTCAAAGTCTCAAACCAGATATATTTGCCACAAGCACGGCGAATTTGATAACGAATCAGGATGTTTCCATTGCCAGACACCGCTGGCTGATGAGTTCCGTTTCGAATTGACTCTGCATCATCCGGATGGAACAGGTCATACGGGTCGGTTCCCATTAGTTCTTCCGGGGAATAGCCGAGAACTCTTTTGACCGACGGGCTGATCCACAGATAGCGGCCATCAGGTGAATGGAGCGCAACCACGTCACTCATGTTTTCTGCGATGCGTTCGTAGAGATTTTGACTCGTCCTCGTCACTGATCTCGACCTAATTTGTGTTTATTAAGAACCGTAAGTCCGTTCCAGCATACTTAGTTTACCGGGCGACAGGCACACTCGCAGTATGTTTTAGACCGGCCAAACACGTATCTCAATTATTTACATAATTATTCTCAAGGTAAAGCTGAGGCAAGTATAAATCTGCCAAGATGGAATAAAGCAAATCTAGCTAACAGCTTATAGGTTTGATTTCCGAATCAGAGACGAATGCCGATCTCAGGGGGCTGTAAAAGGTTCGCTTTGCGACCTCAGCGTGCTTTGTTTCCGAATAGCGGATCGGGTATGCCCTATCTGAAAAGCTCTGCTTTGTGATCATGGCGTCGAAACCATTGCAAAGCGGACCTTTTCCCCTGCTGGGGAGGGCCCGTAAAGGATGCCTGAACAGTCGTCCAAAGATCGAATTGCTCGAATCAAGGGCCGCCTCAACGAGCAAAACATCCTCCGTTTCAGTCGCTTGTAATGAGCTTTTTCATTCGCCTGCCTTGATGTTATTTGATGCCTTCGCTGAACAGATACAGATAAGTCCAGCAAGTTCTAACGCACTTCGTCGTTCTTTTTTTCATACATTGCGGCATCCGCTTCAGCAATCATCTCTTCTAACGATTTCTCTGTATCATATGGAAAGCTTGCCACGCCAGCACTGTACTCTATGAGGTAAGGCTTGTTGATGGCCTTGTTGACTGCATCCATTTCTGCTTTAAATCGGTTGAGGACGATGGCAATTTGTTCATCGTCGGCATCCGTCAGCATGGCAACAAACTCATCCCCTCCCAATCTGCCAACTACATCACTCTCGCGGAATACAGTGCGCATCACCTCTGCAAACTGCTTTAAAGCAAAATCACCTTCATGATGCCCCAAAGTATCATTGATCGGTTTAAATTTATTCAGGTCAAATAAAATCATCGACATCGGAAATTTTTTGCGTCGACAGACTTTTTGGGCATGGTCAGCCAGGGTCAAAAATCCCCGTCGGTTCGATATCAAGGTCAATTCATCCAGTGTTGCCAATTGAATTGATCGAATCTCTTGCTCAATCATGGCTCCTAAATCGTTTAATAGCTGCTTATCATCTTCATCCAAATGCTGTGGCTTCGAGTCAATAAGGCATAACGTCCCCAGATTTACACCTTGTCTCAACTTGAGCGGATAACCGGCATAAAAGCGGATGTTGGGTGCTCCGGTAACAAGAGGATTATCAGCAAAACGCTCATCCTCAATCGCATTGGGAATAATGAATAAACCGTCCTCGTTGATGGCATGGCCACAGAATGATATGTCGCGCGGCGTCTCAGATGCATCCAATCCTTGCTTTGACTTAAACCACTGCCTATCTTCATCGATAATACTGACCAACGAAATCTCTACACCGAACATGCGTTTGGCCATTCGGGTGACGCGATCAAATCGTTCCTCATGAGACGTATCGAGAATTTGGAGGCTTCTTAAGGCATGGAGCCTTTCTGCTTCATTAGTTGGCAATTCTGGTTTAATCACTTCTGTTCCTCTTTTTTTGAGCATCGTCTCAAGTGGGGGCTCTACCCTTTTCCCACAATAAACTTTAAATCACCTTAGGATATCCGTTTTCAAATTCAAGCCAAGAAGCCCGAAATCAGATGTCTGCGGCCTGCGGTTTCATACAGTAATGTAAAAGATCCGCTTGGTGGTCATAGCAACTAAACTGGATCCGACACAAAGAGAAAACTCAGAGGTCCAGTAAACTCCCATGGGCTATCTCGGAAATCCGGGCCCAGTCACCGGAGGCAACCAGATCACCCGGGGTTAACCAGGTACCGCCAACGGCCGCAACGTTGTCCAGGGCCAGGTAGTCTTTGGCGGTATCACGGCGGATGCCGCCGGTCGGGCAGAAGCTGACGTCGGGGAAAGGACCCGCGAACGCTTTGAGGGCCGGGATGCCGCCGGAGACTTCCGCCGGAAAGAACTTGAATTCGCGATAGCCGAGGTCGTGGCCCATCATCAGCTCGGAAATGGTCGAGATGCCCGGCAGCAAGGAGGCCTCGGAAGTAACGCCAAATCTCAGGATTGCCTCGGTAACCCCGGGGGTGATCACAAACTGGGCGCCGGCGGACTCAACGTCGCGATACTGGGTAATACTGGTCACCGTGCCCGCTCCCACCCAGGCTTCCGGAATTGCCGTTCTTACCTGCTCGATGGCCCTGATGCCGTGAGGTGTACGCAGAGTGATTTCCAGAACCCGGATACCACCCTCCACCAGGGCCCGGCACAACGGCAGCGCCTGGTCCGGGTGGTTGACAGTAATCACCGGAATAAGTGGCGAGGCAGCCAGTACCGAGCGGACGCGGTCGCGGTAAAAATCCGACAGCTGGTTCATGTCAGGCACTCCAGTATATCTGCAGGCCCGGCTCCAGAAAGGCACGTATGGGCATTTCTTTCACCTTCCGCGGGTCGCGGCAGGCAGCCTGCAGGGTTTCCAGTTTGTCATCGCCGTTTATGTGCAAGGCTGTGAAACCGGCCCGACTCAGGGCCCTGAGCGTCAGGGTAATGCGCGCCTGACCCCGGGAAGACGGCGTCATTGGCGCCACGAGGGCCGAAGTGTCGGTATCCATAGCCCGATCAAGCTCGGGGGCGTCCGGAAACAGGGACGCGGTATGACCATCATTGCCCATGCCCAGAATCAGCACATCCAGCGGCAGATGGAGGTCGGCAAGTGCCGCTTCGACCGCTGCCAGGCCATCGGCCGGGGTTTCACCGGGCTGTTTGAGGGACAGGTAGTTTGCTTCCGACGCCGGGCCCTGAAGCAGGTTCTGCTTTACCAATCGGGTATTGCTGGCTTCATCGTCTTCCGGCACCCAGCGCTCATCGGCCAGCAATACATCGATCCTTAACCAGTCCAGTGGTTTTTCCCGCAATGCCGCAAAGAATGGCAGCGGCGTCGAGCCACCGGAAACCACAAGGCTGGCACGGGGCGCAATCAGCAGCCGCTCCGCCAGATGTCTCGAAACCGCGTCCGCCAGAGCCATGCCGGCTTCGTCAGGGGTATCAAAGAAATGCGCGTCCACCGCCTCCGGCAAATTCAGGTCATGCATCTTCATACCAGCTCCTTCCGTCCCGCGTGATCATGGCAATGGAAGCCACCGGCCCCCAGGTACCGGCAGCATAGCGTTTTGGTGGCTGGCCGCTATCATCCCAGTTTGCAATAATCTGGTCGACCCACTGCCAGGCGTGTTCCACCTCATCCCGGCGCACGAACAGGTACTGATTGCCTTTCATAACCTCCCAGAGCAGACGCTCGTAAGCGTCGGGAATCCGGTCGGTTTCGAACGTCTCCGAGAAGGTCAGTTCCAGAGGCCCCTGGCGCAGGCGCATGCCCTTGTCCAGGCCCTGGTCCTTGGTCAGGATCTGCAGCGACATGCCCTCGTCGGGCTGCAGGCGGATAATCAGCTTGTTATTGGCCAGGTGTTTCTGGTCGCGGTCGAATATGTAGTGTGGTGCCGGTTTGAAGTGGATGATGATCTGGGACAGCTTCTCCGGAAGACGCTTGCCGGTGCGGATATAGAACGGCACGCCGGACCAGCGCCAGTTATCGATCTCCGCTTTCAGGGCGACAAAGGTTTCAGTCTTGCTGCGCTTTATGGCACCGTCCTCTTCCAGATATCCGGGCACCGGCTTACCGTTACTGGTGCCTGCGGTGTATTGGCCACGAACCACATGAGTGTCCATCAGGTCTGGCGTGATCCGGCGCAGCGCCTTGAGAACCTTCACCTTTTCATTACGGATGCTGTCGGCGGACAGATCTGAAGGCGGGTCCATGGCGATCAGGCAGAGCAGCTGCAAGAGGTGATTCTGGACCATATCACGAACCTGGCCCGCCTTGTCGAAGTAGCTCCAGCGACCTTCAATACCGACGCTCTCTGCCACCGATATTTCCACGTGGGAGATGTGATTCTGGTCCCACTGGGAGGCAAACAGATTGTTCGCGAAACGCAGTGCAATCAGATTCTGGACCGTTTCCTTGCCCAGATAGTGATCAATCCGGAATAACTGATCCTCGTTGAAGACCTCGCCAAGCTCGTTGTTGATGATCTTGGAAGATTCCAGGTCATGACCGATAGGCTTTTCCACCACCACCCTCGTGTCCCGGTCACAACAGTCATTGCCCCGCAGGTTGCGGGCGATTACCCCGTACATCGCTGGCGATGTCGCCATATAGACAACCAGGTTACTGGACTCCGTGCTGCGCCAGTCATTGAGCGCGCTGTACCCCTCGGGGTTGGTAAAGTCGAGAAACTGGTAATCGACGCGCTGTAAAAACTGCTCTGCCATAACTGCATCGAATTCATCCTTTTTCACATGCTCTTCCAGCTTGCCAAGAAGGATCCTGCGAATTGCTCCGGCGTCAGCTTTTTTCCTGGCGATGGCAAGAATACGGCTACCTTCATGAAGCAACCCGGAACGCTCCAGCTGATACAGGGCGGGAAACAGCTTACGCTGGGCCAGGTCACCCAGGGCTCCAAACATCATCAGGTCACAGCAGGTATGCTTTGGCTCGGCCATCAATTCCCTCTCACTTTGTTTTCAGGCAAAACGACACAACCGGTAGGACTTCGGGCATGAGTGTAGTAAATTTATGCAAATACTGACATCCGGGATACCTTTACCCAAGGATTTTTTCGGATTTATGATATTTTAACTACACTAAAATACCACGGAAGAGGCTATAATCAGCGCGGACTCTGACAACAAAGCCGATACACCAGGGAGTATTCGCAATGGCTGCCAATCAGGTGCAACGCAACGACAACCTACTCGAGGACATCCAGTCCAGGCTGGAGACCCTTAACAAATCCGAGCGCAAGGTTGCCGAAGCAATTCTGCGTGACCCCAGCGCGGCAACGCGGTACAGCATTGCGGCACTGGCCCGGGCAGCGGACGTCAGTGAACCCACCGTCAACCGTTTCTGCCGGGGATTTTCCGCCACAGGCTTTCCTGATTTCAAAATACGCCTGGCCCAGAGTATAGCCACGGGGACGCCCTACATCGGACAAAATGTGGAACCCGATGATACGGTGACAGAGTTTGCTGACAAAATCATGCTCAGCACGATCGCAAGCCTCGACAAGGCCCGCCAGGCTCTCGACCCCCAGGCGCTGGCGGCGGCCATTGATCACCTGATCCAGGCCAAGCAGATCAACTTCTTCGGGATGGGCGGATCCGCTCCGGTTGCCATGGACGCGCAGCACAAATTTTTCCGTTTCAACATCCCGGTGATGTCCTACGACGATGCCTTGATGCAACGCATGGTGGCCGCGGGCAGCGCCAGGGGTGACGTCATCGTGCTGATTTCCTTCACCGGGCGCACCCGCGAAACCGTCGAGATCGCCCAGCAGGCCCGCAATAATGGCGCCACGGTTATCGGAATAACAACCCCGGACTCCCCTCTTGCCGAGGCTTGCACGGTCGTTGTTGGCATCAATGCACCGGAAGACACGGAAGTCTACATGCCCATGTCCTCCAGAATCATTCATCTGACGGTCATTGATATTCTGGCGACCGGTGTCACCCTGAAGCGGGGCACCGATTTTCTGGATCATCTCAGGAACATCAAGGAAAGTCTGCGGCCAACCCGCCTGCCCAGATAAACTCCTGCGCCGGACATAAAAAAAGCACCCTGAGGGTGCTTTTTTTATCAGCGCCGCTCGATCTCGGCCCGGTTTCGGAGGTAATCCTGATAGGCCTGATACTCAAACTGCCCGGCAACCGCCGCCAGAAACCCTTCCACCTGCTCGTACTCGGCACTGTCCCGATCAACGCTGCCCTGTTCCACGTTATCCAGCGCAATAATGGTAGCTTCGCTGGTGGTAACGTCGGAGCCGTACACCGGACCATTGTCGGGGCGCCTGAGAGAGAACACCGTTTGTAACACCGCAGGACTCAGTGACGGGTTATTACGACCCTGGTCCGTATAGGTGGTCCAGTCACCAAGAACCAGGGCAGAAGACTCCTCATCCCCTCTCAGTGCGGCAACGATGGAATCCGCCCGCTCACGCAGGGCTTCAACGGTTTTCTCACGGGCCAGCTGGTCGCGGATCTGAGCCGCCACATCTTCCAGCGGCCGCTGCCGTGCCTCGTAATACTCGGCCACCCGGGCCACAACCGACATATTGTCACCGACATCAATCAACTCGGTGTTGAAGCCGTCGTCCAGAACATCCTCTGAAAACAGCTGCCGGACAAGCCCTTCATGATCGAACGGTGGCTCCCCCCCATTCTCGCGGGTAATGCCTTCCTTGACACGAAGCTCAAGGCCGAGGCTTTCTGCCGGCGCCGTCAGGTTGTCTTCGGAATAGGCCTCGTCCGCAAGCTTTGTGCGGATTTCGGCAAACTGCTCGTTCGCCCGGG
This sequence comes from Marinobacter sp., assembly GCF_035268745.1. Lineage (GTDB taxonomy): Bacteria > Pseudomonadota > Gammaproteobacteria > Pseudomonadales > Oleiphilaceae > Marinobacter. The sequence goes on from NZ_DATFKH010000117.1 coordinate 32,954, forward strand.
CAAGGGCCATCTCCCTGCGCAATCGCTCTTCCATCTCGGCAAGCGGAGGCACGGCGGAGCTGCGGATATCCGTGACCTTGATCAGGTGAACCCCGAACACGGTTGAAACCGGCTCTGAAATCTCACCTTCAGAAAGCGCAAACAGCGCCTCTTCAAAAGCCGGATCATATACCCCGCGGCCGGCGTACCCCAGATCCCCGCCCTGTTCGGCCGAAAAGGTATCGGTCGAATATTCCGTGGCCAGATCAGCAAATGCTTCACCATCCGCGAGGCGTTCCTGGATGGTCTGCATGGTGGCTTCAGCGTCAGCGCCGTCTTCAATCAAAATGTGCGAGGCCTTGCGCTCTTCCCTGGCAAGCTCTGAAGCACGTTCCTCATAATAGGCCTGCAATTCCTCATCGGTGATCGTCACTGTGTCGGCCAGGGCCTCCAGTGAAAGCACAATGTAGCGGGCGTCAACCTGCTCGGGCAGCCTGAAGTCTCCGGCATTCTCCTCATAGTAACTGGCAACTTCGTCATCCGTTACCGTCACCTGTTCTCGCACTGTCGACGCCGGAACCGTCAGGGTGCGGAAATCCCGGGTCTGATTCTCGATCGCCAGCAGTCGGGCGGAATTCTGGCTGGCAGAGAGACCGCTCTGCGAGATGCCCGCACGAATCTGGTTGATGACATACTGCTGGCGCATGTTTTCACGGAACTCGCCAACGCCCATCCCCATATTCCGGACCGCCGACACAAAGCGATCACGATTGAAAACGCCATTTACCTGGAACTGTGGCATCTGGGTAATCAGCGAATCTATATCAGCATCGGAAAGAGCCAGCCCCTGCTCCCTGGCCTCCTGGGTCAGGACCTTCTGCTGAATCAGGGACTGCAACACATCCCGGCGAATCTGGTCTTCATTCAGCAGTGACGGATCCGGGCGTTCCATACGCGAGAGGCGGCGCTGGCTTTCGAGCTGTACCAGGCGCATGAACTCGCGCTCGGTGATCTCTTCACCATTAACTGTGGCAACATCCGGTTCGCCGGAGAATCCGCCGATGATGGCGTCCATGCCCCAGAGGGACAATGAAACAATCAGAACACCAATGATGACTTTGGCAATAGTGCCCTGGGAATTTTCCCGAATATTTTGAAGCATGTTTCTCCCGGATCCCTGATCATTGTCGGTGAGGGCCACTTAACATAAAAAGGCGCATCCGGTCAGGAATGCGCCTTGGAGTTTTTCAGTGCTACAAACTGAAATCGTCCGTTATTTGACGGCGTCTTTCAGAGCCTTTCCTGCCTTGAAGCCCGGCACCTTGGAAGCCGGGATCCGGATCTCTGCCCCGGTCTGGGGGTTACGGCCAGTGCGTGCCGCACGTTCTTTTACCGAGAAAGTCCCAAAACCGATAAGGGTTACCTGGTCGCCTTTCTGAAGCGCTCCGGTTATGGAGGAAGTCATTGAATCCAGAGCACGGCCTGCCGCGGCTTTGGAAATATCTGCAGATTCTGCAATTGCATCAATTAGTTCGGACTTGTTCACGCTAAACCCCTTCGATTCTAGGTTGAAGATATTATGTGTGGTTTGTTGTTTCCTGAAAGCCCCGGACTATGGCATAAGCGATCAGAGAATTCCATTCTTCGATTTTGTTATTCCCTTGACTTGTGACCGGTGTCCGGAATAGGCGGAGAATGCCCGCGAGCCCTTGGTAACCGCTGCTTCGCCGGAAAACAGTTATACCAATGGGCTCTCTGGCATGTCAACTAAACGGTACGCGTCTAATGGGTATTTATCCGCTCGGCAATGTCGTTGTCGTCATCACGCGGGGTCGATGAGTCCGCCTCCGTGGCAGGCTTTTCAGCCCAGGGCTCAGGCGCGTATTCCAGCGCTATGTCGAGCACTTCATCAATCCACTTAGCCGGACGAATCTCCAGCGATTCTTTTATATTTTCCGGTATCTCTTTGAGATCCCTGACATTTTCGTCAGGAATAATAACGGTCTTGATACCGCCGCGATGAGCCGCCAACAGTTTCTCTTTCAGGCCACCGATGGGCAGAACCCGGCCCCGAAGCGTGATCTCGCCGGTCATCGCAACGTCTGCGCGAACGGGAATCTGGGTCAGTGCCGAAACCAGAGCGGTACACATGCCGACACCGGCGCTGGGGCCATCTTTTGGCGTTGCACCCTCGGGAACGTGGACGTGCAGATCGTATTTTTCGTGGAAATCATCCTTGATGCCAAGCCCTACAGCACGGCTTCTGACCACCGTAAGGGCCGCCTGGATGGATTCCTGCATCACATCACCGAGCGAGCCGGTCTTGATCACACGGCCCTTGCCACGGGTCAGCGCGCACTCCAGTGTCAGTAGCTCGCCACCAACCTGGGTCCAGGCCAGACCCGTTACCTGTCCGATCTGGTTATTTTCTTCGGCCAGACCGTATTTGAACTTCTGAACCCCCGAATAGTCTTCCAGCATTTCCGGGGTCAGCGCGACAGAGGGCTTGTCGCCGCTTTCGACGTGGTTCCTGACCACCTTGCGGCAGATCTTGGCGATCTCCCGCTCCAGCCCACGCACGCCGGCTTCACGGGTGTAGTAGCGGATCAGATCCCGCAAAGTCTGTTCCGGTACCTCAAGCTCATTCTTGCGCAGGCCATTGGCCTTGATCTGCTTCGGCACCAGATACTTGCGGGCGATGTTGACCTTTTCATCCTCGGTGTACCCCGGGATCCGGATAATCTCCATCCGGTCAAGCAGGGCATGGGGAATGTCCATGGAATTGGAGGTACAGACAAACATCACGTCTGACAGATCGTAATCCACCTCCAGGTAATGATCATTGAAGGTGTGGTTCTGTTCCGGATCCAGAACTTCCAGCAACGCCGACGCCGGGTCACCACGGTGATCCATGCCCATTTTGTCGATTTCATCGAACAGGAACAGCGGGTTTTTCACCCCCACCTTGGCGAGCTTCTGCAGCAGCTTGCCGGGCAAGGCGCCAATGTAGGTCTTGCGATGACCGCGGATTTCCGCTTCATCCCGGACACCCCCCAGCGCCATGCGGGTGTATTTGCGGTTGGTGGCACGGGCAATGGATTGCCCCAGAGAGGTTTTACCAACACCGGGCGGACCCACCAGGCACAGCACCGGACCTTTCACCTTCTTCACCCGGCTCTGCACGGCCAGGTACTCGAGAATACGCTTCTTGACCTCATCCAGGCCGTAATGGTCCTCATCGAGGATCTTGCGCGCCTTTTCGATGTCATGACGGACCCGACTGCGCTTTTTCCAGGGAATCGACAGCATCCAGTCGATATAGCCACGCACAACCGTGGCCTCGGCCGACATGGGAGACATCATCTTCAGCTTGTTCAGCTCGGCCTCGGTCTTTTTCAGGGCTTCCTCTGGCAGACTGGCTTCTTCCAGCTTCTGTTCCAGCTCTTCGAAGTCATTATTGCCCTCGCCCAGACTGCCCATTTCCTTCTGGATGGCCTTCATCTGTTCGTTGAGGTAGTACTCCCGCTGGCTGCGCTCCATCTGTTTCTTGACGCGGCCGCGGATCCGCTTCTCGACCTCAATCAGATCAATCTCGCCATCCAGTTTACCCAGCAGGATATCCACGCGCTTGCGGATATCCAGCGCCTCAAGCAGCTCCTGCTTCTCCGGAATCTTCAGTTCCAGGTGCGCCGCCATGGTGTCCGCCAGGCGTTCGAGCTCGGTAATGCCGGTAAGCGAGTTGGAGACCTCGGAAGGCACCTTGCGGGACATTTTGACGTACTTCTCGAACTCGTCCAGCAGGGTTTTAACCAGCACTTCCTGCTCACGGCCGGGCAGTGCGTCCTCATCGATGAGCGCGGCACGGCCGGCGAGATAGTCGTGTTCGGAAATATCGCTGATCCGGGCGCGGGCGTTGCCCTCCACCAGCACTTTCACGGTGCCGTCAGGCAGCCGCAGCATCTGCAGAACCGTCGCCAGGGTGCCCATATCGAACACATCTTTTGCCCCGGGCTCGTCGGTGGAAGCGTCTTTCTGGGCGACCAGAAGGATTTCCTTACCGCCCTCCATTGCCGCCTCCAGGGCCTGAATCGACTTTTCACGGCCAACAAACAGGGGCACTACCATGTGCGGGAACACCACTACGTCCCGAAGCGGCAGCAGCGGGTATTCTTGCATGGTTTCTTCAGGTATCAGGGTCATAGAAAATCCTCTGATGATATTTGATTGAGCATATCACCCTTCTTTGGGGCGACAGCAAAAAATACAATCTTTCTGGCGGACAACGCAGTGCAACACCGCATCAGGCACAAAAAAAGGGCGTTGCCGCCCCTTTTTACCAATTCGCCGGACCTCAGTCGTCCGGTACCGCCTTGGCGTGGTCGCTGTTGGCGTAGATCTTGAAGGGCTCTGACTGGCCCTTGATCACGCTTTCATCAATGACCACCTTGGACACATCATGTTCAGAAGGAATCTGGTACATGGTGTCCAGCAGTGTTGCCTCCATGATCGAGCGCAGGCCCCGGGCGCCGGTCTTGCGATCCATGGCCTTGTTGGCGACAGCGCGCAACGCGTCCTCACGGAAATCCAGCTCCACCCCTTCCATGTCAAACAGCTTCTGATACTGCTTGGTGAGCGCATTCTTGGGTTCTGTCAGAATCTGGACCAGCGCCGCCTGATCCAGTTCGGTCAGCGTGGCAATCACCGGCAAGCGACCCACAAATTCCGGGATCAGACCGTACTTAACCAGATCCTCGGTTTCGACATTCTTGATGATATCGCCAGTGTTTTTGGTGTCGTCCGGGCTCTTGACGGTTGCCGAGAAGCCAATGCTGCTGCGCTCGGACCGCTCCTGAATCACCTTGTCCAGACCGGCAAAGGCTCCGCCGCAGATAAACAGCATATTACCCGTATCCACCTGCAGGAATTCCTGCTGCGGGTGCTTGCGGCCGCCCTGGGGTGGTACCGAGGCGACCGTACCCTCAATCAGCTTGAGAAGAGCCTGCTGGACACCCTCACCGGAGACATCACGGGTGATGGACGGATTGTCGGACTTGCGGGAAATCTTGTCGATTTCGTCGATATAGACAATGCCACGCTGGGCCTTTTCAACGTCGTAATCACACTTTTGCAACAGCTTCTGGATGATATTTTCAACATCTTCGCCGACATAACCGGCTTCGGTCAGAGTCGTGGCATCGGCAATGGTGAAGGGCACATTAAGCATGCGGGCCAGGGTTTCCGCCAGCAGGGTCTTGCCGCTGCCCGTGGGCCCGATCAGCAAAATGTTGCTTTTGCCCAGCTCGACCTCGGCCTTGCCCTCGCCGTACCGCAACCGTTTATAGTGGTTGTATACCGCGACAGACAGCACTACCTTGGCGCGATCCTGGCCAATGACATATTCGTTCAGATTATCGCGGATTTCCGCAGGCGTCGGGAGGCGGTCACTGGCCTCTTCCTGAGCATTCTCCTGGATTTCTTCCCGGATAATGTCATTGCACAGGTCAACGCACTCGTCGCAGATGAACACCGAAGGCCCTGCAATGAGCTTACGGACTTCATGCTGGCTTTTTCCGCAAAACGAGCAGTAGAGCAACTTGCCGTTATCGTCGCCTCTGCCGTTTCTATCATCTGCCATTGAAATACCTCTGAACTTGGTTGCCAACGCAGATACTTGTTACGTTGGCCGGGATTTGTGCGATCACCTCGCAGTATTCAGTATTATTGATTCTGGGCGCGCTTATCAAGTATAGAATCAATCAGGCCGTAGTCTTTGGCCTGCTGCGGATCCATAAAGTTGTCGCGTTCGGTGTCCCTGGCGATTGTCTCCATATCCTGCCCGGTGTGCCTTGCCAGGATGGTATTGAGCGTATTACGGATCTTGAGGATTTCACGGGTATGGATCTCAATATCCGTTGCCTGCCCCTGGTAACCACCCAGCGGCTGATGGATCATCATCCGCGAGTTGGGCAGACACGCACGCTTGCCACTGGCGCCACCGGCCAGCAGGAACGCACCCATACTGGCGGCCTGACCCACACAGAGGGTGGCCACATCCGGCTTGATGAACTGCATGGTGTCGTAAATAGACAGGCCGGCCGTTACCGAGCCACCCGGGCTGTTGATGTAAAGGTGAATGTCCTTGTCAGGGTTCTCTGACTCCAGAAACAGCAACTGCGCGACAACCAGATTGGCCATGTGATCTTCCACCTGACCAACCATAAAGATCACCCGCTCTTTCAGCAGGCGGGAGTAGATATCAAACGAGCGCTCGCCCCGGGCGGTCTGCTCAATAACCATGGGGACCAGACCGGAGCTGGTAACCATTGCGGGGCCGTCAACTGGTTTCTGCGTCATAATGCGCGTGAACTCCTTATAAACTTCGAAAATGGCGACTGCTCGCCAGCGCGTTGCTGTTGTGTCCGACTGCACACTTTGCCAGTCACTCAAGTAGCCTGCCAGCAAAGGCTCCATATGAAAACAGCCGGACCTGCCAGCTGTTCTCCGGATCGGGCCTACCGGTACCTCGTACCAGCTTTGTGCTTTCAGTTCTGCTGTTGCTGTCCGGCCTGAATCGCTTCCTCGTATTTCATCGGCTTGTCCGTGACCGTGGCCTGTTCAAGAACCAGGTCGATCACCGCATCTTCAAGCACCGCGGACTCAATCTGCTGCTTCTGCTCCGGATTGCTGTTGAAGTGCGCAACAACTTCTTCTGGTTGTTCATACGTTGACGCAATTTCCTGGATCTTTGCATCTACCCTGGCATCGTCTGCCTTGAGGTCGTTTTTCTTGACCACTTCCTGAAACAGCAGTCCGGTTTTGACACGACGCTTCGCCTGCTCCTCGAAAATCTCCTTCGGCAGTTGCTGGAAATCAACCTGTCCGCCAAAACGCTGAACAGCGTCTTTGCGCAGACGGTCAATTTCCTGATCGGCCAATGCCGCCGGGACGTCGACTTCCGTGGTCTCCAGCAGTCCTTCAACAACGTCGTTCTTGACCTTGTTGGCAACCGCCTGCTTGAGTTCACGCTCCATGTTTTTCTGGACTTCGGCACGGAACGCCGCTTCATCATCAGCCTTGATGCCGAACTTTTCAAAAAATTCAGCGTTCAGTTCCGGTAACTGGGGCTCCTGGACATCATGGATCTTGATCTCGAACCTGGCCGGCTTGCCTGCCAGCTCTTCACTCTGGTAATCCTCGGGGAAGGTTACCTCGACCTCGAGTTCTTCACCCGCCCTGGCGCCGACAATGCCCTGCTCAAAGCCAGGGATCATCTGGCCGGAACCCAGGGTCAGTTTGTGGTTCTCGGCAGAACCACCCTCGAACTCTTCGCCGTCAATGAAGCCTTTGAAGTCAATCAGCACCACGTCCTCGTTCTTCGACTCGCGCGTGACGGACTTCATTGTGGCCTGCTGGCGACGCAGGTTCTCGATCATGTTGTCGACGTCTTCTTCGCCGATTTCAGCAACCGGCTTCTCGACGCTGATCTTGCTGAAATCACCCAGTTCGATTTCCGGCAAAACTTCGAAGATGGCTACAAACTCAAGGTCTTTGCCCTCTTCCATGGTCTTCGGTTCAAACCGTGGCCAGCCAGCCGGATTCACGTCCTGCTCCTGGATCGCCTTGACGTAATTGTCACGCATGACTTCGCCAACGATTTCCTGACGGACACTGTCACCGAAACGACGCTTGACCACACTCATCGGCACCTTGCCCGGGCGGAAGCCATTCATTTTGACGGTACGCGCGGTTTCCTGAAGGCGCGCCTGCACGGCCTGATCAATTTCCTGGGCGGGCACACCAATCGTCAGCCGACGTTCGATGTTGGAGGTCGTTTCAAGAGACGCTTGCATGGAAGATCCTCAAATTACAGATTCTGTAGGTGAATGAAAATATTGAAAAAAGGGCCAGCCGGACCGTTATTCCGCAAAGAGCCCAAAAATTGAAAGCACACAGTTTATCACGGTTTACCTTGCCGAGAGAATCATCGAATAACCGGACTTCAGGACAATGGCACCAGGAGTTGATCGGGATATGAAAGAAGAGAAAACCAGAATACAGAATGGTGCGAGCGGAGAGACTCGAACTCTCACGGGTTGCCCCACTGGAACCTAAATCCAGCGCGTCTACCAGTTCCGCCACGCTCGCACAGTGGAAAGCAGGAAGCTCAACCCGGAACCACTTCTTAAGGAAGTTGGGGTGGACGAAGGGGATCGAACCCTCGACCGCAGGAGTCACAATCCTGAGCTCTACCAACTGAGCTACGTCCACCACATCCAGACTGGTGCCGGGCAGATCCCGACAGATATTTCAGATTAACTTTGCCGATTCGGTGTCTCCGGGACGGATCAGACCGTCTGCGGTATGGCGCGCCCGGCAGGACTCGAACCTGCGACCACCGGCTTAGAAGGCCGATGCTCTATCCAGCTGAGCTACGAGCGCATGAACCGTTCGCCCACCTGAACATTCAGAAAGTGGTCGGGGTAGAGAGATTCGAACTCCCGACATCCTGCTCCCAAAGCAGGCGCGCTACCAGACTGCGCTATACCCCGTCTGACTGAACAACAGTAACCTCAGCAAAGTTGGCGCGCATATTACCGGCGCCACCCCGGCCCGTCAATACGCTTTTCGCCATTTACCCCGGGCAATTGGCTGACGACCGCAACCGTGAGACAATGCACCCGATCCTGATTCTCGCATAACCAACAAGACAAAGACATGACCGCTGAACTGATTGATGGAAAAGAAATCGCCGCAGGCGTACGCCAGCGCGTCGCCATGGGTACGGAAGCCAGACGCGCACAGGGTCTGCGGCCGCCAGGGCTGGCTGTGGTTCTGGTGGGCAACGATCCGGCCTCCCGGATCTACGTCGACAACAAGCGCAAGGCCTGCGACCAGGCGGGCATCATGTCCCTGTCCTACGACCTGCCGGCGGATGTCTCGCAGGAAACCCTGGAAGCCCTGGTGGATGAACTGAACGAGAACCCGGGTATTGATGGCATTCTGGTGCAGTTGCCGCTGCCGGAGCACCTGGATGCCGATCCGATACTGGTAAAAATCCGCCCGGACAAAGACGTCGACGGCTTCCACCCTTACAATATCGGTCGCCTGATGCAGCGCAAACCGACCTTGCGCCCCTGCACACCCGCAGGCGTGATTACCCTGCTTGACAGTGTGGGCACGCCCTACAAGGGCCAGCATGCCGTTATTGTGGGTGCCTCCAATATCGTCGGTCGTCCGATGACCATGGAATTATTACTCAAGGGCGCAACCGTCACGATCTGTCATCGTTTCACCAACAACCTGGAAAAATTCGTCGGCGAAGCCGATATTCTGATTGCCGCCGCCGGCAAGCCCGGGTTGATCAAGGGCAAGTGGATAAAACCGGGCGCAACTGTGATCGACGTGGGCATCAACCGCACGGACGATGGCAGGCTGCATGGTGATGTGGAATTTGCGGTCGCCGCGGAACGCGCCGCCTGGATCACGCCAGTGCCCGGTGGCGTCGGCCCGATGACCATCGCCACCCTGCTCCAGAACACCCTTTATGCCGCCAACGAGCTACACGCGGATTAACACCGGGTAGCACTGTGAGTGTGGGCGGTAGGCGAGAATTTGCGGCCCCCGGCGGCTCGCCTACAATAATAAGCAGGACAGGATGACTCTTAGCTTAGGGAGAATGCTATGAGCAAATATTTTGACGCCCCGCATCTGCTTGCCACTCCGCCAATTACCCGGGCAGCCTACTCGGACCGCACCTCGTGGATCATGGCCGAGCTTTCACGTCTGGTTTATGAACCGCTTCCGGAAGAAGTATCGGTGGTGAAGCTGGTATCCGAGATTCGCGCCGCTGTCGAGTCGGGCGGCTCCGAGGATGCGGTCGAGATGCTCGTGCGGCGGGCGCTTGACTCGGGCCAGGAAGTGTCATCCGACATCAGTACGATACTGGGACAGCATAACTTCGAATTCGTTGAGGGCTTTGCCCAGTCCGGCACCGAGGCGTTTCTGGCACGACTGAATCAGGTCGACGGCTCCGGACAGATGCTGATCCTGGTGTTCCGGGGCACCCAGCCCAACATCAGGGACGTGTTGACCGACATCAAGACCGATCTGGTGGCAGCGCCGGGCGGTGGCCGCATTCACCGGGGATTCCTCGAGGCATTCGATCAGGTCCGTGACCTGATCGAAGCCACCCTTACCAGCCACAAGGGCCCGCCCGTCTACATTGCGGGTCACTCGCTGGGTGGGGCCCTGGCCCTGATTGCGACCCGCTACCTCGAACGGGAAAGCACCGGGGCATGCTACACCTTCGGCGGCCCGAGGGTCGCAGACGACCGCTTCTTTGAAGGCATAAAGACGCCCGTTTACCGCGTGGTCAACGCGGCAGATGGCGTACCGCGCGTGCCATTCGGGTTCGGTCTCAAGCTTGTTCTCGGCGGACTGCGCCTGATCCCGCTGAACGGAACATTCCAGATATCCGAATGGCTCCGGCGGAATCTGGTCGGCTATACCCATTACGGCTCACTCATATTCCTGTCGACAGTCCCCACCGGCCCCGAATCCGACTCGACCACGCCCGGACACCGCCTGGTCCGGAAAAGCCCCAACTTCTTCTGGCGGTCGTGGCTGGTACTGAGGCGTTTACTGATGAGCTGGGGAAAGGCAGCCGCCGGTGATCACGCGATACGGGACTACGCCGAAAAGCTGAAACAGTACGCCCAGAGCCGGAACAAGCCCCAAGAGTAGTCGAAAGTAAAATCAGACAACGGCTGCGCTAGCCCCGTTCATACTCCCGGACCAGTTCCTGCAGAAAATAAAGACCGGCAGTACTGAGGAAGCAGCGACTGGCGCCAGAGCGAAACAGCAGGTTGCGCTTGTCCAGGTAGTCCATAGCTTCAGGCAGCCCCTTTTCAAAGCGGGCAGCCCTGAGGATCTCCTGGTATTCGTCATCGCCACTCAAAGCGACGAGGTCCTGCTCATTCAATCCGGCATCGGGACGGCCAAGATATTCAAGGTCCCGACCGCTGCGCGCGAAATAACGCCCGATAATCAGCAGTATCACCTGAACCCGGAAGGCGTTTTCATCGTGCTCTTCGTTCTCGTCGTCACTGCTTTCCTTGAGAAAGAAAAAGGCACCGGTCTCGTTGAACACCAGCTCGCTGCCAAGGTGCTCATAGAAGGTCCGGAAGTGGGACAGATGGTTGTAAAGCAGGTTATAGAGCGAATTGGCGCGCAGCTCGGAGCGGTTGCTGTCCCAGACGTCGCGCACAATCACCCGGCCGGCCTGGAATTCCCGGTAGATGGCTGCGCTGTGGGCGGGCAGAATCTGATCGAATTCAGGCATGGTATCGCTCTTGCTGGTTGATCGCGGCACTGGGTTCCAGACGGCGCCTGCGGTAAACGAACTGCTCGCCGTCGGATGACTGATCCAGGATCCGGAAACGGTTGGTGGTAATCACCTGCAGCCCCTCCGGTGGCGAGTTCACCAACCGGTTCAGCGCCGCCAGCAGATCCGGGAAACGGTAACCGGGAATGAAGCCGTCCAGGCGGCCATGCAGCTCCCGCACCAGATCCGTGGTCGGCCGCAGCTCCAGGGTTTCGAGCCACTGATACAGCTGGTTGATGCGCTGGACATCAATGCGGGTATGGCGACCGCTGCCGTCCACTTCCTGCAGAACCGGCACCTCGGCTTTGCGGCGAAGATCATTCAGGCGCAGCTCCAGTTCGCTGAACAATAACCGGTAGTAGCTGGACGACTGGCCGAAGGCATAGTGCTTCGGGCGCTGCTGGGCCCGCAGGCCAATCAGGAAACCGGTGCTGCGGGCAAAGTCCCCGCCCTCCAGCCATTTTCGTTTCAGGCTGAGGGTCTCGGTTTCGCCCTTGAGCTCCTGCAGTTTGCCGAAGAAATGCTCCATGGCGTTGTACTGCACCATGCCCTGGCGAGTCTTGCGCAGGAAGTGCTCCACCTCCTGGGCCACCGCCTGAATCGGTTTGTACAGGGCGTTGAGACTGATCGAAGAACGGAACAACTGGTCCGCCAGGCTGTTGTCGCCGTGGCTTTCCAGCAGCCGCACCATGGCCTCGACGGTCTCGAACAGGTTACTGCCGTCGGGCAGTCGCGTGTCCGGGTTCAGAAACACCAGGGTGGGCTTGATGTGGCGTTCATAGAGCGTAACGATCTGCTCGAACAGGTTCTGGCGGAACTCCAGGTATTTCTCCGGCGCCCGGCTGGCATCGCCGGACAGGTCCGCAAGCTGCACACTGATGGTCTGCATGCGCAGCACATTCTGGCGTAGCAGGCCAATGAGCTGGCTGACCCGCTCGTTCAGGTCGTCCCGCAGCTCGGTGTAGTCCGGGTCCGCGTTGCTGAAGCTGCTGATTTCCAGCCGATTACGCACATCCCGCAGGGTCACCAGATGGCCTCTCAGCCTGGCGTCGGTCAACTCCTGGTAAAGCGACGCGTTGCAGGCCCGCATCAGGCTGATCAGGGCATCCTGGAACACCAGTCGCCGCTCGCCCTCGGCCTTGATGATGTCGATCACCAGCCCGCTGCGGAACAGATTGTCGGTATTCAGTGCCAGCCGCACCCGGTCCCGGTCGGCATTACCCAGGGTGCGGGTGTAGTCCATTACCTCGGCCACCAGATCACTTTCACGAATGTATCGGGCCTCGTTGCGGTCCATCCGCTCGATCATCCGGAACAGAATCCTCGGGTGCTCGAACAGCAGCCGGACGGTGTCCAGGGTGCTGAAGCGTTTACTCATCCGCCGGCTCCAGCAGGCTGTTCTGGGTCTGGTCAGCCCAATGGCTCACGGGCTCGCCGTTGGTGAAACCCTCGGCACCACCCCAGAACACCAGGGTGCGCTGCGGGCTGTAGGGGCGGGAGGTGCGCATCTGCCCCACTTCCAGGTGCCGGCCGATCAGGTAAATCACTTCCGCGCTGGCACTGTGGGTGGCCGCCGAAAACAGGTTGAAGCCCTGCTTGCGCAGGCGCTCCAGTAACGATGGCATCTGGCTGATGTCGACGCTGGCCAGCTCGTCCAGCACCATGGGGAATGACAGTTGCACGCCGGGATACAGCACCCGCTTCAGCAGCCGGTACACCAGCTCCAGATTGATCAGTGCCGTGGTGGAGGTGGACTGACCCTTCCGGTCCAGATTGGCAGTGTTTTCCTTGCGGGTGCGGTAGGAGATACCGGTGATAACCCGGTCCATGGTCAGGCGCTTGCTGCCGCCCTGGTCCCCGAAAAAGTCCGCCACAAACACCCGCAAACGGTCGTAGAAGGCATCGGACTGCAGCTGGTTGCCATAAGGGTCGATGTTGTTGGCTTCTTCCACCAGGTTGCGGAATTTCGGATCGGTGTGGATATCCACCCGGATTTCCACCAGATCATTGATGCGCACGCCGTCCAGTTCACGATTGAGCTGGGTTTCAAAACGGGCAATATGTTCGTGGTTGGATTTCAGCGCCTGGCGGTAGCTGGCCACGGTCTCGTTATGGATCCCGACCTGCTGTTCCAGCACATGCCAGCGTTCTGCCATACCCGCAAACAGATCCGACAGGCTTTTAAAAGTCTCACGAATGACTGAAGACGCCGGGCTGTCCTTCTGCAGCTCGCCGTCAGCGTCTTCATGAATGCCCAGATACACGAACTGACGCAGGTGGTCGAGAATACTGCGACGGCGCTCTTCGAGGTCATCCAGCCGGGTTTGCAGGTCATCGAACGCGGCGACAGACACCTGCTCAATATCCAGCGGCTGCTCAGCCGTAACGACTTTCAGATGCGGGAACCGGTGCGCCACGGTTCCGACACTGCGGCTGAGACCCGCCAGTTCCCGCTCCCGCTCTTCGACTCGCTCTTTTTCGGCTCTGGCCCGGGCGGCCTTTTGCTGCACGGCATCCTGCTTCTGCTGCTCCAGCCGGGCCTGCTCGTCCAGTCTGGCCAACTGTTCTTCAGCCGCCTGCTTTTCCCCGGTGGCGTCCCGCAGGGTGGTCGCGGCTGCCGGGTATCGGCTCAGGGTGTCCAGGTCTTTCTCGATGGCACGGATGTCTTTTTCCGTGCGCTCGATCAGCCGGGGCCTGTCGTGTTCCTGATTGGTGGTGTCCGCCAGCTCGGAACGTTCCTTTTCCAGCCCATGAAGCTCTCCCTCGATGTGCCGGCGCTGCTCGGCGAAGTTGCTCTGCCGCGTCGGCTGGGCCGGGTATTCGGCATCGAACCAGTCAAAGCCTTTGGCATTGGGCACAAACAACCGGGCAAAGGCTTCGATCGCGGCCCTGGTGTCGGCATCCAGATCCTGCCCCGGACTGGCCATCACCAACCGGGGGTCCACAGCCTGCAGCGGTGCCGCAGTGGCCTCGTCCAGCTGGTTCTGCAACTGCCATCGTTGCCTGCTTTCACGTTCTTTCAGATTTTCGAGCTTGCGCTCCAGTTTCTGCTTTTCGTGCTGAATCTGCTCCAGCCGGATTTCCGCCTGGGCGGCACTCTTCAATGCCGCCAGATGCCCTTTCCTGCTCACGAGTTCCTCTCGCTGGATGTCCTCGATTTCCTGCAGGGTAATGTCACCATATTGGGACAGCAGCAGATCGCCGTCTTTCTGATTCTGTTCGGACTGTTTGATGCGACGGTCGGCGGAACGGATCTCGCCCTTCAGGCCCTCCGACTCCTGTTCCAGTTTCTTCAGGGCCTGCAGCACATGGCGCAGAATGTCGTTCTGTTCATTGAACGCCTCTACCGCCGCTTTGCGTCTGGTGCCAATATCCTCCAGGGCATTGGCCACGCCATCCCGAAACGCCGCAAACTCATGCTGGCTGCGAAGCAGGCTCTGATAGGCCTGATAATCCCGGTAAAGCTTGTCAAATCGGGAACGCTCTTTCTCGATCCGGTTCAGTTGGGTTTGTTGCTGCTTTAACTGGTCATGCCGATTGAGGAAGTCATCAATATTGAAATCAAAGGCGTCGTCAGCAAACTTCTTGTCCGCCTCGATAATGCTGGCCACCGCGTTGGCCATGGCCTGATCGTCCGCCTTCATTTCGAACAGCAGCAGAATCAGCGTGCGCAGCGACTGCACCCGGCGCTCGTCAGACTCACCCAGGGGCAGCACGGAATAGCGCACCGCATCCGCGTTCATCAACTCGCTGCTGTACAGCATCTGCTTGAGTCTGGCCGGGTCATTCACCAGCCGGGTTTCTCTGGAGAGCTTTTTCAGGGTCTCTGACAGGCGGCTGAACGACAGCTCCGGCACCGCCTGGCCGATACCGTCCTCATCGTCACCGTTCCAGAACAGCGGCCGCAGCTGGTCATAACCCACCGGCACAAAGGCACGACCGTAGCTGAGCTGGCTGGCGCTGTCGCGGTACAGAATCTGGCAATGCACCCCGGCCGGGTTCTCGGCTTCCATGATCAGGAAACTGAACTGGCTGGGGAAGTAATGCTGGTAGCTTTCCTCATTGGTGTAAAAGCTGCCGGCGCTGGCATTGCGGAAGGCGAACTTCTTGCGGCTGTTCTTGAAGTTGTTCTCCGGCAACAGGAACAGACGCAGGGAGTTAAGCA
>NZ_DATFKH010000118.1:0-48277 GCF_035268745.1 Marinobacter sp.
TGTGGTGAACCGGGCACTGGAAACCTCGGCACCGGATGTCTACGCTCTGGGCGATTGCGCCGAGGTTGACGGCATGGTGCTGCCTTATGTGATGCCCCTGATGGCCTGTGCCCGTGCCCTGGCCAGAACTCTGGCTGGTGAAAGAACCGAAGTGGCCTATGGCGTCATGCCGGTTATCGTCAAAACTCCCTGCTGTCCTGCCGCCGTTTATCCCCCGCCTGCTGACGCAGAGGGCGAGTGGGAAGTGGAAACGGACGGCGAGAATGTACAGGCCCTGTTCAGAGCCGGCGACGGACAACTGCTGGGGTTCGCTGTGACCGGCCGTTACGTTTCGGAAAAACAGGCGCTCGCAAAGGAAGTACCGCCGATCCACTGCTAGGCGGAGCTGGCAAACAATCGTGTGCTCAACAGGAGAAGTAATGCTCGACGTAACCCGCAGGCTGGTGGAATTACTGGACCTTGCCGAAACCGGCAACGATCACTTTCAGGGTGACAGTGAAGACCTCGGCTTTCCCAATGTGTTCGGCGGCCAGGTACTTGGCCAGGCGTTGATGGCGGCCAGCCGCAGCGTTGAAAATCGCGGGCCGCATTCAATGCACGCCTATTTTTTGCGGCCGGGTAACCACCAGCTGCCTATTGATTACGAAGTCCAGCGGGTACGGGATGGCGGCACTTTCTCTGTGCGCCGGGTGATCGCCCGTCAGCGGGGAAAAGAAATCCTCACCGGCTCGATGTCGTTTCAGGTCGCGGAGGAAGGCTTCGATCATCAGTTTGATAAACCGGAAACGCCGGGGCCCGAAGAACTCGGGTCAGAGCAGGATTACGGAAAAATTCTGGCGCCGGATGTGCCCGAGCATAAGCGGGCAAAGCTTACCCGCAACCGCCCGATTGAAATCCGGCCTGTGAATCCTGTCAGTTCGCTGCAGCCGGATCCGCGCCCGCCTTACCAGCAGAGCTGGTTTCGCGCCCGGGGGGAGCTGCCGGATGACCCTATGCTGCACTGCTGTCTGCTGGCCTATGCCTCGGACTTTGAGTTTCTGGGTACCTCGCTCGGCCCCCACGGGGTAACGATTCTGAGCCGGGGGCTGCAGCTGGCCAGCCTGGATCACGCCATCTGGTTCCATCGCCCGTTCCGGATGGATGAGTGGCTGCTTTATGACATGGATAGTCCCAGCGCCTCTGGTGGGCGTGGTTTCAATCGTGGCAGCTTTTACGATACGGCGGGCCGGCTGGTGGCGTCCACCGCCCAGGAGGCCCTGATCCGCAAGCGCGGCTAGCCCGGTTGCCGGAGAGAGCCTTCAGCGCTGTTAAGAGAGCCTTCAGCGCTGTTTACAGCTGCGCCAGCCACGTCCTCAGCCATGGCAGAGCTTCGTCAGCGGGTTCCGGGGTTTCCAGGGCATCGATTTTCAGAGTATCGCCGGTTTTGCGGGCACCGGTCTCCAGCAGTGCCTCCTCGAGAAGATCGCCCGCGCCACAGAAGGTGTCGCCATAAGAGCTGTCGCCCAGCACGATGACACCGAAAGGGCGACCGGGTTGCTGGGGAAGGGTATCACGCAGTTCCAGGTAGAATGGCAGAAGGTTGGGCGGTACCTCACCCTGACCGGTCGTCGATGTGCAGACAAGAAGCGGGTCCGTATTGTTGGTGATGTCCGACAGCTCCGGCTGCTCGTTGATTATCAGGGTGTGGCCTTCGGGTTCGAGGCTCTTTTTCAGTTCTCTGGCGGTCATCAGCGCAGTGCCGTAAACGCTGCCCACCAGAATCCGGATTGAGGCCATATTGCATCCTTAGATCGCTTTTCTGGTTTGCTTGAAATTCGTAGGCATACTAATGAATAACAAAGTAAGTGGACAGGTCTTTTCAGGACCTTAGGCGCGGCGCAGGAACAATAAGCGCTAAAGGGCGGAGGCCGAGCGTACGGGGATCTGTCCGATAGCCAGAGGCAATCCGGGAGTCATTCAGAGGCTCCTTAACGCAAAAGACAGGTTATTGTAGTGGCTTTGAGCACTGGCGTGCCCTGGTCCGGTTTTATCAGGCGGGCGACAACAGGGTCTGGCACAGGTTGGGGCATTTGGCCCATACTAGGGCATGTCAGAGCGGGGCTGTTTGCTTCGAAATGCTTTTTGCAAGGGGATGGATAAATGAGTTCAGCTTCAGAAAGCCGTCAGTCAAAAGTCATTGGCGAGCTCAGGGTGTTTATCAAGAAGGTCCTCAGCGATCCCACGATTGCGGTCAAATCCGTTGAAATTGCCCGTAAATATCGTGACCAGCAGGACGCCGACGAGAAAATTGCGCGGGAAATCAGCGCCAACACCACCATCCGGATTCCGGAAAACTGGAGCGACGCTGATCGCATGTTTCTGGATATTCTGGACGAGGTGCTGGACGACGAGGAAGCGCTTTACTGAGCCTGTCTTACGCTACATCGGGGCCTCAGGCGTGCTTCAGGCCATGCCCGGGACCCTGCAGAACAGCCTCTGCCATTTGCTGAAGGATGGTGATTTCGTCCTGAATACTCTCTTCTTTTGCCAGTTCCCGCTGCTCTGCCAGAATGTCCGTCAGGATATCGGGGGTGGTCAGCGGATTGGCGAGAACCACCCGGAATACGATACACGGGAAATGGCTGTAGCGGGCTGGTTCCAGTCGGGTCCGTGAAACGAAGGCCTTGCCGCGTTCCCGCTGGGTTTTCTGGAGGAACTTGGTGATGCGGTTCAGGCAGGTGTTCAGCTTTTCCAACTGGTCTGGGGTGGCACTTTGCAGCGCCTGCTGCACGTTTTCAGGACAATAGCGATAGGTCAGAATGTTCAGCTCCGGCCGGGTAACAAGCTCGAAATCCGGTTCGTCGTCAATCATTTCCGCAAAGGTCCGGGCCTTTTCTATGCCCTGATCAATCAGGATTTCGTAGCCTTCCCGCGCCAGAATCTTGAGGCCGGAATGGATCAGCATGCACATACCGGGGCGGGAGCCTTCCAGCGTGTTGCTGCCCAGATCCCTTGAGCCCTTGCGGATTATGTACTGGGCATGGTGCTCCACTGCGCTTGCCAGCGCCGGATCCCGGAATACCACCAGGCCCGCACCCATGGGAACGTAAAGTTGTTTGTGGGCGTCAAAGGTTACCGAGTCGGCCCGCTCGATGCCCCGCATCAGCCCGCGGTAGGTGCGTGAGAACAGCGTCGGGCCGCCCCAGGCCGCGTCCACATGGAAGTGGGCGCCAAATTCCTTGGCAATGTCTGCCATCGCGTCCAGTGGATCTATATTGCCGGTTTCGGTGGTGCCTGCGATGCCACAGATGGCCATCACCCGGATTTTCTGGCGGTGCAGTTCGAGGCATTTTTTCCGCAGGGCATCGGTATTGATCCGGTTGTCATGGTCAGTGTCAACCGCCACCAGGAATTCACGGCCCAGGCCGAGTACATCCGCCGCCTTGCGGAGCGAATAGTGGCCCCGGCGGGACACCAGAATGGCGGCGCCCTCACAGCCGTAGTAACGCAGGGCCCGGAACAGGCCTTCCTGATGGATGCCCCGGAAACTGCCTTCTGCGGGGAAGGCGTTATTGCGGGCAACCCAAAGGGCTGTCAGGTTTGCAACAGTGCCGCCGGAGCACATGGCGCCGAGAGCATGGCCGGGGTCATGCATCCACTTGCGGTAAAAGGCACCGTCCTGCTGGTAGACCAGCCGGTGAATCATGCCCAGCACCTGTCTCTCCATGGGCGTGAAGGCCTTGGAGGTTTCGGTTTTCACCAGATTCTGGTTAAGGGCAATCATTATCTTCGACAGCGGCAGCATGAAATAAGGCAGTGCCGACGTCATGTGGCCGAGAAAGCTCGGGGACGCAGTGTGAACCGAATTGGCCACCAGTTTTTCCAGCAGGAACTGCGCCTGCTCCGAGACGAAAACGGGCTTTTCCGGGATGTCGTATTCGGAAAAGTCTTTTTCAACCTCGGCCAGGTCCCGTTCAACCGCGACAATGTGTTCCTGAAGAAACCCGGCCAGATTGCGGGAGATGTTCTGATCGATGCGGCTAAGGGTTGATTCCGGGGCTTCAGGCACCGTGAACACGCGATGCATGGCTTCAACCGAGGCCTGGGCTGACTTTTTCTTTCCGTTCATAGGGGCCACACACTTTGAGTGGTCAACCACAGGCCCATCCCGGGTGCCTTGTGGAAGGTAAATGCAATCTGTTGTTGACCGGCGGGCATGGACGCCGCTCTCCCTTGAGGGCCCGTAGTATACGGCGCCACGCGGTCAGACGCCACAGCGAGCCGGGCCGGCACAGGATCAGAGAATTTCCCGGTGTACATCGAGAATAGCCGCGTCCACCCGTTCTTCGATGGCTTTTTCAACCTGATCCAGACGCTCGGAAATTTGCCGCGAGGACCCGCCCAGTGCGGCAATGGTCCAGGTGGCGCAATCCAGCGCTTCCTGATCCGCTGTTTCGGCAACGGCCAGGTCGGGCTCTTTGCCCCATATTGCTTTCAGTGCGGTGAAAACCTTGCGCTTTGCCTTCAGATCCTCACATCCATAAAGCTGAAAATGCAGGGTGAGAACGCCCACATGGGGAGTAATCACCGGCGGGGAGTTTTCGGTGTTCAGAAGCTTGCGCAGCGCATCGGACATGAGCGTTCACTGTGTTGGAAGGTGCCTTTCGGTCAGTCTACTACAGGAGTTGCCCGGCGGATAATGCGCAAAGTGTCCAGCCCCGGGGGAAGGTTGCCATAGTTCAGTCCGCCGGTGTAAGCCAGTCGCGAAGCACAGAAAGCGTCGGCCGCCGCAGGGTCGGAATGGCGCAGCATCAGGGCAGCCTGCATCAGCAATGCCAGCCGGTCTACCAGATTGCGGGCCCGGTACTCGAAGTCGCCGATATCGGTAAAGTCGTGCTTCAGCCGGGCCAGAAACCGATCAAAGTGCGGGTCGGTACCGCTGGCGATGCTGGCCTCGCTGAAGAAGGCGTCCAGGGTGTCCGGCTCTTTCTGTAATGCTCTCAGAGTATCCAGACACTGCACATTGCCACTGCCCTCCCAGATGGCATTTACCGGTGATTCCCGCAACAGCCGTGGCATGATGCAATCTTCGATCACGCCGTTGCCACCCAGGCACTCCATGGACTCATAGGCATGATTGGGGGTGCGTTTGCAGATCCAGTATTTGCCGACGGGGGTGGCCAGTCTTGCCAGCAGGCGTTCGTGTTCCAGATGCTGGTTGTCGAGCGCGCGGGCAACTCGCAGGGTGTAGGCCATCGCCGCTTCGCTTTCCAGTGCCAGATCGGCCAGTACGTTCTGCATCAGCGGCTGTTTGTTCAGGTGTTGACCAAAGGCGCTGCGGTGGCGGCAGTGGTGTGTTGCCTGCGCCAGGGCCTGGCGCATGCCTGCTGAACTGCCGATCATGCAGTCGAAGCGGGTCATGGCGACCATTTCGATGATGGTGGGCACGCCACGGCCTTCTTCGCCCACCATCCAGGCCAGCGCACCCCGCAGTTCGGCTTCGCTGGAAGCATTGGCCACATTGCCCATCTTGCTTTTCAGGCGCTGGACCTGCCAAGGGTTCTTGCTGCCATCCGGACGCCAGCGGGGCATCAGGAAACAGGACAGCCCGCCGCTGGTCTGGGCCAGCACCAAAAATGCATCGCACATCGGGGCCGATACGAACCACTTGTGGCCGACCAGTTCATAGGCCTGACCGGGGCCGCTGGTTCCGACCGGGTAGGCCTTGGTGGTGTTGGCGCGCACGTCACTGCCGCCCTGTTTTTCGGTCATCGCCATGCCGATGGTGACCGACTGCTTTTTGGTGTCCGGGCAGTTGGCCGGATCATACTGGTTGGCCAGGATTTTCGGTTCCCAGAGTGCCGCCAGTTCCGGCTGCTTGCGGATCGAAGGTACGGCTGCGAAGGTCATGGTAATCGGGCAGCAGTGGGCGGCTTCAACCTGGGAATGCATATAGTATTTTGCGGCCCGTGCTACGTTGGAGCCCTCGCCAGGGTGAGTCCAGGGACTGCTGTGCAGACCTTCCTCCACGGCTTTTGTCATCAGCTGATGGTACGCCGGATGAAAGTTGACCTGATCAACCCGGTGGCCAAAACGATCGTGGGTATCGAAGCCGGGCTTGCTGGCATTGGCCTGGAATCCCAGCTCAATGGCGCCTGCCGAGCCTGCCCAGGCGCCAAAGCGGTCGAGGTCCGCAATGGCGGCCACTGCGCCCTCACGGGCAACCGCTTCCTGTAGGGCCGTATCCTGTTTGAACAGATTGTAGTTTTCCAGGGCCGGAGGCTGATTGAGTACCTCGTGGGTCTGGGCATAGCCGGGCGCTGGCTGGCGGGCGTTCATATTTACCTCCGATTGCCAGTCAGCCCCTGCATGCAAAAACATATGATGGAGTCGACCAGCGGCTGACTGTCGTTATTACTGGCCAGGGATTGTGCATTCGCCACTGACGGCGATAACGGCCCTACCAGACTTTCGGCGATTGCGCCTACCAGGCAGGCACTGCTCCGGGATGCCTGTTGCTGCGGCAGACTCCCTTCGGCCATGCCCTGTTCGATGGCGCTTTCCAGTAACTCCGCGTAAGCGCGGCGGAATTTGAGTCGCTCTTCTTCAACTTTCGGGTCGACCGGCTCGGCAATCAGTGCCCAGGCGACGGTCGGGCTTCTCAGGGCTCTGACCGCAAACTGACGTAAAGCTCTTTCCAGCCTGAGGACGGCGTTGCCCTCGCTCGCCAATGCTTCGGCTACCTTGTCGACTTCTATCTGGGTCGCGATGCGGAAGATTTCGGCAAACAGGTCTTCCTTGGACTCAAAGTGCCGGTATATGGTCCCGGTGGCCACCCCGGAGCCTTCGGCAATGCTGGTAACGCGGGCATTGCGAAAGCCGCCTTCGGCAATGCATTGCTGCGTACATTCGATGATGCGCCGGCGAGCCTGAGCTTTGCGATTGCGCATCTTTTCAGTTTCACGATAGGGCATCCTGCATTCCTGTAACTAGTGAACCATTATTCATTTCTTCCGTCAACGCATGAATTCAGTCCAGAGCTTCGGTTTTATCTTTTTAAAACAGTTTCATGAAACATGTTACAAAAAATTACAAAAAAGACTTCGGGAGGAAATAGCGCCGTCACTGAAACCGCATTATAAAGATGCCAAGACGGGGGTTGTACAGGATTTCCGTTGATTCGGGCGTAAAGACGCCCGGTTTACTGTTTTCGTTGCAGGAGAGACGCCATGAGCGAGTTCGACGAAAGCAATCTGGAGCATTCCGGAAACTGGTTTCTTGACAGTGAGGACACTCATACCGTTGCCGGTCGCGCCCGTATCAGGGCCCAGCTGCAGCGTGACATTGAGGCTTTTCTCAGTCGGGGCGGCAGGATTGAGGAAGTGAACACGGCTTTCAGAAACGACGCACCCAGAAAGGTCGAGATCAGTTTTAACAGCCATTCGCTATAACCAGCCGGCTACCGCTGGAACCCGCTCCGGCCCGACGGAACCATTTGAGGGAACCGGTTGACTGGCCTGCCCTGACTCCTTGTGGCCGTGTATGATGGAGGTAGAGACTTTCATCAAGGCAGAGGAGAAACTGTGTGAGTTCACCGGTCAACCGTCGTTACCCCGGTACCCGTCTACGTCGAAACCGTGCTGATGACTTTTCCCGCCGAATGACCCGGGAGAACCGGCTGAGCGTCGACAACCTGATTTTTCCGGTGTTTGTGCTTGAGGGGGAAGAGCAACGGGAAGCCGTGGCATCCATGCCCGGTGTCGAGCGCCTGAGCATTGACCTTCTGCTGGAACAGGCGGGTGAGCTGGTGTCGCTGGGGGTTCCGGCGATTGCCCTGTTTCCGGTGGTAGCTGCCGAGCGCAAGGACCTGTCCGGCTCCGGCGCCTGGGATCCGGAGGGCCTGGCGCAGCGCGCTGTCAGAGCGCTCAAGCGTGCGTTTCCGGACCTTGGCGTAATCACCGATGTGGCACTGGACCCGTTCACCACCCACGGCCAGGACGGCATTATCGACGATCAGGGCTATGTGCTGAATGATGTCACGATTGAGGCGCTGGTTCGTCAGGCTCTGTCCCATGCGGCCGCCGGTGCGGATGTTGTGGCGCCGTCTGACATGATGGATGGCAGGGTGGCCGCCATCCGTGAAGCGCTGGAAAATGCAGGCCATGTAAACACCCGTATTCTTGCCTATGCTGCGAAATACGCCTCCAGCTACTACGGGCCCTTCCGCGATGCGGTCGGCTCGGCAGGCAATCTGGGCAAGGGCAACAAGGCGACCTACCAGATGGACCCGGCCAACAGCGACGAAGCGATTCATGAAGTTGCAATGGATATCGCGGAAGGTGCCGACATGGTCATGATCAAACCAGGCATGCCTTATCTGGATATTGTCCGCCGGGTGAAACAGGAACTGCAGGTTCCGACATTTGTCTACCAGGTCAGCGGTGAATACGCCATGCATATGGCCGCAGCGGAAAACGGCTGGCTGGACGGTGATGCGGTGATGATGGAAAGCCTGATAGCCATGCGAAGAGCCGGTGCTGATGCCATCCTGACCTATTTTGCGGTAAGAGCAGCCCGGCTGATGAAATCAACCTGAGCAGCC
Organism: Marinobacter sp.; assembly: GCF_035268745.1. Lineage (GTDB taxonomy): Bacteria > Pseudomonadota > Gammaproteobacteria > Pseudomonadales > Oleiphilaceae > Marinobacter. Next base: position 8,582 of record NZ_DATFKH010000118.1, read on the forward strand.
TGATATCGAAAGCTTCAGGCCAGGCCCTCCCCGGTAAGCCGGAATGCGGAGCAACAGTGGAATGAATGAGCAATGACGACGGAATCAGCGAATCAGGACAGCGCATCCCGGCCCGATAGCGTGCCGGCGCCGGTAGAACTGCCAGAGCCCGGTGGTGACGTTAACGTGTCTGCCCGGCAGAATTATTTCAACCGGGAACTGAGCCAGCTCCAGTTCAACTACCGGGTGCTGAAACAGGCCCTCGATACCACACACCCGCTACTTAACCGGCTGATGTTCTGCTGCATCTTCAGCAGCAACATGGATGAATTTTTCGAAATCCGGGTGGCGGGGCTGCGCCAGCAGATCAAATACGGCCGTGAAACCCTGGGTTCCGACGGCATGATGCCGGAAGAGGTGCTTGGGGAAATCAGCCGGGTGGCCCACGAGTACATCCGCGAACAGTACGAGATTCTGAACGATATTCTGATCCCGGAAATGGAGCGGGAGAACATTCATTTTGTCCGGCGCCGGGAATGGACCGCAGAGCAGGCCGAGTGGGTGCGCCACTACTTTGAGGACGAGATTCTGCCAGTGGTGAGCCCGATCGGGCTGGACCCGTCCCATCCATTCCCGCGACTGGTGAATAAAAGCCTGAACTTTATTGTCGAGCTGGATGGCAAAGACGCCTTCGGCCGCGAGACCGGTATGGCAATCGTGCCGGCGCCCCGTTCCCTGCCGCGACTGGTGCGGCTGCCGGATGATATCTGCAGCGGCGGCGAGAACCTGGTGTTCCTGTCGTCGATGATTCACGCCCACGCCGAAGAGCTTTTCCCGGGTATGGAAGTTAAGGGCTGCTATCAGTTCCGCCTGACCCGGAACGCCGACCTCGAGCTGGAGGACGACCTGGAAGATCTGGCGTCCGCCTTGCGGGGTGAGTTGCTCAGTCGTCGCTTTGGTGATGGTGTGCGACTGGAAGTGGCGGATAACTGCCCGGAAGAACTGGTGCGTTTCCTGTTGCGGGAATTCGGCCTGACCGATAGGGATCTTTACCTGGTTCATGGTCCGGTAAACCTGACGCGCCTGATGGCGGTCGGTGGCCTGGTGGACCGGCCGGACCTGACCTATTCCAATTTCTCGCCGTCGATACCCCGGTCTATCCGCAGCAAGGACTCCATGTTCGATGCGATCCGCAAACGGCCTTTGTTGCTGCTGCACCCTTATGAAAACTTCAGTCCGGTGGTGGATCTGTTGCGCCAGGCCGCCAAGGATTCCCAGGTGCTGGCCATCCGCCAGACTCTTTACCGTACCGGTGCGGATTCCGAGATCGTCGAGGCATTGATGGATGCCGCCCGGCGCGGCAAGGAAGTGACGGCCATCATCGAGCTCAGGGCAAGGTTCAGCGAAGCCGAAAACCTGGAGCTCGCCAGCCGTCTGCAGGAGGCCGGGGTGATCGTGGTTTACGGTGTGGTGGGCTACAAGACACACGCCAAGATGATCCTGATTGTGCGACGGGAGGAAGGGCGTCTGCGCCGGTATGTTCACCTGGGTACAGGCAACTATCACGCGGGCAATGCCAGGTTGTACACGGACTACAGCTTCATGACCTGCGACGAGTCCATCAGCGATGACGTGAACAAGCTGTTCCAGCAGCTGACGGGTATGGGCAAGGCTCTGAAAATCAAGAAACTGTTTCACTCGCCCTTCACGCTTCACGCTCGTCTGCTGGCGCTGGTGGATCGCGAAGCCGAACTGGGTGACAAGGGCCGGATCATTTTCAAGTTCAATGCCCTGACCGAACGTGAACTGATCAAGGCGCTTTACCGCGCCTCCCAGGCCGGGGTCAAGATTGATCTGATTATTCGCGGCGTGTGCTGTCTGCGACCCGAAGTGCCGGGTCTGTCCGAGAATATCCGGGTGCGTTCGATCATTGGTCGTTTTCTGGAGCATACGCGGGTCTATTATTTCGGCAACGATGGCCATCCTGACGTTTATTGTTCAAGCGCCGACGGCATGGAGCGGAATCTGCTGAGCCGGGTCGAGACGGCGTTTCCGATAGAAGATCCGTCGCTTTCGGCGCGACTGCGGGAGGATCTGGACACTTACCTTGCGGACAATTGCCAGTCCTGGATCCTGCAGTCCGACGGCAGTTACATTCAGAACCGGCCGGCGGAGGGCGAGGAGCGTCTGGCGTCGCAACTGGTTCTGCTGGACCGGCTGACCGGTACATCACAATAACCGACGGCCGGGCGCTGCAGGGAGAACGGAATTTGAAAACACGATGGCTGGTGGTCGGCATTTTAACGCTGGGAGTCGCTGCTGCCGCCCCCTGGGGTGTTGGCTATTATACCGAGCGCCAATGGCAGGGCGTGGCGACCGGGTTCAATAGCGCCCAGGATGTTCTGCGGCTGGAAACCCGGGACTACGACCGTGGTTATCTTGACGCCAGTGTCCGTGGCTATGTCACGCTGGTGGTGCCGGACAGCGGGGAAATCCGGCGGATTGAGTATCAGGCCCGGGTCAGTCACGGTGTTACCGGTAGCCTGATGGATTTTTCCACTGCGGACAGTGCGACAGCCGATGTCGAGAAATTCTTTCCCGATGAAAAACCTCGCCTGACTCTCGAAACCCGCATCTGGGGCACCGCAACTGTGGAAATAACAGTGCCCGCGGTAGACGTCGCTGACCGGGACACCGATGAGACACTGACCAGTGCCCGGGCCTATGGTCGTGCCGATATCGGCTCGGCGGGCACTGAAGTGGATATCCGGGTGCAGTGGCCGGGCCTGACCCTGGCCGGGCCCGATGTAAAGATTGCCATGACCGATTTCCGGGTGGAACAGACGATGGAGCGCCTGACAGGCAATCTCTGGCTCGGCAGCGGCAGAGTCGAACTGGCCGGCCTCGGTTTTGAGCTGCCACAGCAATCCCCTGTACGTTTCGAAGGTTTGTCTGTGGTCAGCAGTTCCGATGTCTCAGATGCGGGCGCGCGGCTGAACGGAGAATCCAGCATCCGCCTGGACAAGCTTACCGTCGATGACCGGGATTCCGGCCCGCACGAAATTCAGGTCATGTTCGACGGTCTGGATGTGACAAGTCTTGATGAAATCTCATCGGCCGTTAACGACATGCAGCAGGCGGCCGTGAACCCGGCAGCTGAGACGAATCCCCGGGCCGTGATGGAACAGCAGATGCAGTCCTTTCAGCGGGTCAACGCTGCCATCCTGGGGCTGGCAGCGGAAGGCTTCAGTTTCGGGTTGCCGACGATTGATCTGAGCACGCCGGAAGGACCGGTCAGGGGTGAACTGATGATTCGCCATCCGCAACTGTCGGAGCAGGAAAAATCCCGGGCGATGATGGTAATGCAGGGACTGACCGGCAATTTCGATATCAGCATGCCGGCTGCTCTGGTGGACAATAATCAGGCCCTCGCTCTGCAGATAGCTCCCCTGGTCGAGGATGGCATGGTGGTGCAGGAAGGGAATCGTCTGCGCATGGCCGGCACGCTGGAGGATATGGCGCTGACCATCAACGGAAACGTGTTGCCACTACCGCCCATCTTCTGAGGGGCGGTCGGCGAATTTCTTCCGCAGGGCTTGCTGAACCGCCGGGTCGACAAACTCGGAGACATCGCCGCCCAGAGAGGCAATTTCGCGGATCAGCGTCGAGGAGATGTAGGACAGGTGATTGGCCGGCGTCAGAAACATGCTCTCGACCTCTGGTGCCAGCCGGCGGTTCATGTCGGCGAGCTGGAATTCAAATTCAAAATCCGAGACCGCTCTTAACCCACGCATTATGACGGTCGCGCCCTGTTCCCGAACGAAATCCGCCAGCAGGTTGCTGAATCCGGTCACGGTCACATTGGGCAGGTGGGCGGTGGCGGTTGCCACCAGTTGGCAGCGTTCATCCAGGTTAAGAAGCGGGGATTTTTTCGGATTGTAGGCAATGGCAACGACAACTTCGTCAAAAAGCCGGCCCGCACGCTCAATCAGGTCCGTATGGCCGTTGGTGATGGGGTCAAAAGTGCCGGGGTAGATGACTTTTGTCATTTGGTGCTCCTTGTTCATCAATACCGGCAGGATAGCACCCCTCCCCGCGAACCAAAACGACGATGGCAGCTTCCCGGGCAGGGTCGTCTGTACTCCGCATTTCCCTTCCCCTTGTTGCCGTGCCGGTATTTAGCGGATAAACAGCTTGTATATCAACTTGTGGGCAGCCGTACCATGCGGTGCGTAAACAAATTTGCCACTGTTGAAACGTTGTTTGCTGAAAATGGCCCGATGATGGGAAAAGGTCATGAAACCTTCCTTGCCATGATAGTGGCCCATGCCGGAATCACCCACGCCGCCGAAGGGCAGGTCGTCCTGGGCAACGTGCATGAGTGCATCATTGATGCACATGCCTCCGGAGTGGGTGTTGTTGGTTACGTATTCCTGATGTGACCGGTCATAGCCGAAGTAGTACAGCGCCAGTGGGCGGGGCCGGTCATTGATGTAATGAATGGCCTCGTCCAGGTTGCCGTAGCTGATGACGGGCAGGATCGGCCCGAAGATTTCATCCTGCATCAGCTTCATGTCCGCCGTGGTGTTCAGCACCAGAGTAATCGGCATCTTGCGGGTGCCGTCCTTCATATCTTCCTGCGCCGGGTTTATCTCGATCAGCTCGGCACCCTTGGCTCTGGCATCTTCCAGGTACCCCTGGAGCCGGCTGTACTGCCGCTCATTAATAATAGCGGTGTAATCATCGTTATCCCGCAGGGTCGGGTACATGGCAGTGAACTGGTTGCGGAATTCGTCCACGAAGGCCGGTATCCGGTCGGTGGGACAAAGTACGTAATCCGGCGCAACACAGGTCTGGCCCGCATTCAGCGCCTTGCCGAAGCCGATACGCTGGGCAGCATCTTCCAGGGGCACGTCAGCGGCAACAATCGCCGGTGATTTGCCACCAAGCTCCAGGGTCACTGGTGTGAGGTTTTCCGCCGCGGCCTTCATTACCAGTTTGCCCACGGTCGTGGAGCCGGTGAACAAAAGGTGGTCGAAGGGCAGGGCCGAGAAATCCGCCGCAACGTCTGCCTCACCAATGACGGTGCTGACCAGGTCTTCCGGGAAAGCGGACTCAATCAGTTCGCGGAACAGGGCCGAGGTGTGTGGCGTATACTCAGACATCTTGATCATGGTGCGGTTGCCGGCTGACAACGAAGCGACCAGGGGGCCCACCGCAAGGTACAAAGGATAGTTCCAGGGAACAATCACACCCACCACACCTTTAGGCTGGTAATGTACCTGATTGCTGGCGGGCTGGAACAGCATGGAGACATGGCGTTTGGAAGGCTTCATCCAGCCCCCCAGATTTTTCAGGGTGTAGTTGATACCCTGAATCGAGGGCATGACCTCCGCAATCAGCGATTCATCTCTGGAGCGGCAACTGAAATCGTGGTCCATGGCCTCCAGCAACCGGTCCTGATTGGCCAGCAGCACGCGTTTGAGGCGTTTCAGGTTTTCCTGCCGCTCGGTCAGGGAAGGCATGGGATGATTGCGGAATGCCTTCTTCTGATCATCAAAAATGCGGTGATTGTGCTGAATCTGTTTTTTGCTTTCGGTCAGTTGCACAACGGTGGCAACCATAATCGGATTCTCCGTGCGATGCTCCGGCCTTGCAGCGCCCTTGCCAGGTTTTGCAATGGGGTCTGCCAGGCCTGTCGGCAATGGTGAAAAAATGCGCAGTTTGCACTATGCGGTATTATTAGAGTATATACTCTAGGCAGTCAAGTCCGCAGGGAGCCGAGCCCATGAAAACCAGAGACCGGATTCTGCTCTCCAGTCTGGAACTTTTTAACGAGCGCGGAGAGCGCAATGTCACCACCAACCACATTGCGGCGCACCTTGCGATTTCGCCCGGTAACCTCTATTACCATTTCCGCAACAAGTCCGACATTATTTACGAGATCTTTCTCGAGTATGAAAAGCTGGTGGATTTCTATCTCGAAATTCCGGAAAACCGGCCGCTTACTCTGGACGACCTGACCTTCTACCTGGAGTCGGTGTTTGACGGGCTCTGGAGTTACCGTTTCTTTCACCGGGACCTGGAATATCTGCTGGACAGCGACCGGCGGCTGCGGGAGGACTACCGGGAATTTACCAACCGCTGCCTGGCCGCGATCAACCGCATTTACGAGAAACTCGCAGAGGCCGGCATTATTTACCTCCAGCCTGAAGATCTGAGGTCCGCGATGTCGCTGAACGTCTGGCTGATCATCACCAACTGGATGGCCTATCTGAAAACAGCCCGCGCCAGTGAGGGCGACGGCAGCCTGTCGCTGACGCATCTGAAGCAGGCCATCTATCAGGTGCTGACTCTGGAAATTCCCTATCTGACTCCGGAATACCGGGAACGGGTCATGATCCTGCGGGAAAAATACCGTCCCGAACTGCAGGAGCAAAAGCGCGGCGTTGCCCTGGTGGCGGGAGACAGACACTAGTGTGAGATAGCAGGGAACTCCGGCGGAATGTTGCTGTCACAGGTGCAGGACGTCGGCAATCCGGACATTGCGGGCGTCTTCCTGAGCGTGATCTTTGCTACAGATATCAAAGAGGGCTCAGGTTCTAGTGCGTCTTAAACCCTGACGTTTCGCGGCCTGTCGCCTTGGCAGGCCGTTTTTTTATTGGCTGGCCTGATCCTGTCACTCCTCAAACCAGCCAGCCAGTGCTTCTCTCGTTTCGTCCAGCCCCTGTTTGGAAGTTGCCGAGAACATCACCAGATGTTCCAGACATTCGACAGCCTCCAGTTTTCTGGCGATACCGAGCATGGCGGTTTTGGCCTGACCAAACTTCAGTTTGTCTGCTTTGGTGCAAAGAATCATCAACGGCAGCTTGTTATGATCGCACCATTCCACCATCATCTGATCAAAGTCGGTCAGCGGATGGCGGATATCGATCACCAGAACCAGACCACGCAGGCTGCGGCGATCATTAAGATAATGGCCAAGGTGCTTCTGCCAGTCGTCTTTCATGTCCCGGGATACTCGGGCGTAGCCATAGCCGGGCAGGTCCACCAGGCGGCAGTGGTCCCGGTTCAGGGAGAAAAAATTGATCAGCCGGGTACGGCCCGGGGTCTTGCTGGTCCGCGCCAGCTTGCCATTGGTGGTGATCGTATTGATGGCGCTGGATTTGCCGGCATTCGAGCGTCCGGCAAATGCGACTTCCGCGCCATGGTCGGCCGGACATTCTTCCAGCACCGAGGCGCTGATCAGAAAACGGGCGCTGTTGAAGGAAAGGCTTTTGGCCGTCGCGTCAGAGGTCACGGAGATTGGGTCTCCTATTGGATTTCAGTTGTCAGGGATTAATGTATAATGCTACACCAATTCCTGGTTAAACGCCTTGGGTAGCCGCCATCAGCCTCGGTTTGTGTGTTTTGATCCGTGCCTGCCGGCTGCATAACGAAGAATACTTTTGGATGAGAGAAGCGGAGCTAGCATGAAGAAACTGATCGCAGGAGTTGTTCTCGGTGTCGGCCTCACGGCGATCGCACACGGGGCCGGAAATCCTGAAGCAGGCGAGGCGAACGCTCAGGTATGTGCGGGCTGTCACGGGGCTGGCGGAGCCGAGCCGATTGCACCGAATTACCCGAAACTGTCCGGGCTGGGTGAGAAATACCTGCATCAGCAACTGGTCCTGATCAAGGAGCAGGAGCGAATGATCCCGTCCATGACCGGGCTGCTGAACAACAACTCCGATCAGGACCTGCAGGACCTGGCCGCATATTTTGACAGTCAGTCCATGCCCATAGGCCAGGCCGATCCCGACCTGGTGGATCAGGGCGAGGCACTGTATCGTGGCGGCAACATGGCTTCCGGTGTGCCCGCCTGCGCCGGTTGCCACAGCCCCGATGGTTCTGGTATCGAAGCGGCCGGTTATCCGCGCCTCAGTGGCCAGAGCGCTGAATATGTCGCCGCGCAACTGAAGGCCTATCGCGTTGGTGAGCGCGACGCGGGGCAGAATGCGTCGATCATGATGGACGTCGCGGCCAAGCTGACCGACCAGGAGATCGAGGCGGTCTCCAGCTACGCGTCAGGCCTCAACTGAGCCGGGTATCCGTTACCGCCAACAAACCCCGCTTCGGCGGGGTTTTTATTTTGGCGGAAAAGACCGGCGCTTAACCGAGCTTTAATCTGCCGGTGGTGGAACTTTTTGCCAACACTGAGTCATAATCAAGCCAGATTTCCTTAACAGACCGGAGAACAGTAATGATCCGAAATGTCCAAACACTTGCCGTATTGATCTTCGCACTGCTGTTTCTGTCCCAGGCCAATGCCCAGTCCTATCAGGAAGGGCAGCATTATGAAGCTATCGAAATGCCGGTAAGAACGGCCAGTGACACCGGCGTCGAAGTGGCTGAAGTGTTCTGGTACGGCTGCCCTCATTGCTATTCGTTCAAGCCTTTCGTTGAAAGCTGGGCTGAAACCGCCCCCGATTATGTCAACTATGTGAAAATCCCGGCCACGCTGGGCGCTTCATGGCAGCCCCACGCGAGAGCATTTTACGCGGTTGAGGCGATGGGTGAGCTGGACAAGGTCCATGATGCTTTTTTTGAAGCACTGGCAGGCGAGCGGCGGCAACTCGACTCGGGCGAAGCGCTGGCAGATTTTGTTGCCGAGCACGGTGTGGATGCGGAAGCCTTTCTCAAGAACTACAACAGCTTTGGCGTGAACGCACGACTGCAGCAGGCGCACTCCAAGGTTCGCGGTGCAAGGGTGACCGGCACCCCGACCATGCTTGTTGCGGGCAAGTATCGGGTAACCGCCCGTATGGCAGGCAGCCATGAGGCGGTTCTTGATGTGGTCGACTATCTGGTTGAGAAAGAAAGATAGACGCGCACTGCTGAGCAGAGATGCCACTCATGTACAGTCGCATCAAAAAGCAGCTGCAAACTATCTTAAAGCCCTCTGACGTGGTCAGGGGCAGCTGCTCCGGAGATGATCATGTGCCGGATTTCGAGCCTGACCGGCAAATCCGGTTACTCACCTTTAATATCCAGGTGGGGATCAACACCGCCTCTTACCGACATTACCTGACCCGAAGCTGGCAACATCTGCTGCCCCATCGCAAACGGATTGAGAATCTTGACCGGATTGCCGCACTGTTACGCAACTACGATGTCGTTGCCCTGCAGGAATGCGATGGCGGCAGCCTGCGAAGTGGTTACATCAACCAGGTCCAGTACCTGGCGGAAGCGGCGGGAATACCCTATTGGTATCAGCAGCTCAATCGGAATATGGGGCAACTGGCACAGCACAGCAATGGTTTGTTGAGCCGTTACAAGCCTTTAAGTGTGGACGAGCACAAGTTACCGGGGCTGATTCCGGGGCGCGGGGCAATTGTTGCCCGCTATGGTTCGGAAGACGATCCCCTGGTGCTGGTGATGCTGCACCTGTCATTAAGCAAGGCAGCGCAGCAAAAGCAGCTCGGATTTATTCGGGAGCTGATTTCAGATTATCAGCACGTGGTTTTGATGGGAGACCTTAATAACCACGCTGAACAACTGTTGAGCAACACACCGCTGAAACACGCCAATCTGGTTCCCTTGCCTGCAACGGCCCACAGTTTTCCAAGCTGGCGGCCCGAGCGCGCGCTGGACCACATCCTGGTGAGCCCCAGTCTCGAAATCAGCCGTTCCGAGGTGGTCCGCTTTCCGGTTTCAGACCACCTGCCTGTCGCCCTGGACATCAAACTGCCCAAAGGTTACTTGCGGACTTTCTGACTGATTTGCAGCATATCACCCTGTCCTCAGCCATAAAAAAAGCCTGGCAGGTGCCAGGCTTTGCGGATGACCAGACCAGATTTACTTGATCTTGGCTTCCTTATACGAAACATGCTTGCGGACAACCGGATCGTACTTCTTGATCTCGATTTTTTCCGGGGTGTTTCGCTTGTTTTTCTTGGTCGTATAGAAGTGACCAGTGCCTGCTGATGAAACCAGCTTGATTTTTTCGCGCATGATGCGGCTCCTTAGAATTTCTCGCCGCGGGCACGAAGATCGGCCAGCACAGCGTCAATGCCTTTCTTGTCAATTACACGCATACCTTTGGTAGATACGCGCAGCCTTACAAAACGCTTCTCTGTCTCAACCCAGAAGCGGTGGTGCTGCAGGTTGGGCAGAAAACGACGACGAGAGTGGTTCATCGCGTGAGAAACATTGTTACCGGATACCGGTCGCTTACCGGTAACCTGACAGACTCTGGACATACTTGCCTCCGACCTGAGCTAGGGTCCTGAAAATACGTTTTAAATTCGTTCAATCGCGTTTCTGGTGTTTTGCTTGTGCCAAGAAATGCACGCTACTCGCCAGACGCCGCCAGAAAGGGACGCTTTTATACCAGAATGGAGCTCTCAACGCAAAAAATTGTTGGGATTCCGGCCGGCTTTGCGGGTAGCCGGCAACCCGATTCACATCAGACCCCGTTCGGCAAGGGATATTATGTCCCCGTGGCCAACCACCATATGGTCAAGGACTCTGATATCCACCAGCCCCAGTGCTTCTTTCAGCCTGCGGGTCAGCGATACATCGGCCTGGCTGGGTTCGGCCACTCCGGATGGGTGATTGTGAGCGAAGATCACCGCTGCGGCATTGACTTCCAGCGCCTGGCGGACCACCTCCCGCGGATAGACCGCGGCCCCGTCAATGGTGCCCCGGAACAGCTCCTGATAGCGGATCACCCGGTGCCGGTTGTCCAGAAACAGGCCTGCAAAAACCTCGTGGGGATAGGTTGCCAGCCGGATGCTCAGGAACCGTCGGGTATCCTCGGGGGATCGCAACGGATCACCCTGGCGCAGGGGCTCGTCCATCACCCGCCGGGCCATTTCCATGGCCGCCTGCACCTGCGCGTATTTGGCGTTGCCTAGGCCTTTGATGGCACAGAACTGGCTTCGGGAGGCCGTCATCAGGCCGCGGAGACCGCCGAATTCGTCGGTAAGGTGTCTTGCCAGTGCCATTACCGGCATTCCGGCTGTGCCGGTTCGCAGAAATATGGCGAGCAGTTCCGCATCTGAAAGGCTGTTGGCACCGTGGGCGAGCAGCCTTTCGCGGGGGCGCTCATCTTCGGGCCAATGAGTATCTGCCATGACCGATTCCTTTCGTGTGGCCCGCACATCCTGTGGGGCATGTTTCCATTTGTCAGGGCGCAGTCTACCACACCACCCGGGCTGTCCGAAGTGCGCGGACGTGCTATTCTACAGCCCTTTCATTTGTATAGTGTAGAGTCCGCTGCTGCCTGCGGTGAAAACTGTCGGCGGCCACTATCTTGCTTGGAGCCACTATGGCTGTTCATCGAATCCTGCTGGGTATAACCGGGGGCATTGCTGCCTATAAAAGTGCGGAACTTGTGCGCCTGCTGAAAAAGTCGGGGCGGGAAGTCCGGGTGGTAATGACCCGTGGTGCGGAAGCGTTTATCACACCGCTGACCTTCCAGGCCCTGAGTGGCGAGCCGGTAAGAACCTCGCTGCTGGACCCGGAAGCCGAAGCAGGCATGGGCCATATCGAGCTTGCGAAATGGGCAGATCAGATTGTGGTTGCGCCGGCATCGGCAGATTTCATGGCGCGACTGGCAAACGGCCTTGCCGATGATCTGCTGACCACCCTGTGTTGTGCCACGGAAGCGCCGATTGCGCTGGCGCCGGCAATGAATCAGGCGATGTGGAGTAATCACCGGACCCGGCGCAATATCGAGATGCTGGAAGCCGATCCACAGGTTCAGTTATGGGGGCCGGATCAGGGCTTCCAGGCCTGTGGCGACACCGGGCCGGGCCGGATGCTCGAACCCACTGCGCTCTTTGCGCTGATTGCCGAGAGCGTGGTGGCAGACCAGAGCGAACAAAAGCAACCGGGCGGGCCCCGAGTCCTCAATGGCAAGCGTGTGGTGGTTACCGCAGGCCCGACCCGGGAGCCCATAGATCCGGTTCGTTATATCAGTAATCACAGTTCCGGCAGGATGGGCTATGCCCTGGCCGCCGCCGCCCAGGCTGCGGGCGCCGAGGTTGTCCTGATCAGTGGCCCGGTGGCTCTTGAGGCTCCAGCCGGTGTCGAACGTCGCTTCGTCACCACGGCCCAGGATATGCTTGACGAATCAAACCATGCGGTGGATGAGGGCTGTGATCTTTTTATTGCCACCGCAGCGGTAGCAGATTACCGGCCCGACACCTGCGCCAGCGACAAGATCAAGAAAACCAACGATGCAATGAATGTGGCCCTGGTGCGCAACCCGGACACTCTGGCCACCATTGCTGCGCGCGCTGATGCGCCTTTCAGCGTTGGATTCGCCGCCGAGACCCGTGACGTCGAACACTATGCACTCGACAAACTGTCACGCAAAAACCTGGATATGATCGTGGCAAATGATGTGTCCACCCCGGGGCTCGGTTTCAACAGTGAAGACAACGCGGTCACGGTGTTCTGGCCTGGCGGCCGCGAAAGCATCGGGCCGGATACCAAAACCAACCTGTCCCGGCGACTGATTTCGCTGATCGCCGGTCAACTTACCGATAGCAAATGACATACAGGCAGACCTCATGACCCGCCAGACTTTTCAGGTACGGATCCTGGATGAACGGATCGGGCAAAGCGTCCCGTTCCCGCAATACGCCACCGAAGGTTCCGCGGGGCTGGACCTGCGCGCCTGCCTCGACAGCCCGCTTACGCTGAAGCCGGGCCAGGCCGAGCTCATCAGGACCGGACTTTCGATTCACATTGCCGATCAGTCCCTGGCAGCGATGATCCTTCCGCGCAGTGGGCTCGGGCATAAACACGGCATAGTGTTGGGCAACCTGGTGGGTCTGATCGATTCGGATTACCAGGGTGAGTTGATGGTTTCCTGCTGGAACCGTGGCAGCACGGAATTTACCATTGAAGTCGGTGAGCGCATCGCACAACTGGTTCTGGTTCCGGTGGTGCTGGCAGACTTTGAAGTCGTGTCCGAGTTCGATCAGAGTCAGCGGGGCGAGGGCGGATTCGGCTCAACCGGCAGTAAGTGACTCGCCTGCTACAGATTTGCCTAGAGGGTCTATACTCTCGGTTAAAGGATAAATACAGGCGCTTATACCAGCAGGATGGGTTATGAAGCTTGGGAAAAAGAAGAAAACGGACGAAGAAGCTGCTGATTCCGGAACGGATGCCAAATTGGCGAAAAAACAGGGCCGGAGCAAGAAAGACGCGGTCAGTAAAAAATACAGGAAGCTTGGTTCCGTTGCTATTCAGCAAGCACTGGTTGTGTTGGTGGCTGGTGCGGCGGCGGTTTTGCTTGTGTACCTGATGCTCATCGTGCCCGCTGAATCACGCCGGCAACAGATGCAGGCGGAGGTGGCCGCAGATACAGCCACCGCCCGGGTCAACCAGCGGCTGAGCCTGATGCAATCGGTTATTGCCGGGCTGGGCCGCCAGGATTATGTGCGGGAGGCGCTCGAAGGCGCCGGGTCATTACCGGTTGCAACAGCCTCGGCAACGGCTGCGTTGCCCGAGGTTCAGGCGCTGTATCTGTTTCCCTATGGCGATATCCCCCGCACGTCCAGCGAGCCGACTCTGGGATTTTCAGGCCTGGAACTGGCACGGCGGGCGGAAACCGGGCGTCCGATCTATCCGGACGCCTTTCCCCGTGAGGACCGGTGGTTGTTGCAGCTCGCTGCACCGGTTCGCAATGAAAATGGCAACGCGGTCACAGGTAGTATTCTGGCGGTTTTTGATGTCGACGGACTCAGACCTCTGCTTTCCAGTCCTAATGATCAGCTTCAGGGCCGGTATGCGATTGTCAGGGCGGTGAACGGAGCCGAGCGGATAATTGTCAGTGCCGGGACCGGTCACGGTAACGTGGTTGAGCGAAGGTTGCTGAATCCGGACTGGAAACTGACCTATCAATCGGCGGCGCCCCCCGCGCCCGTCATCAGTATCGTCAAGCTGGCAGCGCTGGTTGTTGGCCCGGTACTGCTGGCATCGATACTGATATGGGCACTGCTCAGCGCAGCCCAGCGCAATCTGCGCCAGGAAGTGGCTGTACTGGTTCAGTGGGCCCACAAAGCTTTTGGCGGCGAGAAGATCAAGCCCCCCACGTTTAAATGGGAGATGGTTGCCTCCACCGCCGAAGTCATGTCCCGGCTTGTCCGGATCGTCGACAAGCGGGTTGCCAAACAGGCTGAATCCGCGTCGCCCGGGAAAAAGCCAAGCTCAGGTGCGGTACCGGGCGATGAACCGCTGTTCCAGGACAAGAACATGCTCGATATCGACATGCTGGACGGCGACGAAGACGTACTGGGTTTTGGTGGTGGCCCCGGCGGAACTGCCGGCGCTCCCGGTGTCGAGGAAGTCGAACTGTCAGAGCTGGAAGTATCCGCGACCATTTTCCGCGCTTACGATATTCGCGGCATTGTCGGCGAGACTCTCACCACAGACATCGTTCAGCTGATAGGGCGTGCCATTGGCAGCGAGGCCATCGCTCGTGACGTCGACAGCATTTGCATAGGCTACGATGGCCGCCATTCCAGCCCGGACCTGGCCGCTGCCCTTGGTCGTGGCATCATGGCAACCGGGTGCGATGTAATCAATGTCGGCGCGGTGCCAACGCCCGTGCTTTATTTTGCCACCCATGAACTGGGCACAGGCTCAGGCGTGATTGTGACTGGCAGCCACAACCCGGCCAACTATAACGGCCTGAAGATCATGCTTGGCGGCGAAACCTTGTCGGGTGAAACCATTCAGAAGCTGTGGCAGCGGATTCAGACCGGCGATTTTGCCAGCGGCCAGGGCAGCCAGTCCTCCCAGGATGTTCGCCGGGCCTATCTCGACCAGATCGTCGGAGATGTTGCCGTGGCCGCGCCCCTGAAGGTGGTACTGGATGCAGGCAATGGTATTGCTGGCGGATTGGCTCCGGTGCTGGTGGAAGAGCTGGGCTGTGAAGTTGTGCAGCTGTATTGTGAAGTGGACGGTGACTTCCCCAATCACCATCCGGACCCCGGTAAACCGGAGAATCTTGAAGATCTGATTGCCGCCGTGCATTCGGAAAAAGCAGACCTTGGACTGGCTTTCGACGGCGACGGCGACCGCCTGGGGGTAGTCACCAACACCGGTAAAATTATCTGGCCTGACCGGCTTATGATGCTGTTTGCGCGGGATGTCGTCTCCCGCAATCCCGGTGCTGATGTCATATACGATGTAAAGTGCAGTCGTCGCCTGGCTGGCGTGATTTCAGAAGCCGGTGGCCGGCCCATAATGTGGAAAACCGGTCATTCGCTGATGAAAGCAAAAATGAAGGAAACCGGGGCACTGCTGGCGGGCGAGATGAGTGGCCACATCTTCTTCGGGGAACGCTGGCCGGGATTTGATGACGGCCTTTACGCGGCCGCGCGGCTGCTTGAGATTCTCGGCATTGAAGACCGGGACAGCAACGAAGTGTTCGCGGAATTTCCGGAGGATATCAGCACGCCGGAACTGAATGTGGAAGTCACTGAAGAGACCAAGTTCACAATTATTGAAAATCTGGGGCAGAAGGGTGACTTCGGTGATGGCAATATCAACACTATTGACGGTGTCCGCGTCGAATACAGTGATGGCTGGGGGCTGTGCCGGGCCTCCAATACCACGCCCATGCTGGTGCTTCGTTTTGAAGCTGAAAGCGACGAGGCGCTGGAACGTATAAAAGCCGTGTTCCGGGAGCAGCTGGCCAAGGTAGCGCCGGATCTTGTTGCGGATTTCTGAACACCTCTTACTATTTTCAGGACAATCTGAATGGCTCTGGATCGTGAAACAGCAATGCAGGTTGCAGCAGTACTCAGCAAGGGCCTGCCCTATATTCAGCGTTTTACCGGCAAGACCGTGGTGATCAAGTACGGCGGCAATGCCATGGAAAACGGCGAGCTGAAAAGCAGTTTCGCCCGCGATGTCGTGCTGATGAAACTGGTGGGCATCAACCCTATTGTGGTTCACGGTGGCGGCCCGCAGATTGGTGAGCTGCTGGAACGGCTGAATATCCAGTCCCGGTTTGTAAACGGTATGCGGGTGACCGACAGCGAGACCATGGACGTCGTGGAGATGGTACTTGGTGGCCAGGTGAACAAACAGATTGTGTCACTGATCAATTCCCACGGTGGTGCGGCGATCGGGCTGACCGGCAAAGATGCCAACCTGATCCGGGCGCGGAAGCTGGAAGTGATGGACCGCTCACCGGAAGTGGAGCGCCCGGAGATTATTGATATCGGCCACGTAGGCGAGGTGGCCAGCGTGAACGTCGACGTTATCGACATGCTTACCCGCAGCAACCTGATTCCGGTGATTGCACCTATTGGCGTGGGGCCGGACGGAGCATCCTACAACATCAACGCCGACCTGGTTGCAGGCAAGGTAGCGGAAGCAATGAAAGCGGAAAAGCTGATATTGTTGACCAACGTATCCGGTCTGAAAAGCAGGGAGGGGAAGGTGCTGACCGGTCTTACCGCAATGCAGGTCAATGCCCTGATTGAAGATGGCACCATCCATGGTGGCATGCTGCCCAAAATCCGCTGTGCCCTGAATGCAGTGGAGAACGGCGTACGCACCTCACACATCATCGACGGCCGTGTTGCCCACGCGACCCTGCTGGAAATCTTTACCGATGAGGGTGTGGGCACCCTGATCTCCCGGACCTGATCTCCCGGATCTGAAGCCAGAAGCCCTGTAGTTGTAAAAGGACAGAATCATGAAGCGTTTGCTGACCTTACTGGTTTTTCTGGCCCTGGCCGGCTATGTCGCTTTCAAGGGAGGTGTCTGGTGGCTGACGGATCAGCGTTTCTCCGAAGCAAACCAGACAGTCAGTGATGTTGGCGTTCTTGACCACGGCTGGATCCGCTCCGGTATCGGCGGCTCGCTCACGCTGGTTGACGGCGCCTACGAGGATTTCCGCCTGTCCCAGAGCCTCACTGTCGGGCGCCTGCAATTTGATGCCGGCTCTCCCATTGCATTGATCAGAGCATTAATTGATCCCTCATCTCTGCCTCCACAGTGGCTGTTACAGGCCGAACAGGTTGCCATGGCGCTTGATAGTGCGTTATTCCGCAACTGGGTAACGGCCTCTGATGAGAACCGGACGCCGGCGCTTTTTGCCCCGGTCTGTGGTCCGGATCATCGCCAGCAACTGGGCAGCGGGGATCTTTTGCGCATGGGTATTTCCGGTATTGCCGGCGAGGTGCTGGTCCGGCAGGATGCTTCAGAACTTTATGGGGAACTGACAACAGTTGAAACCGGCAGCGTTGAGCTGGTCTGGCCTGGCGCCCGCTTCAATCCCGTTGACCCGATCGCTGTGATCCATTCCGGCGCCCGGCCACTGACCATCACTCTCCGTGACGGGGGGCTGATGCGCCGGGTGTCGGCTTACTGTTCCAGAGAAGCCGGGCTTGAAACCGGCGAGTGGACCCGGGTTGTGATGGAGTCATTCCGTTCGGCGCTGGCTGCCCGTGGGTTCGGTGCCAGCGACCAGCTTATTGCACTTTACCGTCAGTGGCTGACCGAGGGTGGCGAGCTGGGTCTGGAACTGGACCCGGGTCAGCCATTCTGGGGCGTTCCGGTCAGCGCTTCCGCGCCCTTTGTGACCTACAACGGTGCCAGGGTCCCGGACGTCTACCTGGTACCGATAGCACCAGAACCGGAGGATGTACCCGTTCAGGCCATGGAACCGATTGTCGACAGCTCCGGGCCGGAAAGGCCGGGCTGGGAGCCTGCCGATCCCGCCAACGCCGAAGCGCTGCAAGGGCAGACCGTGAGAGTGACCCTCACCAATGGCAATCTGGTGGAAGGTCGTCTGGCGGAGATTGGTGACAAGCGCCTGGAAGTCGTGCGTCTGGTTAATGGCGGTGAGGTGGCTTACCCTATCGTTATCCAGTTGATCGAAAGTCTTGAAGTCTGGCGTCGTGGCCAGAATCCATAGCCTGGCTCCGGTCAGGGCACGGAGGTTCGTTTAATGTCAGGATCCACACAGCATCTTCCCGGTGTTCAGAGTATGCTGGCGCAGCTGGTTGCCCAGCCATCCATCAGCAGTGCGTCGCCCGAGTGGGACCACAGCAACGAACCGGTGGTTGGCATCCTGGCGGAGTGGCTTGAACCCATGGGGTTCGAGGTGGAAATACTGGATGTGCCCGGCATGCCCGGCAAGGTCAACATGATCGCGACCCTTGGTCGCGGATCAGGCGGGCTGGTGCTGGCCGGCCATACCGATACGGTACCATTCGACGACAAGCGCTGGCAGAGTGACCCCTTTCAGCTGAGCGAGCGGGATAACCGCTGGTATGGCCTCGGCACCTGCGATATGAAAGGCTTCTTCCCGCTGGCCATCGAAGCGGCAAAAGCCTTTGTCGGGCAGAAACTCCAGCAGCCGCTGATTATTCTGGCGACCGCCGATGAAGAAAGCTCGATGAACGGTGCCCGTGCGCTGGCGGAAGCCGGACGACCAGAGGCGCGCTATGCGGTGATTGGTGAACCCACCGGTCTGAAACCAGTGCGCATGCATAAAGGCATCATGATGGAGCGGCTGGTATTTGAAGGCCAGTCGGGGCACTCCTCCGACCCCGGCCTTGGTCGCAATGCCCTGGAAGGCATGCACGAGGCGCTTGGGCATCTGCTGGCGCTGCGCAGCGGCTGGCAGGAACAGTACAGCAATCCCAACTTTCGCGTGCAGGTCCCTACCCTCAACCTGGGCTGTATCCACGGTGGCGATAATCCCAACCGTATCTGTGCCCGTTGTGAACTGCAATTTGATCTGCGACCGCTTCCCGGCATGGATATGGATGCGCTGCGGCAATCAATTCTGAAAAGCCTTCAGCCAGTGGCTGACAGCCGCGGATTGACCATGGAGTTTGCGCCCCTGTTCGATGGTGTGCCGCCGTTCGAGACCGCCGAAGATGCCGAACTGGTGCGGGTCTGCGAAAAACTGACCGGCCATACTGCCGAAGCAGTGGCTTTCGCCACGGAAGCGCCCTGGCTGCAGAAACTGGGCCTGGAGACCCTGGTGATGGGGCCGGGGTCGATCGACCAGGCCCACCAGCCCGACGAGTTTCTGGCATTGTCACAACTCGACCCTGCGATCAGCATCCTCCAGGGTCTGATTCGCAGGTTTTGCCTCTAAGCTGGAGAGAGCAGGTTGAAATCCAACGACTGGCTGCACGGGTTCCGTCATTCATCACCCTACATCAACGCCCATCAGGGCCGCACGGTGGTGCTGACCATTGGTGGTGATGCCATCGCCCACGGCAATCTGATCAACATCATTCATGACATTGCCCTGCTGAGTAGCCTGGGTGTGAAGCTGGTGGTCGCATTCGGCGCGCGACCCCAGATTCAGGCCCGGCTGGATGCCATGGGTGTCGAGTCAGTGTTTCATCGCGGCCTGCGGCTAACGCCGGAAAGCCAGTTGCTGTCAGTGCTGGAAGCCATCGGCGGCTTGCGGGCTCATCTGGAAAGCCAGCTGTCCATGGGCCTGGTGAATTCGCCCATGCACAATGCCCGTATCCGGGTCAGCAGTGGAAACTACGTCACTGCGCGCCCGGTCGGCGTTCTTGACGGCATTGATTTTGGCCACACCGGCCGGGTCAGGCGCGTGGATGTGGCGGGCATCGAGAAACTCCTGGAGCTGGCTCACATCGTGCTGCTGCCGCCGCTGGGTTATTCGCCGACGGGGGATGCCTTCAATCTTTCCTATGAAGATGTGGGTGGCCAGGTGGCCGCCGCGCTGAAGGCGGAAAAACTGATCATGTTCACCGCACGTCAGGGCCTGCCAGCAGACGACGGCACACTGATCAGGGAACTGACCGCAAAGCAGGCCACCGAACGGATGTCGGCGGGCAAAGTGGAAGGCCATGACGGTGACCTGCTCAAGGCCGCCTGCGACGCCTGTGTAAAGGGTGTCCGCAGGGCTCATATCATCAGCTATGTTGAGGACGGTGCCCTGTTGGAAGAACTGTTCACCCGTGACGGTTCCGGCACTCTGGTCAGCGGCGACAACTACGAACAGATCCGCAAGGCGCGGGTAGAGGATATCGGCGGCATACTCGGCCTGATCCAGCCATTGGAGGAGCAGGGCGCGCTGGTTCGCCGTTCCCGGGACATGCTGGAAACCGACATTGACAACTATGTCGTCGCCGAAAGGGATGGCACTGTTGTCGGCTGTGCCGCTCTGCACCATTACCCGGAAGAAGGTGCCGGCGAGCTGTCCTGTTTTGCGGTTGACCAGGCCTACCGCCGGGCCGGACGCGGTGACGAAATTCTGGTGATGATCGAAAAGCTGGCCCGCGGCCATGGCATCCAGCGCCTGTTTGCGTTGACCACCCAGACCGAGCACTGGTTCCGTGAGCGCGGGTTCATGCCCTCGTCTGTTCAGGAACTGCCGGGGCCGAAGCTGGCCTCCTATGACGTTGAGCGTAAATCAAAGGTGTTCGTGAAACCGCTTTCCCAGGGCAGTCAGACGTAGTTCCCGCGGCTGGGCCTCAAGCCTGGCCAGGGTTTCTACCGCATCATAAAAGGTCTTGAAATTCTGGTCCGAGTCCCGGAACAGTTGCCGGAACGCAGGCACGTACTGGTTGTATTGGCGGAACAGCGCCAGGTTGGCATTGTTGAGTCTATCCGGTGCCGAACCCAGGGGCCCCGGCTGGTCCCACTGTTCCGCCAGGGCCAGATAATCCTGTTTCAGCCGATCAAAGATGTCAGCTTTCAGTTGCCGCATTCTGGTATCCGTCAGGGTCTCGTGCTGGCGGTACAACTGGCGCAGTTCCGCCGTTGTCCGGTCGGTAAGTTCCAGCGTTTGCCGGCGCTGGCGAAGGCGTTGCAGTGCCTGTTCAAAGCCCGTGGTGTTGCCCTGTTCCTGCAGCCATAACCTTAAGCCCTCAAGCTCGACGGAGGTTGCAAAGCTTTCATTGAACGCCGTGTCCCCGTCGATATAGACGACCTGATGAGCCAGTTCATGAAACATCAGAGCCACCATTCTGGAACCAGACAGGCGAGTGAACCCGGTGTGGAGCGGGTCGTCGAACCAGCCCAGGGTGGAGTAGGCAGTCACTCCGCCGATGAAGGTATCGTAGCCTTTATCCGCGAAAAGCCTGGCTTCGGCCCGGGCATCGTCAAGTTCATAATAGCCCCGGTAAGCCTGGCAGCCGATCAACGGGTAACACCATTGCCTGGGTTTGAGGGAAAATTCCGGCACTGCCACCAGATTCACCAGAACCCAGGGACGCTCCAGCTCGGCATATCCGGAGAAGGCGTCGCCGACCGGCAAATGCAGGCGCTCCTGGGCGAAGCGGCGGGCCTGTTGCGACAGCCTGAGTTTTGCCTTCAGTGGCTCTGGCGTACCAGGGGCTGCCAGCCAGTCCGTTACCGGTTCAGTGGCCATCATCAGTGAAAAATGACCTTTTGCAGCCTGATGGTAATAGCTGAGGGAAGAACAACCGGCTAGAATTGTGGAACTCATTACCATAATTAGCGTAACAGGGAAGATCTGGCTAAGCTGTTTCATGTTTCCGGCTATTCGTGTGTGCAGCTCGCCGTGCGAGCAGGTGAGCAGAAAAATAGAGTTGCACTATACACTAGTCCGGCAGCACTGACCGGTGATCAGAAGCCTGACTCCTGAAATGGGTCATCGGTATTATCAATAATCAGGTAATTCATGGATTTGAAAGAGCGTCGTTCCAGCCCCCGTAAGGCCATCAAACTTGCGGCCCAAATGGACATCGGTAACGGTAAAACCCTGCCTTGTCAGATTTCAGACTTCTGCGCAGAAGGTCTGTTTGTGCGCTATTCCAGCGACACTTCCAGAAAACTCGACCAGGTGCTTGGCAGCGAGCCGGGTAAAGATCTGAAAGTCTGTTTCCGTAGTGTCGACGGACTCAGGCGTTACGAACTGTATGTTGACATCCGGCGGCGCATTGATGGCGCCATGGGGGTCAGCTTCACCCGGCCCAATCCTGAGGCCTTTGATGCCATGCTTGCCCAGGTCGGCGCCAGCCGGGACCAGGACCGGGTATCGCTGAAGGCCCCCAACGACCGCGTCCAGTTCGTGCTGCACCAGTGCGCCAGAGCTGTGGTCCAGCACATTGAACCATTGATGGATGATGCTCTGGTGGAGATGATTGCCAGCCTGAAAGCGTCCGCCCAGAAAGCCGGAAATAACCAGCAGGCTAATGAACTGATGGATTCCTCCGCCCAGGTTGAAGCCCGTCAGCGGGTGATCTGGCATCAGATGGCGAAAAATCTGGAATCACCGCTGAAACCGGCCCCCCGGG
The DNA here is from genome assembly GCF_035268745.1 of Marinobacter sp. Lineage (GTDB taxonomy): Bacteria > Pseudomonadota > Gammaproteobacteria > Pseudomonadales > Oleiphilaceae > Marinobacter. Next base: position 30,832 of record NZ_DATFKH010000118.1, read on the forward strand.
GTGGGGTCGCCGAGCTGTCCGTGGTCGACAAAAGCGAATTTGAGGACTGGCTGACGCTGAAGGTGATGGTGACCAAGGCTGACACCCAGTATCGCGGTGATTTGCTGCAGCTGAAACTGCGGCTCGACAGCCTGGGTGTTCCCAATGCCACCGGGCACCATAACCCGCTTGGGCCGGCACTGGTCTGCGAGGCCTTTCATTCAGGCCTGAGCCAGCTCAGGGTCAACCGGGAGGTGGAAAAGATCTGTCTCCGGGTGTTTGACCAGACCGTACTGGTGAATCTGGAGCCCATGTACCGGGAGTTGAATAATATTCTGGTGCGTCACGGTGTGCTTGCTGACCTGGACCTGAGCAAGTACCTCAACGAACAGCCCGCCGCAAAAGCGGAACCAGAGCCCGAACCAGAATGCCCGCCCGGGAAAAGCTCCACAACTGCCAAAAATGATGAGTCGCGGGAGTCAGAACCGGAGAACCCTGACGTCGCCAAAACTCCGGACCAGACCTCCCACAATGCCTCCGCCAGTGGAAAAGTGTCGCGCCAGAGATTCCCCGGGCAGTATTCATCCGCACAGTTCGATAGCCATTCAGCAGCGGCCCAGACCGCCTTTGCCACGGTTAAAAGCCTGCTGAACACATTGACCTCGAGCCGCATTGCCCGGGGCGATTCTGAACCGGTTACCTTTGCCCCCGATGCCCGCGAGCTATCGCCGGGAGAGCTTCATACACAGCTGCAGCAGATGCAGTCAGAAGCCGCCATGGTGGATGACGACACGACCCTGCGGGAAAGAGTGGTAGAGCGGGTAAAAGAGAGCGGCAAGCACGCGCTGGGACAGGAACAGCAGACGACCCTTGACGTGGTGGACAGATTCTTCGGCAGTGTGGGGGAGAGTCCCAGGCTGAGCGACGATGCCAGAGAGCGTATGCGTGCCCTGGAGGTGCCGGTGCTGAAGGTGGTGATGCGCGACCCGGAATTCTTCGAGGACCGCAGTAGTCCGGTGCGCGGCGTGATGGACCGTCTGGCCCAGCTGGGCGTCAAGGGCGGGCGCATCAATCCCGCCGTTCAGCGCCGCATTGATGAATTGATTGAGCGGATCAACAGGGATTTTGATCAGGATATCGGAGTTTTTGAGGACGCCATTGGTGACCTGGATACATTGATCGACCGCCAGAACCTGGTTTATCGGCGCAATGTGGAGCGGGTGACCGCGGCGGCCGAGGGCGCCCAGAAAGTGGCGGAATCCAAGCGGGCCGTGGCCAGGGTTCTCGATCACAAGCTCGGTGGACGGAAAATCCCCCGCGCTGTCATCAGTCTGCTGGATAGCGGCTGGCGTGATCTGTTGTCCCTCACCTGGATCCGGCAGGGGGAGGAAAGTCCTTTCTGGCAGGACTACCTGTCGGTAATTGATTCGTTGATGGCGTTCGCCGAAGACCCGCAGAGTAACGTCAATCTACCCGAACTGTTGCGGGTGATTCAGGACGGCCTGGCCTCCATTTCCAGCAATCACATGCCGTCCTCCCAGATTCGTGATGAGCTCAAGCAGTTTCTTTTGCGCAGTCCGGTCGAACCGCCGGAAATGGTTGAGATGCCGGTTTCCAGAGCGGATGAAAAGAATGAAAAAGCGGTTTCGGAACGGGAGCAGCGCAGCCTCGAGCGCTGGACCAATCGTGCCCGGCAACTGCGAACCGGCGACTGGATGCGGGATCAGGACAAGCCTGATGATCCCCAGTACATTCGTCTGGTCTGGGTGGCCCGGGAGTTCAGCCGGTTCGTGTTCGTCAACCATCAGGGTATGAAAGTGGTCGAGCTTGAACTGGAAGCACTGGCCCGGCACATGCGCAAGGGTATTATTGTGCCGGACAGCCAGTACGAGCGGCCGTTGGTGGATGAAAGCATCGACCGCATGGTGAAAAAGGTCTATGACCAGCTTTCCTGGGCTTCGACTCACGACGAGCTTACTGGCCTGCTGGGGCGTCGCGAGTTTGCGCGAATACTGGAGCAGCAGCTTGCCATTCGTGAAGACGAGCGGGCTTTGGTAAGGCTTGATCTGCGGCAATTCCGGCTGTTGAATGACACCGCCGGCTACCAGGCCGGTGATCAGGCACTTAAGCAGGTCGCTGACATTTTACGCAGTCATGTGGGTGGTGGCATGCCACTGGCACGTCTGGCCGGCAATGAGTTCGCGCTTCTGCTGCCAGCGGAAAATGCGCTTGAGGCGGCCCGTGAAATAGTGGAAGCCATCGAGAAAACAGAATTCAACTTTGAGAGCGGCACCTATCATCTGTCTGCCAGTGCCGGACTGGCACCTGAACTACCGGGTCTGGCAGACGCCGAGCGCTGGCTGAAAGCTTCGGAAGATGCCATGAAAAGGGCGAAAAAGCGGGGTCATGGCAAAGTCATTGAGTATTCGCTGGACGCTCATGACCAGGCGCGTCAGGATCAGATTGCCGCCAAGGTCGCCAGCCTGGGTGATCTGGACGAGGAACGGATGCTGCTGCGATGCCAGAAGATGATCCCGCTGCACGCGCGCACATCCATGGCGCCTCAGTACGAAATACTGATCAGTATGTATGACGATACCGGTAATCTGATTACCGGTAAGGATTTTGTGCGTATGGCAGAGCGCTATGATCGTATGCAGGCGGTAGACCGCTGGGTGGTTGGTCAGGTGCTGGACTGGCTCAGAGACAACTCGCCGGACCCGGCCCATATCGGGGGTATCTGCATAAACCTGTCCGGCCATTCGCTGAACGACCAGTCCCTGATGGAATTCATCTACGACAAACTCAGCCAGGAAGACGCCCCCATTGAACGGCTCTGGTTCGAGATTACCGAAGCCTCCGCCATCAATGATCTGCAGAGTATTTCCGAGTTTGTCGAGGAGATGAGGGAACTGGGCTGCCGGTTCTGCCTGGACGACTTCGGCAGCGGGCCCAGCTCTTTCCAGTTTCTGCGCAGCCTGCCTGTCGACCTGATCAAACTGGATAGTGCCTTTACCCGGGAGCTCGACAGGAACGAGACCGACCGCGCCATGGTCAAATCAATGATCGATATGGCTCATTATATGAACCGCGAGGTGATTGCGTCTCAGGTTGAAAACCGTACCGTGCTGGATATGCTGACAAGCCTGGGCGCGGATTACGCCCAGGGCTTTGTGATTGAAAAGCCCAGACTGCTCAGCAGCCTGGACTGATTTCCCCGATGGATAAACGGCACGCCTGTTTCAGGCAGTGAGTCGACCTTCCCGGAAGTCCTGCAGGGCCTGCTCGATCTCCTCGCGGCTGTTCATTACGAAGGGGCCGTACTGAACCACTGGCTCCCCGATGGGGCGGCCGGCAATTAACAGCAGCCGGGCGCCGTCCTGGCCTGCCTGAAGCCCGATATGGTCACCATCGGACAGAATGTGAGCGCAGGAACGCATAAGATCTTCCATTCCCGATTCTGTTTTTAACCCGGCACTGCCTTCGTACAGGTACACCAGTCCCGACAACCCTGGTGCAACCGGGATACTCACCGTGCCGCTGGCTGGCAGATGAATATCTGCGTAGAGTGGTTGCGTCGAGCCCCCGGACACGGCGCCCTCATGGGTCTGCCTGTCAACAGTGAGTGAGCCCGCCACAAGTTTCACCCTGGCGTCGCCCAGCCGGAACTCGGGAATCCCCTCGGGCTGAATATCCCGGTACCCCGCCGGTTTCATTTTTTCGGCGGCGGGCAGGTTCAGCCACAACTGGAAGCCACGCATACGGCCGGATTCCTGCTGTGGCATTTCCGAGTGCACAATGCCCCGCCCGGCGGTCATCCACTGCACGCCGCCATTTTTCAGGTCGCCACGATTGCCCAGATGGTCTTCGTGCAGCATGTGTCCCTCGATCATGTAGGTGACCGTTTCAAAGCCGCGATGGGGGTGAGCCGGAAAACCGGCGATATAGTCCTGGGGCCTGTCCGAGCCGAATTCATCAAGCATCAGATAGGGATCAAGCCTGGTATGGGGATTTTGACCGAGGGAGCGTTTGATGCGGACACCGGCGCCATCGGAGGTTTCCATGGCGGCAATTCGGCGGGTTACGGATCTGAGTGACATAACAGCCTCCTGATGCTGGGAATGAAGATATTAGAGGCTAAAAAGGGGGCGTTATAAAACGGAGAATTCTGGCGGGAGCCATCAAAAAAACTGACGGTTCCGGCCGGGAGAAATTGGCCGGAACCAGCCTGGAGGGGTATGGCCTGACAATTACTGGACGTTGCGGGAGTAGAAGATTTCCAGCATCTCCCGGCGCAGACGGTCCTCGATGGACTGGGCTTCCGCAGATTCCAGTTCGTCGGCGTCCACCCCGAATACGTAGTTATCCAGCTTGAAATTCTTGAGCATCATCTTGGTATGAAACAGGTTCTCCTGGTACACATTGACGTCAATCATCTGGTAGGCGTTCTGGGTGTCTTCGGTCAGGTAGTTCTGGATCGAGTTGATGTCGTGATCAATGTAGTGCTTTCTGCCATCTACATCACGAGTGAAACCGCGCACGCGGTAATCCACCGTGACTACGTCTGAATCGAAGCTGTGAATCAGGTAGTTCAACACTTTCAATGGCGAGATCAGACCACAGGTAGATACGTCGATATCCGCGCGGAAGGTGCTGATGCCCTCGTAAGGGTGGCTTTCCGGGTAGGTGTGAACCGTCACATGGCTTTTGTCCAGGTGCCCGAGAATGGTGTCGGGCAGCGGGCCGGGAGATTCTTCGTTGTCCGGTTCACCCTCGCTGATTTCGTGCTCGGCAATCAGCATGGTCACGGAGGCCCCATGGGGATCATAGTCCTGACGGGCGATGTTCAGCACATTGGCGCCGATGATCTTGACCACATCGGTCAGAATCTGAGTCAGGCGTTCCGCGTTGTACATTTCATCGATATAATCAATGTAGGCCTTGCGCTGCTCTTCGCTCTGCGCATAACAGATATCGTAGATATTGAAGCTCAGCGATTTTGTCAGGTTATTGAAACCGTGAAGTTGTAATTTGGGTTCCATGTTCAGCCTCCCTCCAGAGGTTCGGAATAGACCGGCGCAGAAAGCTGCGTATTATGCCTACTGCCGGAGTAGTTGGGTAGAGGGTAACCGGCTTGCAGCTTCAGGACGCTGCCCGGATTTCATAGCTATGGGTGATTTCAACCCCGGCCTTTTCGAGCATGATAGACGCTGAACAGTATTTTTCTGCAGACAGGCTGACGGCGCGTTTTACCAGGTTCTCTTTCAGGTTGTTACCGGTCACTACAAAATGCAGGTGAATCCTGGTGAACACTGATGGCACGGTATCGGCCCGCTCCGCTTCCAGCTCGGCATGGCAGTCAGTCACATCCTGACGGCTTTTCTGGAGAATACTCATTACATCGAAGGACGAACAGCCTCCCATGCCCATCAATACCAGTTCCATGGGGCGGGGCCCCTGATTCTTTCCGCCGTGGTCCGGCGGGCCATCCAGTTGAACAGAGTGGCCGCTGCCGCTGGTGACCTTGAAGCCGGCATCACCGGTCCAGTCAATGGTCGCTTTCATGGGTCTTGACTCCGGTCCGGTCACGATTGTGGCCCGATTTATTGAAACCGGATGCTAGCACATCGGTTGGCTGCCGGGGAGTGGGGCGGGGAGTGGGCGAGGCGGGATAAAAGGTCTGATCCATGCTGATTAAGTTGCCGATGCGCGGCCTTCTTGTTATAACGACCCTCGATACATGAAATTCCCGCAAGGAAAGCAGGGCCAATAACGATAATACCTGAATCCCCGCCAGTACTACGGAGGTATGTCGCGCGCTATGACCACTATCGTCAAGCCGATCGAACAAAAGACCAAACATCTGGATTATTTCCTGTCACAGTGCCATCGTCGGCGTTACCCTGCAAAAAGCACTATTATCTACGCTGGTGACAAAAGCGACTCGCTGTTTTATATCATCAAGGGGTCAGTCACCGTCATCATTGAGGACGACGATGGCCGCGAGATGATCATGGCCTACCTCAACGCAGGTGATTTTTTCGGCGAAATGGGGTTGTTCGACAACATGGATTCCCGCAGTGCCTGGGTCAAAGCCAAGACCGAGTGTGAAGTAGCCGAAATCAGTTTCACCAAGTTTCGCGAGATCGCCCAGGAGGATCCGCGGGTATTGTATTTTATTGGTGAACAGATGGCGTCACGCCTGCGCCAGACCACGCGGAAGGTAGGCGACCTTGCGTTTCTGGACGTAACAGGCCGGGTCGCCCGCACACTTCTCGACCTGTGCAAGGAGCCCGACGCCATGACCCACCCGGATGGCATGCAGATCAAGATTACCCGCCAGGAAATCGGCCGCATTGTGGGCTGCTCCCGGGAGATGGTGGGGCGGGTTCTGAAGACGCTGGAAGATCAGGGGCTGGTTCGGGTAAAAGGCAAAACCATGGTGGTTTTCGGGACTCGCTGAGTCCTGGACACTGCCCCCTGCCCGGGGTTCAGGTCATCGATTGGCGCTATAAAGGGTTTCGAGGGTCTGTAGTTGCGGCTGCCATTGCGCCAGCCAGTTGCGGACCGGCTCGGGAATACGTTTTGGTTCCGGCCAGGGTACCGGATACTGGGGCGGCTGAAACATGGGGGCCAGGAACGCAGCGGCCGTCAGGTCGGCCCGGCTGAAAGCGTTGCCGGCCAGGTAGGGTGATGCTTCATAGGCCTGTGCCAGTTCAGTCAGAAAGCCCTCCATGGTCTGGCGTGACCTGCTCGCGGTTTTTTCGTTGATCTTCATCCACTCGCGCATGATTTCCTCAACCCGGCTGAAGGCCAGGCGAATGATATATCGGTTATAGAAGGGGGTGCCGGCAGTCAGCATCGGCACCACAAGCTTCGGGCGCTGAAGAAAATAGTGGTAGGCAAAGCAGCGAACCGCTGGTCCCAGTTCATCGTCCAACCGCCTTTCCCAGTCCAGAGCCAATTCCCGTGCGGCAGGATCTGCCGGCGTCAGCGGATGATCAGGAAAGGTCTCGTCCAGATAGTCCAGAATGTCCGCGGAGCCCTGCACGCAGATGCCGTCGTGGACCAGAACCGGTACAGAGGATACCTTTGCGCCCAGTTGCCGCACTGTTTTTATATGCTGTCCGGGAAGCAGGTTGACCGTCTGGTAACCAAGTCCTTTATAGTCCAGCGCCCAGCGGACCTTTTCGCAGTAATGGGAAATAGCAAACTGGTAGAGTTTGAGGGCCATGACAGCGAGCCTTTGATTGAACGGAAATGGATCAAGCGTAGTCCTTTCCAGCGGCGAATGGTATGGAATCTTCGTTAGCCCGGGGTGGACTTCCGGAGCCCTGAGATTCCGCCACCCGCTCAGTGCTGTTCCTGGACACTGGGCAGACCGTAACTTTCGAGGATGGCGTTTACTCTGCCGTTGTCAATAAGCTTTTGCGTACCCTCTGACAGGATGCGGGCAAGGTCCGTCGAGTTTTTAAGGGCGGGCGAGAAAGCGACGTAAGACAGGGTTTCCCCAACCTGACCCGCTCTGCGGGGGCGTTTAAGGCCCGGGTCGTTACGAATGGACCAGGCCATGACATAATCGTCCGCCACAAACACATCGGTTCGCTGTCTTGCCAGCAGGCCCAGAGAGCGGTTAAAAGGTCGGGGACCAGAAAGAATCGCGATTCTGTCCGGGTTGTCCTGATTTGTAGCGATGTAGCTGTCCAGCTCTGCCGTATACGAATAGCCATTGATGGTCAGCAGTGTCTGGTCTTCCAGGGAAGCAATTCCGTTGTAGACCCATTTGTTGTCAGGATGGGTGAATAACGAGATCGAAGCGCGCCCCTGGGCAACCTCCGGAAAAACAAAGTCGGGAGCATCGGTTCTGAAGGCACCGACAACAGCGTGGAACTGGCCCTGACGGGTCATTCTGAGAGCTCTTGCCCAGCTCAGATTCCGGTAGTCCAGCGTGTAGCCCGACGCTGCCAGTGCTTCACGGGCAATGTCCACCATGTAGCCCTCCTGGGCGGCGCCCGCTATGCAGTTATGCGGGCACCAGGGATCTGCAGCCACGATGATGCGGCTGTCGGAGTCCGTGGAGTGGCCCCCTGCAACGTAAGCGTCTGCGCTGACACTGGCTTCAGGCAGCACTGGCGGAAGGGCAGTCGGGGTTTCAGCCTCAGAACAGCCCCACAGTAACCATGCGATGATGAGAAACGTAGCCAGTCTGGACATGATCTTTGTCGGTAGTGCTTCGAATTTGAAGCCGGATTATCAGTTTAGACCAGGCCCGGGTTTCCGGCCAGATAGTCGGGTAAATCTTACGGCTGTCCGGTTGCTGAGCTCGGTCTCCTGGCTTACAGCTGAGCGCGTTCGCTGATGTCTGATCCCTGAATAGGCACCAGTGCTTTTACCAGTTCCTTCATATCGAGCACCCCGACCTGCTTGCCCTTACGGGTGACCCGGTAGACAAGGTCGGTGTTGCCGTCGGATTTGGCAATGACCGATTCCAGATTGTCATGTTCGGACAGATCTCCGGCTGACTGTTCCGGTGCCTCGCTGGTTTTCTCCATGATTGAGCGCACACGCAGGACCCTGGCCCGGTTGATATCAGCGATAAAATCAGTGATATAGGAATCGTTAGGGTTCATCAGGATTTCCTGCGGTTCTCCCTGCTGGACCACACGGCCCTCATTGAGGATAACCAGGTGGTCAGCCAGCTTCAGGGACTCATCGAGGTCGTGGGTGATAAAGACGATGGTTTTCTGAAGCTCTTCCTGCAACTCCAGCAACAGGTCCTGCATGTCTGAACGGATCAGCGGATCCAGCGCAGAGAAGGCCTCGTCCATCAACATGATCGGGGAGTTGGAGGCCAGCGCCCTGGCGATACCGACCCGCTGCTGCATGCCGCCGGAGAGCTCGTGGGGATACTGGTCGGCATTGCCTTCCAGACCAACACGGGCCAGCCATTTCCTGGCCTCCGACTCATAATCCTCGACCTTGAAGCCTCTCACCGAGAGCGCCATGCCGGCGTTCTGCAACACTGTCCGGTGGGGCAGCAGCGCAAATTTCTGAAATACCATGGACATGCCTTCCCGGCGCAGTTTGCGCATTCGCTCCTCGTCAAAATCCAGCACATTCTCGCCGTCGATCAGGATCTCGCCGGTCGTCGGTTCAATCAGACGGTTCAGGTGGCGGATAAGAGTGGATTTGCCTGAGCCGGAGAGGCCCATAATCACCGTGATTTCGCCTTCCTGCATGTCCACATTGATGTCTTCCAGGCCGAGCACATGCCTGTGCTTTTCAAGCAGCTCGGGCTTGCCCATGCCTTTTCTTACATATTCCAGCGCCACTTCAGGCGTGCTGCCGAAAATCTTGTAGAGGTTCTTGATGGATATCTTTATGTCCCGGTCCACGGTTCGCTCCATTATTGACTCTGCGAGGCGTTGATGCGCGCCAGTGATGCTTTGGTGACCCGATCAAGAATCACCGCCAGGATAACAATGCCCAGACCGGCAATCAGGCCAACGCCCAGTTCCAGATTGCGGATGCCCTGGAGCACCAGAACACCGAGCCCCGGAGCAGATACCAGAGAGGCGATTACAACCATTGCCAGACTCATCATGATGGTCTGGTTAACACCGGCCATGATGTTGGGCAGCGCCAGCGGAATCTGGACCTGAAACAGTTTCTGATTACTGGTCATGCCAAAGGCATTGGCGGCCTCCATCACGTCTTTGTCTACCAGTCGGATGCCAAGATTGGTCAGGCGGATGACGGGCACGATGGCGTACAGAATAATGGCAATACCGTAGAGCTTGGATTCGGTCACGCTGAACAGGAAGATCAGCGGAATCAGGTACACGAAGGGCGGCAGTGTCTGCAGCATATCGAGCACGGGAACTGTCAGTCTCTGCATGACGTCACTGCGCGACATGGCAATGCCTATGGGCACCCCGAACAGCACGCAGAGAAACGCACAGACAAAAATGATGGCCAGAGTCTGAATGGCGTATTCGTAGTAGTTGATAAAAGCAAGCAGGCACAGGCTGAAAGCCACGAAGCCGACCAGCTTCCATGACTTGGTCACGAAAAGAACGACTGCCAGCAGAACAGGTATGACGATCCACCAGGGGGTGTTCAGCATTGCGTAAAGGGTACCGTCCAGAGCCCAGCTCAAAGGCTGGGTGATGGGGTCCAGTACAATGCTGAGATTATCCTTTACCGCAAGAAAGCCTTCCTCGAGTCCCTTGGTCAGTTCGCGGGACTTCGGAAAAGCAGCACAGGATTCGTTGAGTGCATCCATGGATGGAAAAGGCAGTTCCCAGATAGTTGTTTCCTGTGATTCAGTGCCTTTTGACTTGTTGAGCAGCGCGGCCATGGTCATGGGCGCGTCGCTCATGCCTTCGGCGCACCACTCCTTGAGCCCGAGCGATGAAAATACAAAGTCATAGGTAGCCATGAGCGTTCAATATCCCTTGTGCATTCAGAATGAGTATCGTGTATGACCTTTTTATGGCCAGATAGAAGAAGAGCCGGCGGACCGGCTCTTCTCAGGGACTGTTACTCTCCCAGCACATTGGCAAGTCGTTTGGTCGCTGACTCATTCAGCCAGGTTGACCACTCGTCCGAGTTGTTGCTCAGGAAGTACACCGCCGCCTCTTCGGCAGAGGCGTTATTCGAGTCCATCCAGGCCAGCAGGGAACTCATGGTAGAGGTCTTGAAGGTCATGTTGCTCAGCATCTCGGCCACTTCCGGCTCGCGGTCACTGAAATCAGTGGTGATCGAGGTCAGGATGGTGGCGGCCGGGAAATCGGAAACGCCGGGATTCTCGACGTCCTGGGTCTGGTTGCGCTGGTGTACATCTGGCTTGACCTCGCCCAGGTCAACACGGGTCATGTCGTACTTGCCGAGAGGCACCGTCGGTCCCCAGTAGTAACCGAACCAGGGCTCCTTGCTCTGCACGGCAGATGCCATGGATGTGGCCAGGGTTTCGCCGGAACCGTGGTTGAACACTTCAATGCCAGCCTCTTCCAGGTCCAGAGCACGGATCAGATTGTCACTGACTACACGACAGCCCCAGCCGCTCGGGCAATTATTGAACCGGCTATCGACCAGTTCCGGGTTCGCCATGACGCCTTCAATGGTTGTCAGCTCGGGATGTTCCTCGGCGAGATAGGTAGGAATCCACCAGCCCTCAACACCGCCCGGGTCCAGCACTTCGGCGACACGCTCGATCTTGCCTTGCTCTTCGAGCTCAAGATAGGCCTCGCCGGCAGAGTTCAGCCACAGCTCGGTGACGATGTCCGGCTCGCCGTTTTCGGCGACAGAGGTCACCGCAGGCACGGTATCGGAGGGAACGACGGTGACGTCGCAGCCATAACCCTGCTCCATAAGGAACTTGGCGACGCCGGTAACAACGGCGTTGGAAGCCCAGCCCATTTCAGTGATCGACACTTCGCCACATTCAGCGGAAGCCAGCGAGGGTGCAGACAGGGCGCACAAAAGCGCCACGGGCGTTAGTTTTCGCATGAAAGTACTCCTTTCGACGGGTCTTTGTGACGGCCGCAGGCCGCCGCAGAAGCGGATTGCTCCTGGCTCAATTCGGTCAAGGTGTTGTTATCGGGGAGAAAGTTAGAACTCAATTCGTCTGTTTCCGGTTATAGTTTGTCTTTTACCATAATGATCCTGACAAGAGTTACAAGCCATTCATGTAAATCGTTACTACAGAGGTGCGCCTTATTCCTTTTGCTTGACGCATCAGGACTACAGCGTCAGTCTTTTGCGCAGCCCTTGTTTTCTTTCTGTTCCGGAGTCCATAACAATGAAAATATTCGAAACCAGTACCGCGCCGAATCCCCGTCGTGTCCGCATGTTCATGGCCGAGAAAGGCCTGCTGGAAAAGGCCGAATTCATCCAGATTGACCTGGCAAAAGGTGAAAATCTGACAGCGGAATACGCTGCCAGGAACCCGATGAAAAAGGTACCGGTGATGGAACTGGACGATGGCACCTGCGTCGCAGAAACCATGGCCATCTGCCGTTATTTCGAGGAAAGCTATCCGGACTCGCCTTCGCTGCTGGGTGATACGCCGGTTGAGAAGGCGGTGGTCGAGCAATGGCTGCGCTGGATCGAGTTCTCTTTCTTTTTGCCCACCGGCATGTGCTTCCAGCACACCAGCGGCTATTTCAAGGACCGTATGAATCCGATCAAGGAATGGGGCGAGGAGTGTCGGAATTCGGTCGAGAAGTTCATGCACTTTCTTGATAAGCAACTGTACGGCAAGGAGTATATCTGCTGCGACCGCTTCACGGCGGCCGACATCAACGCGTTTACCACCGTGGCGTTCGCCCGGGTGGTGGACATTCGCATCCAGCCGGAGCAGGAAAATCTGAAATCCTGGTACCAGCGGATCAAGACACGGGATTCGGCCGGGGTCTGATAATGAGTTTCGAACAACCACTTGCCTGTGCACTCACGGCCATTGATGAAGCAAACAGGGCCGACCCGAACCGGGAGCAGGTTGACGGTGAGTCTCTGCCCAAGGAGTACGCCTACAGTCTGCACATGACTCGCTGGTTGTTCGAGCTGGAAACCCACCCTTCACCGCGCATGCAGATTGCCTGTCGGGCCCAGCACATCGAGCGCTGGACGATGCCGCGGAGTGAGTTTGCTGAGGGCCGTAAGGCCTATTACCAGTGGCGCCAGGCATGTGGCCGGATGCACGGTCGCCGGGCAGCGGAGATTATGGCGGAATGCGGCTTTCCGGCTGCGGAATGTGAGCGGGTGGAAACCATTCTGACCAAACGGCAGTTGCGGCAGGACGAGGATACCCAGCTGTTGGAAGATGTGGCCTGTATGGTGTTTCTGGAGCGCTACTTTTCCGATTTCTACGACAGAAATGTCGATTACGACCGGGACAAGTGGCTGCGCATTGTTGGCCGGACCTGGGGCAAGATGTCCGGTCGGGGACATGAAGCGGCCCTCAAGCTGGCGGAGGGGATGCCTCCGCACTTGCTTGAGCTGCTTGAAGAGGCGCTGGCGGACCGGCCGTGAGCTACCAGCGGTAACTGATACTGCCTACCACACTCCGGCTTGCGCCGTAGTAACACCAGAAATCGCAGCTGGCGACGTATTCGCGGTCTGCCAGGTTGGTGACGTTGAGCTGAGCCTGCCACCGCGGCGCAAAGGTGTATTGGGCCATCATGTCGAATACCGTGTAGGACGGTACCTCAATGGCGCCATCGCGGGTCTCGCCGACGTAGCGGGCGCCCGCACCGACTTTCAGGCCCGGCGCCAGATCGGTAAAACGATAGTCCAGCCATGCTGAAGACTGGTGGCGGGGAATCAGGGGCGCCTGACGTTCGCTGCCGGCGGTGGCCTGTTCACGAACCTTGGCGCTGTTGTAGGTATAAGCTGCGGTCAGCTCCAACTGATCGGTGAGGTAGCTTACGCTTTCCAGTTCAAAGCCCTCGGTGGTGCGCTCGCGGTCCTGGATCTGGAATCCCCCCTGGCTGGTTCCCAGGGAATTTTCCTCTTCAATGCGATAGACCGCAGCGGTGACATAGCCGTCCAGGTTCCGTGGTGCGATTTTGACGCCAAGCTCGGTTTGCTCGCCGGTGCGGGGCTCATAAAGATCGCCGTTGCCATCGGTACCGGCAATTGGCTGGAAAGATTCGGTATAGGACAGGTAAGGCGAAACGCCGTTGGCTGCCAGGTACATGATACCCCCGGACAGCGACAACTGGTTGTCGTCGGCCTCCTGCCGGGTATTGGCATCGCGGTTGATATTGTCCACCTCGGCCTGATCGTAGCGGGCGCCGGCCAGGAATACCCAGCGGTCATCCAGGCGCAACTGGTGCTGCAGGTAGTAGCCTGTCTGCTGCTTGTCGATCTCGGTGACGATCAGATCGGCGGCCGTGACCGGCGTGAAATTTCCATACTGGGGATCGAACAGATCGATGGGGTCACCAAAGAAGGTGAATCCGCCAGCCCCATTCTGCTGGCCTTTGTTGTTGAGGTCCTGATAATCCACCCCGAACAGCAGCGTGTTTTCGGTGCGTTCGGTAAACCAGTTGCCTACCAGCCGATTGTCCACGGTCCAGCTGTCGATTTCGCCGTCACGGTACACCAGGCCCCGTTGGCCCTCCCGCGGATTTGCCTGGGTCTGGAAGAAAATAAAGCTGCTGCGCAACAGCAGATCCAGTCGGCTGTAACGCAGATCCTGCTCAAACCGCCAGACATCGCTGATCTGATGCCTGAGGGCATACCCGAGCGAAGACTGGGTGCGCTCGTTGGTGTCATACCCGGGCTCACTGTAGTTGGTAGACGGATCCACCTTGCCAAAGGGCGTACTCTGCACCGTGCCAAAGGGTAATTTGAACGGGTTGATGGGGATGGCATCGTCTTTCTGGAAACTGGCGAGCAGGGTCACAGTGGTTCGGCCGGTGATGTCCCATTCCAGGCTTGGCGCCAGGTAGTAGCGTTCGTTTTCGGTGAAGTCCAGGTTACCCTCACCATCCCGGTACAGCCCGACAAGACGGTAGCGGACATCACGGCTGTTGCCCACCGGACCGGACGTGTCCACGCCCAGCTGACGGTGTGCGTCGGTGCCTGCCTGAACCTGCACTTCGCCCTGTGTCTCATCGGTCGGTCGCTTGCTGATGGCGTTGATTACGCCTCCCGGGGGCGCCTCGCCGTAGAGGATGGAAGCCGGTCCCTTGAGCAGCTCTACCCGCTCCAGGCCATAGGTCTCCGGCAACCACTGATAGAAACCTTCCCGGTAGATGCGGAGGCCGTCCTGATAGGTGGCCTGATCGAAGCCACGAATCTTGAACCAGTCGGTGTCGTTGTCATCTCCAAAGTGGCCTGACCGAACACCCGCGCGGTAACGGAAAGTCTCGTCCAGGGACTGGACGTTGCGCTCTTCCAGCTCTTCCTGCGCCACCACTGAGGCGGGGCGAGGGGTTTCTACCAGAGGTGCTTCCACCTTCAGGGCAGTGCCGGACACGACCAGTTCACCCAGGGTCGGGGCGTTGGTTTCATCATTCTGGGCCTGGCCCAGCGCAAGGCTGGACAGGCCCAGCAGGAATGCCGGGCAGGCAAGTCGTACGGCCCGGGACAGGGGGCTGACAGAAAACGGCATGAAGGAACCTCAAACGGATAGGGAGTGGCTGGGAAATGAACACACGTTCGTCGTTTGAGGCGATGTTAATATTTCGTTAATTAAAATACAAATCAATTGCATTAACGTTAACTTCTGGCGAAGACCAGGTCAGTAAAACAGCTCCCGCAGTTTGTCGCCGGGCTCGTCCGCCCGCATGAAGGATTCACCCACCAGAAATCCATAAATGCCACGTCCGGTCATGGTGGTAACGTCGTCCCGGGTCATGATACCGCTCTCGGTAATGGTCAGGCGTTCGGCAGAAATCCGTTCGTGCAGTTCGAAAGTGGTATCGAGTGACACCTCGAAGGTGTGCAGGTTGCGATTGTTGATGCCGACCAGAGGCGTTTTCAGGGTCAGGGCATCATCCAGTTCCGCACCATCGTGCACCTCCACCAGCACATCCAGTCCGATGTCGTGGGCGATGCCTTCCAGTTCCTGCATCTGGTCTCTGGTCAGGCATGCGGCGATCAGCAGGATGCAGTCAGCGTTCATGGCCCGGCTTTCGTAAACCTGATAGGGCGCCACCATGAAGTCCTTGCGAATCACCGGCAGTCTGCAGGCACTGCGGGCGGCCTTCAGATAGTCCTCGTGACCCTGGAAAAAGTCCCTGTCAGTAAGCACTGACAGGCAGGCGGCGCCGCCTTTTTCGTAGCTTTCGGCAATCACCGCCGGTTCAAACGGATCGCGCAGAATGCCTTTGCTGGGGGATGCCTTTTTGATTTCGGCGATCACCGCAGGCGTCCGGGCGTTGATTCGAGAGCGCATAGCAGCGGCGAACCCGCGAGCTGGCGGTTGGTCCGCCGCCATGGCTTTTGCGTCTGCAAGAGAAACCGTACGTTTCCGCTCGTCAATTTCTCCCCATTTACGGTCAACTATCTTCCGAAGAATGGTTGGTGTCTTGTCCAGGTGTCTGTCGGTCATTGTTGGCCTAACTGTTTGGGTGCATGGGCCGGTGGCAGGGACCTTTCCAGAACACGCCCGTGAATACGTCCCTGTAGGGCTTGGCGTCAGCCATCCATGGCTGACGACAGTTCTGGAAAGATCCCTGCCACCGGCCCTTCAGGCTTGATTCGTGCCTTCGGAGTCGAAAAAATTCAGAAACATTGCGAGAAATCGGCCAGTTCGGACATTTTGCCTGCCGCCAGCCCGGAACCCATGGCATCAAGGGCCATTTCTACGCCGGCGCTCGGGGTTTTCGCCAGACCGGCCACATAGATTGCGGCTCCTGCGTTCAGGGCAATCAGATCTCTGGCTTTCTCCGCCATTTCATCGTGACCGCGGCCAAAGGCGGCCCGGATAAGCTTCAGCGAATCCTCGGCAGTATCCACCGTCAGGCCGACCAGTGACTGGCTTTTAATGCCTAAATCCTCTGGTGTGATGTCGTATTCGGTGACCTCACCGTTTTTCAGCTCGGCCACATGGGTCGTGCTGGCCAGGCTGATTTCGTCCAGGCCATCTTTGGAGCAGACCACCATGATGTGTTCGGCACCCAGGCGGTAGAGTACTTCGGCCATCGGTCGGCAAAGTTCACGGTTGAACGCGCCCACCAGCTGGCGCTTTACACTAGCCGGGTTGGTCATCGGACCGAGGATGTTGAAGATGGTTCTGCAGCCAAGTTCCTTGCGGGGGCCAATGGCGTGTTTCATGGCGCCGTGGTGGGCCGGGGCGAACATGAAGCCGACGCCGATCTGTTCCACACAGCGGGCAACTTCTTCCGGGGCCATCTGCAGGTTGATGCCGAGTTTTTCCAGCAGGTCCGCGCTGCCGCTTTTGGAAGAGACCGCCCGGTTGCCGTGCTTGGCGACGAAGCCGCCTGCTGCCGCCACGACAAAAGACGCCGCCGTGGATACGTTGAACAGGTTGGCACCGTCGCCGCCAGTGCCGACGATGTCTACCAGCGGCTCGGCGTTTACGGTCACTCTGGTGGCCAGCTCCCGCATCACTTCGGTCGCCCCGGTAATCTCGTCGATGGTTTCACTCTTCAGGCGCAACCCCATGAGAAAGGCACCGATCTGCGCGTCAGTGGCTTCACCTTTCATCACGATCCGCATGATGTCCTTCATTTCCTCCGTGGACAGGTCCAGGTTGGAGGCAATGCGGTTCAGTGCTTCTTTCATGTCCATCTGTGGGGCCCCTTCGGTTTTGTCCGATTTTTATATTCGGTGTTTCGGTCTAGCTTAGCAATTTCCTGGTCGGTGTTGGGGTTCTTGCCTCGGTAGCCCGCGAGTTCGGTGCATGCGGTAAAGCTGGGGAACCCTCTTTCCAAACACGCTGTAAATACGTCCCTGTACGCTCGGGCTCCGCCATCCATGGCTCCGCACG
>NZ_DATFKH010000119.1:0-51492 GCF_035268745.1 Marinobacter sp.
TGGTTGAAAAGCTTTCTGAAGAACTGGCTCAACTTGAGCAGGATCAGGCGTTGAAGGGGGAACTTGAATTTGAAAACAAGGTTCGTGACCTGATGAAAGAGTATAAAAAAGGGCCGAAGGATGTCTTGCAGATTCTGTCTGCGATTGATCCGACGATTGCTGGTGGCAAGGCAACTGCATCAGGCGGAAGCCGGGCCAAGCGTCCGATGAAGACTTACAAGAACCCCCACACCGGCGAAGTGGTACAGACCCGTGGTGGTAATCACAAGACGCTGAATGAATGGCGCAAGAAGCACGGCAAGGACGCGGTCCAGAGTTGGCAGCAGGACTGATCCGGTCATGGCGGATCTGGTTCCGGCTTCCTGATAGACTGCGCAGCAATCCCATTTGATTCTGCGCAGGAGTCCTGAACGGTGATCCGCTCTTTCTACTGGCACGATTACGAAACCTTCGGGGTCGATCCCGTCCACGACCGGCCCTGCCAGTTCGCTGGCGTCCGCACTGATGCGGACCTGAACATCATCGAAGACCCCCTCATTATTTATTGCCGCCCGGCCGATGATTACGTGCCGTCGCCGCAAGCCTGCCTGATTACCGGAATCACCCCCCAGAAAGCACTGCAGGAAGGCTATCCGGAAGCGGAGTTCATCGCGCAGATCAATGAAGCGTTCAGCCAGCCCGGTACCTGTGTGGTGGGCTACAACAGCCTGCGGTTTGATGACGAGGTAACCCGCCACACCCTTTATCGCAACCTTCGCGACCCCTATGCCCGTGAATGGCAGAACGGCAACTCCCGTTGGGACATTATTGATATGGTGCGGCTGACATACGCGTTGCGCCCGGAAGGGATCAACTGGCCTGTCAAGGATGACGGCCGCCCGAGTTTCCGCCTGGAGGAACTGACCGCCGCCAATGGCATCAGCCACCAGAGCGCCCACGATGCCATGTCGGATGTCGAGGCAACGATTGCCCTGGCGCGCCTGATCAGGGAAAAACAGCCAAAGCTGTTTGATTTCGTGCTGCAGAACAAGGACAAGCATTCCGCCCGGGCGATGCTGGATACCGCCTCCATGAAACCGGTATTTCATGTGTCGGCCAAATATCCGGCGACCCGGGGATGTTGCGCCATGGTTGCACCGGTGGCCGAGCACCCGACCAACCGGAACCTGGTGATTGTCTATGATCTCCGGGAAGACCCCACCGAACTGATTCAGGCCACGCCCGAACAGATTCGTGAGCGGGTGTTTACCTCCCAGGCAGATCTGGGAGAAAGCGTCAGCCGCTTTGCCCTGAAGGGCGTGCAACTGAACAAGTGCCCGGTGCTCGCGCCTTCGGCAATGTTGAAGTCGATACCCGAAGAGCGGCTGGCTTCGCTTGATCTGGATGGCGAACGCCTGCGCCGCAATCTTGCGCTGCTGCGTGAAGCCGCAGATCTGCCTGCGCGCATCGCCCAGGCCTTTGACCAGCCCCACGACAGTGACCTGACGGACCCGGACGAACAGCTCTATGCCGGTGGATTTATCAGCAAGTCCGATCGGGAGACCCTGAACCGGCTGCTGAAACAGCCGGTGGAAGCACTGGCGGAAGAACAGTTCCGGTTCGAGGATGACCGGCTGGCTGAGCTGGTGTTTCGCTATCGGGCGCGGAACTATCCGGAGACCCTGGTTGGCGAAGAGCAGGAGCAGTGGGAAGAGTTTCGCAGCCAGCGACTGATGAACCCCAAGAAGGGTTGGCGATCACTGGAAGCCTATGCCCATGAACTGCAGCGCCTGGCTGCCGACCCCGAGCTGACGCCGGAGCAACGCCATATCCTCGAAGAGCTCCACCTCTACGGCGAATCCCTCATCCCCTACGTTTGAATCGGGGTCAGAATTGGGGTCAGACCCCGCATTCTGGGGTCTGACCCCAATTCTGACGCCCAGTCACCGCCGGCGCTGAAAATACACGGACAATCCCTGTCCCATCACGCTCTGCACCTCACTCCCCAGTGCCTCGGCCCGAATCTGTTTCTGCACCGGGCCGGTGGCCAGGCTGTGGCCGTCGGTGTCGCGGGCTTTTACCAGTTTCCAGTCGACTTCGTTGCTGACCAGTGCCATCAGTTCGTTCAGCTGTTGTGGATCCTGTTCCGCAAACCAGCGATCGCGGCATCCGCCGAGGGCATAAAAGTCCGGGTCTGCAACCAGTTCCGTCCAGACCGGGTCCTGCCGATTGTTCAGCACCATTTTACGGAGCTGGCGCAGGGCAGGGCGGGTTGGTTGCAGGTTGTGCCGGGCAATCAGTTCACGGATATGGCGGTCGCCCCCGGTCTGTTCGCCGACGCCGGTGTGCATGTGGACAATGGCGCCGCTGGCGGTACCCGAGCACGCGATCTCCGCCAGTGAGACCTTCGTCATGTTGGCTGATGGCAGCCTGCCGATTTCGATCCAGTGTACCTTGTGATCGTCTGCCAGAAATCGCCGGGCAACAGACCAGGGCCAGAACACAATATTGTTGATGCCCATGTCTTCAGCCATGCGGGTAGCCTTGGCGATATTTGCCAGGGATTCATCCACCGCAATCACTTCCACGTCACTCAGATAATACGCCAGTTCCATCGCCCGCTGGCCGGAGCGGGCGCCGCAGACCATCATCCGCAGTGTGTCGGGGCAGGCATCTGTTGCCAGGCCAAGCTCGTTCGCCAGCGTTGCTTTCAGGCTGCTCGGGGTGTGGTAGGAAAGCGTTGACCAGGAAGGCCAGGCCTGGGGCAGGTCAGTTTTTTCGAATAGCAGTTCATCCGATTTCTCGTCAAAGCCCTGTTTGATGGCTTCTTCCGCGCCCCGGTCGTAGAAGCTTGCAGCCATGGCAGCCTGCATGGCCAAAGGCCAGTCCACCAAATTCCAGGCACCCAGCTGGACGGCAAAATTCTGGTGAAACAGTGCCCCGTACATGGCACTGAGTATCAGCGAGCCGATCAGGCTGTCCTGGCTATCGCCCAGGGCCAGCTGTGCGCTGATGCCGCTGTTGATCGCGTCGACCAGGCGCTCTTCATCTGCATCAGCGGTCAGGGCATAGCCGGTGCGATCATTGTAGACCGCCAGGGCCAGTGCCAGTGCCTGCAGTTCATCCCTCAGCTCTGCGGTTTGCGCGACTTCCGCCAGCACCGAGCGGCGCAGCAGGCTGACCAGTTCTTCCACGGCCGGGTCCGGCATCAGGGTTTTATTCAGCGCCAGGAGCAGCAGCGAATCCTGACTGGCGTGTTCCAGCGAAATTTGTGCGTCCGGGTCTGCCAGGCCGTACTGCTGGCGGATGATTGCGGCGACGAAGCGGCCCAGTTCCTGATGGGGCAGGCCATCGTGGCGAAGCAGGGCAATGGCATCCTGGGCCAGCTCCGGGTCTGCGCTGTTGACATCAAGGTTCGCTGCACACTGCAACATGCCGCTGTAGACCGACGGCCATTCAAGGCCGGTCTGCAGGAGCTTGCGGTAATGCAGGTAAGCAACATCGAAGGCACCCTGAATCCGCTTGGCATGGGCAATGCCGCAGAAAGCGGCGGCAGATTGCCGGTCCAGTTCCAGGGCCTGTGCAAAATGCTGCTCCGCCAGGGTGGGGCGCTCGGAGCGGATCGCCCAGTAACCCAGGTTGGTGTACTGCTGGGGCTGATTCGAATCCACACTGAGGCTGCGGGTGAACAGGCGCTGTGCCTGTTCCAGATCGCCGTCGTCCATCTCGACTCGACCCAGCAAACCCAGCGCCGCAGCATTGCCCGGGTCCTGATCCAGAATTTCGCCAAGATAGGTTCGGCATTCACGCCGCGCCTTCAGGCTCTGAACCACCGAGACCGGGCTGTTGGCCTCGCCATAGGCCAGATTGGCCTGTAGCAGAAGCCGCGCGAGCTGGACCCGCTGTTCATCTGTGGCGTGGATACTGTGCTGTGCTTGCATGGGACACCTCATTTAACCCGCCGCAGCAACCAGAGCGGCAATGGTCTGCAGTTTTTTGATGTTTTGTAGTGCGTTTGAGGTGTAACTGCGAAACCTGTGCCAGTTTTGGGGTCAGACCCCAGTGCATTTGGTGAGGTGAAATGTCTTGGGGTCTGACCCCAAAGCTAAACCAGGCGAACAGGCCCGGGATATTGTGCCACCAGTTCGTCTGAGGTGAGCAGCAGGAACCCTTCTGTTTCGGCCTGGGCAACGAGGATTCGGTCGAACGGGTCTTTGTGAATATCCGGGAGGTGGCTTAAAGCAAGGGTGTGTTGAGTTGATATCGGCAGCTCCAGATAACCGTTATCGACCAGACCGCGCCGCAGTATATGGGGATCAACAAAAAAATCGGGTCTGTGAAGACCATTCTTGATGACTACTTCCCAGATACTGGCAGCGCTGAAATACAGGCGGTTATCTTTATTACTGATCAGGTTTGTCGTTTCTGATGACAGCTTGGCTGGATCGGCTGCGGCCCATAAAAGTATGTGAGTGTCCAGAAGCAGGTTCATTTTAGCCCCCGAACATATCGGCTATTTCGTCCTGGCCCATGCGGTCGAAATCGCCCGGCACAGTGAATTCGCCAGCCATGAAACCAAGCCTTCTTTGTTGGCTTTCTTCGGGGGAATCATAGGCTGTTACTCTGGCAACTGGCTTTCCTGCTTTGGCGATGATGAATGCCTCGCCTTTGGCAGCGCGGGCAACCAGTTGTGAAAGGCGGGTTTTGGCTTCGTGCATGTTGACAGATTCCATTTTGCCTCCATTGACTTAGTTTTATAGACTTAGTTTATCATTGTCAGTTTATTTCGGCTAGAAAATTGGGGTCTGACCCCAAAACTGAGGGAGAGTTATGGCCAAGCCAAGCAGTAACGTCTATCAAGTCAAAGTGTCGCTGAATGGCGCCCAACCGCCTATCTGGCGGCGACTTTTGATCGAACCGGATACCAGTTTGCAGGATCTGCACCGGATTATTCAGGTTGCCATGGGTTGGCAGGCCTCGCATCTGCATCTTTTTCAGGCAAAAGACGGCACTCTGATCGGCGACCCGGCTGAGGACTTTGACGGCATGATGAATTTCCGGGACGAAGCCGTCGTGCCCATTTCTGCCGTGCTGCCGAGGGAAGGGCAGGCGTTGCGTTACGAGTACGATTTTGGTGACAGCTGGGAGCACGAGATTGTCCTCGAGAAGATCATTCCCGCAGAGGCGAGCAACGAAGCATTGCCACGCTGTATAAAGGCCGTGCGCCAATGCCCGCCGGAAGATGTCGGTGGTCTGCCCGGGTTTTACGATTTTCTGGAAGCCATGGAGGATATGGCGCACCCGGAACACATCGCCGTCCGTGAATGGATAGGCGGTGAGTGGTTTGAGCCGGAATTCGTCGACCTTGAACAGATCAATGCGGATCTTGCCGAGCGTGCGGCCTGGTTTCCAGAGGATCCAGATGGTGGTGCGCCGGCCGTCAGCGATTTTTGCGGGCTCAGCCCTGTCCAGGTTCACGAACTCCTGCAGAGCCCGCTCAACTGCCCCTCGGTGTTCAACCCTCTTTTCAACGCGGAAGCGGTGAATCAGGCGCTCGACACCGCACCGATCATTCGCATGGCAAAAGTGCTGGTGGAAGCGTTGAAAGGCAAAGGCATTCGCCTGACCGGTAAGGGCAACCTGCCTCTTAAGCACGTAAAGGCAATGATCGACGTCGGCGGAGAATTCGTGGTAGCGCCGATGGCGAGATATTCCCCGGTTCGCTCTGAAGAACATGTGCTGGCGGTGATTCTCACGCGCGTGTTGCTGGAAATTGCCGGCTACACCAGGAAGCAGAAAGGTGTGCTTTCACTCAAGAAGACCGCTGAAACCAAATTGGAGAAAAAAGGCTGGCTGACTGCCTATCGGGATCTTCTTGACACAGTGCTGGCCAGGCTCAACTGGGCCTCCATGGACCATTACGATGGCCTGGAAGATATCCAGTACACCGGACCGTTCTGTTTCTGGCTGCTGTCTGAGAAAGGCGACCAGTGGCGGACGGTGGACGAATACGTGAATGATATGCTCAAAGCCTTCCCCCGGCTTCCGCTTGCCGCCTACCCGGTCAGTTACATGACTGAAGAAGACCAGGCAAAGTCGGCACTGCGTTCGCGGATGGTGACGCTTTACCATCTACTTGGCCTGATCGAGCTGGATCCGGAGAATGCCGGGTTTCGCGAGGAGGGTGATCAGAAAATGAGGCGAACGGCGTTGTTTGAGGGAATGTTTGTGCGCCGGTGAGTTGGGGTCAGACCCCAGTGCATTTGCTTGCGCGAAATGTCCTGGGGTCAGACCCCAAAGTAAAACGGCCGGGTTGATCGCCCGGCCGTTCTGGTTCGCTTGCTGAGGTTAGCCCTGCAATAACTGCAGCACCTGCTGGGGCCGGGCGTTGGCCTGGGCAAGTACGGACAGGCCGGCCTGCTGCAGGACCTGGGTGCGGGCCAGTTCTGCGGATTCTGATGCGAAATCTGCATCCTGGATCCGCGAGCGCGCTGCCGACAGGTTTTCCGAGGTCGTGCTCAGATTCGCGATGGTTGATTCAAGGCGGTTCTGGGCGGCACCGAGATCGGCCCGAATACTGCTGATGCGTTCCAGGGCGGCATCGACCACTGCCAGAGCATCGGTGGCGCCATCAATGGTACTGATATCAACACCCGCAACGTTTTCCGGGGTGGAGCCGTCAGCCGTGTTCGCAGCCACGTTCAGAATGCTGCCTTCGTTGGGCCCGGTCGGAGCGGTCTGGGCCGCGGTTGATTGCAAGGCAAAGCTCACGGAGGAGTCAAAAGTCAGCTCACCAGCGACTCTGACGCTATTATCCGTCGGTGCGCCCGTGGGGCCGCTGGTAAGTGTTGCGGGGCTTGGGCCTGGGTCTGCGCTGCCCTGGACGGTGATGGTTTGAGTATCCCCGGCTGTAAAGTCTTCAATGACGATGTCTTTCCCGGAAGGGTGGACCAGTTTAATGGTGCCGTCGGTGTTGATTTCAGCGCCAATTCCAGTTCTCCCTGATGCTGCGTTGATTTCTTTGGCCAGGGGTGACAGGTCAGACGTATCGCTGATCTGCGCCGCGACTGTGGCGCTCGTTTCACCGTTGGACACGGTCAGGGTAATGGTCTGCGGAGCAGCTCCGGTCAGGCCGCTGAGCGTTACTTCGGTCTGGGCTGTTGCCTCAACACCTGTAGTCGCTGCTGCGTTGTTGATTGACGCGGCTATTTCCTCTGCGGTATCACCGGCCCCGATCGGGACGGTCTGGGTATCGAGCGAGCTTGCGATAGTCAGCGTTTGCTGGCCAATGGTATTCTGAGCAGGGGCAGTAGCAGCGGCTACAGTGGTCGAGCCCGTGCCCGAATTATCGGTCGCGTTTCCGGCTGCCAGGGTGTTATTGGCCAGATCATTGATACGAGCGCTATCCACGGAGACGGCGATGGTCTGGTTCTCATTCGCTCCGGCCTGGAACTTTTGCGCCTGGAAGGAGCCATCCAGAAGTTTCAGGCCGTTGAACTCGGAAGTTGTGGCAATCCGCTCCAGTTCTTCCTTTAACTGGTTGACTTCGGCCTGGAGGGCCTGCCGGTCGGAAGCCGAGTTGGTGGCGTTGGCAGACTGCACGGCCAGTTCACGGATGCGCTGGAGAATGTTGCTGGATTCACCCAGGGCGCCCTCGGCGGTCTGTGCCAGGGAAATGCCGTCGTTGGAGTTACGGATGGCCTGGTTAAGGCCTTTGATCTGGGACGTGAAGCGTTCGGAAATCGCCAGGCCCGCGGCATCGTCTTTGGCAGAATTGATCCTCAGACCGGAAGACAGACGTTCCAACGCAATGTTGGCATCGCCCTGTGACGTATTCAGATTACGCTGAGCATTCAGCGACGCAATGTTGGTATTGATGATCTGAGGCATATCAATTCTCCCTGCTCAGAGGTGCCGGCAGCCTGGTGACCTTTTATGAAAGGGGACCTTGCCGGCGCTGACTCGTTAAATTGCCGTTTTGCAGGGTGTCAAGCGAAGGCCGTGCCAGTTTTCAGGATTTGAATTGAGAAGCCTGTTTCTAAAAGACTTTTCACTTCCGGCATCGCTGCAGGGAGGCTGAGCGCGCCAAACTGCTGCCGTAAGAAAGGAACTGAATTGCCGGTTTTACATTTGTTGACAAAAACCAGGGATTTTTTTTCTAAAGCAACCCGACAGGGCGCCGTTAAGGAGAGTAACAGGGAGGCGCTATCAAACTGAAAACGGGCGCCAGACCTTTTCCATGAAAAAACGACTTCCGTCGAAGGAGAAGTATTATGGCTCTCGGTATCAACACTAACGTTGCGTCACTGTCTGCTCAGAATCAGTTGAGCAAGTCTCAAAGCATAAATGATCAGGCGCTTGAACGCCTTTCTTCCGGTCTGCGCATCAATTCAGCAAAAGACGACGCGGCCGGTCTGGCGATTTCTACCCGCTTCCAGTCGCAGATATCCGGGATCAACATTGCTGAACGCAATGCCAACGACGGTATCTCTCTGGCGCAAACCGCCGAAGGTGCACTCGAGGAAACCACCAACATTCTCCAGCGTATTCGCGACCTGAGCGTTCAGTCCGCGAACTCAACCAACTCTGCGTCTGACCGGTCTGCCTTGCAGGGCGAGGTCAACCAGCTGAAACAGGAAGTTGACCGGATTGCCTCGAGCACTGCGTTCAACGGAATTAACCTGCTTGACGGCAGCTTCACCGCCCAGAATTTTCAGGTGGGTGCGAACGCAGGCCAGACCATTTCCGTGTCTGTAGCCGGCGCGCGTGGTGCGGATCTTGGTAACAACACCGTAAACGATGTAAACGCAACGGTTAACCAAGGCACAGGCTCAACCACGACAGCAACCAGCGGGCTGGCAACGAATGCCTCCAATACGATTGCTGGTCAAACTCTGACAATCTCCGGCCCTGAAGGCCCGGCGGCAGTAACGGTTGCTGGTGGTGATAGTGCGGAAACAGTTGCGCAGAAAATCAACGACGAATCCGGTGTGACCGGCGTTACAGCAGAAGCAACAACGACAGCAACATTGTCCGGTCTTGCTGCGGACGGCACGGTTTCTTTTACACTCGGAAGTGGTGGCGACACAGCGACGATTTCAGCGGCGGTCACAACAGGGGATTTGAGTGCACTGGCAAGTGTTATCAACGAGACAGCTGGTACCACCGGGGTCACTGCAGAGGCAACCGGTGGGTCGCTCGCTCTGACTCAAGCGGATGGCAAAGATATCCGGCTTGCAGACTTCGTCAATTCAGGGGCCGGTACAGTAGACCTGGCAGGGACTGATGGGGCAACCGCGACTGAGCTTACATCCGGAGGCACTAATAGCTCGATTGTGGCCGGTGAACTGACTTTGAACTCTTCTGGTGCCTTTACGGCAACGTCAGATCAAACGGCTGCCGCTGGTAGTGTTTTTAACAACACCGCTGCGGGCGATGTTGTTCAATCCAGTCTTGACTCGGTTTCCTCAATCGACATCGGTGACGTTGCCGGAGCAAGCAGTGCGATCGCAATCGCAGATGCAGCGCTGGAGCAGATCAGCGGTATCCGCGCCGATCTGGGTGCCGTTCAGAACCGTTTTGACTCCACTATCTCTAACCTGGCAACGACCTCTGAGAACCTGTCAGCGGCCAACAGCCGTATCCTGGACGCTGACTTCGCGGCGGAAACCGCCAACCTGGCCAAGTCGCAGGTGTTGCAGCAGGCAGGCATCTCGGTATTGGCCCAGGCCAACGCACGGCCTCAGCAGGTTCTGTCCCTCCTGCAGTAATCGGGGCAACGCGGTAACAACCGGGGCTTTCGGGCCCCGGTTCAGCGCCGCATAAGGATAGTGAGGTAAAGCTATGAATGACGTTAACCTGAACAGCCCGGGTCTGAAGTTGGTTCGCTCCAGCGAACAGGCTCCGGCTCGGGCGATTTCGTCATCTCAGGCCGACGGCAGTAATGCCTCAGCCCAGGTTGCACCCTCATCCGCTGGTCGTGCGGACCGCGTTCAGTCTCCTACCGAGGCTCAGGAGCCTTCGAAAGCCGAACGGCTTGAGAATCGCAACGAAGCCCAGCGGGAGCAACTGGATGATGCGGTATCGCAGCTGAACGATTTCGTTCAGAACGTCCAGCGGGATCTGCAGTTCGAAGTGGATAATGATCTGGGGCAGACGGTCGTAAAAGTGGTTGACCAATCTACCAAAGAGGTTATCCGGCAGATTCCGAATGAGCTTGCATTGAGGTTGGCAGAAAACTTGCAGCAGGATGAACCGCTGACGTTGTTTAACATCAAGGTGTAAGGGCTTGCCGCTCTTGCGCTGGTGAGAATGACGGACTTTCAGCACCGCCGCACCCGAAAGGGGCCGGCGGTGTTCTGCTTTATGGCAGCAAAACAGGTTACACGCTGTAACAAATCGGCAGGCGGATTTACTGAAAAAGGGCAAAGATTTGCCGCTTTCTGCCGATAAACGGAACAATAGAGAATGAAGCCCCCCTGAGGAGGCAGAGTCATGGCAGGTATTTCATCATTAGGCATCGGGTCGGGGGTTCTTACCTCGGATCTGGTGGATCAGCTGGTCGCCGCCGAGCGCAGTCCGACGGACACCCGCCTGAACCGAAAGACTGAGCAGACTGATGCGCTCCTGTCTGCCTATGGCAAGCTCCGTAGTGCGGTCACCGAGCTGCGCCTGCCCATGCGTCAACTGAGCGCGCCGGATAACCTCAAGGCGTTTTCGGCGTCTTCGTCCAACGAGGATATCGGGGTCGCGGTCGATAGCACCAAGGCTAATCGTGGCACCTATAACGTTGATGTGACCAGCCTTGCCAGTGCCCAGGCGCTCGCTTCAAATGCTGTATTCGATGATCGCGACTCGACCAGCGTGGGCCAGGGCACTCTGACTCTCAATGTCGGCGACAACACAGCCAATATAACCATCGACAACAGCAACGACAGCCTGCAGGGTCTGGCGAATGCCATCAATGATTCCGATGCGGGTGTGTCCGCCGGCGTTATCGATACCGGTAACGGTTTTCAACTGGTGCTGTCTGCCGACGAAACCGGCACGGCCAATGCGGTGAGTATTTCGGTATCCGGTGATAACAGCGGTACCGATACGGATAACCTGGGCCTTTCCCGCTTCGCTTTCAACGCGGGCATGGATGTTGGCGCAGGGTTGCAGCAGACAATTGCCGCGACCGACGCAGTGATGCAAATCAATGGGGTGGAGATAACCCGCTCTACCAACAGTTTCGAGAACGTGATCGACGGCCTGACCTTCGATATCTCCGGCACCGGCATATCCACCGTCAGGGTAGAGCAGGATCTGGGGGCTGTTTCTGGCCGGGTTCAGGGCTTCGTGGACAAGTTCAATTCATTGCAGTCAACCATAGACAGCCTTGCCGGCTTTAACGCAGAGGCCGGCAGAGGCAGTTTGCTGACCGGTGACAGCACGGTCCGGGATATCCAGAACCAGTTGCGTCAGATACTGACCCGTGTGGTTCCGGGTCTTGAGAACTCCAGCGTTCGCAGCCTCGCGGACGTCGGGATCACAACCAATTTTGAAACCGGCGGGCTGGAGTTTGACCGGGCAGAGTTCGAAGAGCAGCTCAAGAACAACCCGGATGATGTGACCGCGCTGTTTGCGGAGCAGGGCCGTGCTACAGACAGCCAGGTAGAGTTTATTCGCAGTAGCAGCGAGACCCAGCCGGGTAGCTATGACATTAACGTGACACAGGTGGCTTCCCAGGGGAATCTTCTCGCCGGTAGTGCCCTGGCCGCCGGTATCGCAATTGATGGCAGTAATGACGAACTGACGCTTCAGGTTAACGGTGAAACATCGGTAAGCCTGCAACTGACGCAACAGACCTACACATCCGCCCAGGACCTGGTGGATGAGATCCAGTCTCAGCTCAATAGTAATAATGCGCTCGGTGCGGCGGGGACGTCCGTGAGGGCAGAGCTTGATGCAAGCGGTAATCTGAGTTTCACTTCGTCCAAGTACGGTAGTGAATCCGCCGTTACCCTGGCCTCTGCGGAAAATGCCGCCATCTTTGGTCTGGACTCGGTCACCAGCACGGCCGGCGTTGACGTCGCCGGCACGATTGATGGCCGGGCAGCGGAAGGAGACGGGCAGGTTCTGTTCCTGGGTGCCGATAATGGCGGACCTTCCGGATTACAGGCCCGGATTCTTGGTGACGCCACAGGCAGTCGGGGGTCCATCACCTTTATTGAGGGTGTTGCCGAGCGCACGGTCAATCTGGTCACCAGTTTTGTAGGCGCCGATGGGGCGCTCGACGCCAGGACCGAAAGCCTGAATCGCGATCTGGAACAGATCCAGGAAAATCGCATCCGGCTCGAGGAAAGAATTGTGTCTTACCGGGAGCGACTGGTCAGCCAGTTTTCAGCTGCGGACTCGCTGATTTCGCAACTGAACAGCACTCAGGATTTTGTAAGTCAGCAACTGGCGGCCCTTGCCCCCCGGAATAATCGAGAAAATTAAACAGGCTATACTGATTGATAGCTTACCCGAACACAGCGGAACCGGCTCACTGGCTGGTGAATCAAGAGGTTACTTATGAACGGTTTACAGGCATACCAGCGGGTGAACGCCCAGACCAGCATCACTGATGCAGATCCGCACAGGCTGATTCACCTGCTTTACAGCGGAGCGCTTGAGCGGATTAACATGGCCAAGGCCCGGATGCAGTCGAAAGATTTCGAGGGCAAGGGCAAGCTTATTAACAAGGCCATTGAGATCATTGGCGGCCTGCGCGGTTTCCTTGATTTCGAGAAAGGCGGTGACCTTGCGGTTCGGCTTGAGGCGCTTTACGACTACATGGAGCACGCGCTGTTTGAAGCCAACCTGAATAACAACCCCAAGAAGCTGGATGAAGTTGCAGATCTGCTGCGTTCGATCAAGGATGGGTGGGATGGTATTCGGGAAGAGGTGATTTCGCAGCAGCAGGCCGTTTGATCGTCTCCTGGTGCTGAATCTGGATCAGCATGACAGTTTCATTATCTCTGGTTGTGGTCCTGATCTTTGCAGCCTCGGCAGGATCGGCCCTTGCGGACGACGCTGCAGCGCCCGGATGTTGCCGGGAAGTTCCGCGCAGCCATTGCGCAAATGTCGGCGACTGGCGAACTGAAAGCAATTTTCTTCGGCAAAGCTGGTCGCCCTGAATACGACAGCGGTGACCAGCGAATCGTCGAAAGCCCCACTGAATAGCCATTCCCCGAGCTCTCCCGTACAATACCGACCTTCTTTTTGTAACATCCATTCTGTTCAGTCTGGAGCACAGGCATGTCTGATATTAAAAAAGTGGTGCTGGCCTATTCCGGTGGCCTCGATACTTCGGTCATCGTTCGCTGGTTACAGGATACTTACGGCTGCGAAGTTGTCACCTTCACCGCCGACATCGGTCAGGGCGAAGAGGTTGAGCCGGCACGGCAGAAAGCCGGAACCCTGGGCGTAAAAGAGATCTATATCGAGGATCTGCGTGAGGAATTTGTGCGGGATTATGTATTCCCGATGTTCCGCGCCAATACGATTTACGAGGGTGAGTACCTGCTGGGCACCTCCATTGCCCGGCCGTTGATCTCCCGCCGGCTGATTGAGATTGCCAATGAAACCGGCGCTGATGCCATTTCCCATGGCGCAACCGGTAAGGGTAACGACCAGGTCCGCTTCGAGCTGGGTGCCTATGCACTCAAGCCGGGTGTAAAAGTTATTGCGCCCTGGCGCGAGTGGGATCTGAACTCCCGCGAAAAACTGTTGGCCTACTGTGACGAGCGTGACATTCCGGTGGAGAAGAAGAAGGGCAAGAGCCCTTACTCCATGGATGCCAACCTGCTGCACATTTCCTATGAAGGCATCAATCTGGAAGATCCCTGGGCCGAAGCGGAGGAGGACATGTGGCGCTGGAGCGTTTCTCCGGAAGCCGCCCCGGAAACCCCGACCTATGTTGAGCTGACTTACAGCAAGGGCGACATTGTGGCTATCGACGGCCAGGATATGAAGCCGCACGTGGTGCTGGAAACCCTGAACAAGCTGGGTGGCGACAATGGCATTGGCCGCCTGGATATTGTTGAGAACCGTTATGTCGGCATGAAGTCCCGTGGCTGTTATGAAACCCCGGGCGGAACCATCATGCTGCGGGCTCACCGTGCGATCGAGTCCATTACCCTGGACCGGGAAGTGGCGCACCTGAAAGACAGCATCATGCCGCGCTATGCCGAGGTGATCTACAACGGTTACTGGTGGTCGCCGGAACGGGAAGCCCTGCAGGCGCTGATCGACCAGACCCAGCATTATGTCAACGGCACCGTCCGCCTGAAGCTTTACAAAGGCAATGTGGACGTGGTCGGACGCAAGTCCGGGGACTCGCTTTTTGATGAAAAAATTGCGACGTTTGAGGAAGATCAGGGCGCGTATGACCAGAAAGACGCCGAAGGCTTTATCAAGCTGAACGCACTGCGGTTACGGATTGCCGCGAGCAAGGGCCGTAAGCTCTGAGACGGGGGCTTTAACGGCCAGGCATAAAAAAAGCCAGCTGACTGGCTGGCTTGAAGATGAGGAGAGAGCAAGGGAGCTGAAAAAAATTCCTGTGTCCTGAATGGCGGGCAGTCCGGATGGCGGCGGAGGTACTGCGCGGCCCCTCCACCATGTCGGTTACTGCCTGCATCCTTAATTGCAGAATAGGGCCTGGCCGACCTGGTGTCTGTTTGTTATCTGTGTTGACGTGTTACCAAGTGTGAACCTGAGGTTTGCTCTCCGATTTCCGGTTTGGTCCCGGTAAACCGCCTGGTTTCATAGGCATCCATCAGTCCCTGAACCGCTGCCCGTTCCATTTGCTGCACCGATGGCAATGGGTCCTTCCCATCCGCCCGACACAGAACCATGCCGGCCTCAACGGAGATATAGCCTGCGGAGGTCTTCAGTGCCTTGTGGTTAATGCCATCGAACACCCTGCGAAACGCCTTGGTGGTGCAATAGTCGCTGTTGGGGAAATAGGCAATGATGGCGAACTGGTTGTCCCCGATCCGGCAAACGGAGTCCATGGGCCGGACCAAATGGTTCAGCCTGCGGGAAATGCCAACCGCCAGTTCGCTGATAACCGCCGGGGAATGCTTGCGTTTCAGCTCCTGCCAGTTGCGGATGCCACACAGTACATAGGCCGTGGAGCCACCCCTGGACTCGGCCTGGCGCAGACACCTGGCAAGCCTTTCCCGGCTGTAGCGGTTATTGCAGAGCCCGGTTTCCAGATCAATGATATTGCTGGATTCCAGCTCCCGGTTGTTTGCGATCAACAGGGAATTGGCTTCAAGAAGGGTGTTCTGCCGGTCTGTCATGCGGTCTGCCGCATAAATGCGCGGAATCAGCTGCTTGCTCATGTCTGACTTGTAGATGAAGTCGTCCACGCCGCGGTCAAAGGCTTCAGACAGCGCCTCCACCCCTTCCCGTCCGGTCAGAAGAATCACGTAGGTGTAATGGTTGTCCTGCTCATCCTGTTGGCGGACCTGGTCAGTCAGTTCCAGCCCGTCCATTTCCGGCATCAGCCAGTCGGCAATCAGAACGCTGACCGGACGCTGTTCAATGAAGTCCAGCGCAGCCGTTGCATTGTTGGCGATGCGCACATCCCGGTACCCGGCTTTACGCAAGGTGCGGCCAACTACCATGCTGCTGAATTTGGCGTCGTCTACCACCAGGATCGGAAGGTCAAGGTTTGGCATGAGATCCACTGCTGGGCGGTCCATTGTCAGGTGCGGTGCCGGCCCTGTCTTGGTATGCTTTGGCACCCTGAATAACGTGAAGACCGCAGTATAACGTTTTATGGTTGCCCTGACGTGGATAAATGTAAAAAGTGAGAATCCGTTATGCCTTCTTTCGACATAGTTTCTGAAATCGATATGCACGAAGTGACCAACGCGGTGGACCAGGCCAGTCGCGAGCTTGGCAACCGGTGGGACTTCAAGAACGTGGAAGCGAACATTGAACTGGACGACAACGGCATTACCATCAGTGCCGAGCAGGAATTCCAGCTGGAACAGCTGATGGATATGCTGCGGATGGCCTTTGCCAAGCGCAATATTGATGCCCGGGCACTGTCCGAGGACGGTGAGAGTAAATCCGGCAAGCTGGTCAAACAGCATCTGTTGCTGAAACAGGGCATCGAAACCGACATGGCCAAAAAGATCGTGAAAATGATCAAGGACGGCAAGCTGAAGGTCCAGGCCAGCATCGAGGGTGACAAGGTGCGGGTAAAAGGCAAGAAACGGGACGACCTGCAGACTGCCATCGCGCTGCTGAAAGAGGCCGAGCTGGATATCCCGCTGCAATTCAACAATTTCCGCGACTAACACAATGGGGTCAGACCCCTGTGGATAAGTGCAAAAAAGACTTACCCACAGGGGTCTGACCCCATTGACCCCTTAGGTTTGTCCGGGTGCGCAAAACGGAACAGCAGCGCGGCCAGAATAATGGCCGGGGCGCCTGTGCCCGCAGTGATCAGAAAGAAGCTCACCCAGCCCACCTGTTCTGCAAGCATGCCGGTGAATCCGGCTGCGAATTGCCCTGGAAGGGTCATTAATGAGCTGAACAGGGCGTACTGGGTAGCCGTATAGGCCGTGTTGGTCAGGCTGGACAGATATGCAATAAACACTGATATCGCCATGCCGCCGGTTACGTTATCGGCAATGATGGCGGCGATCAGCCCGGGCTGCTGTGGGCCGATCATGGCAAGGGCCGCAAATGTCAGATTGGTTATCGGGGCCATAAACGCGGTAATCAGAAGCATTCGGGCAATGCCGAAGCGGGCAACCAGCGCGCCGCCCACTGCCGCCCCGGTCAGGGTCATGACTAGCCCGAATGCGGCCGCGATGTTGGCAATCTCGGATTTGGTAAAGCCCAGATCCAGATAGAAGGGGTTAGCCATTACCCCCATAAAGATGTCACTGATCCGGAAGGTGGCGATGAATAGCAGAACAAGTAACGCGGCCTTGCCATAACGCTGGAAAAAATCCGCAAACGGACAGACAAAGGCGCCAATGAGCCAGGCGGTGATGTTTTTGCGGGTGCCGCCATGGTGGGTTCGATCCAGGTACCCGATGACCCTGGCTTCCTGGGCAAAAACGGCGGCGGGCTGTCGATTCTTTGGTTCTGCACTGACCAGTGTGGTGATGATGCCCACACCCATAAGCAATGCCATGGTGCCATAAGCCATAGACCAGCTTCCGATAGCCGCAATGTGCAGTGCACCAGCGCTGGCCATCAACATGGCCACCCGGTAGCCGGTCACGTAACTGGCAGCCATTCCACCCTGTTCATGGGGCTCAGCGGCCTCTACGCGGTAGGCGTCGACCGAAATGTCCTGGGTGGCCGAACCAAAAGCGGCGACGACGGCCCAGAGGGCAACCAGCCACTGTTGCCGGGCCGGATCCGTCAGCGCCATGCCCAGCAATGAACCGGCAATCGTTAACTGCGAAACCAGCATCCAGCTTCGGCGCCACCCCAGCCATTGAGTGAGTAACGGGATGCGGGCCCGGTCTACAATCGGTGCCCAAAGGAATTTGATGGAATGGGCCATACCAACCCAGCTGAGGAAACCGATGGCGGCAAGCTCAACCCCCAGATCGCGCAGCCAGGCCGTGAAGGTGCCGCCCACCAGCAGCAATGGGAGGCCGGCCGAGAACCCAAGGAACAGCATGCCGATAACCCGGGGATTTCGATAGACCCGAAAGCCTTGGAGAAATTTATGGGCGGAATTCAATGCCATGAAAGGCCTTCCGAGGCGGATTGGAAACTGAAGAAAACGGAGTATGCTGAATTCAGGCCCAATGGCCAAGTGATGGAGTATTAATGAGCGCCAAAGATCAGAAAATCTGGCAGGTCGTCGCCGCCATTCCCATCGGTCGGGTAGCCAGTTATGGGCAGATCGCTGATATGGCGGGTCTGGGCCGACAGGCGAGGTACATCGGCAAAGCCCTGGGAAAGCTTCCTGATGGGCATGCGATCCCCTGGTACCGCGTAATCCGGAGCAATGGCCAGATCGCCTTTCCTCCCGGAAGCAAGGCCTTTGAAGTGCAGGCTCAGAGCTTACGAGAGGAAGACGTCATGGTTATTGATGGCAGGGTTTCAATGCGACAGTTCCAGTGGCAGCCCTGAGTCACATTGTCCGCCGATGCTAGAGCCGAAGCGCCCCGTCCACCTCAATGATCCGTCCGGACATGTAATCATTCTCGAGGATAAACGCCGCAGTGGCAGCGATTTCTTCCGGCTCGCCCAGACGTTTCAGTGGAATAGACGCCTTCATTTTTTCCAGGGCCTCAGGCTTCATGGACGCGGTCATTTCCGTCCGGAGAAAGCCCGGCGCAATACCCATGCAACGGATGCCGTAGCGTGCCAGTTCTTTTGCCCACACCGGCACCAGTGCCGAAACTCCGGCCTTGGCAGCGGAATAGTTGCTCTGGCCCATGTTGCCGGCGCGGGAAATGGAGGCGATATTGATGATCACGCCCTGAGATCCGGTTTCGATCATCTGTGTGGCCGCTTCACGGCCGCAAAGAAAAACGCCGGTGAGGTTGACGTCGAGCACCGACTGCCAGTGGTCGAGTTCCATGCGCTTTTCCACCCGGCCCTCTTTTGCTTTCACCATCAGTCCGTCACGAACAATGCCCGCGTTGTTGATCAGGCCGTTGAGCTGGCCAAAATCCTTGACGATGGCTGCAAACGTCGTTTCAACCTCGCCCTCTTCTACCACGTTGCAGACATAGGTTTTGGCGTCACTACCCGCTTTTTTGCAGGCTTCGGCTGCCTCTTCCAGGGTTTCGGGAACCCGGTCGATCAGTGCCAGGCGCGCGCCCCTGGAAGCCAACAATTCGGCCATAGCCCGCCCCAGTCCCTGGCCGCCGCCGGTAATTGCAATTACGGAATCTTGAAGTTTCATGTTTTGCCCTAAGATAAGTTGAAAGATTGGACGGCAATTATACCAGATCTTTTCGAACAGGTTTCTGGCCGAAGTCAAGATCGTTGCACCTTTTTTTTACCCGGAGGCTCAATTGGGCGTTTTTCTGTTTCTTTTCATCGTCATGCCGATTGTGGAAATGACGATTCTTATCAAAGTTGGCGTCGCAATAGGGGCTCTCAATACTGTCGGGCTGGTGCTTTTGACGGCGGTGATCGGTGCAGCGCTTTTGCGGCAGCAGGGGCTGTCGACCCTGCTGAAGGCGAACCAGCGTCTCAACAGCGGTGAACTTCCGGCCCGGGAAGTGGCAGAAGGTCTGATTCTGGCGGTCGGGGGCGCATTGCTGCTCACCCCCGGTTTCGTCACCGATGGTATCGGGTTTCTCTGCCTGCTGCCCGGTTCCCGCCACTGGCTGGCAGGGCAGGCCCTCAAACGAATGGTGGTTGCCGGGCAGTCCGGCAACTTTACCTTCCGCGCAGGTTCGTTTGGTCCGGGCCAGGGTCCTTTCGGCCCCGGGGCAGATCCCTTTGGCCCCAGGCCCGGAGCACCCGGGCGGGATGACATCATCGAGGGTGAATATCGTGACGAAACCGAGCGTGACCGTGACCGGCTGGATCGCGACGATAAAAGCGATCCCAAACCGTAAAATTTTTTGTGGTGGCTATTGAAAACCCACCGCTCAGCCCCACATAGATCCCACGAGTTCGCTGCGGGCCAATAACTGCCGAAAAACAGGAGGTTAAAGGCCGCGGCTTTCACGCAACCATCATTGCCACACTTAACCTGATAATGGAGATACAGAGCAATGAAGATTCGTCCGCTTCACGACCGAGTTGTCGTGCGTCGTAATGAAGAAGAAGAAAAAACGGCTGGTGGCATCGTGCTGCCGGGTAATGCCAAAGAAAAGCCGTCGCAGGGTGAAGTCATCGCTGTCGGCAACGGCCGGATCCTGGACAATGGCGAAACCCGGGCGCTCGCGGTCAAGGCAGGTGACAAGGTGGTGTTTGGTCAGTATGCCGGTAATACCGTGAAGATCGACGGTGAAGACCTGCTCATCATGAGCGAGAGCGACATTTTCGGCGTTCTCGAGTAAGTCTCGTTGACGCAACAATCCGATTATTTTTTGACATTGGGTTAAACGAACAGGAATAGAAGACATGGCAGCAAAAGACGTTAGATTCGGTGATGACGCCCGTAAACGTATGGTTCGGGGCGTTAACATTCTGGCAGACGCAGTAAAAGTAACCCTCGGCCCGAAAGGCCGCAACGTGGTTCTGGACAAATCCTTTGGCGCGCCGACCGTCACCAAGGACGGGGTTTCCGTGGCCAAGGAAATCGAGCTGCAAGACAAGTTCGAGAACATGGGCGCCCAGATGGTCAAGGAAGTTGCTTCCCAGACCAACGATACCGCCGGTGACGGTACCACCACTGCAACGGTTCTGGCTCAGTCGATTGTTCGTGAGGGCATCAAGGCTGTGTCAGCCGGCATGAACCCGATGGATCTCAAGCGTGGCATCGACAAGGCCACCATCGCGGCAGTACAGGCGATCCGTGACCTGTCCAAGCCCTGTGACGACAACCGTAACATCTCCCAGGTTGGCACCATCTCTGCCAACGGCGACGAAACCATCGGCAAGCTGATTGCTGACGCGATGGAAAAGGTCGGAAAAGAAGGCGTGATTACCGTTGAAGAAGGCCGTGGCCTGGACGACGAGCTGGACGTGGTTGAAGGCATGCAGTTCGACCGTGGTTTCCTGTCGCCTTACTTCATCAATAACCAGGAAAGCATGTCGGTTGAACTGGATGATCCCTACATCCTGCTGGTCGACAAAAAGATTTCCAATATTCGCGAACTTCTGCCGGTACTGGAAAGCGTCGCCAAAGCTGGCAAGCCGCTGCAGATCATTGCCGAAGATATCGAAGGCGAAGCGCTGGCGACTCTGGTTGTCAACAACATGCGCGGCATCGTGAAAGTGAACGCGGTGAAAGCGCCTGGCTTCGGTGACCGTCGCAAGGAAATGCTGCAGGACATCGCGATTCTGTCTGGCGGCACCGTGATTTCCGAGGAAGTGGGTCTTTCCCTTGAAAACACCACCATTGACGATCTTGGCACCGCCAAGCGTGTCAACGTGACCAAGGAAAACACCACGATCATCGGCGGCGCCGGTGCCAACAGGGACATCGAGTCACGCGTTGAGCAGATCCGCAAGCAGATCGAGGACAGCACCTCGGATTACGATAAAGAGAAGCTTCAGGAGCGCGTAGCCAAACTGGCCGGCGGCGTGGCCGTCATCAAGGTTGGCGCTGGCTCCGAAGTGGAAATGAAAGAGAAGAAGGCACGTGTTGAAGATGCGCTGCACTCGACTCGTGCAGCCGTTGAAGAAGGTGTTGTCCCCGGTGGCGGTGTTACCCTGATCCGTGCCATTGCAGCACTGGACAAGGTTGACGCTATCAACGAAGAGCAGCGCGCCGGTGTAGCCATTCTGCGCCGTGCCATGGAAGCGCCGCTGCGCCAGATCGTAACCAACGCCGGTGGTGAAGCCTCCGTTGTGGTTAACAAGATTCTGGAAGGCACAGGTGCCTACGGCTACAACGCTTCGACTGAAGAGTTCGGCGATATGCTGGAAATGGGTATTCTTGACCCGGCTAAAGTGACCCGTTCTGCACTGCAGGCCGCGGCTTCTGTCGCTTCCCTGATCATCACCACTGAAGCGATGATTGCGGATGAGCCGGAAGAAGAAGGCTCAGGCGGCGGCATGCCGGACATGGGTGGTATGGGCGGAATGGGAGGCATGGGCGGCATGATGTAATGCCCCCGGGCTCCCGGGCCCTTCCGCAACCCCTGAAGACCCCGCGCCGGTTTACCCTGGCGCGGGGTTCTTGCGTTTTTGTCATGAACTTGGCAATCGGCTTTGTTAAACTCGGCGGGCCTTTAATTTCCCGTAGCACAACAGTATGAGCCAGCACACGTGACCGAGAATGAATGAGTCTCCCGGCAAAGCGTTCCTCAGGCCCGGCAAAGTCGTTTTGCTGGTACTGATCGGTGTGTTCGTCTATGCCGGTGCTGTGGTCGCCCTGGTGCCGGCAGGCTGGCTCTGGCAACAGGCGCAGGGGCGGATTTCACTGCCACCGGAGGTCCAGGTGCAGCAGCTTGCCGGGCAACTGTGGGGTGGTGTTGCAAACCTTTCGGTTATGGATTTTCCGGTCAGGCTGGAATGGGATCTGGGTATGCCTTCACTGTCGGCACTGGCGCTACCGGTCGATTTTTCACTGGCCACGGCCGGTTCCACGGTGCAGGGCGATGCGCTGGTGTCCTGGCAGGGCAATGGCGAAGTGCATGCAGACGGCACTATCGGAGTGGCTGAATTCGAGCCGCTGATCAGACGCAGTGGTGGGGCCGTTATTGAAGGTGAGGTTACGATTGAGCGGCTGAACGTTGTCTGGGCGGATCAGGCCATAACCCAGGCCAGTGGCTCCGGCCGGTGGGGTGGGGGCGAAGTGACCTGGCCCATGGGAAACCGCCGGGGCCGCGCCGACTTTCCGCCAATGCGGGCAACCCTGGACAGTAATCCTGACGGCATCACCCTGGTGGTTTCCGAGGAAGGTGGCGATGGCCCGGCGGCGGTTGCCGATATCCGCTGGACCGGCATGATGGATCTGCGGGTGTTCAAGAGGATGGT
This sequence comes from Marinobacter sp., assembly GCF_035268745.1. Classification (GTDB taxonomy): domain Bacteria; phylum Pseudomonadota; class Gammaproteobacteria; order Pseudomonadales; family Oleiphilaceae; genus Marinobacter. Next base: position 22,603 of record NZ_DATFKH010000119.1, read on the forward strand.
CGATCTGGCCCAGCAGCCCTGGCCGGATTCGGCGAGACCGGGAGACGTGGTGTTCAGGGTCCGGCAACCGTTGATTCCCGCGGCAGCATTGAGATGAAGGCAGCGCTCAGATGAAGGCATCCGCAAGATGAGCCCGATATCATTGGCAAACCAGAGCCGTCTGGCGCAGTTGCTGGCGAACATCCTGCTGGTGGCTCTGGTGGTGTATTCGGCACTGGCTCTGGCCCGGCTCACCTGGATGACGGCATGGACCGAACACTCGTTTGCCACCGCGCCGGGTGAAAGCAACAGCGCCGCTGGGGGGGCGTCCGGCCGGCTCCAGCCGATGGCTGCCCATGACCTGTTCGGCAGGCCCGCCAGTGGGACCCCGGTGGCGGAAACGGTCAGACGCTCGGCACCGGAAACCCGTCTCAATCTTTCTCTGGAAGGTGTTATGGTTGCGCAGCGTCCGGAGGATTCCGGTGCTATAGTGGCGGGCAGTAACGGGGTGACAGAACATTACCGGGTGGGCGATACCCTGCCCGGGAACGCTCAGCTGGCAGAGGTGGAGTCCAATCGGGTGCTGATTCGCCGCAATGGCCAGTACGAGAGCCTGAGTTTTGAGGACAAACTGCCCACAGACCTTATCGAGGATGTTCCGTCCGAGATAGGCTCTGCCGACGAATTTGTTGCAGCGGCCAGGGATCAGCTGCAAAGTCAGGGTCTGGGAGCACTGGCAGCCTATGGGCTCAGGCCCGCTGGTGAAGACGGCGGTTCCGGTTATCTCTATGATGGCTCCAGCGCCATGCTGAACGCTGTGGGACTGCAATCCGGGGATGTCATCACCGCTATCAATGGCCAGCGGCTGGGGGATTTTGAGCAGGATCAGGCGCTGCTGGAAAACTGGCGCTCGGAGTCACAGATTGATATCGAAATCGAGCGTGACGGCGCCATCCTCAATGTAAACTATGCCATACCCGAACAGTGGCGCTAACCGATACAGGATACCAACGCCCGATGTTTGACCCAAGAACACGACGATTGCATGCCCTGACGATGGCACTGTTGCTGCCACTGATGCCGCTGGGCTATGTCAATTCAGTTTATGCTCAGTCAGCCCAGGCTCAGGAACAAACCTGGCGGCTGAATCTGAAAGATGCGGATATCCGGGCGTTTGTGACTCAGGTGGCTGATATAACCGGTTACAGCTTTGTGGTGGATCCCCGCGTCAAGGGCAAGGTGACGGTGCTTTCCAGCACACCCATGAACCGTCACGAGATCTACGACCTTTTCCTCGCCGTGCTTCAGGTGCATGGTTTTACCGCTATCCCCGGGGAGGAAGTGATCAAGGTGGTCCAGCAGGTGGATGCCAAGCAGTCGGCCGAATCCCTGGACCGCTTTCCCGAAGTGCCGTCGGAACAGCTGATTACCCGGGTTATCCAGATAGACAACGCCAACGCGCTGGAAATGGTCCCTATCCTGCGGCCACTGGTTGCAAAATATGGTCATCTGGCGGGTGTTGCAGCGGCCAACGCGCTGATTATCAGCGACCATGCCTCCAATATCCAGCGAATAGAACAGATTGTCCGTGAGCTTGACAGCCCATCCAAATACGAAGTGGAAGTTATCCAGCTCAATGAAGCCTGGGTTGGCGATATGGTGGAATTGCTTCAGGAGCTGGCACCCGGCGAACTTGGCCGCGGTAGTGGCGAGAATGCCTCCCGCAAGTACAGCGTTACCGCCGACGAGCGCAGTAACCGGCTGATTCTGCGGGGTGATGAGAGCTTTCGCGAAAAAATGCGGGGCCTGATCCTGCAGCTTGACCAGCCTTCGGCCACCGGTGGCACCACCAAAGTCATCCGCTTGAAGCATGCCGACGCCGCGAATCTGACCGAGATTCTGAAAGGGGTCATGGGCGAAGTCGTCGCCGAGGCCGGAGGCGGTGGCGGGGGCTCTGGCGCTGGTTCAGCCGGAGGCCGGACCGGCTTCTCGGTGTTTGCCGATGAAGGCCTGAACGCGCTGGTGGTTCGTGGCCAGCCTTCGATCATGCAGGAAGCGGAACAGATCATCAGGGCGCTGGATATTCGCCGGGCCCAGGTACTGATTGAGGCGGCCATTGTCGAGATCAGTGACGAGCTGGGCCAGGACCTTGGCGTGCAGGTGGCGGTAGGGGATGAGTCCGGCGGCTCCACACCCGTTGCCGGTACCAATTTCGGTAATGTGGGTCGCAGCCTGGGTGAGGTACTGGGGGCCATTCTTTCCGAATCGATCCTGACTCCGGTCACTGGCGGGGTTACCGTTGGCGCGGGCGAACGCAACGAAAACGGGATTTCCTGGGGTATTCTGCTGCAGGCGCTTTCGACCTCGGCGGCGGCCAACCTGCTGTCAACGCCCAGCATCATTACCCTGGACAACCAGGAATCGGAAATCATCGTGGGTCAGAACGTGCCTTTCCGGACCGGGGAGTCCACCGTTACCGGTGACGGCACCACCAACCCTTTCACCACCATCGAACGCCGCGATATCGGCCTGACCCTGAAAGTCACACCGACCATCAGCGCCGACGGTCTGGTACGGCTGGTGGTTGAGCAGAGTACGGAAAATATCGGCGACAGCATTGAATCCGCTTCGGACATCATCACCAACAAACGTGAAATCAAGACCACGGTGCTGGCAGACGACGGCGAGACCATTGTGCTGGGCGGCCTGACCACGGACAACCTTCAGATCAACAAGAGCAAGGTGCCACTGCTGGGGGATATTCCGTTTATTGGGCGTCTGTTCTCGTCTGAGTCAGAGCGTCGGGTCAAGCGTAACCTGCTGGTTTTCCTGCGGCCGCAGATCCTGCTGGGCAAGGAGGAGTCCATTGCCGCAACGGACGAGAAGTTCAATCAACTGTGGGAAGTGAACCTGGGTGTTCGCAGGAAACTGGGTCTGCCGGATCCGGAAAATCCGCCGGATAAAGACTCCCTGTTCCGGCCTGACAGCGCTGCTGACTGATTCGGGCTGGCGGCGGGCAGGTATCAGGCCGCCAACGGCGGCATCGGGCAATCGAGCTGGTCAGCAATCAGGCGGATCAGCTGATACTCCCGCGGCCTGATTTCTCCGTCTGCCAGAACACAGTGGCAGCAGGCGTCAATGATGCCGGGCTTGAGCAGGGGCGACAGCTGGTTGAGATGCCAGAGCGCCTCCCGAAGCTGGCGCAACGAGACCTGGGTCATCAGCCGGGTGGCCTGACTGCCATTGTGGAAACCGGCCATGGTTTGCTCCAGAAGCGCCTGCTGCTGCGATGAATCGGCTCCCAGCCTGGCCAGCAGGCTGAAAAGAACCCGCAGTTGAGTCTGTACCGCCCGGTAATTGCGATAACGCACCGGTACCACTCTCCCGGCATCTGCGGCCAGGTGCTTGCGCAGAAAACTGATCATGGTCAGCTCAAACAGGTTCAGCCGCTGGTCTGCTTTTATCAGTAATTCGCAGGCGCTCAGCAGTTTTTCGCGCTCATCCGGGTCCAGCCTGCGCAGGGCCGGCATGGCCAGTTCCAGTGCTGGCAGGCGCACCTCCGATCCCAGCGTCGACAGCGGTGAGAGCAGTTTCGCAAGCAGTCCGGGATTCGGGGTAAAAACCGATTCTTCAGGAATCTGGCTGAGATGCTGGCGCTGGTCGTCCGGCGAATGTTCGCAGATCAGCAACGCATAGCAGAGCTGAATGGCGCCTTCGCGGGTATAAAGCAGGCTGCGAAAGGTGGCGGGCAGGGTATTCAGCAGCACCTGGGCGTAGTCTTCGCTGGCCCTGTTGCTGGTGCCGACGCTGGCGGATAACGGAATCGGGTTTTCAGCGCCGCCGGTTGCGGATGTTGATCCGCCGGCAAACCCTGACGCGCCGGCAGGCGGCGCTGCCTGTTCGCGCACATCGACCGCCCGCAGCGACTCCGCCGAATGGGTGTCCCGGTAACGGCTGCGGAGCCGGGCCGTCATCCCGGGTGCGATGGCTTCAATGCGTCTGGGAATGGGCGGGTGAGACGCCAGCAAAGACGACAGCTTCATTCTCGCGCTTTCCCCGAAACACATGTGGTTCATGTCGCTGGCGTGGCTGGTGGTGTCAAGGTAACCGCTTTTGATACCAATCTTGAACAGGGCGCCGGCAATGCCTTCCGGGTTCCGGGTAAACTGCACAGATGAGGCATCGGCCAGCATTTCGCGCTGGCGAGACACCGCAGACTGAATCAGCCGGCCAAAAAATACGCCGATATAACCGATAACCAGCAACGCCACGCCGACAATGCCAAAAAATGCCTGACCGCGCTGATCCCGGGATGCATAGCGGCCTGACCTGACAAACCCTACCTGGGTCAGAAAGGATCCGATCTGGCCCACCATCAGAATGCCCGCCAGAATCGCGATCAGGCGGACATTAAGCCGCATGTCGCCATTCAGAATGTGGCTGAACTCGTGGCCGACAATGCCCTGGAGCTCATCCCGGGTAAGGTGGGTAAGGCTGCCGTGGGTTACTACCATTACCGCCTCGCCGGGGGTGTAACCGGCAACAAACGCGTTGATGCCGGTTTCATTGTCCATGACATAAAGGTCCGGCACCGCAATGCCGCTGGCAATCGCCATTTCTTCGACCACGTTCCGCAGCCGGCGCTCTTCGGTATCCTGTGTGGCCGGGTCGATGGCTCTGGCGCCGACCATGCGGGCTACCCTGTGCCCGCCACCGGCCAGGTCCGCCCAGCGCGCCAGTGAGCCGGCGCCGATCACCAGGATCACCGCAAGGGCGGTATACAGGCCGTGCGAGCTTGCTAACCAGTTATCAAAGCCCAGACGGCTGCTTTCGCCCCGGGTGACGAAGTAACCCACCAGGCACACGGCCAGGGTAATCAGGCTGACTGCCACCAGGAACAGCAACACCAGCAGTCCGGTCTTGCGCCGGGCACTGGCCTGGCGCTGGAAAAATCCTTGATGGGCCATGGCGGTCTGTCCCTAAAACGATACTTTTGGCGCCTGCCGGGCCTCAGGAGACTCCAGCTCCAGCTGCGCTGTGGACTTGAAGGCGAACAGGCCGGAAATGATGTTGTTGGGGAACTGCTCGCGGAAGGTGTTGTAGGCCATCACCGCGTCGTTGAATGCCTGGCGGGCAAAAGAAACCCGGTTTTCCGTGCTGGACAGTTCTTCCATCAGTTGCTGAACGGTTTCATTGGCCTTCAGCTCCGGATAGTTTTCGGAGACAGCGTAAAAGTTTGCCAGGGCTTTGGTCAGCATGTTTTCGGCGCCCCCCAGTTTCCGGATCTTGCCGCCGTCTGCCGGGTCCCTGGCGGCATCCTGCTGGGCGTCTACGGCGTTGTTTCTTGCCCGCATGACTTCCGTCAGGGTGTTGCGCTCGTGGCTCAGATAGGCTTTGGCCGATTCCACCAGGTTCGGAATCAGGTCGTGCCGGCGTTGCAGTTGCACGTCAATCTGGGCAAACCCGTTTTTGAACTGGTTGCGAAGCGAGACCAGCTGGTTGTAGATATACACCAGATAAAGCACAACAACCGCGATAACAATCAGACCAGTGACAGTGGTTCCCATGGAAGCTCCTTGCAGATCGGTAATTGGTCAGATGACACAGTCAGTGACCCTGGGTTTTCTCGGTGATCGAGCGGTGAAAATTTTCAACGAACTGCTCAAGCTCGGCCGGTTTCAGAGGCTTGCTGAAAAAATACCCCTGGGCCAGCTGGCAGCCACGTTGGGCCAGATAAAACTCCTGTTCAGCGGTTTCCACACCCTCGGCCAACACCGTCAGATTAAGGCTCTTGCCCAGATCGATAATGATGTTGGCAATGCGGGTGTCGTCTTCGTTGGTCAACAGGTCCCGGATGAACTGCTTATCAATTTTCAGATGCTGGACCGGCATTCGCTTGAGGTAGGTCAGTGACGAATAACCGGTACCGAAATCGTCCACAGCAATGTTGATGCCTGCGGCATGGAGGCGTTTCAGCTTTTCGATCGCCTCCTCGATGTTGGTCATGAAACTGGTCTCGGTGACTTCCAGCTCCAGCCTGCCGGCCGGAATCCGGTGTCGGTGCAGGGTGCTCAGAATATCATCGACAATGCTTTCCTGCCTGATCTGCACGGCAGACAGGTTGACCGCGATCCGCAGCGGCATACCTTCACTGGCCCAGAGTGCCGCCTGGGCACAGGCCTGATTCAGCACCCACTGGCCGATCTCGACGATGCGGCCGTTGGTTTCTGCCATGGGGATAAATTCATCCGGCGGCACCAGCCCGCGCTGTGGATGGTTCCAGCGGATCAGCGCCTCAGCGCCGACGATACGGTGGGTCGAGAGATTTACCTGGGGTTGGTAGACCAGATAGAACTGGTTCCCGGCAAGGGCCTGCGCCAGGTCTTTTTCCAGGTGTTTGCGTTCCCGGATCTGCCGGTCCACGCTGGCGACAAAGAACTGGAAATAGTTGCTGCCGGCGCCTTTTGCCAATGCCATGGTCTGTTCGGCGCTCTGCAGCAGACGGTCCGCTTTCTTTGCGTCTCCGGGGTAAAGTGCGATGCCGAGGGTGACGGTCAGCACAATAGTCTGGTGCGCAAATACCATGGGCTCGCTCATGCAGCCGAGAATGCGGTCGCCGGTGTCAGCGGCCTGGTAACCGTCCCGCAGGTCCTTCTCGACTATCACAAACTGATCACTGCCCAGGCGTGCAAAAGTAAAGCGATTGCCGCTGAGGTTCGTGGTCAGGCGGTCAGCCACGGTTTGCAGGATAAGGTCGCCGGTCCGGAAGCCACATTGCTCGTTGATTGACTTGAAATCGTCGATACCGCAGCAGATCAGTGACAGCATGGAGCCTGCTTTCTGCGCTTCCTCAATGTCGGTCTGGAGCAGTTCCATAAAGGTATCGCGGCTGGGCAGCCCGGTCAGTTGGTCATAGCGCGACAGGCGGTTAACACGGTCTTCAGCCTCGCGATGGCGGGCCTGACTGTCAGCGATCGCCACCAGAAGATTGTTGGTGGCATTGACCCACAGACCCAGCTCGTCGTGGCTGTGGCCGGCGGGAAGTTCGATCAGATTGTCGTCAGGCCGTTCGGGATCGACCTGTTTCACCGATTGCACAATGCGCAGAAGCGGGCGGGTCAGTAACAGGTAGAACACAACAAACAGCACCATGCCCAGAATGAGGGCCGAGGCAACGCCGGAGGCAAAGGAGATCGCTGCACGTTCCAGCCAGGTGGCTGCAATCGGACCGGTGTCATAACGAACCCAGAGAAAACCGTAGACACTGTCCGGGTCGGATGTGCGGGTCAGCTCGGTACTGTAATAGCGCTCGGCACCGAAAATGGCATCGGTAATGGGGCGGAAAAAAATGCTTTGCAGAGGCCGGGCCCGTTCACCCAGCGGTTCGCCATCAGGATGGGTTATGCGAGCCTCATGAATGCCTTCCTGGGCAAACAACCCGTCAACAACCTGCTGGGCAAGAGCATTGTCGATACTGAATACCGCCTGAGTGGCAGCATCCTTCACCAGGGCCAGGGTCTGGTGAGCCTGAGTGTCAAGCAGATCCGATACCCGCCGTGCATCCAGAACCACCTGCACCGAACTCATCAGCACACCACTTATCAGGGCAACAGCCAGCACCCAGCGAAGAACGCGATAGCCCAGACGGTGCTCTAGCTCTAGAGAGTTCTGCATGGATGCCCGTTTCGATCCTTGTCCGGAGCCAGAGGGTTTGAATCCCTGTTGCCAAGTATGGATGAGTTTTTCATATCTGTGTCAGGGAATCGCCCGGCGATTCCGACAATTCAGCTTTCCGGTGTGTTATCCGGTAGATTTGTTATACCGCAAATACAAAAACGCCCGCAAACATGCGGGCGTTTTCTGTGAAAGAAATTGCGGAAATGGAGCTTTCCCGGCCATCAGCCGAGATTTTCGTTCACGAAATCCCAGTTGACCAGTTTCCAGAAGGCCTCAAGGTAGTTCGGACGGCTGTTCCGGTAATCGATATAGTAGGCATGCTCCCACACATCGACGGTCAGGACCGGCTTGTCGGCACCTGTCAGAGGCGTTTCGGCGTTGCTGGTGTTGACGATAGCCACGCTGCCGTCAGCTTTCTTGACCAGCCAGGTCCAGCCAGAGCCAAAGTTGCCGGCGGCTTTTTCATTGAACTCCTTCTTGAAGTCATCAAAAGAACCGAAGGCCTCTTCGATGGCCTCTTTTGCCGCACCGGTTGGCTCGCCGCCGCCCTCAGGGCTGAGGCAATGCCAGTAAAAGGTGTGGTTCCAGACCTGCGCCGCATTGTTGAACAGCGGCCCGCTGGCGCTCTTGATGATGTCTTCGAGCTCCTTGTTGGCGTTATCTGTGCCCTCGATCAGTCCATTCAGCTTGGTGACATAGGTGTTGTGATGCTTGCCGTAATGATACTCAAGGGTTTCTTCGGAAATGTGCGGTTCCAGTGCATTCTTCTCGTAGGGTAATGCGGGAAGTTCAAATGCCATGAGGTTGGTCTCCCTGTCTCGTGGTTTTATATGAATGACGCTGTTTCACTATAGGGCTGACATTCTTTATATCAACCCTTGGAGGTCAAAGAAGCGGTGAATTCGGGACTGCCGGGAAGAAACTGCGTGCAGTTCCGGACCCGCCAGACCAGCTCTTTATAGCTGTCGGCAAGAATATTGACATGCCCCAGCTTTCGCCCCGGGCGCTCGCCTTTGTTGTAAAGATGCAGGCGCGCGTAAGGCAGCTCCAGGATACGCCGTATATCGCCATGTTCGCCGATAATGTTGACCATACAGCTTACCTCGCGCGGCTCGACACTGCCCAGAGGGTGCCCGCTGACCGCACGGATGTGGTTTTCGAACTGGCTGGTCATCGCCCCTTCGATCGTCCAGTGGCCGGAGTTGTGCACACGGGGTGCCATTTCATTGGCCACCAGGCCGTCAGCGGTTTCAAACAGCTCAAGAGTCAATACGCCGATATAGTCGAGTTCGTTCATCAGCGCCTTGATATAGCGTCTGGCGTCGTCTTCGACATGCCTTTCCAGACCGGGTGCTGGTGCCACCGAATACCGGAGAATACCCTGATGATGGATGTTTTCCGCCATGGGATAAAACGCCAGTTCGCCGGATTCGGAGCGCACCGCGATAATTGAAATCTCGCGACGGAATTCAACGAACTTTTCCACAATCAGGCGGGGGTGGTTGATGCTGTTCCAGGCCTCGGCGGCCTCTTCGGGTGACTGCAAGACTGCCTGGCCCTTACCGTCGTACCCCTCGGTATTGGTTTTTGCCACCACCGGGCAGCCCAGGGCTTCGGCCGCGGCCTGAAGTGATTCTGCGCTGTCGGCAATTTTCCATTCCGGGGTCGGAATGCCAAGCTCACCAAACAGTGATTTTTCGGCTTCGCGATTCTGGCAGATCTGCAGTGCGCGGGGTGAGGGGTGAACGGGTTTGCTGGCGGCTATTTTTTCAGCAATGTCCAGCGGGAGATGTTCAAACTCATAGGTGACGCGGTCGACCCGGGAAATGAAATCGTCCAGATACTGGCCGTCCCGGTCGATCATTACTTCGCCAAGACCTGCACTGGGGCTGCCGGACATGTCATAGAAGACAAAGGTTTTGGCCAGTGGGTAACCCGCCAGAGCCAGCATTCGACCAAGTTGGCCGGCACCGAGTACACCAATTCTCATGATTCATCTCCTGCCATTCTTCAGGCAACTGTCAAACTTCGGTGTTAGTCGCAGGTAGGGGCGGGCTTTCCAAAACACGCTCCTTACGGCACCCCTGTGGGGTCCGGCCCGCAATCACAGCTTGCGGTCGCTCGGCTATCGCATGAAGCTCTGCTTCATAAGCGCTCTGCCAAGCCCATGTGACGCTTGGACTCCGCCATCCATGGCTCCGTACAGTTTTGGAAAGCCCGCCCCTACCTGCTCCGCAGACGTTGGCGTTGGCTTCATTGATCACTGGGATCAGGATTATCCAGAATCGTCTGTGTCTGTGTTGCCCGGAAGTCGTCAACGGCTTTGCGGACATCGTCCCTGAAAGTTCCGATGATTTGCGCGGCCAGCAGGCCTGCGTTGGTCGCGCCGGCTTTGCCGATGGCCAGAGTGCCTACGGCAATGCCGCCGGGCATCTGGGCAATAGAAAGCAGTGAGTCAAGACCGTTCAGTGCTTTTGACTGCACCGGAACACCAAGCACCGGCAGCGATGTCTGGGAGGCAACCATGCCGGGCAGGTGCGCTGCACCACCAGCACCCGCGATAATCACCTTCAGGCCGCGGTCAGATGCCGTCTTGGCGTAGTCGAAGAGTAAATCCGGAGTCCGGTGGGCAGAAACCACTTTCTTCTCATACGGTACTCCCAGCTTTTCCAGCATGACAGCAGCATTTTCCATGGTGGGCCAGTCCGACTTTGAGCCCATGATGAGTCCTACAAGCGGCTGCATATGCAACAGTCCTGATCTGTTGAAAAGCCCACCATTGTATGTGGCGGTATCGAGCCATGCAAACGGCCTGTGACGCCGGTCAATGGTCCTTATTGATTTGAAGCAACTGATCAACCGGGTATTATCACTCCCTGGGACTACTTACCACCACAGACCGGAGCTGTAATGGAGCCTATTCGACCCGACGACGACGAACTGCGCGCGACCCGAGGCGGTAACACCGGGAAACCGAGGGAGAAAACGCCCGACAAAGCCGCCGAAGCTCCTGCACGGGGAGGTTCCGGAAATGGCGGCAAAGGTGGAGCTGGCGGCAATGGTGGTAACGGTGGGAGAAAATCTTCAGGTCCGTGGTTACTGTTTGCGCTGCTGCTTGTCGCAGGCGCGGGGGCCCTGGGCTGGTATCAGCAGAACGACCGTATCGAGCAAATGGAAAGTCTGCTGGAGGAAGCGGATTACTGGGCACGCCAGAGTAAACTCACACTGGCCCGTGTTGAAGGTGAGCTGACAGATACCGGTGAGGACCTGCAGGAAGCCGGGCAGTCGATCGAACAGCGGCTCGATGCCCAGAACAAGCGCCTGGATAATGCCGACAGCGAGATCCGCAAACTCTGGGGTGTGGCGAATGACCGTAACAAGGCCCGCCTGAATGATCATGAGGAACGCCTCAACACGCTTGTCCAGCGTATCGAGGACGCCGATTCCCGCAGGCAGGCGCTTGCTGCAAGCCTGGATGAACTGCAGCAAACATTTGAGTCCGGGCTGAGCGATCTTGAATCGTCCCTTGAGCAGAAACTGGCAGCCCAGGAAGAACGCCTGGCGGGCCAGCAGTCAACACTGGCCAAACACCAGTCAACACTGGAGACCCAGCAGTCAACACTGGAAAAAATGCAGGCATCGCTGGCCTCGGTCGACGACCGGGTCGAAAACCGGCTGAAGCGTTTTGAGCGCGAGCAGAACCTGACGATGGATGGTCTGGAGGGACGCATTTCGGCGCTGGAAAAAACCACCGAGGCGCTCTCCGGGGGAGAACTCAGGGCAATTCGCGCGGAGCTGGCGACGCTGAAACAGACAGTTTCATCAATTGACGCCTCCCGCGCCCAGCTTACCTCGAGACTGGTGCGGCTATCCGAGGAAGTGGGTCAGCTGAGATCGCAGTCGGGGGCGCAGTAAGCAATGGCTAACAGGGATCTGATAGAGTCGGTGAAACAGCAAAGCCGGCGCCGTTTAAAGGCCTTGATAAAGCGAATGGACGAGCTCAACCGTTCGCTGGCAGAGCGTGCGCTACCGGACAGCCGCAAACGCAGGGTCAGTGAACTGTCGCTTGAGGACAAGGCTCTGAAGGCAGGCCAGAAAACTGTCAGGGAAAGGACACCTGAATCCTGAAAAGCATTTGACACTGGCGGGTAAACGCTTAAAATGCGGCCCTCATGAGCTTGAGATGGCGCTGCCGTTTCTGGCTTGTGTGCTGCGAAAGTGGGCGGTTAGCTCAGCTGGGAGAGCATCGCCCTTACAAGGCGAGGGTCACTGGTTCGATCCCAGTACCGCCCACCACTTTTCAGCATTGCCGGATAACCCCATCCGGTGCAGATTGCGGCAATCCCAATGCCCTGATCGATGTGGAGCGGTAGTTCAGCTGGTTAGAATACCGGCCTGTCACGCCGGGGGTCGCGGGTTCGAGTCCCGTCCGCTCCGCCATTTTATCTGGTTTCCGCTATTTCCAGCGTTCGTCATCCTGCTGACACACTTGTCGTGAATACTGTTCAGGAATTCATGAACAGGAGACAGTCATGTCTGATTATCAGGAAGATCTGATCGCCAGTCAGCTTGAAGATTTTGATGACGACATCGGCCAGGACGATGCAACGGAGTTATAGGTCAGACAATTCCCTTGTCGCGCTGCTCCGTCAGGTAGCGTTTCCGGTGTTCTGCCGGACTTGTGCCGAACCAGCGCTTCCAGGCTTTGTGAAAGGCCGCCGGGTTGGCAAAACCCAGAAGCCAGGCAACCTCTGAAATCGACGTTCTGGTCTCGCGGATATATTGACTGGCCAGTTCCTGGCGGGTCTCATCAAGCAGTTCCCGGAATCCTGTCCCTTCGGCTCTGAGCTGACGCTGCAGTGTCCAGGTTGCCATGCCCAGTTGCCCGGCAATGGTTCCCAGATCGGGCGCATCGCCCTGCAGCAATGGCGCCAACCGGTCCTTGACGCGGTCGCCCATGGTCCAGCTGGAGCGGAGTCTGAGCAGCTGTCGCTCGCACTGTCGGGCCAGCATATCGAACATTCCCGGCTGCGCCTGCAACGACGGGCAATCCCTGACTGCTGGCAAGAGCTGAACTGAATTGCCATTTGCACCGAAGCGGACCGGGCAGCCGAACCAGGCCTCGAATTCCGCGTCCAGTCCCCGCGAGGGGTACTCGATATTCACCTGTTCCAGAACCTCCCCTCGCCCGGACACAGTGCGCAGAAACTGGGTCCAGGCGGCCAGTACCGAATCCACCACGAAATAGTTGAAGACGTTGTAGGGCCTGATCGAATAGAAGTTTGCGCTCAGGCCGTGGTCAGATATCCACGGGATGCCCCGGCTGTTATGGCTGGTAAGCCCGCCAAATTTTATCAGGGTATTGAGTGCCTCACCGGCAGAGGGCGCGGACTGGGCGGCAAGCCCGGCCATCCCCGCGTCCACTGGCCGGGAAAGCTGCCCCATGGTCAGACCCAGGGCCGGGTTTCCGGATAGCCGGATGGCTGCCTCGCCAAGGCGCATGAACCGGGGGATGCTGATTCTGGCATCCGGCGTCGCCAGTGACTGTCGGTTAAGGCCAAAACGTTCCAGCAGTGGTTCTGGATTCCGGCCTTCTTCGGCCATGGCCCGGGCCAGCACCGAAGCGTAAAGAACGCTCAGCTCGCCCAGGGAATTGGTGAGTCTGGGAGTCGGTTTCATCGGTCAATATTGTCAGACAAGTTAGCTCAAGACAATTATCTGTCGTTTCGGGATATTGGCGGGTGTCTGTCGGGCAGATAACTTGAGCAGCAACCCAAAGCCTTACCGCAGTCACTGATACTCAGGAGCAACCATGACCGCATCGGCACCTGGCGCAAGCCGCTATCCCCATCTGCTCGAACCCCTGGACCTGGGCTTTGTGCAGTTGCGCAACCGGGCCCTGATGGGGTCCATGCACACCGGTCTGGAAGAGGCAGGAAACGGATTTGAACGGCTGGCCAGATTCTATGCCGATCGTGCCAGGGGCGGCGTTGGCCTGATCGTTACCGGCGGTATAGCTCCCAACGAAGAAGGTGCCGTGTTCCAGCATGCGGCCAAAATGACGACCCCTGAGGAAGCGGAAAAACACAGGGTGATTACCCGGGCGGTGCACGAGGCAGGCGGCAGAATCTGTATGCAGATTCTGCATGCGGGTCGATACGCTTACCATTCCGCACTGGTCGCACCTTCGGCAATCCAGGCACCCATTAACCCGCTCAAGCCGGCAGCGCTGGATGAAGCCGGCATTGAAAAACAGATCAGTGATTATGTGAACTGCGCGGAGCTGGCCCGGCAGGCGGGTTATGATGGCGTTGAAATCATGGGTTCTGAAGGCTATTTCATTAACCAGTTTATTGTGAAGCACACCAACGACCGCACGGACCGTTGGGGCGGAAGCTATGAAAACCGGATTCGCCTGGCAACGGAAATTGTCCGCCGGGTCCGGGCACGGGTCGGTGCCCATTTTATTCTGATCTACCGCCTGTCAATGCTTGACCTGATTGAGGACGGCAGCACCTGGGACGAAGTGGTGCAGCTGGCCAAAGCAATCGAGCGAGCGGGCGCGACCATTATCAACACCGGAATCGGCTGGCACGAGGCCCGTGTACCGACCATTGCAACCTCGGTACCCCGGGGTGCCTTTACCAGGGTTACCGGGCGGCTGAAGGATGAGGTCAGCATCCCCCTGGTCACCACCAACCGGATCAACATGCCGGACGTTGCCGAAAGGATTCTGGCTGAGGGCGATGCGGATATGGTGTCCATGGCGCGGCCGTTTCTGGCGGATGCCGAGCTGGTCAGAAAAGCGATGGAAGACAGGGCCCGGGAAATCAATACCTGTATCGGCTGCAACCAGGCCTGCCTTGACCACACCTTTGCCGGCAAGCTCACCTCCTGCCTGGTGAATCCGCGGGCCTGTCATGAAACCGAGCTCAATTATGTCCGGACCGCGGCGCCGGAAAACATTGCCGTTGTTGGCGCGGGCCCGGCCGGTCTGGCGTTTGCAACCGTTGCGGCGGAGCGTGGCCATCACGTCACCCTGTTTGATGATGGCAGGGAAATCGGCGGGCAGTTCAACCTGGCCAAACTGATTCCGGGTAAGGAAGAGTTTTACGAAACCCTGCGTTATTACCGGGTAATGTTGGCCAGGTACGGTGTCGATGTACGTCTGAACAACCGGGTGACAGCGCAGGACCTGAAGGCCGGCAGCTATGACCGCGTCGTGCTGGCAACCGGCGTAAAGCCAAGAACACCGGACATTGAGGGCATTGATCATCCAAAAGTGATTAGTTATCTGGACGCCCTGCTTGAACGTAAACCGGTGGGGCAGAAAGTGGCTGTTATCGGTGCCGGCGGGATCGGTTTTGATGTCTCCGAGTACATTGTTCACAAGGGCACCTCGGCCGCGCTCGACCCGGAGCATTTCATGCGGGAGTGGGGCGTGGACCTTACGGTGCAGCATCGCGGCGGTATCAAGGGCATGACACCGGAACTGCCTGAGCCGGCACGCGAGGTGTATCTGCTCCAGCGCAGAACCTCGAAAGTGGGCAAGAATCTTGGCAAGACCACGGGCTGGATTCACCGGACCTCTCTCAAGCACCGCCAGGTGCAGATGGTGCCCGGCGTCAGCTACCGCAGGATTGATGACCAGGGCCTGCACGTGACCATCACCCCCAAAGACGCCGCTCAGGGCGAAGACCGGATATTGGCGGTAGACACAGTGATTATCTGTGCCGGTCAGGATCCGCTTCGCGAACTGCAGCAGGAGCTTGAAAGCGCAGGGGTCAGGGTTCACCTGATCGGCGGCGCCGATGTTGCCGCGGAACTGGACGCCAAACGCGCAATTGACCAGGGCAGCCGACTGGCGGCAGAAATATGACGCGCCGGCTGATAAAAATACCGGGGCCGATCACAAATTGGCGCCAATTCACTGTGTTAGCCGGTTGTTGACCGGCTAGACTGTTATCCGCGTATTATGTAGTCGTTTTCTGGTTAGCGGGAGTGTGCAATGGCGTCTGCCGAAATGGTAGGTGACAATTATTCGGCCGTCTTTTTTATGGACGGCAGCGACGTGTCCCGACAGATGCGGTTTTCAGAATTCGAGACGTTTCTGGATGGCTACGTAGGCCTGTCTGACCTGGCAGATACTGATGTAAAAGCCGTTTTTGCGGTGGTAAGTCCTGAACTCGAGATCCGCTCGCTGGTGTTTTTCCGCATTTATTTTGATGATGAAGGCCAGGCAGACGTCTACTGGAACATGCCCATTGAGCAACTCGCAATGAAGGGCGCCAAGGGCCCGGACCTTGGCGGTGGGCCGATCAGGCTGGTCTGCCGCAGCCAATGCCCTGAGTCCGCGAATGCGGATGCACTCTGGGACCCGAACATGGCCCCGGGCCACAATCATTTCCAGTCCATCCGTCGTGCGGTGGAGGCCAACGGTCTCAAGTTCCGTAAGGCTGATCCGCCCTCGGAAGAAAACATCCCGGTTCTTGCTGCCGACCCGGCGGATGTCGCCACCGATCGCGCCCGCCTCGCCCAGTTGATCCGTGAACAGCGGCTACGCATCAAAACCCTTCAGAGCGTTCATCGGGATGCGCTATCAGAGCTGCAGCGGGAAAACCGCCATGAGCTCCAGGCCCTGCGTAATGAAATGGCGGAACTGCAGCAGCGTTATGAGCGCCAGAAGCTCAGTAACGAGCAACTCATGATCCGCCTGGCCGAGCGTAACGAACAGTACCTGGAAATGCAGGAACAGATCAACGCGGAAGCGACCAGCAACAGCAGGGAAGGTGCGGCATCAGACGCCGAGGCTGTGCTGCTGAAGGAACAGCTGGAGCGGCGTCAGCGCGAGCTGGAACTGCGCGACGAGAAAATCGTGGCGCTGGAGCAGGAAAATTACGATTTGCGCCACCAGACGCCGCCGGAGAATTCGGTGATGGAGCATCTGCAGCATCAATCAGTGTTTCTGGTGGCCTATCATCCGGGTATCGGGCACGTTACCCTTCCCTACAGTGATATTGAATCCTATTTCCGGAATCCGGTGGCCTATGCCGCCGGTCGGTGCGGAATGAACGAGCCAGCCTATCGGGAGTGGCTGGAACACCATGAGCACCCGGTGTGCCAGCATGAAAGTGATAGCGGTGCGAAGTGCGAGGAGCCGGTGATGCGGGTCAGCCAGCCGTCAGAATTCCGCCCCGGCGTGGACGACCGCTGTGAACACCATCAACTGGTCGAGTCCCATAGCTGACAACCGTCCCCAGGCAGAGACCCACAGGAAGTTTCATGGAACAGTTCAGGAACATCGGCATTATTGGCCGCATGGGCAGTGCGCAAGTAATCGAGACCCTGTGGCAGCTTAAACAGTACCTGCTCAACAATAATTATCAGGTGATCATCGAGGATGACACTTCTACCATGCTGCCCGGCCACGGTCTTCAGGTTGCCAGCAAGAAACTGCTGGGTGAGATCTGTGATCTGGTTATTGTGGTGGGCGGTGACGGCAGCCTGCTGGGCGCTTCCCGTGAGCTGGCCAAGTCCAAGATTCCCCTGTTGGGCGTGAACCGGGGCAGACTCGGGTTTCTGACGGATATTTCGCCGTCGGATCTTGAGGAACGCCTTGCCAGGGTACTTCAGGGCGAATACATCGAGGAATCCCGCTTTCTGCTGGACGGCCATGTTGAACGTAACGGCCAGCCACTGGGGTTCGGAACGGCCCTCAACGACGTGGTGCTGCACCCCGGTAAATCCACCCGGATGATCGGCTTTGATCTCTATATTGATGGTCACTTTGTCTACAGCCAGCGTTCTGACGGCCTGATCGTGTCAACTCCGACCGGCTCCACAGCCTACTCCCTCTCTGCTGGCGGACCTATCATGCATCCCAAACTGGATGCGGTGGTACTGGTTCCGATGTGTCCCCACACTTTAAGCAGCCGGCCAATCGTGGTTGACGGTAAAAGCGAGATCAAGCTGGTCGTCGGGGAAACCAACAAGACCTACCCCCAGATCAGTTTTGATGGCCAGATGAACTTTGCCTGCGCCCCCGGAGATATTATCAGGATAACCAAGAAACCATTTAAAATCAGACTTATACATCCGGCCGATCATAATTTTTACGCCACTTGTCGGGATAAGCTGGGTTGGGCCAGCGAAATCGCAGAGAGTTGAACATGGCACGACATCAGACCGGCGCGAGCCGCGGCTACGACATAATTGGCGACATCCACGGCTGTGCCAACACCCTGGTACGGTTACTCGACCAGATGGGTTACCGTAAACGCAACGGGATTTACCAGCACGATACCCGCCAGGCCATCTTTATCGGTGATATTATTGACCGTGGCCCGCGTATCCGGGAGTCCCTGCATCTGGTACGGGACATGGTAGAGCACGGTGCGGCGCGAATAGTCATGGGCAATCACGAGTACAACGCGCTTGGCTACTGCACCCGTGCCCGGCCCGGCAGTGGGAAGAAATGGTTGCGGGAACACAACCCCCGCCACGACCGGCTGATCCGCGAGACCATGGCGGAGTTTGAACATTACCCCCATGAATGGAACGATTTCCTCGAGTGGTTCTACACCATTCCCCTGTTTATCGACGAGCCGGATTTCCGCGCGGTCCATGCCTGCTGGGACAACAGTCTGATCGAAAAATTCAAGGCCCGGCAGGGTGGGGCGTGCATTGATGATGATTTCCTGCACGCCTCGGCTGCCATTGAATCGTTTGCCGGCCAGGTGATGGACACGCTTCTGCGCGGCACCGACCTGCGCCTGCCCCAGGGTGTCAAAATTACCGGCCGGGACGGCTATGTGCGTGAATTCTTTCGTACCAAGTTCTGGTGCGATCATCCGGAAACCTACGCCGACGTCGTGTTCCAGCCTGACCCACTGCCGGAGCATGTGGCCGATCGCGAGCTGACGGAACATGAGCTCGGGCAGCTTTGCAGCTATCCGGCGGCTGCACCGCCGGTTTTCGTCGGGCATTACTGGATGGAAGGTGAGCCTGCGCCGCTGAAGCATAATGTCGCCTGTATCGACTACAGCGCAGTCAAGTACGGCAAGCTGGTGGCCTATCGCCTGGATGGCGAGCAACACCTGTCCCGGGACAAGTTTGTCTGGGTGGATGTGGAGCGGCTGGAACAATCCGACTACCCGGTCAGTGAAGACAGCATAGCGAGGTGAGATTTGTACCGTGTTAAGCAGGTTGAAGCCGGCACCGACCTCGCCGGGTTCAGTCGGTGGCTGAAAGAGCAGAATGTGCGGCACCGCATCACTGAAGAGGATGGCGGTCAGGTACTCTGGCTGGAAAATCCCGATCATGCCGAGCCCGTATTGCAGGCCCTGGATCGCTTTCTGAGTGAGCCAGAGCTGCGGGCGCAGGTCAACGAGCTTGTCGACTCACCGGTATTCGTCAGCGGCCGCTGGCAGCCGCAGCCCCGTCATGCGCCTTTGGTGTTGACGCTGATCATTATTGCCGCCTTTGTGGCATGGTTTACGGGGTTTGGCCAGAATACCCTGTCCACCTATCTGACCATGACCGATCCCCGGGTTCATGACTTCGGCACCTTCGCCGCGCGGGTTCAGGCACTGCTTGCCACCCTTGGCAATGGCGAAATCTGGCGTTTGTTGTCGCCGGATTTCCTGCATTTCAGCTGGATGCATATCATCTTCAATTCGGTCATGCTCTGGTTTCTGGGCAGCCAGATTGAATGGTTTGATGGTCGTCAGCGGCTGCTGGTCCTGTTTATCGTGGTCAGCGTACTGTCTAACGGATTCCAGTACCTGATGTCCGGGCCGCTGTTCGGCGGCTTGTCCGGAGTGGTTTACGGTATTCTCGGCTATTGCTGGCTAAGTCAGCGATGGCGGCCCAGGTTCCAGTTTCCGCCTGCGCTGATCACTTTTGCGGTGGCGTGGATGGCGCTGGGTTATACGCCGTTATCGGAGATCCTGGGTCTGGGTCGTATGGCCAACGAGGCGCACCTGGGTGGATTCCTGGCAGGGCTGGCACTTGCCCTGATTCTGCCGGTACCAAAAAAAGCCCCACCAAAAGGTGGGGCATGAAGGAGCGTGTAAGCTCTGATGAGAGAGACCAAATGGGCTTTCCTCATTCGGTAATGGAATGATAATAATTTGCATTTGTGTTCGTCAACAGTTTTCTGGATTTTTTTAATCCCTTTGTGAACGGGAGAGCGGAATGACCTACGAAGAGCTGATTCAACGGCTGGATCCTTCGGTCTATCAGAACCTGAAGCAGTCTCTGGCGCTTGGCAAATGGCCGGATGGCCGCAAGCTGACCCCGGAACAGCGCAGCATCTGCATGGAGGCCATTATCTATTACGAGGAGCACCACCAGGTGCCGGAGCACCAGCGGGTGGGTTACCTGGACCGGGGGAAAAAAGCCGGAACCAGCTGTGACCCGCGCGGATCCGGGGCATCGAACGGAAGCGCAGGCGACCCCTCTCAGTACGTCGAGGTAAAATCTTGACCGCAGTGGTTGATGTCAGCGGCCGGCTCAGGAAAATGCCGGCTGAGGCAGATAGCCCGGTGAGCTATAGTCTGCTACTGGGCGAAACCCGGTTGCCGCTGAATGAGTTTCTGGGTTATCCGTTACGGCTGGATTTTGACGGCGTGATCCGCTGCATAAACTGTGATCGCAAAACCGGAAAAAGCTTCAGTCAGGGGTTCTGTTTTCCGTGCTTTAAAAAGCTGGCGGCCTGCGATACCTGTATCATGAGCCCGGAAAAGTGCCACTATTATCAGGGCACCTGCCGCGAGCCGGAGTGGGGCGAAACTCACTGCATGATCGAACACCTGGTCTACCTGGCCAACTCCTCCGGCCTGAAAGTCGGAATTACCCGGGGCACCCAGGTCCCGACCCGCTGGATTGATCAGGGCGCGGTGGGGGCAATCCCGATGATTCGTGTAGCGACCCGCCAGCTTGCCGGGTTTGTTGAGGTGGCGTGCAAAAAGCATGTGGCGGACCGCACCAACTGGCGCACCATGCTGAAGGGGGAAGTGCCGCAAGTGGATCTGGCGGAAGAGCGTGAGCGCCTGCTGGAACTGATCCGGGATGAGCTCGCAGCGCTGCGGTCAGAACACGGCGACGAGGCCATTCGACCGGTCCGCGAAGACGTGCTGGCGCTGGACTATCCGGTGGAGGTCTGGCCGGACAAGGTGAAAACACACAATCTGGACAAGGCGTTGATGGCCGAGGGTGTGCTTCAGGGCATCAAGGGGCAGTATCTGATCCTCGATACCGGCGTCATCAACATCCGGAAATACACCGGTTATGAAGTCCGCTTCCGGGTGTTTCCGCACTAACGAATTTCAGGCAAGGGCAAATCAAGCTATGCGTACCAGTCAGCCGCAAACCATCTATCTGAAAGACTACAAGGTTCCCGCTTTCGTTGTGGATCATGTGGATCTGCGATTTGAACTGTTCGAAGACGGCGCGCGGGTGCACAGCCTGCTGTCGGTGCGCCGCAACCCGGAAAGCGAGACTGCCGACCGCAACCTGGAACTGGATGGCGACAGCCTGACCCTGGAATCGATACAGCTTGACGGCAAAACCCTGGCGCCGGGCGACTACGACATCCGCGGCGAAAAACTGGTGGTGTCAGCCGTCCCCGATAGCTTCGAACTGGCGGTGGTCACCTGGCTTGAACCCCATAAAAACACCCGGCTGGAAGGGCTTTATAAATCCTCCGGGATGTTCTGCACCCAGTGTGAAGCCCAGGGCTTCCGCTGCATTACCTATTTCCCGGACCGTCCCGATGTTATGGCGCGCTTCCGCACCCGCGTTGAAGCCGACAAAACCGCCTGTCCGGTGCTGCTTTCCAACGGCAACGACGTGGAAAAGGGCGATCTGGAGAACGGTCGCCATTTTGTGACCTGGGAAGACCCCTTTCCCAAGCCCTGCTACCTGTTCGCGCTGGTGGCCGGTGACCTGGCTGAAAAACGGGATTCCTTCCGCACCATGTCCGGCCGCGACATTGACCTGCGAATGTATATCGAGCCGCGCAACGCCGAAAAATGTGACCACGCCCTGGACTCACTCAAGCGCGCCATGCGCTGGGACGAAGAGGTTTATGGCCGTGAGTACGATCTGGATATCTTCATGATTGTGGCGGTAGACGACTTCAACATGGGTGCCATGGAAAACAAGGGCCTGAATATCTTCAATTCGTCCTGTGTGCTGGCCAGCCAGGAAACCGCCACCGATATGGCGTTCCTGCGGATTGAATCCATCGTTGCCCATGAATATTTTCACAACTGGTCGGGTAACCGGGTGACCTGCCGTGACTGGTTCCAGTTAAGCCTTAAAGAGGGCTTCACTGTATTCCGGGATTCCCAGTTCTCTTCCGATATGGGCTCGCCGACGGTCAAACGTATTGAAGATGCGTCCATGCTGCGCACTGCGCAGTTTGCCGAGGATGCGGGCCCCATGGCACATCCGGTGCGGCCGGAATCCTATATGGAGATCACCAACTTCTACACCCTGACCGTCTATGAAAAAGGCTGTGAGGTCGTGGGAATGATCCGGACCCTGCTGGGCGAAGCAATGTTCCGCAAGGGCAGCGATCTGTACTTCGAGCGCCATGACGGCCAGGCGGTTACCACTGACGACTTCGTCCGGGCGATGGAAGATGTCAGTGGCCGTGATCTTGCACAGTTCCGGCTCTGGTACGAACAGGCGGGTACGCCGGAGCTGACCATAGCGGACCATTTTGATCAGGACAGCGGCGTCTACCGGTTGTCGGTCGCCCAATCCATTCCGGACACCCCCGGCCAGACCAACAAAAAGCCCCAGCACATCCCCTTCGCCCTGGGGCTGCTGGGATCCGATGGCGAGCCTCTGCCACTGCGCATGTCCGCGGACGAGCAGGATGCGCCGACGGAACGGGTTCTTGAACTGACCAGGTCAGAGCATTCCTTTGAATTCCACGGCCTCGCGGAGCGCCCGGTACCTTCACTGCTGCGGCACTTCTCCGCGCCGGTCCGGGTGTACTATCCCTGGACCCGGGAACAGCTGACCTTCCTGATGAGTCACGACGTTGACGGTTTTAACCGCTGGGATGCAGGCCAGCGGCTGGCGGTCGATGTTATCAGCGCGCTGGTCACCAAGGGCGAGCGGGAGCCGGTAGACCCCGGACTCATTAAAGCCTACCGCGGCCTTCTGGCCGATGACTCGATTGACCAGGCCCTGGTCGCCAAGATGTTGCAGTTGCCATCAGAGGCCTATCTGATCGAGTTGTCCGACAAGCCCGAGGTTCAGGTCATCCACCGTGCCCGCGAGCGGGTGCTGGGTTGTCTGGTCAGAGAGCTCAGGGATGATCTGCTGGCCTGCTATCATCGCAATACCCTTGCCGGCGACTATCAGGTGACGCCGGAAGCCGTCGCCCGCCGCAGTTTGCGCAATACTGCGCTGGCCTGGCTGCTGCATGTGGATGATGACGAGGCCCGCTCGCTTGCGCTGGCCCAGTACGCAGATGCGGACAATATGACGGATCGGCTCGGGGCGCTGCGATCCCTGGTGGGTTCCGGCTTCGGCGACGATCGTGAAGCCATGCTGGCTGACTTTTACCAGCGTTTCAGACAGGATCCACAGGTTGTTGAGCAATGGTTCTCGGTTCAGGCGGCAGGTAGCCGTACAGGCAGCCTGTCCCAGATCAGGGAGTTGATGCAGCACCCGGCCTTCGACTGGAAGAACCCAAACAAGATACGCTCGGTGATCGGGGCGTTTGCCGGCCAGAACCTGCCAGCGTTTCACGCCGAGGATGGCTCTGGCTACCGGTTTCTGGCCGACCAGGTGTGCCGTCTGGATGACCTCAATCCACAGATTGCGGCCCGGCTGGTGTCCCCGCTTACCCGCTGGCGGAAATTTGCGCCAGTGCATGGCGAGCAGATGCAAGCGGCGCTGGAAACGGTACGGGACAAGCAGGGGTTATCCAGGGATGTCTACGAGGTGGTGCACAAGAGCCTGGCGGGTAAGTGATGGCCAGGGGGCCACAGGATGGCGCACAATCGCAGGTCTGGGCAATGGACAACACCGGCAATTGGTCTAACCTGTTGCCATTGGGTCGTGCAGTTCCGTAAATCAGGATTTCATAACAAGAAAAGCTTTCCTGAAGGCTTTCAGAGATCGTTAAGGTTCCCTGATGAATAATAAAAAAAATGTGCTTCTGGGTAGCCTGCTCGCCTTTTCGGTGTCTGTGTCTGGCTCACCTGCCATGGCGGCTGTCTCCTCCAGCGAGGCAGCAAGGCTGGGCCAGGATCTGACGCCTTTCGGCTCAGTCAGGGCCGGTAATGCGGCGGGAACCATTCCTCCCTGGACTGGCGGTCTGACACCGGAAGACGCCCCTGCCGGTTACCGGGGCAGTGGTCAGCATCACCTCAATCCGTTCCCGGAGGACCAGGTGCTTGTTACCATCACTGCCAGCAATGCCGGGCAGTACGATGAATTTCTGACCGACGGCCTGCGGGCGATGCTGGCTGCCTACCCGGCAACCTTTCGTATTCCCGTCTACCAGAGCCGCCGGACCCATGCGGTGCCGGAACGGGTTGAGGACAATACCCGAGCCAACGCGACAAGCGCGGTCATCGTGGGTGAGGGCGCAGGTATTGATGGCGCCTTCGGGGGCTATCCTTTCCCGATTCTCCACGGCAATAACGAAGAAAAAGCCTGGCAGGTTATCTGGAATCACCTGGTTCGCTGGCGCGGTGTGTCTGTCGCCCGTCGATCCAGTGATGTTGCGGTGCAGACGGATGGCGACTATTCGCTGACAACCTCCCGGCAGGAAGCCTTTTTCAATTTCTATAATCCCGCCGGCAGTGAAGCGACACTGGATAACGTGATTTTCTACTACCTGTCGTTTACCGAGTCCCCACCGCGACTTGCCGGTGGTGCGATTCTGGTCCATGAAACCCTGAACCAGATCATCAATCCCCGTAACGGCTGGGCTTACAACGCCGGCCAGCGTCGTGTGCGGCGGGCGCCCGACCTGGGTTACGACGCCCCGGTTGCAGCGGCAGACAATCTGCGTACCGCTGACGACACCGACATTTTCAACGGTGCTCTTGATCGTTACAACTGGGAATATCAGGGCATGCGCGAAATTTATGTACCTTACAACAATTACCTGCTGAGCCAGGCGGGTACGCCCCATTCCGAAATCCTCGGTGTTGCTCACCTCAATCCGGACCTTACCCGCTGGGAACTTCACCGTGTGCACGTTGTTGAAGCTACCCTGAAAGAGGGTGAACGCCATATCTACGCCAGGCGTCGGTTCTATGTGGACGCAGATAGCTGGAATACCCTGCTGCTGGACCAGTATGATGGTCGCGGTGAGCTCTGGCGTGTCACCTTCGGCATGGCCAAGAACTATTATGAACTTCCCGGCGTCTGGACTGCACTGGATGTTTATCATGACCTTCAGGCGCGTCGTTACCATGTTGTTGGTCTGGATACCGAAGAGCCGACGACCCGGGAGTTCACTGACGAAGTACCGAACCTGCGTTACTATTCTCCGTCGTCCCTTCGTCGCATGAGCGTTCGCTAGGGGCCGGGTAACACTGTTCAACACAACACAATAGGCAAGCTGAATGGCTAAAAGGTTGATGTGCAACACCCTGGGAGCGGCCTGCATTGGCCTGTCAATGGCAATCGCTGCCCCCGCCGTGTTTGCAATGGCAGATATTCTCGAAATTCCGGCCAGGCCCACCGACCTTGCGCCGGTAAATCTCCTTAACGACGCTGATCGCGCAGGGGACAGGATTGTCGCAGCGGGAGAGCGGGGTCACATCATTTTTTCCGACAATGGCGGAGATTCCTGGACCCAGGCCGAGGTGCCGGTATCTGTGACCCTGACCGGTGTCGATTTCGGGACCGGGACCCACGGCTGGGCCGTCGGTCACAGCGGCGTGGTCCTGCACTCGGAAGACGCAGGTGCAACCTGGAAGCTGCAACTGACCGGTATCCGTGCTGCCGAACTGGCGATTGAAACCCGCAAGGAGCAGATTGAAGCCATGGAGGCCCGCATTGAGGAGGCTCCCGAGGAAGAAATCGAAGACCTGGAATGGGAACTTGAAGACCTGATTTTTTCCCTCGAGAACATGCAGGCCGATCTTGAGATTGGTCCGGTGAACCCGTTTCTGGATGTATGGTTTGAAAATGAAAGCCACGGTTTTGTGGTGGGCGCCTATGGCATGATCCTGCGCACGACCGATGGCGGTCAAAGCTGGGAGGACAAGGGTCCACAAATTGATAACCCGCGGAGCTTCCATCTGAACAGTATCACCCGGATCGCCGGTGAAGCACTGATCATTGTCGGTGAAGCGGGGCAGATTTTTGTGTCTGAAGACAACGGAGATACCTGGGAGAGGCGGGAAAGCCCCTATGAAGGCTCCCTGTTTGGTGCCCTGGGTACCGGCAATGAGGACGAAGTTCTGGTTTTCGGGCTTCGTGGCAATACCCTGAAGTCGACCGATCTGGGCGAAACCTGGGAGATTGTGCCTAACGAGGGTGGAGCCACCCTGAATGATGGCGCAGTTGGCGATGACGGGCGCATTATCCTGGTTGGCAACAGTGGTGCGGTGCTGAGCAGCACCGATGGTGGCGAAACCTTCCGGCCCTACTTCCGGGACGACCGGGAAGGGGTTATGGACGTGGTGCCACTATCAGGCACTGAACTCATGATTATTGGCGAAGGCGGCGTGAAGTTCACTGACGCCCTTGGCAAGAATTTACAATAACGCCCTGATGCGGCACCAACAGAACGAATTTTAGAGGGGCTTTTTAATGTCGGACCCGAATCATGACAAGGGCGAACATTACATCACCACGCCAAAAGCAGAGCCGCTCCTGGAACGGCTGATCTTCAACAATCGGGCCATCATCCTGCTTGTTTTCTTTTTCCTGACGCTGTTTCTGGGCTATAACGCCATCAAGATCGAGCCGGATGCGAGTTTTGAGCGGATGATTCCGCTTGAACACCCGTATATCGTGAACATGCTCGAGCACCGGGACGACCTTGAAAACCTCGGCAACTTTGTGCGGATCGCGGTAGAAGTCGAGGAAGGCGATATCTTCACCCGGGAATACATGGAGACGCTCAAGCAGATCACCGACGAGGTTTTCTACCTCGACGGTGTTGATCGTTCGGGCCTCAAGTCCCTCTGGACATCCAACGTCCGCTGGGTAGAGGTGACAGAGCAGGGTTTCCAGGGTGGAACGGTCATTCCGGACAACTACGACGGCTCGCCCGAGAGCCTGGAAGCACTCCGTCAGAACGTGTTGCGTTCCAATGAAGTAGGGCGGCTGGTCTCTGATAATTTCAAGTCCACGATCGTTTACGCCCCGCTCTACGAGAAAAATCCGGAAACGGGTGAGCCACTGGATTACGCCGATTTTTCCCGTCAGCTTGAAAAGAAGATCCGTCAGAAGTACGAGGCGCAGAATCCGGAAATCGACATTCACATTGTCGGCTTTGCCAAGAAGGTTGGCGACCTGATTGAGGGTATCGGATCGATTGCCTACTTTGCCGGCATTACGATCCTGCTCACCACTTTGCTGTTGTTCTGGTACTCCCGTTGTATCGCCGGAACTCTGGTGCCCGTGTTCACCTCCATTGTTGCTGTTTTCTGGCAGCTCGGTGTCCTGAAGCTGCTGGGCTATGGTCTTGATCCGTATTCGGTCCTTGTGCCCTTCCTGGTGTTTGCCATTGGTATCAGTCATGGCGTCCAGCTGGTCAATGCCATGGCCGTTGAGGCGGCCAAAGGGTTTGATCCGAATACAGCGGCCCGCCTGGCGTTCCGCGCGCTTTACATTCCGGGCATGCTGGCGCTGATTTCTGACGCCTTCGGCTTCCTGACACTGTTGTTTATTGAAATCGATGTCATCCGGGATCTGGCGGTCGCCGCCGGTCTTGGTGTCGCCATCGTGATCGTTACCAACCTGGTCCTTCATCCACTGATCATGTCCTACATCGGCATTACCAGGGGCGGGATACGTAATGTCCAGAAGCGTGGTGAACAGCAGGATCGGAAATGGAAGCTTATGTCCAACTTTGCGAATCCGCGGGTTGCCCCGATTTCTCTGCTGATCGCCGCTATCGGTCTCGGTGTGGGCCTGTATTACAAGCAGGGGCTCAAGGTTGGCGACCTGGACGAGGGTGCACCGGAGCTGCGGGCCGACTCCCGCTATAATCTGGACAACAAGTTCATCATTGATAACTACTCCACCAGTGCGGACGTGTTGGTGGTGATGGTCAAAACCGAAGAGGAGCAGTGTACCCAGTACAACGTTCTTCGCGCCATGGATACCCTGCAGTGGGAATTGCAGAATACTCCGGGTGTTCAGTCATCGGCATCGCTGGCGGATGTGTCCAAGATGGTGACCAAGGCACTGAACGAGGGTAACTGGAAGTGGTACGAGATTTCCCGCAACCAGACCATCATCAATGCCTCTATCCGTGAAGCTCCGGCTGGCCTGATCAACACTAACTGCGACCTGACGCCGGTCCTCGTGTTCCTTGAGGACCACAAAGCGGAAACCCTGGAAACAGTGACCGAGCGTGTTGAGGAATTTGCCAGCAACAACAACACGGATGAGTATACTTTTCTGCTGGCAGCAGGTAACGCCGGTGTTGAGGCCGCGACCAATGACGTGATTTCCGGCGCCAAGAACATGATGCTGCTTTTCGTTTACGGTGTGGTTGCGACCCTGTGCCTGCTTACCTTCCGGTCAGTCCGGGCGGTGCTGTGTATTCTCATCCCACTGGGGCTGACGTCGGTTCTGGCGGAAGCAATCATGGCCGTGTCGGGCATTGGCATCAAGGTTGCCACCCTCCCGGTTATTGCCCTGGGTGTGGGTATAGGTGTCGACTACGGCATCTACATCTATACCAAGCTCGAGAAATTCCTGCTGGAGGGCGAAACGCTTCAGGACGCCTATTTCGAGACTCTGCGTTCGACCGGTAAAGCCGTGATCTTTACCGGTGTCACCCTGGGTCTGGGTGTTGTTACCTGGATTTTCTCGCCTATCAAGTTCCAGGCCGACATGGGCTTCCTGCTGTTCTTCATGTTTATCTGGAACATGGTCGGTTCAATCTGGCTGTTGCCGGCGCTTGCGCGCTTCCTGCTGCGGCCTGACCACATGGTCGCCAGGGCCGGTGGCAGGAAATAGCTGGCCAGAGCCTGATCCGGAAAAGCCCGCATTGCGGGCTTTTTTTGTTTG
>NZ_DATFKH010000120.1:0-184684 GCF_035268745.1 Marinobacter sp.
GTGCCGGTGTTCCAGCCAACGTGACCAAAACGCAGCCCGGCTGCAACCCGCTGGGCCCGTTCTGCGTCAGCAGTGAATAAATAGGACGCCAGACCGAATTCGGTGTCGTTACCCGCTTCAATTACCTCTTCCTCACCGCGGAAGCTGGTCATGGGCACCAGGGGGCCAAAGGTTTCCTCGCGGAAGCAGGCCATTTCCCGGGTCACACCGGAAATGACGGTGGGCGGGAAGAACAGGTGGCCTTCGCCAAGATCCGCGGGGTTTTTACCGGCAACCAGCTCACCGCCTTGCTGTAGTGCGTCCTCAACATGGCGCTTGACCTTGTCGAAGCCAGCCTTGTTGATCAGTGGACCCAGGTTCACATCTTCGGCCAGACCATTGCCAACGGTCATTTTATTGACCCGCTCAGCAAGCTTTTGGCCAAATGCGTCCAGCACTTTTTCATGTACAAAAATGCGGTTTGCGCAGACGCAGGTCTGACCGCCACCGCGGAATTTATTGGCAATCAGGTTGTCAGCTGCGGCATCCAGGTCGGCATCATCGAACACGATAAACGGTGCATTACCACCCAGCTCAAGCGCCAGCTTTTTCACCTGCTCGGAGGTATCAATGAGCAGTTTGCGGCCGACTTCGGTAGAGCCCGTGAAGCTCAGCATCGGAACGTGCGGGCTCTCGCAGAGCACCTTGCCGATCACGCTGGCCTTACCCATGACCAGATTCACCATGCCATCAGGCAGGTCGACGTGCTTGTCCATCAGCGTGAACAGGGCGATCATGGTCAGCGGTGTTTCACTGGCAGGCTTGATCACTGACGGGCAACCAGCGGCAAGCGCCGCCGACAGTTTCTTGGCAATCATGCCAATCGGAAAGTTCCAGGGAGTGATCAGCCCGACTACGCCGATCGGGCGATAATGAACGGTCCAGCTGCAGTCTTTGGGCTTCTCGGCAAGCGTGTGGGCATCCAGCGCCTGTATGTGCTTCGAGCAGTAATCGAAGAACCCGGCCGCGTAATCGACTTCGCCCTGTGCTTCCTTCAGGGGCTTGCCATGTTCCATGCACAGAATACGGCCCAGCTCTTCCCGGTTGGCTGTCAACGCGTCACGGATGTCTTCCAGCCACTTACGACGGGTTTCGATGGCATAGGGCTGAGTCAGTTTCAGGGCCGACCGGCCTGCTTCGATGGCGTCCTTGACCTGAGCTTCGGGCATGGACGCCACATTTGCGACGACCTCGCCGGTGGCGGGGTTATAAACCTCAAAGGTGTTGCCGTCTGGTGAATCGGACCAACGACCTCCGATGTAACCAGTCAGCTTTGGAAGCAGTGGTGACTCTATCATCTCGGGCTTTCTCCCAATCTCTTCAGAATGTTTATGGAATGTGTTAATTCTCGTTTGCGTCGGTGTGAGATGTCTCTCATAGTGGATGCACAAGCCGCTAGTGTAAAGTCAGCGAGCGCTGTTTTTAACTGCGTATATACACCTCTATACATCATTTGCACACGCATTCAGGAGGCCTGAAGATGAAGGCATTTTTTCACCCCTCGCAAGACCAGCACCTGCCCAAGACCTATTTTACCCGGGGACAGATGCGCCAACCCCAGGAATTGCCGGATCGTACCGGGCAGATGCTTGAGGGGCTGAAGGAAATGGGCATACATGTCCTTCAGCCAGCCGATCAGGGCGCGGCACCTATCTCAAAAGTGCATGACCTGGGTTATCTGCGTTTTCTGGAATCTGCTCACCGCCGCTGGAAAGCCATGGGCGACTGGGGGGATGAAGTTATCTCTAACATCTTTGTGCGCTCGCCCAACGCGATGAAGGGTATTCTGGCCGAAGCCGGACGCTATCAGGCAGATGGCAGCTGTCCTATCGGCGAGAAAACCTGGGAGGCTGCCTACTGGTCAGCCCAGAGCGCGCTCGGCGCCGCCGATGCGCTGATCGCCGGTGATCGCGCCTCCTATGCGGTATGCCGCCCGCCCGGACACCACGCCCGGAAGGACGCAGCCGGTGGTTTCTGCTATCTCAACAACGCCGCCATTGCCGCCGAGCACCTGAAATCCCGTTATAACCGCGTGGCGATTCTGGATACCGATATGCACCATGGCCAGGGCATCCAGGAAATCTTTTACGACCGCAGTGACGTCCTGTACGTGTCCGTCCATGGCGATCCCACCAATTTCTACCCGGTGGTGGCAGGGTATGAGGAAGAGCGTGGTGAAGGCGAGGGGTTTGGTTACAACATCAACCTGCCGATGCCCCACGGATCGTCAGAAGAGGACTTCTTTGCCAGGCTCGATGAAGCGCTGGCGGCCATTCGCCTCTATAAGCCTGATGTGCTGATTCTGGCCCTGGGCTTCGATATCTACCACAACGATCCGCAGGCGAAAGTCTCGGTCAGTTCCGAGGGGTTCTCCCGGCTGGGGACCCACGTCCGGACCACCGGACTGCCCACGCTGGTGGTTCAGGAAGGCGGTTATGATCTTGAAGCCCTGAGCAGGAATGTTCAGGAATTTTTCAAGGGGCTTCAGGGCTGAACGTTAACCACTTGGTTCAATCTATCTACTGCAGGAATTTCTTCCGCTCATGAGCGAAACCAAAATCAATGCCCTCGTCTCACCCGAGGGCAGTCTTGAGATCCTTTCCACTTTTGAAGTCAACCGTCTCAAGGACAAGAGCGAGGGCGGACTTTACCAGCTGTTCCGACAGTGTGCGCTGGCGGTGCTTAACACCGGTGTGGAAACTGACGACTGCAAGTCGTTGATGGAAACCCATGCTGATTTCGATGTGCGCCTGATACCCCAACCCCGGGGCCTGAAGCTGGAACTGATTAACGCGCCCGCCCACGCCTTTGTGGACGGCGAGATGCTGCGCGCTCTGCGTGAGCATCTGTTCTCGGTGCTGCGGGACATTATCTACTCCTACTCCACCATCCCCCAGTCTGCGGCTGGCTTCAGGCGGGACGAGCCCGAAGGCATCACCAATCTGGTTTTCCATATCCTGCGCAACGCCAGGGTTCTCCAGGCCGGCCGGAAACCTGACCTGGTGGTTTGCTGGGGGGGCCACTCCATCAACGAACGGGAGTATCAGTACAGCAAGGACGTGGGCCACCAGCTTGGTCTGCGAGGCCTCAATATCTGCACTGGCTGTGGCCCTGGCGCCATGAAAGGACCGATGAAGGGAGCAACCATTGGCCATGCCAAACAACGGGTGAAGGATGGCCGCTACATTGGCCTGACCGAGCCGGGCATCATCGGTGCCGAGGCGCCCAATCCGATCGTCAACGAACTGGTGATTCTGCCGGACATTGAAAAACGCCTGGAAGCTTTCCTGCGTGCCGGGCACGGGGTCATCGTTTTCCCGGGGGGCGTGGGCACCGCAGAAGAGATTCTTTATCTGCTGGGTATTCTGCTACATCCGGAAAATGCCGACCTGCCCTTCCCTGTGGTGTTTACCGGTCAGCGGGAAAATGCGGAATATTTTGAAATGATCGACCAGTTCATCCGCAACGCCCTGGGTGACAAGGCCGCCAGCAAATACGAGATCATCATCGACGACCCGGCCCGCGTCGCGCAGACCATGAAGCACGGCATGCACGAAGTCGAAACCTTCCGGCGCGCCATGCAGGACGCTTACTACTTCAACTGGATGCTGAAAATCGACCCGGTGTTCCAACTGCCCTTCGAACCCACCCATGAGCGGATGCGGAACCTGGCGCTGCATCGCGACCAGCCGGCCCATCTGGTTGCTGCCAATCTGAGAAAGGCATTCAGTGGCATTGTGGCGGGTAATGTCAAAGCAAGCGGAATTGAGCAGGTAGAGCAGCACGGCCCCTTCGAAATCGCGGGAGATCCGACGTTACTGAGACCACTTGGAGATATGCTGAGGGAGTTCGTGGTCCAGAACCGGATGAAGCTGCCCGGCACCGGCGCTTACGAACCCAGCTACCGGATTATCAGCAATAAAGGCTGACACTCCGTTCTGATTCGATTGTGCCCGGCTCTGGACCGGGCACAGTACACGGATTATGTTCAGCCACCGGCCGGCAGGCTGGCGTAATAGGCCGCGAGATTGGCGATATCCTCATCACTGAGATTGGCAGCCTGGCCCTGCATGACGGCAGACTGTCCGCCGTTGCGCTGCTTGTTCTTGTATGCTTTCAGTGAGGACACCAGGTACTGCTCGTTCTGACCGGCAAGATTGGGATAACCGGGAATCTGGGCAATGCCATTGGTGCCATGACAGGCAGCGCAAACCTGAGCCTTGGCTTTGCCCGCTTCAACGTCTGCAGCAACAGACATTGCCGGAACAGAAGAACCCAACAAGAACAGACCTGCAATGGTGTAGTGTTTCAAATTCATTGGCTTTAACCTCTCATCATCATATTGGCACCGTGCAAGCGCTTTTTTTACGTTTCACGGCAATTACACTGCAATCGTGACCGGATTTATAGCACATCGGCTCGACTGGAGACAATCCCGGGGCCATTACTTTCAAGCCACAATACCGAGTGCCGGGGGCGGCTGCCGGATATTATCGATCGGCTTGTTGCTGCGGAGCAGACCTCGGATTGGTGGCAGACCGCCATGTGCCTGAGCTGATCACCGCCTGGAGCGGTTCTGCAGAATCTGCTGGACCGCCAGCCGCAGCCGGGCCTCGCCCTCTTCCCGACCCCGACACAACCCGCTGCGCCGCAATCGCGTCCAGTCCCAGCCCTGCAGCACTGACCTTGCCCACAGCCGGGACAGGTTATCATCTGCACCCGGAACTGACCGGGCAACACCGCCCTGCAGCGACAGGCTGCGCAGCACCGGCAAGGTCAGATCGAATCCGCGATGCCCGAAGGCAAAGCTGTCCAGATCCCTGTGGTCGTCCTCATCAAGGGGCTCTGCCACGGGCAGACTGGCCGTGAGTTGCCACAGGAGATCGGGATCAAGGTCGGACCAGATAACAGGCAAAAGGGTCAGCCAGTGTCTCGCCAGCCGCTTGCGCAGAGCATCTGTCAACCACCGCCCCGCTGCCGAGGTGCCGCACAACATCTGCAGTGGCAGCTCGCCGCTGCTGGTTTCGCGGGTCAGGCCAAGCCGAACCGGCAGCAGACCGTTACCCTGCCAGAAGCTCATCAGTTCAGGGTTGCCACCAAAACTCGTACCCAGGGCATCGAGTCCGGCTGTCACGGCATGGTCACATGCTGCACTGACCAGCGCACTACCCACGCCCTGCCGCCGGCTTTCGGCATTGACTGCCACCCGCACCACCCGCAGCAATCGCTGCCGGGCCGCAATCGCAAAGCCACTGTGACTCGCCAGGGACTGTGGCAACAGATGGCCGCGAATCCGCCTCTGGCCAAGCATGACCTGATCTGCCAGGGCTTCATCCAGACCACCCTCGACCGCGCTCCAGAGAACACCCACAACCACACCGTTGAGTGTCGCCCGCCAGCTCACAGCCGCAGGATCGTCCAGCCACTGGCGGAGGTCAGATGGGGTGGTGCGATAATGGGCATCGACCAGCAACCCGAAGCTCTGCTGGAGGTCGTCATCGCTGGCGCTGGCCGGTTGCCAGCGTTCTACCCTGAGCGCTTGTTCTGCCAGGGCCTCCTTTGCAGACAGTTGCGGGGCTTCAGCATTGAGCAGGAACATCCGGCTGATCAGCGGCTCCAGAGGATCGGATTCAGACCACCGGATCGGCGACTGCAACCTTGCCTGCTGCCAATGGGGAGTTTCCCGATCAAGCACCTCCCGGAACCGGACCGCAAAACCCCGCCCCGCACCTTCATAGCCATGGACCGTGGTTGCAAAAACCACTCTTGGCCAAGCCAGCAGAACCTGTTTGAGCCGATAGGGCGGCACAGATGCCGCTTCATCCACCATGATCAGCTCTGCCTCCGGACGCTGTTCCAGAAGATCTTCAACAGCTAAAAAGTTGACTTTGCCTTCGCTGGCAGCCGGTCCCGCATGAAGCAGCAACGTATCAACAGCGCCGGGCTCGTTGGCAGTCACCACTACCTGCTTCCGACCTTCTGCAATCAACCGCGCAGCGGCCATACCCAGTGCCGCTGATTTGCCACGGCCACGATCTGCGGTAATCACCAGTGGCCTTCGACGGCGCCCGAGACCGACCTTCACAATTTCGTCGACCAGCCGGGTTTGCTCTGGCGTCCCCGTCACCCGGAACGGCTGATCGACCGGGCCCGGATCAGGCAGTGACGGCGAACCATGCTTGCCGGAACGCAGACGAATAACCGACGGATCCTCACCGATCACCCGGGCCAGGCGCCCCAGAAAGGCGTGGGAACCGCCGAAATCCAGACCGACCCGCCGGTAATCCGGATCCTCGAATCGGGACCATTGCTCCAGCGGCGGCATCAGCCAGAACAGAAGGCCGCCGGCGGCCAGGGTACCGGCCAGCGCCGCCAGCCCGTCCGGAGGATTGCCCTGCCAGCCGTCCCAGACCACACAGTTCAGGTCTTGCCCCAGCCAGCGCCGGGCCTGTTTTGCCGGTATGGTCGCCATGCCTTCAATGCCAGGTGCCTCTCCGGAACCAACCCAGACTCCGGGCGCTATCGACAGTTCAGGCAGAAAGGTCTGCAACCAGTTAACGGATGCCTGGCGGTCGCCTTCCAGCAGCACGAGGCGGCGGTGGCCGGCATCACGCAGACGGGCCTGGAAACGCTGCCAGGCCAGAATGTCCGGCTGACCGGAGGATGCAGTCACAGGATCAGCTCAGGTCCATGGAATGGCGCTTGAGATCATCCAGAGTCGAGTATTTCAAGGCCGAACGGTGGGTGGCTTTCAGTTTCACTCTGGGCGCACAGCCAGCTTCAAAGGCTTCCTGCCAGCGGGATGCGCACAGGCACCAGGAATCACCATCCTTGAGACCGTCAAAGCCGAATTCCGGCCTGGGCGTACTCAGATCGTTGCCTTTGGCTTTCGAATACTCCAGAAACTCACTGGTTACTACCGCACAGACAACATGGGCACCCAGGTCTTCCGGGCCGGTATTACAGCAGCCATCCCGGTAGAAACCGGTCTGCGGATCGGTGCCACACAGTTCAAGCTTCTCACCTAAAACATTTACCGGTTCAGCAGTCGTTGCCATAACGTCAATCTCCAATATCAGGTTTTTTAACTTTGGGGGTAGCGGCCTGGGACAGGGGCTTTCAAAACACGCTCCTTACGGCACATCCCTGTGACGCTTGGGCTCCGCACAGTTTTGAAAGCCCCTGTCCCAGACCGCCGCCGGGCCAACGGGTATACGCCAGTATGTCGGACTGGTATCAGCGCTGCCAATTGCTCCGTACAATAACGCCATGCCAACGCAAACCCAATCATCCAGCCTGCCGGATCTACCGGAATTTCTCACCGACGAGCAACGTGAGATTATTACTGCCGGATTCGAGCATGCCGTGATTACCGCCGTCGCCGGTAGTGGCAAAACCTCCACCCTGGCCTGGCGCATCCGTTACCTGTTGCAACAGGGCCATGACCCTGACCGGCTGCTGGTGCTGATGTTCAACCGCAGCGCCCGGGTGGATTTCGAACGCAAACTCCTCGACGTCACCCGTGATACCGGGCTGGGACTGCCGGAAATCCGCACCTACCACGCCATGGGTTTCCGTCTCTACAAGCGGTTTGTCCGGGAAGGCTATCTCCCTGGCTTTGCTGAGAAAATTCTTACCGACCAGGAAATCAACTTCCAGGCCTGGCAACTGACCCGCCGCCTGGCGCCGGAAGATCTGGCGGACGAGATCAGGCGCAACAAGAAGGATTTTGTGGAAACTGCGGTGAATTTCATCGACCGGGTGAAAACCACCCTGTCTCCTGCCGAAATCGTGTTCGAGGAACTCGGTTACGCCGACAAGCACCGGTACCTGATCGATCTGTTTCACAGTTTTGAACAGTGGCGCAAAAGCCAGAGCCGGATCGGTTACGCGGACATGCTCTATGAACCGGTCATGGCCATTCACCAGAATCCGCCGCTGCAGCGGCTGGTGGGCAACAAGATGGACATGATTCTGGTGGATGAGTATCAGGACACCAATGAGATCCAGCATCTGCTGCTGCGCTATGTCGCCGGGGAACGGGCACGGGTAACGGTAGTGGGTGATCCGGACCAGACCATCTACGAGTTTCGTGGCGCCAGGCCCGAATTTATTCTTACCCGTTTCAGCGAGGAGTTCGACCGGCCCCTGGAACAGACCCTGAGTTACACCTTCCGCTACGGTCACCGGGTGGCGCTGCTGGCCAATCACCTGATTGGTCACAACACCGGTCGCAAAGATGTTCAGTGTCACTCTCACCCCGGCACGCCGGACACTGGCATCACCCTTCACGAACAGCAAAACGACGGCGATACCGTGTTGAAGCTGCTCGGACCCATGGCCGAAACAGACCTCGCCAACACCGCCATTCTGTTCCGGGTGTGGAGCCAGAGTGTCGCTATCGAGTTGAAGCTGCTGGCCAGACAGATTCCCTATCGCATTGATGCCGGCAAGGGCGCTCTGTTCAGCCGCGAGGTTCAGGCCATCACCGCTTTGCTGACGGTGGTCGCCAGGCGCTTGCAGAATCTGCCTGATGACGACCGGCTGGACGTTGCCCGGCAATTGATGCGCTTCCCCCATGTCGGTCTGAAAGAACCGGAACTGGAGCAGCTGGCCCGTTTCCTGGCCGGATTTTCCGGGGCCTGGCATGAGCGCCTGCTGGCGCTGGATTTTGACGCCCTTGCCCCGATGGCCGCGCGCAAGCTGCGGACACTGGGTGAGACCCTGGCAGATCTCGACAACCACAGGGGCCCAGTGGCCGGGGTTATCGGGCACTACGCCGAAGCCACGGAGCTGAACGAAGGCATTCGCAGCCTGGCGCTGACCCATGAATCCGCCGAGGAGCGCATCGAGACGGTCCAGGGTTTCCGGGCCTATCTGGCCTCTCTGGAAGTCGATGCCTCCGGCGCTCTGGAGCATCTCAAGGCGCTCAAGCAGCAGGCGGGAAAAAGCAGGTCCGGCGGGGTGCTGCTGTCGACCATACACCGCACCAAGGGCCTGGAATGGGCCACGGTGATCGTGCCCGGGCTGCAGGAAAAATACCTGCCCTACAGCCCGAGGTCGCAGGAGGACGTGAAGGCCTTTCTGGAAAGCGAACGGCGCCTGCTCTACGTTGCCATGACCCGGACCCGGCATCATCTGCACCTGATCACTCGCCCGGCAGGCGCTCTGCCCCACCTTGACGGCGATCTGGGCCCCAGCCGGTTTGTGCATGAACTGTGCTTTGCGCTTTCGGGCGAACTGGGGGCCTGGCTCGAACAGCGCCAGCCGGATCAGTCCCGACTCACTGTCAAGGCGCCATTGACCGCAACCGCCAAACGTTACGCCGCCCACGAGTCGGTTATACTGGAGGGCGGGCATGAGCCCGGTGACGCTGCCAGCCAGCCGATCTGGACGCTGGCGCGGGTGAGTCACGCGGTCCTGGGCCCGGGCGCGGTGGTCAGCGAGGATCAACAGTCCTTTGTCGTCAGGTTTGAATCCGGCGACACCCTCAATTTCAGCAAAAAAAGCGCACATCTGTACTTCCAGGCTGCGCCGGCAGCTTAGCGCCCGATCCGGAGTCAGCGAGATGATGTATGTTGCCGTTTTTATCAGCCTGCTGCTGTATGGATCGTCGGTTTCCGGGTCAGACATTTACCGCTGTGAGTCTGATACCGGGGTTCGCTACACCGACCAGCCCTGCAGCGATCAGGCCGAAAAAATTACTGTGCCGGACAATCGTATTGGCGGTAATTTTGGTCAGAACCTGCCCACTCCACGCCAGCCTGAACCCGCGCCAGAACCTGAGGAGGACCAGGAGCAAGCCGCAACGGATCCCTGTCGCTATATCAATTCCACCGATCTGCGGCGTTACCTCATCCGCGGACAGGTGGTGAAAGGCATGACCAAAGAGCATGTGATCGAAGCCTTTGGCCGCCCTCCGGAAACCTATCCCACGCCCCGGGAAACCTGGGTCTACCAGACCCGATACTACGGCGCCCTTTACGAGCTGACCTACGTCTATTTCAGGGATGGCTGCGTGGACGAGGTGGTTTACCGCAAGCCCTGACCAGCCTCAGTGTTTCCGGGTTGCGTCAATCAGCAGGTTGCGGGGGGTCAGATTGCGGTCGCAGAAGGTGCCCAGCCGCACTTCGTAGCCCTGCTCCTCAAGAAAGACCGCATAATCCATTACCAGCCAGAGCTCGAGGGGCCGCCGGAACAGATGCCTGACCAGTTCGTGGCGCCGCACCTGTGCCAGCCGCTGAGCGCCATAGGCTTCCCAGGCCCGGTAATCAACCGGTTCCGGCAGCGTGATCCGGGTTTTATCAGCGGCCCAGCGGCAGAACTGGCGGAAATCGGCTTTTGCCATCCATCCGGGGTGGGACGGCACCGGCAGGTACTGGTCCAGCTGCCGCAATTGCCTCTGCAGACCGTCGAATCCCAGACGCCACTGGCTGAAGAGACGAACCTGATTCCGGACTCTGGCGGGCGCGGTTACGGTTTCCTCAACCGCCAGCCTTAGATCAGCCCGGGTGACCGGCAGGCAGCCCGGCCACTGGCGGGCCTGCCGGGACAGGGGTCGATAATCCGACTGTGAGCACAGATGGAAACAACAGGGCGCCACGCTCAGCCGCGACAGCCTGCGCTTCGCAGCCTGGCTGATCAACCGTCGATGCAGATCACCACAGGCGTGCAGCGCCACCGCATGGGCGTCGGCAGGCAGGTTCAGGTCATCCGCCATGACATCCCGGCAGAACAGATGAACCGGATCGCCGGCTCGGCGCGCCAACCGATTGCCGTCGTCCACCAGCGCCGGATTCCAGTCATAGCCGCTGACCGGATATTGCGAGAGGGGAAGAAGCGTGCGCGCCAGATGGCCCTTGCCGCAGCACCAGTCGAGAACCGGTGCATCAAAGGGCCGGACCGCAGCCACGAAAGCGCCGGATTGGCGCCGTTTCCGGCCCGGCATATCGCGGGCTCTTACCTCGGCAAGGGTGCATGACTGTGCCAGGGCATCGTCCGCAAGCTCTGGCAACCGCGTCATGCCCGGCAGTTCCGCAAGCGCAGGCAGCATCGACATCAGCCGGTGCGCCAATGCAACCGGTTCGTTTTCAAACAGCTCGCACTGTTCATCACTGAGGCCGGCGACCTGCCGGTCCAGTTGCGGCCAGCGCCGGGTCCATTCCGGTGAGGACCCGGTAAAGGGCGCGGGCTGCCAGAGTTCGCGGTGCGCCGAAAGCCAGTCGTTCAGGTGCTGCCAACGGGCACTGAAAGAGGCC
The DNA here is from genome assembly GCF_035268745.1 of Marinobacter sp. Classification (GTDB taxonomy): domain Bacteria; phylum Pseudomonadota; class Gammaproteobacteria; order Pseudomonadales; family Oleiphilaceae; genus Marinobacter. Next base: position 11,298 of record NZ_DATFKH010000120.1, read on the forward strand.
AACGCCAGGGCCACTATTCGCGGAACCGGCCCGGTCGGAACGGATCCAGGCAAACCGCTGTGGGCTCGCCGTCGATCAGCTGGGCAATCACGTTCGCGCTGCCCGCCGACAGGGTCCAGCCGAAGGTGCCGTGACCGGTATTGAGATACAGATTTTCCCGGGGCCCGCGGCCGATGACCGGCGGGCCGTCGGGGGTCATGGGGCGGAAACCGGTCCAGGATTCGGCGGCCATCAGATCGGCACAGCCCGGAAAACGTGATTCCACCGATTTGCGGATCGTGGCCAGTCGGGCTTCCGGTATATCCCGGTTGAAATCGGCCATCTCGACAAAACCGGAAGCGCGCAGACGGTTACCGAGTCGTGTCGAGACGACTTTGAAATTGTCGTCATGGACCGTGGAGACCGGCGCGCGACTGGTGTCTTTCAGCGGCACAGTGAAGCTGTAGCCCTTGACCGGATAAACGGGCAGCCTCAGGCCCAGGGGTCGGGTCAGCTGATCTGACCAGCAGCCGGCGCAGACGACCACGGCGTCCACGTCCAGGATCTCCGTGGTACCAATGTCGGTACGGGTAGCCAGCCGGGTGATCCGTTGATCATCAGCAATAAGATGGGTGGTCTCGGTATTGTAGCGGATGCTGACGCCCTTCGATTCGCAGGCGTTGGCCAGCTCCCGGGAAAACAGGTGGCAATCGCCGGTGCCGTCGGTGTCGTAGCTCAGCGCACCGTGAAGCGGGCCGTTACCGGTCATTCCGGGTTCAGCCTCACGCACCTGCGCTGGTGTCAGCAGACGGGAACTGATACCAAGCTCGTTCAGCAGTTCCTGGGTCCTGCGATAGCCGGCAAGAGCCTCCGGGCTGCTGGCCAGGTGCAGCAGGCCCCGGTGGTCACCATCAAAATCCGGGTCAAGTTCCTGCTCCAGTGCCGCAAAGCGCTCGCGGCTGTGGATGCCGAGGCGCAGCATCGCGCGCTTGTTCAAGCCGAACAGGCCGGGCGACCAGGCGTAGCGCAGGGTTGAGAACATGAACCGCAGGGTATCCAGCGATGGCGGCATGGCCATTTTCAACGGGCCGTCCTGTTTTAACAGCCAGGGGATGGCTTTCGGTACCATGGCAGGATCCGCCCAGGGATACACCACGCCGTAGGAGCGCTGGGCGGCATTGCCCTTGCTGGTTTCATTACCAGCGACGCCGTGCCGCTCAACAACCGTTACCTGATGGCCGCGACGGTCAAGCTCGTATGCTGTGGTCATACCAACGACGCCACCACCAACGACTGCTATGTGCATAAATGGCCTCCCTCGGGGCTGGATGAGCTGACACCGTTGCCAGCAAAGTTTTTCAGGTTCATCGAGGGCCTCTGTTTCAGCCATGCAGGTCAGCCATCGAACAAACTGATACCATAGCCGGCGAATGTCTCAGAATAGCAGCGATTACCACCGCTGCGAGGAAGTAAAAGGCCGATAATGAGCAAGAAACGCCGCGAAATACCCGTTTTCGATCAACCAATCATCGAAACCCACTGTCATCTGGATTACCTGAAGGCAAGGCCACTTGCAGAAACCCTGGCGGAGATACAGCGGGTCAACATCGAGCGTGTCATTACCATTGCGGTGTCGCCGGAAAACCTGGCCAGGGTGCGGGAACTCAGTCAGATCGCCCCCTGGGTCTATGGCACCCAGGGGGTCCACCCGCACGACGCCGGGACCTATTCCGACAGCGCCGAAGCCGAGATCCGCGCCCATGCCGGAGACGACAAAATCGTCGCTGTCGGCGAAATCGGCCTCGACTACTTTTACGACAATGCCGAGCGCAATGTCCAGCGTGACGTTTTCCGCCGCCAGCTTCAGATCGCCTGCGATACCGACCGCCCGGTGGTGATACACAGTCGCGATGCCGACGAGGATACGATTGAGATCCTGCAAGAGTATGAAGCCACGCTCAAACGTCGCGGAGTCATTCACAGCTTCACGTCCGGCCCCGGTCTGGCGCAATACGCACTGGATCAGGGCTGGTGCCTGGGCTTCAATGGCATCACCACTTTCAACAAGGCTGAAAACGTACGGGATATTGTACGCATGGCGCCCATCGGGCAGATCCTGCTGGAGACGGACTCGCCTTTCCTGACTCCGGCGCCCTATCGCGGCAGGGAAAATGCTCCTTTTTACATCCCCTTCGTCGCTGAAAAAATCGCAGCGGTGAAAGATCTTGGGCTTGAGGAGGTGCTGGCCACAACCTACCAGAACAGCCTGAGGACCTTCTTCCCACAGCCATGAACAAGCGCATACCGGTATCGGCACTGAAGGTCGGCATGTACATCACTGACCTGAACAACGACTGGATCCCTCACAACACCCAGCGCAAACGCGGCGTGGTCAAGAAAGAGGAAACCATCGACAAGATCCGCCAGCTCGGTGTGGACTTTGTATACATCGACGTGTCCAGAGGTCTGGATTCCCAGGATTCGGAACCCGCCCACGAAGTGGATCGACGAAATGAAGCGGCTCTTGAGCAGGCCGGCGGGTTGACTCCGGGTAGCTTCCGGCGCGTCAGTGCCGAGGAAGAAATGGTGGCTGCGCAAAAGGTGCATCACCAGGCCCAGAGCCTGGTTGGCGACCTGATGAACAATGTAAAAATTGGCAGGGCCATTGATATGGCACCGGTTCACCAGCTGGCTCACGAACTTCAGAATTCTGTTTTCCGCAACCCCAATGCACTCAGCTGTCTGGGACGTATCCGCGCAAAAGACAATTATCTGCTTGAGCACTCGGTCAACCTCAGCGTCCTGATGTCACTTTTCGGCGGCTATCGCAGACTTTCGTCCGATGCACTTCACCAGACCATTGTCGGTGCCCTTCTTCATGACATCGGTAAAATCCTCATACCCGACGAGATTCTTCACAAGCCGGGCCGGCTGACAGCGGAAGAATTTGAAGTAATGAAAGCCCACGCCCAGCACTCAAGAACCATCCTGCAGTCAACTGAAGGTATCGGAGACCTGACCATAATAACCGCAGCACAGCACCATGAGCGCATGGATGGCAGTGGCTATCCCGAGGGGCTCAAGGGTGATGAAATATCCATGTACGGGCGCATGGTTGCAATTACTGACGTATACGATGCAATCACGGCTGACCGGGTTTATCACAAGGGCATGACACCTACCCAGGGGCTCAAGAAACTGCTGGAATGGAGTGACGGGCACCTTGACCCGAAACTGGTCAGGGAGTTCATTCGCTGTGTCGGCCTCTACCCGATTGGCTCGCTGGTGCTGCTTGAAAGCGGTCGGCTTGGTGTCGTTATCGAAACCAATGACGAAGATCAGCGGCTGCCTGTGGTCCGGGTGATGTACAGCATCAAGTTCCGGATGCCGGTCATGGTCGACACCCTGGATCTGGCCAAACCAGGCACTCAGGACCGGATTATTCGCTCGGTGAACCCGGAGGACTACAGCATCGATGTGCGCAAGTTCCTGGTCTGATCCGATCAGTCTGAGCCATTGCGCAAATCACAAATTCCGCAATCATGCTGCCAGCGACAGAAACACCGCCATCAATACCGGTGACAGAAAAGACAGGATAAAACCGGAGGCAATCGCTACCGGCACACAGGCCAGGCCACCGCTGCTGCGGATTATCGGCAGGGTAAAATCCATCGCCGTGGCGCCACCATAGCCGATGGCCATTGCTGGCCTGCGACTGATCAACAGTGGAATAATGGCCAGCGCGATGATTTCCCGTATCACATCGTTGAGAAAGGCAACACCACCCCAGGCGGGCCCCAGAGCATCACCGATAACGATACCGGACAACGAGTACCAGCCAAATCCGGAAGCCAGTGCCAGCGACTGGTACCAGCCAGTGTCCAGCATGGGTGCCAGGGCGAGTCCGGCCACCAGTGAGCTGCCTGCCAGCACCAGGGAAATACCCAGGCCATGGCGGTTGAGCAGCAGCCGACGCAAAGACAAGCCGGCATTGCGTAACTGCAGCCCGATCAGAAACAGCAGAAGCATCAGCATGGCGGTGGCAAGATCCTCGGCCATGGGCAGGGGCGGCAGCAGCCAGTAGCCGGCTACAACCCCCGCCAACACCGCCAGCAGTGGTTTCAACCCGGCCAGAAACAGCCGCCGATAGCCTGATGCCGCAGCCGGAACGGATTTGTCCGGTACCATCGGCTGGAATTGATGCAACAGCCAGAGCCCCGCCAGATTCGCGATCAACAGGACAACGACAAGCAGAGCCACCTGCACCGCCATACCGGCCAACTGGTCCGCCAGCCCGCTCATCTGCCCCAGGCCCAGACCCAGCAGCGCGAGGATAAAATATACCAGGCCCTCGACCAGGTAATGAATCACCGTCATGATCCGGCGATTTTCCAGTCGCAGGGCAAAGCCGAAGAACAGCGGCGCCAGTATCAGCAGTGCTCCGGTCAGCATGAATACATCAGCCGGCCATCAATGCAGAATATGATCATTACGATCCTGGACCAGTACCCAGGGCGCAACCACCAGGGCCCACAACTCCGCGTCGTTTTCGAACCAGTCGCGGGCCTGGGATGGCGTGACCTCGCCTACCTGCCCGCCGGCCATCCAGTGTTCGAACCGGGCCTTGTTGTCCACGGTCAGCTCGGCCGCCACCGTCAGCAGGTCAAGTGCAGGAGAGACCCGCACTACCTGGCCCCGGGCGAAGTAGGTCTGCAGATCTTTCCAGCTGATCTGTGATGTTTCAAGATTGAGTCTGGCGCGAAGCTGTTCCAGGGATTCATCGGCAGGCATGCGTAGAACCTTTGACACGAACGATAGAAAAGGACGGCAAGCTTAACCGATGTGTCAGCGGGATTGCCAGATTTCCAGAATCCGGTCTGACAGTGTCATGGGGTCAAAAGGCTTGGGAATGACACCTGTAGCACCCCCGGCGAGATAACTCTGGATTTCGTCGGCCTGAACCTTGGCCGTCATGAACACCGCTGGCGTTAATGCGTATTCCGGTAATTTGCGGATCTCGCGCAGCGTCTCCGGGCCCTCCATGCCGGGCATCATGACATCGAGGATGATCAGTTGCGGCGCAAATCCGGCGATTGACTCCAGGGCCTCCGGTCCACTGGCGCAGACTTTCAACTGAAACCCGCCAACACTCTCCAGCGCAATTTCGGCCACGGCTCTAATATCTTCTTCATCTTCGACCAGCAGTATCCGCTTCAGGGTTTCGTCATTCGGCATCCGGCTGCTCCTCATTCTGGTCAGCAATTCCGAGCAAACGTAGCAGGCGATGATATTCCTCGTCTTCACCCATACCATTGACCAGCATGGCCGCCGCGCCCATGATCAGATGATCCGGTGTCACCGAATCCCGGCGCCGGAGGTGAATTGCTCCCACCAGTCCCCTGAGTTCCAGGGGCAGGCGCCACTGAATCTTCATGCTGTTGCCCAGCTTTTGCGCCCATCCGCCAATGGCCTGGTCGATTTCAGCGTCAGAGACATCTGCACCGGCATCCACATGTTGCTGGATAACCTTGAGCGCAACCAGTTCACCCACCCGACTTAAAAGTCCGGCGGTAAAATGTAACTCTCCACTACTTCCCGAAAGCATGGCGAGACGCTGGGCCTCCAGTGCCACTTTTTCCGCCCACGCCTGATATTCCTGGGCCAGAGCTTTCAACCTCTGATCCGGCAACTGGCCGGCAATGTCCAGGGATAGCGCCAATGCCTGATTCAACGCCATCGGCACACCTATCTTGGTGATCGCGTCTTTCACGCTCAGCACCGACTGACCTGACCGTCTCAGCGATGACCCGTTGGCCACGCCCAGCAATTTTGCAACGATTGCCGGTTCGCGTTTCCAGCGCTCTGCCAGCTCGGCAGGCGCGAGCTCGTTCTGTCGTTCCAGCAGTTTCAGGACGGTTCCGGCATCGCTCAAACCCGGCAACTGACTCGACGAACCGACCGCGGTCTGCAGGCGCTCACCCAGATCCGGCAACCCCTCCCTTTGCTGCGCAAACGGAGCTATCAGTGGCCCCAGACGTTCATGAAGCAGTTCGACACTGAATGGTTTGATAATGTAACTGCTGATCCCCAGACTGGCGGCAGTCAGGATCGAGTTTCGATCAGAACGAGCGGTAACGACAACGACCGGTACCGCTTCGCTGGTATCGCGAACCGCTTTTACCAGCGTGAGTCCAGAGCCGTCAGGCAGGTTCCAGTCGGTAATAACGAGGTCGGCAGGCCCTGCCAGCCAAGCCGCCGTTGCCTTGTCGACCTGATCAAAAATCTGGACCTCCAGCCCCGGATAAAGCCCTGAAACCACGGTTTCGAGCAAATCCGCAATCATCATATCGTCTTCAAGAATCAGCACTTTCATAAGGAAGCTTTCGTTACGCCGTTTCTGCCATTCTCTTTGCGCCGATAAAGAGCCTGATCTGCAGCCTCAATAGCATCGTCCGGGTGCCGATAGTCCGGCAACGATGCCAAACCAACACTGAGCGTGACAGAGAATGAGCCTTCGCTGCCCTTGAACAGCAGCCGAGAGAAATCCTGACAAACCGATACCAGCAGTTCTTCTGCCTTTTCGACAGAACAGTCCGATAGTGCGACAAGAAATTCTTCACCACCGTAGCGGCCAATAATATCAGTCTTCCGCAGACGGTGTCTGAGAAGGTTGGCCAGGCCCTTGATAACCAGATCACCCGCCCGATGGCCGTGGCTATCATTAACAGCTTTAAAATGATCAAGATCCAGCATGGCCACTACCGAGACATGCTGCATTCGCTGACATCGCGCATGCTCCTTGGCGACCTCAATGTTGGCAAGGGAATGTTTCAGCAGCCCGGTCAGGCTATCCCTGGAAACAAGCTTGTCCAGCTGTCTGGCCCGGTAGCAGCGAATGCGCACCGTTCGCAGCAGGAACGCATCGGAAACCGGTTTGGTCAGAAAGTCATCGCCGCCGTTCGCCAGCGCATCCAGCTGTAGTTCCCGGTTCTGTTCTGCGGAAAGATAAATGATTGGCAGACTGAGCCATTGCGGGTCAAACCGGAGCATCCGCGCCAGTGCCGGCCCCGATATATCGCCCATCTGCACATCCATCAGGACAATGTCCGGACGAAACTCTGCCAGCGCGGGCAACAACACAGAAGGGTCTCCCGCGACTACCTCAACGTCCATTCCACTGTGAGATAACACCAGCTGGTAGTGTTCCATCAACTCACGATCATCGTCAACAATCAGTACCTTGCCAGTTACCGCATCCGCATGGTCGGCGAGCAGGCGGTCAACATGATCGGCAAGCGCAGGCAGGTCCAGCGGCTCGCAGAAGAATGCTTCGGCGCCTGCACTGGCCAGGGCGTAGCGTTGAGACAATGTGTCATGATCACCGACGCAGATAATGGGCAGCTCGATAAATGAACGTGGTAACTGATTGCCTGTCGCAAGAAACGTCTCGTCTCGGACTATCAGCGCCGAGGGGAGAGGGCCGCCGGCATTGGCTAATTGCGTCGCGTCAGACATCCAGCGGGCCTGGTAGCCATACAGCCCCAGCCCGTCGATAACACGCCGGGCAAGCGCTTCATCCGGTTCCACCACAAGCACCGCGGGCTCAGTCGGATCCGCCTGGGGACTCGCGCGGTCGCCCTGCTCCGGCAACTGCTCTGGTTCAGGTCTCTGGTCTCTCGACTCCAGCAACGATCGCAGGCCAACAATCCGGTTGCCCAGTTTCTCGTCAATCACCGCTGACGGGGAGGTGCCATGGCGACGCTCCTCCAGCACCTGCTGTACGCCCAGTTCCAGGATTCTGGCCTCGTCGCCAAGCCGGGCAAGACCAAAGGTCCCCGCCGATCCTGCCAGTCTGTGAAGAATCCGGTAGGCAAGGGCCATTTGCTGCTGAACATCCTGGCCGCTACGAATGGATTCAATGGCCCGATCCAGCGCGTCGAATTCGCCGATCACCTTGTCACAGAACTTTTGCCGCAAAACCGCGAGTTTCGCATTGACATTACCGGGCCTGATGTCTGGCATGCTGAATTTTCTGTACCTAATTTTACAAATATAAGCTTCGCTTTCAGCTACGCTCCCATCAAAGCAATTTTTTAACGAAAATGCCAGAAGGAAGCTCCCAATTTGCTTACGGTCTCTCTCGGCAGCCGGCTTGCCATTATCATCGTTTTTTTCAGCCTGACTGCTATTGTGGCGGTAGCCCTGACTGCGCACCGGGCCCTGAGCAGGGACTTCGAGGCTACCCTTATCGAGCAGCAGGCCTATGAAACCGAGCGCATTTCCGACCAGGTCGACCGCAGCCTTCAGGTGCGTCTTGCCCTGCTGGAAGCACTCAGCGTCACCCTGACCGACGGCGACAGGCTGCTATCCAGACCGGAAATAAACACTTTCATGGCCCGCCAGTCCGGACTCCGGGAACTCTTCTCCAATGGCCTGCTTGTGCTTGATGAAGATGCCACTGCGATAGCCGAAGACACTTTTGTGCCCGACCGGGTGGGTACCAATTATGCCGACCGCCCGCATTTTGCCAGGGCCCTGGAAACCCGCGAACCGGTTATCAGCCGCCCGATTATCGGACGTACAACTGGGCTACCATTGCTGGCCTTTGTGGTTCCGATCGAGAGCGACGAAGGCAACCTGCTGGGTTTCCTGACTGGCAGCATCGACCTGGCCAGAACGAGCCTGGTCTCAGCGGAAGCACGGGCTTCCAGCTCGCGCCATAAGGCGCAATTTCTGGTTATCGATACCAGCAACTTGCTGTACGTCGATTCGGGTGAAGAAGATGACGGCATCCGCCCGCTTCCCGATCCGGGCGCAAGCCCCCTTATTGATACGGCCATGTCGGGCATGAGCCTGGGTGAAATTACCCTGAAAAACGGAGCGGAACTGATCTACGCCACCAGTCACCTGGAACGCCTGGGCTGGCTTTTTATCCGCGCCGTTCCGAAAGCGCTTGCGAAGGCCCCGGCAACCGAGTCTTTCCGCCAGTTCCTGCTGATCAGTCTCGGTCTGATGCTTTTCACCATCCCCCTGAGCTACCTGGTCACGCGCTCCGCCATGGCGCCCCTCCAGCGGATGACTCGTCGTATCCGGGACATGTCTGCGGCGGATCCCGGCTCCGACCGTCTTGAGGCAAAAGGCCCGCCGGAAGTCCGGAACCTGGCGACGGCCTTCAACAAATTACTGGACGAGCGCGACGACATCGCCAAAATGCAGGATGATTTTATTTCCAACGTCAGCCACGAACTACGCACACCGCTGACCTCCCTGAATGGTGCGCTCAGGCTGATGACCTCCGGAACCACGGGCCGGTTGCCACAGAAAGCGGCCGAAATGAGCCAACTGGCGCTGCGGAACGGGCAGCGCCTGCAATTGCTGATTGCAGATCTGCTGGATTTCAACAAACTGAAGGCCGGCGAACTGGAGCTCAACCTCGAAACCCAGCCGCTGGCGCCGCTTATTACCCAGGCCATTGCCGGCAACGAGACCATCGCCCGCGAACGCGGTATCGGTTTCACCGAACACTGTGAGCCGGGCATCCTGCTGACCACGGACAGCCACCGCCTGCGGCAGATTCTGGATAACCTGATCAGTAACGCCATCAAATTCTCGCCGCAACAGGGAGTGGTGGTAATAGCGGCGGAGTCCACAGCAACAGACAAGGTCCGGATAACGGTCAGTGATCAGGGTAACGGGCTCCCGGAACACTTTATCCCGCGCCTTTTTGAACGCTTTGCCCAGGCCGAGGTTGGCACAAGCCGCGCATCGAAAGGCACCGGCCTTGGTCTGGCCATCTGCCGCGAACTGACATTGCTGCTCGGGGGTAAAATCGGGGCCTACAATGACGATGGCGCCCACTTCTGGGTGGAGTTGCCGCTAGCCGGGACCAGGGATTACGAAAACAATGAAAGCACCTGAATTTCCAGACAACGAAGCTGAACGACAGGCCGCGCTCGACCAGACCGGATTGCTTGTTACCGGGGCTGAGGAGCGGTTTGATCGTCTGACCCGAATGGCCAGAATCGCCTTTCGGGTGCCCATTGCCCTTGTCAGCCTCATTGACCGGGAGCGACAGTGGTTCAAATCCAGGCAGGGACTGGGAGCCGAGGAAACGCCGCGCGACCTGTCTTTCTGCGGCCATGCCATTCACCAGCCAGACCTGTTCATCATTGAAAACGCACTGGAAGATGAGCGCTTCAGAGACAACCCGCTGGTTCAAGAAGAGCCCCGGATCCGCTTTTATGCCGGGGCCCCGCTGCACACTTCAGAGGGATTCAGGCTGGGCACGCTCTGTATCATCGACCGCGAGCCACGAACGCTAGACGACGAAGAAAAACAGCTACTGCGGGAAACCGCGGACTGCGTCGAACGCGAGATCAACCTTCAGGCAGCTTCCGGTTTTTACCAGGAACTTCTGAAAAGCGAGCATCGGTCCAGGGCAGTCATTGCGGGCACAAGGGTCGGCACCTGGGAATGGAATGTCCAGACCGGCGAAACCGTTTTCAACCAGCGCTGGGCTGAAATCTGCGGTTACCGGCTTGCCGAGCTGGAGCCGGTCAATATCCAGACCTGGCTCGACCTTGCCCATCCGGACGATCTGGCCGAATCCGGACGGTTACTGCAGGCTCATTTCAGAGGTGAGCTGCCGCAGTATGATTTCCGCTGCCGGATGCAGCACAAGGACGGTCACTGGGTATGGGTGCACGACCGTGGCCAGGTATTCGAATGGACCGAAACCGGCGAGCCACTGATGATGTTTGGCACCCACGCTGATATCTCGAAAGAAATGAACAACCTGAACCGGATTCAGGAGCAGAACAACGTGCTCGGAATCCTCAACCAAGTGGCTCTTGACCCGGAAACCGACGACGATGCCCGCATTGAAAATGCCCTCAGCCTCGCGTCCCGGTATCTTGAACTGCCCACTGGCATCGTCAGCGAAATTACCGGCAGCGTGTATTCAGTGCGCTGGTTTGTCGCACCCGAGAGTTCCGGAATCGCCAGAGGTCTCAGTTTCCGTCTTGCAGAGACATACTGCTCGCTGTTGCTGGAAAAAGGTGACTGCCTTGCGATCACAGAAATGGCCAGTTCCCATTTCCGCTATCGCAAGTGCTACCAGACCTTTCAGCTGGAAAGCTATCTGGCTGCCCCGATTGTGGTTCGTGGCGGGCTCTTCGGTACCCTGAATTTTTCCTCGGCCCAACCCCGCACAAAAAGCTTTTCCGACACCGAAATTACATTTGTCACCCTGCTCGCCCGCTGGATTGGCGGTATTCTCGAACGCCGGCATGGGGTTCAGATGCTGACCAAACTGGTGGAACAGACACCGGGCATGCTCTATCAGTTCCGGCAATGGCCCGACGGCCGTTCGGCCTTTCCCTACTCAAGCCCGCACATCCGGGACATTTACGGTGTTGACAGCGACACGGTAAGGGAAGACGCGTCCGAGGCGTTCCGGAAAATTTATCCGGATGACCTCCCGAATGTCGCCGGGAGCATTGAGCGGTCAGCGCAAACACTGTCGGTGTGGAGTTGTCAGTATCGCGTCAATCGCGGGAATTCCCGCTGGCGCTGGGTCGAAGGCAGAGCCACCCCCGAAGCCATGCCGGATGACAGCGTTATCTGGCATGGCTATATTGCCGACATAGACGACAGCAAACGAACGGAAATCGCCCTGCAGCAAAGTGAAGCCCAGCTAAGAAGGCTTTATGAGCTTTCACCCATCGGTATCGCTCTGACCGAATTCCGCACCGGAAACTTTCTTGATGTGAACGAGGCATTGCTGAAGCCCACGGGATACCATCGGGACGATCTGATGGCGATGGACTTCTGGCAGCTTCTGCCGGGCGACACCGAAAGCCGGCAGCAGGAAATCATCCGGAGCCTGAAATCGGAAAAGCGTTTTGGCCCCTATGAAATGGCGATCAGAAGAGCTGACGGCTGCAATTACCCGGCCGTCATGCAGGGGGTAAAAATCTATGATGCCTCCGGAAGGTCCCTGGTCTGGACGCTGATCGAGGACATTTCAGAACGCAAGAAAGTGGACCGGATGAAAAATGAATTCATCGCCACCGTGAGCCACGAACTTCGCACCCCACTCACCTCCATCGCCGGATCCCTCGGCCTTCTTGCCGGAGGATCTCTGGGGCAACTTCCGAGGCAGGTTGACCAGTTAGTCTCGATTGCCTACCGGAACAGCAAGCAACTGAATCAACTGGTTGACGAGCTGCTGGATATGGAAAAACTGATTTCCGGAAAAATGACAATGAACCTGATGCGGGAATCCCTGGTTCCGATTATTCAGGATTCCATTGAACAGCTTGAATCCTATGCTCTGGAGCAGGAAATTACCGTCAACTTTGAACATCCAGCGGAGGACTTCCTTGCCAGCATCGACCGCGCGCGCCTGAAGCAGGCCTTGAATAACCTGCTCTCCAATGCCATCAAGTTTTCGCCGGACAAGGGTGAGGTTGAGGTCAGAATGGAGAAAGTTAGGAACTGCATTCGAATTCTTGTTACCGATCATGGCACGGGCATCCCCGAGAATTTCCGGGCTCGCATCTTCCAGAAATTCGCCCAGGCCGACAGCTCGGACACCCGGGGAAAACGGGGAACCGGCCTGGGCCTCGCCATCACCCGGGAAATCATGTCCCAGATGGGTGGCCAGGTAAGCTTCGAATCGGTCGAGGGTGAGGGCGCAACCTTCTGGCTTGATCTGGACCAGGCCTGAGGGCGGGTGAGGTACCAGGCCCGGCGATCCCTTCGCCGGGCCCCGGTTCAGGCGCCAGCCGGGAACCGTCCCGGGCAGGCCTTCGTGCAGCCTTTCACGCAGACTTGAGCATTTCCCGCACCACATAGTGCAGGATGCCGCCATGCCTGAAGTAGACCGCCTCGTTGGCGGTATCGATCCGTGATTTCAGCTCACAGGTTTCGGTCCCGCCGTCCGGATAGGTCACCGTCATCCTGACAGTCTGGCCCGGCCTGATCTCACCGGACAGCCCTTCGATGCTGATGGTTTCCTCCCCGGTCAGCTTCAGACTCTTGCGGTCGGTGCCTTCCGGGAACTGCAGCGGCATCACGCCCATGCCGATCAGGTTGGAGCGATGGATGCGCTCGTAGGACTCGGCCACCACCGCTCTCACACCCAGCAGCCGGGTCCCCTTGGCCGCCCAGTCACGACTGGAACCGGTACCGTATTCCTTGCCGGCAACCACCACCAGCGGCGTGTTTTTTTCCTGGTACTTCATGGCCGCATCGTAAATGGGCATCTGTTCACCGGTAGGCACAAACCGGGTGAAACCACCCTCGACGCCGTCCAGCATTTCGTTCTTGATGCGCACGTTGGCAAAGGTGCCGCGCATCATCACTTCATGGTTGCCCCGGCGTGAACCGTAGGAGTTGAAATCCTTGGGCTCGACGCCGTTTTCCTGCAGGTACTTGCCCGCCGGTGAATCGGCTTTGAAAGAACCGGCCGGAGAGATGTGGTCGGTAGTGACCGAATCCCCGAGTATCGCCAGAATATGGGCATCCTTGACGTCTTCGATCGGATCCGGCTCTTCCTTCAGGCCCTTGAAGAAGGGCGGATGCTGGATGTAGGTGGACTTGTCGGACCATTCGTAGACCTTGCTTTCCGGCACCTTGATGGCCTGCCAGGTTTCATCGCCATCGAATACCTCGGCATATTCCTTGTGGAACATGTCGGTTTTGACCTTTTCGACCGCTGCCGCAATTTCCTGCTGGCTCGGCCAGAGGTCTTTCAGGTAGACCGGGTTGCCTTCCTTATCGGTTCCCAGCGGGTCTTTCGACAGATCCAGACGAACATTGCCCGCCAGCGCGAACGCCACCACCAGGGGCGGTGACGCCAGCCAGTTGGTTTTCACGCTGGGGTGTACCCGGCCCTCGAAGTTACGGTTGCCGGACAGCACCGAGGCAACCGTCAGGTTGCCGTCGTCAATCGCCTTTTCAACTTCATCCGGCAGCGGGCCGGAGTTACCGATACAGGTGGTGCAGCCATAACCGACCAGATTGAAGCCGAGCTTGTCCAGGGCATCCTGGAAGCCACCGACCCGCAGGTAATCCGTCACTACCTTCGACCCTGGCGCAAGCGATGTCTTTACCCATGGCTTGGCATCCAGACCCTTGTCAACGGCTTTCTGGGCGATAAGGCCTGCCGCCATCATCACGCTGGGGTTTGAGGTATTGGTACAGGATGTGATTGCGGCGATCACCACAGCACCCGGGTCCAGCCGGGTTTTATGGCCTTTCATTTCCAGCGGCTGACTGGACGCATGCTCGTAGCTTTTCTCGATGCCGACTGCCGTCTGACCGCCCTCGGATGATAACTCGCCCTCTCCCGCGGTGGCCGGACCCTCTGCGGTTTCCATCAGCAACTCGAAAGAAGATTTCATGTCTTTCAGGGCAACCCGGTCCTGCGGACGCTTGGGCCCGGCAAGACTGGCCTCCACTTGCCCCATGTCGAGTTCCAGGGAATCGGTATACAGTGGTTCATGACCCGGCTCGCGCCAAAGGCCCTGGGCCCTGGCGTAGGCTTCGACCAGCTCAAGCTGTTCTTCTTCACGCCCGGTCAGGCGCATATAATCGATGGTCTGGTCGTCCACCGGGAAGAAGCCGCAGGTGGCCCCGTACTCCGGCGCCATATTGGCGAGGGTTGCCCGGTCGGCCACCGGCATTTCTTTCAGGCCGTCGCCATAGAATTCAACAAATTTGCCCACCACGCCTTTCTTGCGCAGCATTTCAGTGACCGTGAGCACCAGATCAGTCGCGGTAATTCCTTCCCGCAGTTTGCCGGTCATCTTGAAACCCACGACTTCCGGAATCAGCATCGACACCGGCTGCCCCAGCATGGCGGCTTCGGCCTCGATGCCACCAACGCCCCAGCCCAGAATTCCCAGGCCGTTGATCATGGTGGTGTGGGAATCGGTGCCCACCAGCGTGTCCGGGTAGGCGATGTGCTTGCCGTCGATTTCTTTCTGCCACACGGTCTTGCCCAGATATTCCAGGTTAACCTGGTGGCAGATACCGGTGCCCGGCGGCACCACCCGGAAGTTATCGAAAGCCTGCTGGCCCCAGCGCAGGAACTCGTAGCGCTCTTCGTTGCGATCCATCTCGATGTCGACGTTGTCGCGAAATGAACTGGGATCGCCGAATTTATCCACCATGACCGAGTGATCAATGACCAGGTCCACCGGCGACAGCGGGTTGATCATGGCGGGGTCTTTACCGGCTTCCCTGACGGCCGCACGCATCGCGGCAAGATCAACCACACCGGGTACACCGGTAAAATCCTGCATCAGCACCCGGGCCGGACGAAACTGGATTTCAGTCTCGGAGTGCCGGTCTTTCAGCCACTGCACCATGGCATCAATGTGCTTGCGCTCGACGGTGGTGTCGTCTTCGTTGCGCAAAAGATTTTCCATCAGGACCTTGAGCGAGAACGGAAGCCGGTCCAGGTCACCCAGAGTTTTGGCGGCTTTTGGCAAGCTGTAGTAGTGAAAGGTCTTGCCCCCCGCATCCAGGCTGGAAAGGGTATTCAGGCTGTCTTTGCTGAGATTGCTACCGGACATTGTATTGCCTCCTTTTCGTCTTTATCCGCGCGCTACGGAATGCCGGCAGGCGAAAACTTCGTGCGCCCGAATCGACAAGCGTTCCGTAAAGTCCCCAAGGATGACGGTTTGAAACCAGAATTTGAAGTCAGAGTTAACTATTGCACTGATTGCGCAGAGTTCAAGCGCTGGCCCTGACCCAGTCAATTTTTAATCAACCTCTGGTGAAGGGTCAATCAATCCGGTACTGGTTTACCAGTCTGTCGACGTCGCCAACCACACGTTCGATTTCAACCGACATGTCCTGTACGCCACTGGCCTCCTCAGCTACCCGGACATTGCGGGTCGCCACAGAATGGATGCTCTCGTTGATCTGGACCGACGTTGCCGACTGCTGTTCACAGGCCGAGGCAATCTGCTGATTCATGTTACTGACAGCACCGATCGCCTCTTCGATCCGGCTGATTGCCTCGGCGGCATCGCTGATCGCGCGGTTTGATTCGGCCGAGCGGCTCTGCCCCATTTCCATGGCCGCGCGGGTAGCCTCTGAAAGCTCTTTCAGTTCGCCCACGGTGGTGCGGATTTCATCCGTCAATTCCTGGGTCCGCCGTGACAGCGACCGCACTTCGTCCGCCACAACAGCAAATCCTCTGCCGTGCTCCCCGGCGCGCGCAGCCTCAATCGCAGCGTTAAGCGCCAGCAGATTGGTCTGGTCTGAAATGTCATTGATGGACCCGGTTACCCGGGAAATGGATTCCACTTTTTCAGCGAGCTGGCTGACCATCCGGCCACTGTCGACCAGTGCCTGATTGGTCGCCTCGGTCATGGTGCGGGCACTGGCCATGGCCTTGCTGCCAGCAGCAGAAGCCGTGGAGGCATCTGCAGAAGATTCAGACGCCACCTGGGCGTTCTGCGCCACCTCCTGAACACTGGCTGACATCTGGTTGGAAGCCGTTGCTACCTGATCAGCCTGCTGTTGCTGCTGTTCCACATATTCCCGGGTGTTTGTGCTTGCTACCGCAAGGCGACCGGCATTTTCGCTGAGGATGCCGGAGAAATGGCGAAGCTCCCTGATCAGCGCACCGGACTGCTCCATCATCTGGTTAAAGGAGCGCGCACTTGTGCTCTGATCAGTCTCCGGCAGACGCCCTCGCAGGTCCTTGTCGTGGTCAAAGGCGTGCACAATGGTAATCATTTTCAGCGACTGATTCCGCTCTGCGCTCATCTGGACGGCGAAAAACACCAGAATACCGGCTTCAAACACCACGAAGGCAGCATGCAGAAATGCAATCCCCCAGCTGGCGCCATGATTGAAGATGATCACTGGCATCTCGCCAATCTGGGTCTCCATCATCTGCAGACCGGTGAACAGAAAATGGTGAACCGCGATCGTGGCAGCGGCCACCAGAACCGGCAGCCAGTCCCGGTAGATAATCACCAGCGCCAGCACCGCAAAGATGTGAAAATGCATTTCAATCCGGCCCATCTGGGCCTGGATCATGACCGCAGAGAACAGCATCAGGCAAGTCGCAAAGACGATCGAGCAGGCGCGCGTGCCACGAAGGAAAAAATAACCGGCCAGCGCCATGGCACCGACAACCACCGAGGCCAGGATCGAAAACAGGAAGGTATCAAACCCCAGGGGCACCAGTAATCCGACAACGGGAATATGAACCAGCAGGATAACAAGCATCTGGCGGTCGACCGCCAGTACCTGCTGGCGGGTAAGCTCATCGCTGCGAAAACTTTCGGTGGCGGCCATATCTGTCCTTAACGTTCATGGTTACTGATTGCTTGTCGGCCAGTTGCGGAATTCATTAACCGGAACCGGTATTAATTCTCATCAGGCCTGCCGGTCACCGTATAGCTGGGCGTAAAGCCCCTGCTTGGCAATCAGCTCGTCATGGTGGCCTTCTTCACTGATATAGCCGTCTTCAAACACATAGACCCGATCGGCCTGTTTCACCGCGCTCAGGCGGTGGGCGATGATCAGGGTGGTGCGCTGGCGCAGGAATGCCTCCAGGTCCTCGTGAAGCTGATACTCGGTTTCCGCATCAAGCGCCGACGTGGCTTCGTCCAGAATGACCACTGACGGGTCAGACAGCACCATTCGTGCGATTGCCAGGCGCTGGCGCTGGCCGCCGGAAAGCCGGACGCCCTGGCGACCGATCATGGTGTCCAGACCGTCCGGCATTTCCGCCACAGTCCGGTCCAGCTGGGCAATGCTCAGAGCCTGCCACAGGGCGTCATCGTCACGCTTGCGCCCAAGCGTCAGGTTCTGGCGCACGGTATCATTGAAAAGGGCGGGGTGCTGCAACACCGTAGCAACATTTTCCCGCAGACGCGGCAGACCAATCCGCTGCACCGGCACGCCGCCAAGCAGAATTTCGCCCTGCTGCGGCGTATACAGCCCCAGTATCACCTGAACCAGCGTCGACTTGCCGCCTCCGCTGGCACCTACCACAGCCACTTTCTCTCCGGCCATCACGTGCAGATCAATGCCCCGGAGAATCGGTTCGTCGCCGTAGCTGAAATGAATATTCCTGAGTTCCAGATCCACCGTGTGCCGATCACGGAATGGATCTTCCAGAGCGGGATAACGCGGTTCCTCTTTCAGTGCCAGCAGGCGGTTAATCCGGGCCAGCGCGGCGTTGGCGGCAAACCAGGCATACTGCATGGTGAGCATCTCCTGCACCGGCGTCAGCATGAACCAGAGATAACCGAAGATAGCGAACATCATGCCGATGCTCAGGTCACTGAGCAGCACCGTGACCATGGCCGCCGCCCGAAAGGTATCGACACCGAACTGGAACAGGGCAAAACTGGCGCGGCTGGCTGCGTCGCTGCGCCACTCGAACTGAATGGCATGATCCCGCACGACTCTGGCGCGGGATACCAGATGTTGCAGATAATGGCCTTCCCGGTTGGCAGCGCGAAGCTGGTGAATAGCGTCCAGGGTTTCCGTCAGATCCCCCTGGAAATCCTCGTAGGCGCTGTTTTCCTGGCGTTTGAGATCCTTCACCCGCTTGCTGATCAGCATGGTAGCGAAGATCACCAGAGGATTGAACAGGAGAATCAGCAGGCCCAGCTGCCAGTGCACCCACAACAGCACACAGGCGGTACCGGCCACGGTCAGACTGGCCACGACGAAACGGCTGATGGTGGTACCGAGAAACTGGTCGATGGTGTCCAGGTCGGTAATGAAATGGCTGGTAATACCACCAGAGCCGCGGGTTTCATATTCCGACATGGCCACCCGCCGCAGGCGACCCAGAAGCTTCGAGCGGATACGGAAGACAACATCCTTGGAGATTTTCGAGAACTCGCGGGATTGAGCCACGTTGAACCCGAGTGCCAGCAACCGCAGCAGAAAGGCGGCCAGCACCATGGCACCGATATAGACCAGGGGCAGATGCCACGATTCCGGCAACAGCGACTGCATGACCGGCAGTACCGGCCCCGGCTCATCCAGCAGGACCTCATCCACCAGCACCGGCAGCAACAACGGAATCGGCACACTGACGACTGTGGCCATGATCGCCAGCAGGTTGGCCCTGACCAGACGCGGCCTGTGCTTCAGCGCCAGCGACAGAATGTCCTTCCAGGCGTAGGGACGGTCTGGTGCACTGGCAACTTCCCCGGAACGGTCTTCTGTGGCCGAAAACTCGCCTTGCTCTTTTACCTGTTGCAAATCGCCCCCTCAAAACCCGAATCTCCGGGACATACGATACTCTGCCGCTGGCAGCCCAACATTATCGGCTCACTTTTCCCTGCCGCCAGAGCGCTGGTGGCCGGGTCCGCCATCTGCCATCATTACAGCCTGTCATCCTGTGACCCCTCGGAACCGGACCTATTGTGAGACACGACTGCCATTATCACCCGGGCGAACCCGCAAAATGGCATTGTGGCGAATGCCAGATGCACTACTGTTCCCGCTGCATGCCCGATGCGAACCACCGCAGACAGCATGCGCTGTGCCCACAGTGTAACCGGGTCATGCGTTACCTGGGTGCAGCCACGGAAGCCGTGCCTTTCTGGAACCGGATTGGCGCATTTTTCCGCTATCCCTTCCATACCGATCCGATGCTGGTCATCGCCATCTGCACCCTGGTTCCGCTGCTGATCACCGGCAACATTGTCGGGCTTATTGTCTCGCTGGTACTGGTGCTGGCGTTACTGAAATATACCTATGCGGTAATCCGCCATACCGCCGAAGGCCATATGAAGCCCCCGCCCCTGGCGGTAGCCTTCACCGGCAGCGGGTTCGATATCGTGATCCTGCAGCTGCTGGTATTCATCCTGATGGGGGCTCTGGTCGGCGCCGCCGGGATGCTGGGCGGACCAGTGCTGATGCTGGTAATGCTGGCTCTGGTTGTCCTGGCATTACCGGCCAGCGTGATGGTGCTGGCCATGGAACACTCCGTTGCCGCCGCGGTAAACCCGCTGAACCTGGCGGTGCTGATTTCCCGCATCGGCAGCCGCTATTTTCTGCTTTATGGCTACCTGATACTGTTATCCGTGGCCTCCGGCGCTGCCCAGGAATTCGCCTTCAACCATTTTGCCCCTCACCTGGCCAATATTCTTGCCGGCTTCCTGAACAGCACCTTTACCCTGATGCTGTTTCACATGTTGGGCTATCTGCTGTTCCAGTACCAGGAAGAGCTGGGCTTCGCCAGCGATCATCAGGACCAGGAAAAGCCGGGGGAAAGCCAGGGCCGGGACCGCACCCGCCGCTTTGACGCCGACATCGACATGAACCTGAAGGATGGCAACTACGACCGGGTCGAGTCCATGCTGAAGGAGAGTCTGAAGCGGGAGCCGGCCAACGCCTGCCGGCTGCAGCAGCTGCACTCCCTGCTTACAGCCCGTGATGACCGCCAGGAGCTGTACCGCTACCACCCGCGCCTGCTCGCCATGCTGGCGGACAGCAATGACGGCGACACCATGGCCGGTCTGCTGGCAACCATCGAGAGCATCCAGCCCGGCTTTAAACCGGATGACCCGGAATTGACGCTGCGCTGCGCAAAAGTCCTCTATAACCGCGGCCAGTTCAAACCTGCCCTGAAACTGCTACAGGACTTTCACAAGCGCTTTCCCGGCAGCGAATGCCTGCCCCATGCCTACCTGACAATGGCCCAGGCGCTGGCTAACGGGCTTGGCCAATGGGAAAAAGCCACGGCGTTTCTCAGTTTTGTCAAAAAGCGCTGCGCCAACCACCCGCTGCATGAACAGATTGATGTGTATCTGCAGCAGGCGCGGAACCGGGAGCCTCTGAAAGGACCCCGGGCATCGTTCAACGTCGAGTAGCCCGGCGTCCCGTCTGGTCAGTTTGCTGAGCTACCGGGCATCCGAGGGGCCTGTCGGTCGGGACACTGGCCACTTTCAAGCCCCGTTTGCCAGTAACTGGCGATAGTGTCGGGCCTTCGGGGTTACCTGGCGCTTATCGAATTCTTGCGCCAGCAGCCGGCAGGCTTCGTCCGCCAGGCTCTTGTCGCCGGCACTGCGAAGGCGTTCGAAAGCTCGCTCGGCGGATTTCAGATCGTCGTTACGCAGGCAGGTGAACAGCACCCGGTTGTGATCCTCCGCCGCCAGTGGAAAGTGGCTTTCTCCCAGCTTCATGTATTCGGCCCAGACTTCAATCGTGCGCTCTGGCTGGCGTGCGTTCAGCTTTTCATTCATCAGCTTGCGGGCGTATTCGCGATAGGCAGCCCGGTCCGGCCGGAGCTTGGCCAGCTGGTAGAGGTGCTCGAGCACAACGATCCGGTCGGGATAGTGCTCCCGCAATGCTGCAAACTGCCGCTCGGCAAGATCGAACTCCATACTGCCGAGGCTCGCCATGGCCCGGGCATAACCGGCGGTGAAGCGCTCGTCCTGCTCGTCTTCTTCCGGTTGGTAAAATTCCTCCTTGACCTGGAGCCAGCTTTTGCCCAACAGCCAGACCAGCCCAGCCCCGGCCACCAGTCCGCCCGCATGGGCCATGTAGGCGATGCCGGTGGCCCCGGCGAACCAGTAGTCATAAACCTCCTTACCCAGCCATACCGGCAGCATCGCCAGTGCCGGCGCGCGGAAGTAGTTGAAATAGACCCCGACAAAATAGAAAAAGCGGATTTTCTGCAAACCGTAGATGGCCACGTACATGCCCATCAGACCGGAGATGGAACCGGACGCGCCCACCAGCGGCACGGTGCTGCCAGCAGAAAACGCCGCGAATACCAGGCCGGAGATGGCGCCACACGCCAGGTACGCCAGCAGAAAGCGGGCAGCACCCAGCGCTTTCTCTACGGTGAAACCGAGCAGAAACAGAAACACCAGGTTGCCGATAATGTGGCCCCAGCCACCGTGAAGAAACTGATAGGTCACCAGGGTGTAAACTGACAGTTCGGCAGGCACCAGTCCCAACTGGTTGGCGCTCAGGCGGTTGACATATCGCTGCTGGATCTCGCTGCGCTGGGCCAACCATGCCCGGCGTTGGTCTGAAGCCCAGATCAGGCCCCGGTTTTCCAGCAGGTACTGATAGAATTCGTTATCGAACAGAAGGGTGGCCGCAATCCAGACCTGTTCGCCCTGTTCCTGCAGGGTATTGAAGCCCTCCAACCGGGAAACCAGTTCTTCCCTGCCTTCCAGCCGAATCTGGCGTTGCAGATAATCCTCGTAGGCCGGTGCCTCCAGTACCTGCAGGTCCGCATTCAGATAGGCTTCCAGCGCCTTGTTGGCGAGCCGGTCATCGTCGCCCTGGTAAAACACAAAGACCAGAAAACAGGCCATGACCAGGCTCAGTGTCATCCAGGGCGGGCGTTTCCAGTTGACAGGAGTTTCCGCAGGGATAATCAGCATGGATTGTCACAATTCATCATTATTCGCCTCGCCAGACCTGCTTTTTACCACAGCATGGCCTGTTTTTCGCGGTGTAATAAATCTGCAGCGAAATCGTAGGACGATCAGGGCGCTGATACTGTGAACGCAGCCGCACCGACGCCATTCGACCTGTCGCTTATGGTAATTGCCCCCACCGGCATCAATAATACCGGGGGCAAAAGCAACAAAGGCCTGAAAATCAGAGGAATCAACCATGACTGTACTTGTACTCGACCACACCAGGCTGATGGCCCAGAACACTTTTGCCGCCGCGGGCGGAGGCCCGGATGATTGCCCCGGGCGACCGCACCGCAAGCGCTTCCACTTCGGCTTCAATCAGCACCGGCTGAACCCGGACGATCAGGCACTGCTGCGCCAGCACGCGGTCTGGCTGAAGCACAACCCCGGCGCCTGCCTGCACATTCACGGCCATTCCGATGGCTTCGGTGTAAGCGAATACAACCAGTTTCTGTCGCGGCTCAGAGCCAGTAGCGCTGCCAGGCTTATGCTCAGTGAAGGCGCACGGGAAACCCAGATTGTCATCAGTGGATGGGGCAGCGACCGGCCCCTTGCCAGGCTGGAGGATCACGCCGCCAACCGGCGCCTGGAGCTGGAGTATATCACCATGGATATGGCACAGGCCCTGTAATCCGCCCCTGGGCGGGGACTAGCCGTAAACCTGGAACACGTTCCAGAACAGCAGCAACGACAATACCAGAATGGCCAGCCAGGTCAGCAGGATGCCCACCATGCGTGCCATGTGTGGGCCACCACGGCCATTGATCATGCCAAACGCGTGGAGCAGGCGCCCCGCCACAAATGCCATCCCGGTCCAGTAGACCAGCGTGCCCGGCACGCCATTGAGCTCGGCGATGGCCAGCATGATCAGGCCGACTGGTGCATATTCGACCAGGTTGGCGTGAGCCCGCACCGCGGCCTGAAAATCGATATCATCGCTTACTCCCAGCCCCTGCCTGAACTTCAGGCGATAGCGGGAAACAAGAAAAGAAAGAACAAGTAGTAACAGCCCCAGAACGGCGGCGAAAACTGCAGAAACAGGTACGATCATCATCAGGCCTTCTTGATTGCGCTAACCACGGCAAGTAACAGCACTGCACCCACCGTCGCGGTGACCAGTTCCCCCACCGCGCCCTGGGCCGCAAGCCCGAGCAGACGGAACACAAACCCTCCCAGGATTGAACCCACAATACCGATACCGATATTGGCCATGACGCCAAAACCGCGACCTTTCATGATCAGTCCCGCCAGCCAGCCGGCAATACCACCAATAATCAGAAACAGAATCAGATTCATAACCTACCCCTTTGAGTTATGCGGCAAGACTGCCCGTTTTCATGACCCGCTTCAAGCATTTCCCGCCCGGTTGGCGGTCAGTCACGAATCGGGGCCAGGGTGGCAATCGTCGCCGCCATGGTGTCGTGGCACTCCCTGATCAGCCCGGGAATATCATCCCGGGTAAGGCCGGCGGTTTCCACCGGGGGCAACACCCTGATGGCAACCGGTTCCCGCCGGCCGGACCAGCCGATCACCTTATCCTGATACTGGCTGACGCACACCATGGTGATGGGTGCCCCGGCCTCCACCGCGGTGTAAAAAGCACCTTTCTTGAAACTCTGCAGGCCCCGCCCCCGGCTGCGGGTGCCTTCCGGGAACACCCACAGGCTTTTGCGCTCCCGGCTGATGGCATGGGCCGCGGCTCGCATGGCCACAACGGCCCGGTCGGAGCGGCTGCGATCCAGCATCACATTGCCGCCAAGCCAGAAAACCTGGCCGAAAAAAGGCACCCACACCAGAGCCTTTTTACCCACCGTTACGGTTCGCGGCGGCAGCAGCCCGCCCAGCATGAACAGGTCATCGTTGTGCTGGTGATTGGCGATAACCACGGTCGGGCGGTCGACCGGAATATTTTCCCGGCCGCTGACCGTGCATTTCATCCCCAGCAGGGCACAACCGACTTTGGCGATTGCCCAGGCCAGATAACGGTTATTATCAGGGTTAAAAGGCCGCGCCAGATAGAAAAGCAGGGCGAAAAGACAAATAATGAGGACACTCATCCAGGCCAGAAATTTTCTCAGCAATCCCATCCAGATAACCCTGATCTAGTTACCAAGCTGAAAGAAAGTAGGCGGACACGTCCATTCAGGACCGTATGCAGCAGGGATGCTGCATCCGAGCCTACATGGATGTATTCACGGCGTGTCCTGAATGGACGTGTCCGCCTACTTTCCTACTCATTAGTAATGGCGCACAGGTTCAGCTTTCGACAACTGCCGCCAGCTCGCTGCCAATGGCCTCTGCGTATACTACGTAGCGTAGCGGTCCGTTGGCCTCAATGCTATTGAAGGGATAGCAGGTTACCAGCAGCAATGAATCGCGGGGCAGCATGGACTCGTTGATCCGGTGGTAACGGCTGTCCACCACCCGGGTACTGCTGATCCGGAAGCTCCGCCACTGACCGCCACGGCTCTGGAGCTTCAGCGTAGCGCCGGTTTCAAGATGCTCCAGGCTTCGGAAATGGGTATCCCGATGACCGGCAATCACTGTTGGCCCGGCGTTCTGGTCGCCGCCAACAACCTGGCCAGGGCCAAAGGCCAGACTTTCACCATGGGCTCCATCCAGCACGATCAACGACTGCCGGCTTCCGTCCCCGTCCTCGTCGGGTTGCAGGACGAGGCGGGCCACCGGCCAGGTGTCCGCCCAGGGCCAGGGGCGAACCTGCATCTGGCGGGCCTGGCTCTCCGCCCAGGCCAGCTCGAGCAATTCCTGGGCGACCAGTGCCTTGAACGGAATCCAGAGGCCAAACGCCAGTATTGCAAAGGACAAGACGGTAGTGAGCATGCACAGGTATTTCATCACAGCGCCCGCCATTTCAGCAGGCCAATCGCTGCACTGAACATCAGCCCCAGCAGACCCAGCGCCTGGAACAATGGCGCCAGGGTGGCGGTCTGCGGATAACGCAGCATTCCTGAGGCCAGCCCGGCAGGCAGCAATGTCGGGACGCTGTCAGCAGCCATAGCTGCCGATTCCGGTCGGGACGGCGTTCGGTCCACGGCCAGAAAACTGGTGTAGGGCGTGATCAGGTCATGCTCCAGGCCCAGGGCCGTGACCCTTGTGGCGATATCGCCCCGGGCCGGCGCTTGCGGATCTTTGCCAAGCGTGTGGGCATCCAGCAGGGCATCAATCTGCTGTCGCGCCCATACCCGGTGCAGCCCTTTGCCGCTGGCGGCCTGTTCCAGACTGAGCGATTGTTGCCAGGTACTGCCGTCAGGCAGTATTCCTGACACCTGCAGATCCCCCTGCGGGGCCTGACCACGAACCACCTGACTCAGTGGCTCGCCGCGGAACAGATCCCCGATCCGGTGCGGCCGGGCACTCTGTTGCGCTGACGCATCCGGCCACTCCATGCGGATATTGGTTAACACCGCCGACTGCATCTTGCCGAACAGCTCAGCAAGACGGCGCTCCAGATCCGACCTGCTGTTGATGGCGGTGTGGGTGCCACGGCCAAAACGCGCCGCCTCGCGCATGAAGTGCATGTTGGGCGCCGAACCGATGCCCACGGTAAACAGGCGGGTGTCCCCCAATTGCTGCTCGATACGCTGGAACAGCGCCGATTCGTTACCCACCGAACCGTCGGTGATAAACACCACCTGACGCAAGCGCTGAACACCGTCCGGCGTTTGCGATACGGCCCCGGACTTCCGCTGATTCAGGGCAGCATCCAGCGCCGAAGCCATTTCCGTGCCGCCCTCTGCCTCCAGACTGCGGACATAGCGACGGGCCCGGGCCAGATTATTACCACTGGCAGGCACCGGATCGATAAACAGTGAGGCGGTCTGGCTGTTGAACTGGATAACGTTGAACAGATCGTCCGGCCCCAGCGTGTCCAGCCCCCGCAGCAGCGACTGTTTTGCCTGAGCTATGGATTCCCCCGCCATGGAGCCAGAGGTATCGATCACAAACACCAGTTCCCGGGCCATCTGCTGATCGGATTCCAGTCCCGGGATCATCATCGCCAACAGGTAGCTCTCGCCCTGCCACTGCTGCTGGAAAACCGCGGCGGAAGGCGTCATTCCCCGTGCTGGCGCCCAGCGAACCACCAGATCCCGATCCATGGCGAAGCTTCCTGCGCTGGTGGTTACCGCCACCGAATTACCATTCCAGTTACTGGCCAGCTGATGGCCGGGGCTGCTGACCCGGCTGACCGGCAGGCCGGCCCTGATGCTCATGGTGATGGTCGCCTGATGGCTGCCAGCGGCCACATCCTCGGGCAAGACCGTATGGGGGCTGATGCGGTCGGCGTCCGGCACTGCGGTGGTCGGGCTTGCCCAGCCACCCTGCCAGGCCGTCGCGCCATCGCGAACAACCTTGCCCGGCATATAGCGGGGCGTCAGGGTCGTTGGCAGGCGTAGCTCGAATTCCCCGGACTGATAACGCACAGGCTGCTGATAGCTGAGATCAATGGCAATCGACTCTCCCGGTGGAATGTTCGCCAGATGCGTGGTGAACAGGTTGGGCCGCTGCTGATCGACTCTCGCCACCTTCCGGCCTTCGCTTCTGGCTTTGGCGTATTGCTGTCTGGCCACCTCCTTTTCCCGGATTTCTCCCCGGATAAGGCGCTCGCCCGCCATCATGGTCAGGCCGTAGACACTGGCTTTTGCCGGCAGAGGAAAAACATAGACGGCTTCCCGCCATTGCCGGCCCGGATTGCGGAAAGTCTGGCTCAGGCGCACATCCGCCACCAGCCCGGTCACCTCGACCTGATAGTCGGTGCTTACCAGCGTTGCCGATTCCAGCCCGGGACCCGGTGAGTCCAGAAACCTCAGCTCACCGGCGCCTGCAGAGGCTTCGGCATACATGGGCTGGACAAACAGAAACAGCAACACCGCCAGCCACAGCGAGATGTCCTCCATTATCCGGCGGACACGCCTGGCCGGGATGGGTGATACAGGTCGGGACAGCGAACAGGTTGGCAGCATGATTCCATTTCCTTTCCAGCGTGAAAACCAGCGCCCGGGTGCAAGAGCGGCTGGTCACTATTGAAACCTCCGGAAAGGACCATCCGGTGCCGGAAAGCGGCGGATTAGCCGATGAAAAATGATGAATTGTGGCGAGGGGGTGCCGCACCCTTGTTCTGCAGCAGTACCGTGGTTAAATGGAGGCTTCCATCCCCGCTCAGGGGCAAGAGTCCAACAGACTGGCTCAAGGTTATGAAACGTCACCTCGTGCTCATTGAAGATGAACCTGCCATTCGCGAGAACTACCGCGATGCGTTTGAACGCCGTGGTTATCGGGTGTCGGCCTACAGCAACCGCAACAGCGCGTTTCAGGCACTGCGGGCAGGCCTGCCGGATCTGGCAATCATTGATGTTGGCCTGGGCGACGAGCCTGAGGGCGGATTTACCCTGTGCCAGGACCTGCGCGTACTGTCGCCAACCCTGCCAATCATCTTCCTGACCGCCCGGGACAGCGATATCGATTCAGTCCACGGGCTGAGACTGGGCGCGGACGATTATGTCACCAAAGACATGAGCATGGATCACCTGCTGGCGCGGGTAACCGCCCTGCTCCGCCGGGCCGACGCCTGGTCGGAAGCACTCAGACAGCCGGACGAAGTACTGAACCGCGGCCGCCTGACGCTGAACGTGGACCGTATGACGGCCCAGTGGGACAGCCACGCCATCGAACTGACCGTCACCGAATTCTGGATGCTGCACTCACTGGTTCAGCACCCGGGCCATGTGCGCAGCCGCGACCAGCTGATGGACGCCGCCAGCACAGTGCTGGACAATAATACCGTCACCTCCCACATCAAACGCATCCGCAGAAAGTTTCAGGACGTGGACAGTGCCTTTGACGGCATTCACACAGCCTATGGCATGGGTTACCGCTGGAACGCCCATGAGGCCTGATTCGTGACCCTGAAACGCCAGTTGGTCATTGCCAGCGTGCTGATGCTGGTCATTCCCTGGGCCGGCCTGCAGTTCGTTCTGGAGCTGGACACTGCCCTGCGGCAGCAGGCGGCTACGCAACTGGAGCAACAGGCCGGCAGAGTGGCCAGCCTGATCGACGTTCCGGCAATTGATGAATCACGACCAGGTGGTAAACCGGTAACCTACGCCCCCACCCTTGACCGCTCGCTGGAACCCGATGGCTACGGCTCCGACTGGCCCGAGTATGACGAAGAGCACAGCAGCCAGCCCTGGCAGGGCACTGGCACATTGCCCGATAATGCCACTCTGAAATGGAGGGTGGCCGTGCAGGAAAACAATCTTTATCTGCTGGTCCGGATCAATAATCGCATGCAGGGTTTTTACCAACCGTCCCGGCCGGAGCAGCCGTTTGATCAACTGCTAATCTCTATTGAGCAACCACAGGATGTCATCGAACGGCTTGTGCCGCGCCTAAGCCACGGCAGGATCAATGGGCTTGTACCAGGGAGGAGTAATGCGCTGGACTACAGATTTCGCGGAGCGTGGCAATTACCCGACAATAACGGCCACCAGCTTGAACTGCGACTGCCACGGCCGGAACAAGGCGCTGGATTCGGCTTTCAATTGATGGGCCCGGTTGAGGAAAGCGAAAGCAGAACCAGCCGGCAACAGCCGCTGTTCGAATACCCTGATAGCCGGCTGATCAGCCGTCAGGCCCCACTGGAACAGCGGTTGGAACAGCTGATTGCACCCGGGCAGAGCGCCTGGGTTCTGCAACCGGAAGGCTGGGTGATCGCCCGGCAGACCCAACCCTCGAACCTCCGGAGACCGGCTTTCGACAGCCTGACGCCCGCCCAGATTCTCGAGCGCATCAGTCTCAACGCCCTGCGGGCACTGGTGCGGGCCTATCAGCCCGAACCGATCCTGGTCGATAGCGACGCCCACCAGTTCAGCGGTAGTGAACTGCCCGACCGCGGCCTGGTGCGCCACGGCAACGGCGATCTCTATCTGCTGACCACCGAAACCCTGGCCAGCGGCCACACGCTGGTGCTGGAGGAATCCCTGGATCAGATGCTGACCCTGTCCGGCAGCACCCTGGGTTCGGTGATTGCCCGCAGCGCCCTGCTTCTGATCGTGCTGACGCTGGCACTGCTGGGCTATGCCAGCTGGTTGTCCTGGCGTATCACCCGGCTGCAGCGAGCGGTCAGCGCCAGCATTGATGACGACGGCCGCCTGCTGCGAACCCTGCCACCGGTGACAGCGAAGGACGAACTTGGCGACCTGTCCCGCCAGTTCAGTCATCTTACCGAGCGGCTGCACGGCTACACCCACTATCTCGAAAGCTTCTCCCGCCGACTGTCCCACGAACTGAAAACCCCCATCGCCGTCGTGCGCTCGTCCCTGGAGAACCTCAGTCAGAGCGCCAGCGACGAAGACCGGGCAAACTATCTGGCCCGGGCCAGGACCGCGACCGACCGCCTGAGCCAGATTCTTCATGGCATGAGCGAGGCGGCACGGCTGGAACAGAGCCTGGACCATGCCGAAAAGGAAAGCTTTGATCTGGCCGATGTCTGCGTCCAGACCACCGCGGCTTATCAGTCACTGGCACCGGATTTCCGGGTTCGCTATCAGGGTCCGCAGCAAGGGGTTCGATACCACGGCTCGCCGGAGCTGCTGGTGCAGTTGCTGGACAAACTGGTGGACAACGCCCGGGATTTCACACCGCAAGGCGGCCTGATCGAGATCAGCCTGCGCCGGGAGTCGCAATATCTGCTGCTGAGTGTGTTCAACCAGGGCTCCGCGCTGCCCGAAGAACTGGCCCAGGACATTTTCAGCCCCTTTGTATCGGTCCGCTCCCCGGGCCAGGAAGGACATCTTGGCCAGGGACTGCTGATCGCCCGGCTGATCGCCGAACACCATCGCGGGCGAATCCAGGCCGGCAATGAAAACGGAGGTGTCCGGTTCACCGTCGCGCTGCCCAAGGAACCTCTGACCAACTCCTGAACCGTCGCCTGACCCCGGCGGTGGAAACCTGCGAATCCGTCAACAACCCCCTGGATGATCTGTCCCGGTGTATCGGCCGGGCGTCAGACCAGGCTAACTGAACGTGCCCGCAAACTGACGGTAGAACTGTTGGGCGGTCCGGCCATTGCGAACACCCTTGGCAGTGGCAAACCGGATCGCCTCCTGATGCAGGGCAGCACGGTTCCGGATCTCCGGAAACAGTGCATCCACCGCCTGCAGATAGATGTCCTGGGGAAACGGATAGAACGACAGCTGGAGACCAAACCGGTCCGCCAGTGATACCTGCTCCTCAATGGCCTCAGCCGGATGAAGTTCGCCATCACGGACCTGGCTCTGCAGGTTGTCCGCCATGAACTCCGGCATCAGGTGGCGGCGGTTGGATGTGGCATAGACCCGGACGTTTTCCGGCGGCAGTTCCAGTGAACCTTCCAGTACACTCTTCAGGGCCTTATAACCGGACTCGCCGGCATCAAAGGAAAGGTCGTCGCAGAAAATCACAAACCGGAATCGCAGATCGCACAGATCATCGACAATTTCCGGCAGGTTGACCAGGTCATCCTTGTCCACCTCGATCATGCGCAGTCCCTGATCCCTGTAGCGATTCAGCAGCGCCTTGATCAGCGAGGACTTGCCGGTGCCCCGGGAGCCCCAGAGCAGGGCATTGTTGGAGGGCTCACCGGCAAGAAACCGCTCGGTGTTGCGGCCCAGCGCCTGCCGCTGGCGATCAATACCCTTCAGACTCTCCCACTGCACCGGATCGAGCCGGCGAATGCCCCGCAGAACACCACGGTGTCGGCGCCAGACTGCGGCGTGGGTCGATTCCCAGTCGATAGTTCCAGGTTCGCCCATGGCTTCAGCTCCCGCTCTTTGTTGCCAGATACACGGTGTTGGTGGACTCCCGATTCTGGAAAGGATTGTAGAAAGACACCACGCGGGCCTCCACACCCACAAACAGCCCTCTAAGCGTCTTTATAAAAGGTTCGTCCGGCGGATCGTTGGACCACATGGCGAATACCCCGCCAGGTTCAAGAAAGCGCGCCATCCTGCCAAGGCTTTCAGTGGTGTAGAAACTGGCGTTGGACTGGTTCAGCAGTGCCCGGGGTGAGTGATCGATATCCAGCAAAATCGCATTGAACAGACGCCCTGGCAACTCCGGATCAAACCCGCCATCTGAAATCGCAAAATCAAAAAAACTGCCCAGCACATAGCGGCAGCGCGAATCTTCATTCAACACCTTTCCCAGGGGCACCTTCTCCTGCTGGTGCCAGTGAATCACCGTATCCAGAGCATCCACGACCAGAAGCTCATTTACCCGGTCGTGACCCAGCGCCGCTTCGGCGGTATAGCCGAGGCCAAGGCCGCCCACCACCACATCCAGCGACTCGCCCTCCGCCCGCTCAATAGCGAGATCCGCCAGCGCTATTTCGGCATCCACGAACATGCTGGACATCAGAAACTCATCACCCAGCTTCACCTCAAAAATATCCCGCTCACCCAACGCCGGAATACGGCGGCGCCGGAGGGTGATCTCACCCAGCGCCGAAGGCTGGCTGTCTATTTCCTCGAACATCAGACCCATGGGATTTCTCCGAATTTCCGTGGGCGGATTCTAGCAGCCTGATGCCCGATAACAGAACAAAACCTCCTTTAACTTGAAGCCAACGAAAAAAATCCGGAAACTTCTTCGGTCACCACGCGACGGTGGCGCTTATTCCGGAAGTCAGCCATTCCATGCCCCCCATGAAACAGGATTTCCGGACACCTCGAAAACCGATAAAGAAGACGGGACGTCACCCATGACCATTATCAAGAACACCCTTATCGCGGCAACGGCTGCAGCATCAGTTCTGGCGGCGGGATCAGCCGCCGCGGAAAACCGGATCATGATGGGTTTTAACCCTTTCCAGGGAATCTTGGACAATGTTGGTAACGCTGTATCGAATAGTGGCGCGTCTAGCAGCGTCTCTGCGCCATCCTATATGGTCGGCATGCGGACAAGCGATCAACTGATGCCTTACGCTTTCCTGTCGATTGTTGACACCGGGGTCCAGGGAGCAGATACCATTTTCTCCCTGGGCGGCGGCGCCAGGTACTATCTGGACAATGTTTCCCAGAATATCCGGCCCTTCGCCGGAGCCGCAATTGGTATTGTCGATAGGGAAGATACCGGTTTTGGCGTTGGCGCATTTTTTGGCGCTGAAGCCATGATCACCGAGTCGTTTTCGGTGAGCGGCCAGATTGGCGCCGAGATTGCGGACAGTGGCCGCGCGAATAGCAGCACCGCTATTTCCCTGGGCACAGCCAACGTCATGTTCAATCTGTACTTCTGATCTGAATAATGCCTGTGGCAGCGCTGCTTTCGCGGCAGCGCTGAAATTGCCTGGAAGGGAATTTCTCTGAACACAATTTTCCACGCCCTCAGCGCCACTCTGGCCCTTCTGTTGCTGTCGTTGCCCGCCTGGCCGGCGGACCATCAGACCGTATCCGTGGGCGTCGTTGCCGATAACACGCCCTACTCCAATATCGAAGGTCGCACCCCGTCGGGGTTCTCGATCGACGTTCTCCGGGAAGTGGCCAGCCACGCCGCTCTGGACCTGGACGTTCGTGCCGGTACCTGGCCGGAGATCTTTGCGGCGTTCCAGCGCGGTGACATCGATGTCATCGAAGGCATCTCCTATAGCGACGAGCGGGCCCGGACCATTCGGTTCACCGAGCCCTATCACATCCGCCAGACCTATGTGATGCATGATCCGGCAAACCCGATAACCGACGTTGGCTCCCTGGAGGCGCTCGCCAATGCCAGCATCGGGGTGGTCGGGGATGTCTACTACGCGCGCGCTCTCGCCGACGCTGACGTTGAGCTCAACAGCTATGACTCGATACCCAGTCTGGTGCGGGCCCTCGCCTTCGGCTGGGTGGATGCTATCTTCGGGCCGGAACTGACCCTTGAATACTACGCCCACCAGGCCGGCTTCCGGTTTCTGGACATTGTCGGCCCCGCACCCCTGGGGGCGCTGGCCCGGGAAGACTTTCGCCTGGGTGTGCTGAAAGGCAACGATGCGTTGTTTGAAAAGATAAGTGAGGGGCTGCAAGCCGTTCCCGACGCCCGCATTACTGAACTGTTCGAGCGTTGGCGCGAATACGGCGGCGCCAGCATGGCCGAATCCCGTGGATTCAGTCTCAGTGCTGTCCACCAGCGTTACATCAGCGAAATTGGCCCGGTCAGGGTCGGCTTTATGACGGACTACGCCCCCTTCAGTTTCCAGGATGCAGGAGCGATTCAGGGTCTGGCCGTTGATGTGATGGACCGGATATCCGATCTCACCGGTCTGCATGTTGTACCTGTGGCAGGGCAATGGTCCGAACTGCACCCCATGTTTCTGGCGGGTAAAATCGATGTCATGGCCAACATGTCGCAGACCGCTGCGCGGCAGGAGTACACTCGTTTTACCAGGCCCTATCACATTATTCCCAACGTCGCTTTCACCCTTGATAAAAACCTGCAGTTCAATTCCCCGGCAGACCTGAAAGGGCTCAAGGTGGCCATCGGCGCGGGCATCTACTACGAGAGTGCATTTCGCGACCAACTGGGCGATAGCGTGTTTGCTTTCACCTCCCAGCGCGCCATGTTTCAGGCCCTGGCCGAAGGTTCCGTGGACGTTGCCCTGGCCGCGCTGTCCAATGGCAACTATTGGGTCAGGGAATTGCAGATTCCGGGGGTTATCATCGCCGGCGAAACAGATCTCGGCGGCATGTCCGGCGAAGACCTGCGTTTTGGTGTTCGCCCTGCCCTTGAACCACTCGCCGCCCTGATGGATGCCGCGCTGGGTGCGATCAGCCCGACAGAAATGCGTACCATAGAAGACCGGTGGCTCGGTGCCTCTGCCATTCGCAGCCCGATCCCTGAGGTCAGGTCAGTGACCTTT
The DNA here is from genome assembly GCF_035268745.1 of Marinobacter sp. Lineage (GTDB taxonomy): Bacteria > Pseudomonadota > Gammaproteobacteria > Pseudomonadales > Oleiphilaceae > Marinobacter. Next base: position 45,600 of record NZ_DATFKH010000120.1, read on the forward strand.
ACCGATGCCGAACAGGCGTGGCTGGATGAGCGTAACCAGCAGCTGAAGCTCTGTGTTGATCCGGACTGGCTTCCCCTCGAGGCGCTCAATGAAGACAACCAACACACCGGGATTGCCGCTGACACCTTCGCCCTGTTCTCCGAGCGTTCCGGCGTAGCCTTCCCCCCATTCGTCGCGGAAACCTGGGCCGACTCGGTCGAAGCCGCCAGAAATCGCCGGTGCGACCTGTTCTCCATGGCTATGGAAACACCGGAACGACTTGAATACATGAGTTTCACCAGGCCTTACCTCCGGGTTCCAGGGGTGCTGATAGGCCGGGTCGAGACCCCATTTATCAGGCGGCTCGACGATATGGGGAGTCAGCCGGTTGGCATTGTCGAGGGGTACGCCTTGCTGGAACTGTTGAGGACTACCCACCCCGGCCTCAACCTGGTAACGGTTGGCAACGAAAAAGAAGGGCTGCGAATGGTTCAGGAACGGGAACTGGCAGGCTTTATAAGTACCTTTTCCTCGGCCAGCTATCACCTGCAGGAGCTGGGACTGGCAGACCTGAAAGTGCTGGGCAGAATCCCGGCGGACTGGTCCCTGGCAGTTGCCACCCGGAATGACCAGCCGGAACTGTTCAGCATTATGCAAAAACTGGTCGCCAGCCTGACCAAAGCAGAACGTAACACCATCGAGCAGCAATGGGCCGGCGTCATCCAGCCCGAACCCGTGGTGGATTACCGGCTGGCATTCCAGCTGACGCTCGGGGCCATGGTCATCCTCGGCCTGCTGTTTTACTGGAACCGCAAGCTCGGTAGGCTGAACCGGCAACTTGCGGCGGCCAATGATCGCCTTGCCTTCCTCAGCGTCACTGACGACCTGACCCAGATCGGAAACCGCAGTTATTTTGACCAGGAATTCGGCAAAAGCTTTCGCTGGTGCCAGCGAAACCATACGGGGTTTGCGGTTGCCATGGTAGATGCGGACCACTTCAAGATAATCAACGACACCTACGGCCACGATGCGGGTGACCAGTGCCTGATTGCGCTGGCCGGTATCATGCGCGATCATTTCCGCCGGGACACCGACCACCTTACCCGCTTCGGCGGTGAGGAATTCGTCATTTTTACCAGCTTCGATGACCGCGGCGAACTGGTTTCGCGACTCGAGGGTTTCCGCGCCGGCCTGGCCCGGCAGAACATCAGCTACAACGGGCAGCAGATCAGGTTTACCATCAGTATTGGCCTGGCCATCGGGACTCCCGACAAGGATACCGCTCCGGCCGAATTCCTTCGTCTGGCCGACAACGCGCTCTATGTGGCCAAACAGAACGGCCGTAATCGCCTCGAAATCCTCACCACCAGGAACAGCAATTAACTGGCGGCCGGACCGCGTAATGCTATGCTTCGGTAATACTGATGGATAAACAAAGTGAGCGGATCAGTAAGTCAAGTACAAAAGGAGGTTAACATGGCCAATATTTACCCGGACAACTCCCGCTCGATCGGCAAAACCCCGCTGGTGCAGCTTAATCGGGTCAACGACGGAGCTACCATCTGGGCCAAGATTGAAGGTCGCAATCCGGCCTACTCGGTGAAATGCCGGATCGGTGCAGCCATGATCTGGGATGCGGAGGAACGCGGTCTACTCAGATCCGATATGACCATCGTTGAGCCCACCAGCGGCAACACCGGCATCGCCCTGGCCTTTGTAGCTGCCGCGCGGGGCTACAGACTGTTGCTGACCATGCCCTCCTCGATGAGTCTGGAGCGGCGCAAGGTACTGAAAGCCCTGGGGGCCGAACTGGTCCTTACGGAACCAGCCAAAGGCATGAAGGGTGCGATCGCCAGGGCCGAGGAGATTGTTGCCCAGGATCCGGACCGGCACTTCATGCCGCAGCAGTTTGAGAACCCCGCCAATCCCCGTATCCACGAAGACACCACCGGCCCGGAGATCTGGAACGATACCGACGGCGCTGTGGATATCTTTGTCTCCGGTGTGGGTACCGGCGGAACTCTTACCGGTGTCACCCGCTACATCCGCAACACCCGGGGCAAGGCCATCACCACCATCGCCGTGGAACCTGAGGACTCTCCCATCATTACCCAGGCTCGTGGTGGTCAGGAACTGACGCCCGCTCCCCATAAAATCCAGGGCATCGGCGCCGGCTTTATTCCGGGCAACCTGGACATGGAGCTGGTAGACAGGGTCGAGACAGTGAGCAACCAGGCGGCCATGGACATGGCCCACCGGCTGATGCAGGAGGAAGGCATTATGTGTGGTATTTCCTGCGGCGCGGCGGTTGTTGCAGCGGTAAGAATCGGCAAGCTACCGGAGTTCAAGGGCAGGAACATCGTCGTGGTACTGCCGGATTCCGCCGAGCGCTACCTTTCGTCCGCACTGTTTACCGACCGTTTCGGCGAACTGGAAAACGTGCAGTAGAGCTGTACCATGGATTCATTATCACAGAGCGGAACCTGACATGAGCGATCTTAAAACCCGGTTCGACGAGGCCGTAAAATACATCCAGAACGCCGAGGGCGACTTCCAGCCGTCCAACGAGATGAAGCTGGAATTCTACGGCCTTTACAAACAGGCAACCTCGGGCGATGTTACCGGCAAACGCCCGGGCATGATGGATTTTGTCAATCGCGCCAAATACGACGCCTGGGAAAAGCTAAAAGGTACCTCATCGGAGGAGGCCATGCAGCTGTACATCGACAAGCTCAATCAACTTAAATAAGCCACCAAAAGGGTCCTGGCCGAGTGTCCCTCACTTCTCTGGCGGCACGGGCTCATAACGAATGCCGGTGATAACAGTCTGTCTGAAGCCCTCCGGGGTACGGACACGGACTTCGTCGTCCACCCGCTTTCCCAGCAGCGCCCGGGCCATTGGTGCATCGATGCTCAGGTAGCCGCGGGACAGGTCAAACTCGTCCGGGCCTACCAGGCGATAGGTATGAACCGAGCCATCGTCATTCTCAATGGTGACCCAGGCGCCAAAGAACACCCGGTTGCGGTCCTCCGGCAAGCGGTCCACAACCGTGATTTCCTCCAGGCGTTTACTGAGAAAGCGTACCCGCCGGTCAATTTCACGCAGTTGCTTCTTGCCATAGATGTATTCGGCGTTTTCCGATCGATCTCCCTGCGCCGCTGCTTCCCTCACCGCCTGGGTTACCTCCGGCCGCTTTTCTTTCCACAGGAAACGGAGCTCCTCCCGCAGCGCCTGCTCACCGGCCGCGGTGATGTAGCGTGTTCTGGCCATAATCTGCCCACCCTTCGGAGGTTGGAGGTCCGCAATAACATTCGGACATAAAAAAACCCCGTAAATACGGGGTTAAACTAGCGTTGTGCTGGAGGAGGATGCAAGGGAAAACCACTTCTTCAATCTTACCCTTTCATTATGCACAACCCACCTTACCGGCGAGTTGCGTTATGGTTACGTTTTGGACAGGGTCGGTATTAGGTTGTTCGCTCTAGAGTTCTACCGTAGATTCCGTGGCAATAAAGTGATTCCGGAACTTTTGTGCATTCTGACGGGGACAACCATGATAACTCAACAACTTCTTGATACAGCCCTCAAAGGGCTTGACCGGCTCGGCTTCCGGCTTGACCAGTATGGCATCACCGGCAAGCTCAATCGTCACAACCTGACGGCATTTATTGCGCAGGAACAAAAACACCTTGAAGGCGAGTGGGACAGTATCCAGGTCAGATTCGATCGTCGTCGTTCGCAGGTCGAGGGCGTGCTGGCCGCCTTTGAGGCCCGGACTGATCCTCTGGTGAAGCCCCTGATCAGCCGATTCAATCAGTTGCGTGGCGCATCCGGTAACTGATGGGATGCGTCCGCTGCAGACTCTGCCGCAGGTAGAGTCTGGGTATCTTTCAGCCGTTTCGGACTGACCGTGTAGGCGGGCATGCTGATAGTCACCTTCAGGCCCGGAGACTCCGCACCCTCGAAGTGATCACTCAGCCGGATGCTGCCCTGGTGTATTTCCGCCACGGCACTGACCAGACTCAGACCCAGCCCGTTACCCGGCATCGAACGGCTCTTGGCCACCCGGTAGAAGCGCTGGAACACCTGATCTTTCTCGCTGTCGGGAATGCCGATACCACTGTCACCCACCTCAAAAACGGCCTGATCTCCCTCTTTGCGGACTTCCACTGTGATCAGCCCATGTTCGGGTGTGTATTTAATGGCGTTATCAATCAGGTTGCTGACCATCTGGAACAGTAAATCCCGGTCGCCCTCAATCGACACGGTGCTGTCCACAGACTGCTCAAACCGCTGATCCTTGTCCTCGGCGACCGCCTCGTAGAGTTCACAGGCGTCGGTTACCAGTTCTCCCAGTAAAACCGGCTTCATGTCGGCGGTATTTCCGCGGGTTTCCAGCCGCGCGATGCGCAACAGGGCATTGAAGGTGGCCAGCAACTGGTCTGCTTCTGATACGGCCCTGGCGGCCTGTTCCCGGGCTTCGTCGTTATCCACCGACATCAGAGTATTTTCAAGCTGGTTGCGGAGCCGGGTGAGAGGCGTTCTCAGATCGTGAGCAATGCTGTCAGACACATGCCGGATACCCTCCATCAGATACACAATCCGGTCCAGCATCTGGTTCAGGTTTTCCGCCAGCTGGTCAAAATCATCATCGGTTCCGCGGGTAGGAATCCGCAGGGACAGGTGGCCGTTCATAATGCGTCGGGAGGTATTATTGATCACCTCGATACGGCGTGTGGTACTGCGACTCATCAGAAAGCCACCCAGCAGGGCGAGGCCGAGGGTAATTCCCATCCCCCAGTTAATGGCGCCTTCGATAAGCCGTTTGAGATTGGTGAGCTCATCCACATCCCGGCCGACGAGCAGGCGAAGGCCGCCCTGAACCTCGAAAATTCGTGCCCGGGCCAGCCGTTCAGGGCCTGTCCAGCCTACCGATTCATCCAGCGTAAAGTTGATCCAGCCACTTTCCGAGCGCGATTCCTCGGGCCAGGTCTGGATATTGCCTGCAAGTTTGAGGAAATCATCGGTGGTGAGCAGGTATATCGATTTCGCATTGGGATCCCGCGCTACCCGTTCCCGGATAATGGATATCAGCCCGTTGATGCCGCTGCCCCGGTATTGTTCGGCAAGCCCTGCAATTTCAGCCTCAATGGTTTCGTCAGTCTGGGCGGTCATGAACCCCGCCGTGCGCCAGTATATAAACGCCAGCAACAGGAATACCGAGGTGGCGAACACCACCATGTAAAGCAGCGCCAGCTGAAACGATGAGGTCCGGAGCTGGCTAAGCAGTTTCACGAAGCATGTACCCGGCGCCGCGAATGGTCTGCAGCAGGGGTGTCTCGAACTCTTTATCGATCTTTGCCCGCAGCCGGCTGATATGAACATCAATGACGTTGGTCTGGGGATCGAAATGGTAGTCCCAGACTTTTTCCAGCAACATGGTGCGGGTGACCACCTGCCCGGCGTTGCGCATCAGATATTCAAGCAGCCGGAACTCACGGGGCTGGACGTCGATGTTATGTCCGGCTCGCCTGACGGTGCGGGCCAGCAGATCCATTTCCAGGTCTGCCACATGCAGAACCGTTTCGGTTTCCGAAGACTGGCGGTTGCGACGCACCAGCGACTCGATCCGGGCAAGCAGTTCGGTAAACGAGAATGGCTTGGTCAGGTAATCATCACCACCACCGCGCAGGCCCTCCACCCGGTCGTCTACATCACCCAGAGCACTGAGGATCAGCACTGGCACCTGGTTGCCAGTTGCCCTTACGGTTTTGACAATCGCCAGCCCGTCCATTCCCGGAAGCATCCGGTCGACAATCATGATGTCGTAGTCTTCGCTGGCAGCCATAATCATGCCTTCTTTGCCATCCGCCGCGTGATCCACAACAAAATCGGATTCTTTCAGACCTTTGACAAGGTAATTTGCGACATCTTGATCGTCTTCAATGACCAGCGCTTTCACCAGTAGACCTCCTGATAGCGGATTTCATTAACAACCTAGAGTACGAGGATGTCGCAACGGCGGCCAGTTACGATCCTGTAAGAGGCTGTCTTCGTTGACAACATTGACAGTCGTCAGACCAGATTACCGATCCGTTTGCTTGTGGCCTGATTATACAACCAAAAACGCCACCGACCCGACCCGGGTGGTGGCGTTTCCAGATGGTGTCAGGACTCAGGGCGGGTCAGGCCGCTTCGCCTTCCACCATCATCGCGGCCCGAATCTTCTTCATGGCATTCTTCTCAAGCTGGCGAATACGCTCAGCCGAAACCCCGTATCGGTCCGCCAGTTCATGAAGCGTCGATTTGCTATCGGACAACCAGCGTTCGCGCAGAATATCCTGACTCCGCTCGTCCAGGTGGCCCAGCGCTTCCATCAAACGACCATTGGAATCACTGGTCCAGTCTGCCTGCTCAAGCTGCGTGGCCGGATTACTGCGATGATCTTCAAGGAAGTGGGCCGGTGCCTGATACGCGTTATCGTCGTCATCGTCCTGCGGGCCATCAAATGCAGTGTCGTGGGAAGCCAGACGGCCTTCCATTTCACGTACGACCCGTGGTTCTACGCCCAGATCACCCGCCACAGCGTTCAGCTCATCGTGACTGAGCCAGGCCAGCCGCTTTTTCTGGCTGCGCAGATTGAAGAACAGTTTACGCTGGGATTTGGTGGTGGCAACTTTCACAATGCGCCAGTTGCGCAGAATGAATTCATGAATTTCAGCCTTGATCCAGTGCACTGCAAAAGAAACCAGCCGGACACCGTATTCCGGGTTAAAGCGCTTGACCGCCTTCATCAGGCCAACGTTGCCTTCCTGGATCAGATCGGCCTGGTTCAAACCGTAACCGGCATAGCTGCGGGCTATGTGAATCACGAACCGGAGGTGAGACAGTATCAGCTCCCGTGCCGCGTCAACATCACCCTCATAATGTAACCGCTCTGAAAGTTTGCGCTCTTCCTCGACAGACAGGACCGGAATCCTGGCCGCAGCCTGAATATAGGATTCAAGGTTAGCGCCCGGGACCAATCTGTCTAGAACCTGTAAGTTCGTACTCATATTTCCCCTCCGGCATAACGACCGGTCAGTATAGCAATTAAAACTTTGACCACCAAACCCTGGTAAAGTTCCCTGAAACCACGCTAAACGTTTACAACTCAGACCTTTGCGGTATTCAATCATCTCGCTCTATCAATTTAACCTACGCCTGACTTCCGAGGTCTGACCATACGGTATTACCGAAAGCCGGGATCACCCGCCAGCAATTTCGCCAGGGTCGATATCATCAAGGTGGCGCTTCACCGCAACCCAGGCGCCCAGCCACCCCAGCAGCATCGCTGCGATGATCAACGCCAGAGTTGCGCCGGGAGACAGACCACTGAGGGTAAAATCGCTGCGGTAGAGCCCCGCAAGGCGCTCCACCGGCCCACTCAGCCACCACAGCGATGCTTGCAGCAGCACCCAGGCCACCAGGCCACCGCCGAGTCCGAACCAGGCACCCGTATAGAGAAAAGGTCGACGGACGAACGCATCCGTGCCACCCACCAGTTTGGCCACCAGGATTTCCTCACGCCGGTTCTCGATCGACAGCCGCACCGTGTTACCGATCACCAGAACCACCGCGGCCGACAACAGGATAGCCAGAGCCCAGGCTGCCCGACTCAGCAGCTGGGTCATGGCGTTGAGTCGCTGCAGCCAGCCCAGATCCACCTGCACCTGGTCAACACCGTCCATCCTTTCAATCAGGGCCACCAGGGTCTGGACACCGTTCGCCGTACGCGAACTTTGGCCGGGAGTTACCAGCAGGGTATGGGGCAGTGGATTATCATCGAGATAATCCAGCTCATCCTGCAGACCCGAAGAGGAGCGGAATTCATCCAGCGCGGTATCGCGGTCGATCAGCTCAACCTCGGCCACCCGGCTATCACTGTCCAGGTTCTGCTGGAGGATTTCAGCCTGCTCCAGCGTTACCCCCTCCGCCAGGTAAGCGGTTATCCGTGCCGAACTTTCCCAGCCGGAACTGACCCCCTGAAGACTGGCCAGCAGCAGCATCAGCGCCACCGGCAGTGCCAGCGCCACGCCCATCACTGTCCATGTCATCAGGGTGGCAAAGGGAGCCTGCCAGAGCCGGTGGGCACTGTCGCGCGCCACCTTGCGATGGTGACTGAAATAGCTGCTGGCCTGCTGTCTCAGCGCCGATCGGGTGGTTCTGGCACCCCTGCTCCTGGCGTCTCTGGCCCGCGGCGGCTCTTTCCGGCGATTCGGAGACTCAGTCATGGCCGCCCCCACCGCTGGATACCAGCCGGCCCTGATCAAGCATCAGGGTTCTGCGGCCAAGATTGTTGATCAGGGCGATATCATGGGAGGCAATCAGAACCGTTACGCCCACCTGACTGAATTCGGCAAACAGGCCCATGATGTCGGCAGACAACTGGGGGTCCAGATTACCGGTGGGCTCATCCGCCAGCAGAACCGGAGGTTTGTTCACGACGGCACGGGCGATGCCAACCCGCTGTTGCTCCCCCCCCGATAACTGCAACGGGTTCATTTTCTCTTTGCTCAGCAATCCCACCTTGTCCAGCGCGGCCCGCACCCGGCGGCCAATGTCCCGGGCAGGTACGCCCATGACCTCAAGCGGCATGGCGACGTTGTCAAAAACGCTGCGGTCGAACAGTAACTGATGGTTCTGGAATACCACGCCGATGTGGCGCCGGATATAAGGCACCTGACGACGCGGGAGACGGTTAAGGACCTGGCCGCCAACGACCACCTCGCCCGCGCTGGGTCTCTCCATCACCATGATCAGTTTGAGCAGGGTGCTCTTGCCGGCACCGGAGTGACCGGTCAGAAACGCGAGCTCACCCCGTTCCAGGCCGAAATTGACCTGCCTCAGCGCTGTATGGTCACTGTCATAGCGCTTGGTGACCTGCCGGAATTCGATCATTGCGGCTCAGGCCTCAGGGGTTTCATCAAACAGCGCGTCAACAAAGGTTCGCGCGTCAAAACTGCGAAGGTCATCCATCTGCTCACCGACACCGATATAGCGGATGGGCAACTGCAACTGCCGGGCGATGGCGAAGACAATACCGCCCTTGGCGGTGCCATCAAGCTTGGTCAGGGTGATGCCGGTGACGCCAACCGCCTGCTGGAACACCCGGGCCTGACTCAGGGCATTCTGGCCTGTGCCTGCGTCCAGCACCAGCATGACTTCGTGCGGCGCTGTGGCATCGAGTTTCTTCATTACCCGGACCACCTTTTCCAGCTCAGTCATGAGGTTGTCCTTGTTCTGCAACCTGCCGGCGGTGTCAGCAATCACCACATCGACACCACGGGACTGGGCCGACTGAACCGCGTCAAAGATCACCGATGCACTGTCGGCCCCGGTGTGCTGCGCGATAACCGGCACCTTGTTACGCTCACCCCAGACCTGCAGCTGTTCCACGGCAGCGGCGCGGAAGGTGTCGCCTGCTGCCAGCATGACTGACTTGCCATCCTGCTGGAACAGTTTGGTGAGCTTGCCAATAGTGGTGGTTTTGCCGACACCGTTTACACCGACCATCAGCATCACGTAGGGCTTTTTACCAATGTTGAGATCCAGAGGGTGGCTCACCTCTGCCAGCAGCTGATGCAGCTGATCCCGCAGTGCCGTGCGCAGGGCATCGCCATCCTTGAGCTGGTTGCGCTGCATTTTGTCAGTAAGGGATTCAATGATTTCAGTGGTGGCGGTTACGCCCACGTCCGCCATTAACAGCGTGGTTTCAATCTCTTCCAGAAGATCGGCGTCGATTTTTTTGCCCCGGGAAAAAAGATCGGAAAAGCCACCCGTAAGATTCGCCCGGGTTTTGCCCAGTCCTCTGCGGACCCGTTCGAATACACTGACCGCCGGCGCTTCTGGTTCAGGTTCAGGCTCAGGCACCGCTGCCTCGGGCTCTGCCGGTTCAGGCCCGGTCTGCGGCGTTGCCTCGGGCTTTGGTTCCGGCTTTTTCCGGGGCACGGCTTTCGGGCGCGGGGACGGCGGCCGGTTGCCAACCACGTCCAGCACAAACACGAGAACAAGAAGGGCCAAAAGCCCGATGGAAATCCAGTCTGCCGTCATAGTCATACCATTGATCTTGAAATTCGCGGGGTAGCGGAAAGGCGCTATTCTAGCAGACTGTCCGGTGGAAGTGACGGGTCATCGGAAGCGCCGTAACATGTGGCACCGATACCCGGCTTTTCCAACGGATTCCTTTTGCGCAGGCGCACACAAGCATGGCACCAAAACGCACAAACCGACCCTCCGCGGGCGGCGAGCTGAGCATTATCGGCGGCGACTGGCGCAGCCGGAAACTCCGCTTTCCCGATGCCGGCGGCGTCCGCCCGACCCCCGCCCGCACCCGCGAAACTCTCTTTAACTGGCTCGCCGGTGCAATCCCGGGCAGTCACTGCCTGGACCTGTTCAGCGGCTCCGGCGCCCTGGGCCTCGAGGCTCTGTCCCGGGGGGCGGCGTCGGTAACACTGGTGGAGCAAAACCGGGCGTTGGCGGAGGCCCTGGGCCACAATCTGGCATTGCTGAAATCGCGGGACGGGCAGGTGATCTGCCAGAGTGTGGAGCAGTTTCTGGCCCGTTCCCCGAGCCGGCCCTTTGACATCATTTTCATGGACCCACCTTTCCGGCAGGGCTGGCCTGAACACCTGTTGCCAGTGCTGGAGCGCTGTGGCTGGGTTACCGCAGGGGGCTGGGTCTACGCCGAATACGAGAGCGAAAAGGCCAGCCTGTCGCCCCCTCCCGGCTGGCAACTACACCGCGAGAAAGCTGCCGGCCAGGTCAGGTACTGTCTGTTCCGGGCAGGTACAAAAACCCCGTCGGAGCAGGGTTATCAGTAATTCAGGCTGAGGGCCGAAGCGAGTAGGCGCGCAGGTGCTTGGCAAAATCCTCGAGATAGCGGATACCGCTGGCTTCGGCGTCGCGACACCACTGCATCAATGCCTGGAGTTTATCCTGCGGTTTCAGGCCCCGGCGGCGCCAAAGCGCCTGCAGTTCGGTGCTCATCTGATAGATCTTGCGTAAGGCCTGGTTACTCTCCAGTGCCGTCTCGAGATGTTCCTTGTCAGCGGGCTTGATCAGGGTGATTTCTCGTGACAGCAAATGCTTGATCTTGCTGTACCGGGGCAGGATCTCGGCGTCCATCAGCGCTTTCTGCTGACGCAGCACCGGCTCCATTACCCGCTTGCGATACTGACGCATGATATCGAAACGGTTGTTGGCGATGGCCTGAACGGTTTCGACATCGACCTCCATTTTGCCCGGCACACAGTGGGCAATCGGACGATAGCCCTTGGGGGTGGCCAGCCCGAACAACTGAAACAGGCGGATGTAACCCCAGCCGATATCCACTTCATACCAGCGGCGGGACAATTTGGAGGAGTTCGGATAGGTGTGGTGGTTGTTATGCAGCTCTTCACCACCAATCAAAATTCCCAGTGGCCAGATATTCCGCGCATTGTCGGCGCACTCAAAGTTGCGGTAGCCCATGAAGTGGCCGATACCATTGACCACACCCGCCGCCCAGACCGGAATCCAGATCATCTGCACAGCCCAGATCCAGATACCATTGACACCGAACAGCACCAGGTCAATTGCCGCCATCAGCCAGATTCCCAGCATCTGGTAGCGGCTGTACACGTTGCGCTCGACCCAGTCCTCGGGAGTGCGCTGACCGTAACGCTGCAGGGTTTCTTCGGTGCCGGCCTGTTCATAAAGCTCGGCACCCTGCAACAGCACCTTGCGGATACCCAGAACCACGGGACTGTGAGGGTCTTCCTCGGTTTCACACTTGGCGTGATGCTTGCGGTGGATTGCCGTCCACTGCTTGGTGTTGGTGGCCGTTGTCAGCCAGATCCAGAACCGGAAAAAATGCGCCAGAACCGGGTGCAGATCCAGGGAATTATGAGCAGAATGGCGATGCAGGTAGAGCGTAACACTGACGATGGTAATGTGCGTCAGCACCAGCATGACCAGAATCAGCTGCATCACCGAAAGGTCCAGAAGACCGTTGTACCACATGTAAATTCCCTCTGCTTACAATCGCCGGGTTGGAAGGTATTCCCTCAGGTCACCAGGGCAGGCCATACTCCAACCACTTTAGCGTACAGTTGTTCACTATAACAACAGCGTCAGGGGACGGTTTTTTTGGCTGCTTACCCAAACCTGTGTTCATTGATAGCGTTGGAGCCAATGCCTTGCCCGAGTTACCAGAAGTAGAAACCACCCGCCGTGGCATCGCCCCTTTCTGCGAGGGCCAGACCATTACCGGCATTGCTGTGCGGGATGGCCGGTTGCGCTGGCCGGTGCCGGATAACCTCCCGGAGCTGCTGGAGGGTGGCATCATCACAGAGGTGGACCGGCGCGCAAAATACCTTTTGATCCGGGTCTCCGGTACGGCGGTCAGCGGCACCCTGATCGTGCACCTGGGGATGTCCGGGAGCCTGCGGGTCATCACTGACACCAGCGAACCCTTGCGCCACGATCATATCGAACTGACATTGCTGTCCGGCGTCAAACTCCGCTTTAACGATCCGCGGCGGTTTGGCTGCTGGCTGTGGTCAGAAACACCCGACTCCCACCGGCTCCTGGCCAGCCTGGGCCCCGAGCCACTGGCACCGGAGTTCAACGGTCCGCTGCTTTACCGCCAGTCCCGCGGCAAGCAGACACCGGTCAAGTCTTTCATTATGGACAACCACATTGTGGTCGGGGTGGGCAACATTTACGCCAATGAAGCTCTCTTCAAGGCCGGGATACACCCAAAGCGCGCGGCCGGTCGAATCAGTCTGAGCCGCTATCACCGGCTGGCGACTGAAATCCGGGAAACGCTTTCAATGGCCATTCTGATGGGTGGCACTACGCTCAGGGATTTCGTAAACAGTGACGGCAAGCCCGGTTATTTTGCCCAGTCCCTGCTAGTTTATGGACATGGCGGAGAGGCCTGCCAGGAATGCGGCATGACCCTGAAAGAGATCCGGATGAACCAGCGGACCACCGTTTACTGCGGTCAGTGTCAGCGCTAATTTCCTGCCGGGCAGATCAGCCAGACCTGACACCGGACAAATAATGCAACAGAAAAATCGTTTGAAAATACGTAAATATGATTCATAGTTGACACAATGGCTGTTGTGCTGTTGTCACTCCGGCCAACATGTTCAGGAGAAACTAGCAATGAACGGTAAGATTTCCCACATCGTAATTACAGCCCTGGCGGTCTGCCTGCTGAGCTTTTCCTCGGCCGGGCATGCTCAGGCCATCGACGAAAAGCCTACCGCGCTTGCCATGACAGGGGACGCCCTGTTTGCCCGCCCGCTTCTGCTGGCAACCACTGTGGTTGGCAGCGTGGTTTATGTTGTGTCACTGCCGTTTTCGCTGCTTGGTGGTAATGCCGCGGAAGCAGGTGAAACCCTGGTGCTGGGTCCGGCAAAAGCCACGTTCGTTCGCTGTCTGGGCTGCACCCGCGTTGGTCGGAAACAGGAAACAGTTGAGCAGTATTCCGACAACTGATCCGCAAGTTTTCCGGTTGCCATCCGGCCTGTTCTGCGGCAGCCTGACGGTTCATTCGCTTCAGGCTGCCCGTGTTTATGGTGAACTGGCACTCGCTTCAAACGGTGTTCCTCGATATGGACGGAACCCTGCTGGACCTGCATTTCGATAATCATTTCTGGCTCGAACACCTGCCCCGGCGATACGCCGAACATAATAACCTGAGCCCCCAGCAGGCCCGCGAATTCATTATTCCGATGATCATGTCAGAGCGCGGCTCGCTCAACTGGTACTGCACCGATTACTGGAGCAACCGGCTGTCACTGGATATTACCGGTCTGAAAGCTGAAATTGGCGAACGCATCGGCTATCGGCCCCATGTCACCGGATTTCTCGACGCCCTGCGCAATTCCGGCCTGCGCTCGGTCATTGTTACCAACTGCCACCCCGACCCGTTGCATCTGAAGCTGGAACGTACCGGTCTGGCCCAACGCGTTGATGGCATCATCTCCAGCCATGAACTCGGCAAACCCAAAGAAGATCCCACCTTCTGGCGCGATCTGGCCGAATTCGAGCCTTACCGGCCAAATGCCACCCTGATGGTGGACGACAGCTTCCCGGTGCTGGAAAGTGCCCGCCGTGCCGGTATTGGCCAGTGCCTGGCCATACTGGCTCCGGACAGCCAGCAGCCCGCGAATCAGCAACATCCGGAGATTCCCTGCATTCATCATTTTGATGAAATCACACCGGCACTGATGCAACGCACCCCTCTGCCATCAGGAGCCTGAGACCGTTATACTGTGATCAGACCTTCATCAGGTGAGGAGAAATGACGGCCACAACCAATGACGACAACCGGGTACGGCTGGACAAATGGCTCTGGGCCGCCAGGTTCTACAAAACCCGGAACCTGGCCAAACAGGCTATTGAAGGTGGCAAGGTCCACTACAACAGCCAGCGGACCAAGCCGGGAAAACTGGTAGAACCCGGTGCCAGAGTGACGCTTCGGCTTGGCTGGCAGGAGCGCATCATCGTTGTCGATGACATCAGTGACCGGCGCCGGAGTGCCCCCGAGGCACAGACGCTCTATCACGAAACCCAGGACAGCGTGGAACGCCGCGAAGACCTTGCCTGGCAACGAAAAACCATGCAGGCGGCCCAATTACCCCCTGCCCGTCGGCCATCGAAGAAGGATCGCCGGGACATCCAGCGTTTCCGTGAACAGAACGGACTCTGACTGTCCGCCTACTTTCCTACTCATTAGTAAGGAGAAAAAACCATGGCATCCGGGGACCAGTTCCAGCGATTTCTGTTCGAACACAGCCAGGTGCGGGGTGCCTGGGTCAGGCTTGACGAAAGCTATGCCCAGATTGGCGCCCAGGCCCCCTATCCGGAGTCCGTCCGACGGGTTCTGGGGGAATCCCTGGCCGCCAGCGTATTGATGAGCAGCACGCTGAAATTCGAGGGTACGCTGTCACTCCAGGCAAAGGGCGAAGGCCCGGTCAGCACCCTGATGGCGGAGTGCAGCCATGACCGCTTCATCCGTGGCATTGCCCGTTTTGACGAGCATGCCGTCAGTGATGAAAACTTCCAGGCAATGCTGGGCGAAGGCACCATGGCCATTACCATTTCACCGGAAAAGGGACAACGCTATCAGGGTGTGGTGCCGCGGGAAGAGCCCGATCTCGCGGGTTGTCTGAAGGACTACTTTGAACGCTCGGAGCAGATTCCCACCAGCTTTTTCCTGTTTGCCGATGAACACGGCAGCGCTGGCCTGATGCTGCAGAAGCTGCCGGGCACCAGTGGAGAGGACAGAGACCTCTGGGACCGCCTCAACCATCTGGCCAGCACTGTCCAGCCCGGGGAAATGCTCACTCTCGACAGCCAGACCCTGCTTCACCGGCTGTTCCACGAGGAAACGGTTCGGCTTTATGACGCCGAGCCCGTCGCCTTCCGCTGCAGCTGCTCGCGGGACCGGACCCTTGCTGCCCTGGAAGCGATTGGCAAGGATGAATGCTATGACATTCTGCAGGAACAGGGCTCGATCGAAATGGACTGTCAGTTCTGTCATGCTCACTATCGCTTCGATAGAAACGACATTGATCACCTTTTCACCGGGCATACGTTACACTGAGCCTTGTTAAAACTGGTCTGAAAAGCTCAAAACCCGGTCGCAGAGCGGCTTTCAGCGCATTCGTTTTTTACCGGCGACTCTGGCATAATGTCGCGCCTGAACGATCACGCGTACACCCCCGAGGGCGAGGTTGAAGTGAAAAATAGCTATCATGATCTGAGTGCAGCACCACTGGTTGAGCTGGCACTTGCAAGAGGTGAAGGAAAGCTGGCGGCGAACGGCTCACTGGTTGTTGAAACCGGCGCACGTACCGGTCGCTCGCCCATGGACCGCTTCATTGTCAAAGAGCCCAGTACCTCTGACGATATTCATTGGGGCCCGATCAACCGCCCGTTCGATGCGGAAAAATTCGATGCACTCTGGGAGCGGGTCGAGGCGTACATTGCCGAGCAGGACAGTTTTGTCTCCTGTGTGCATGTCGGCTCGGACCCCGAGCATTACCTGCCGGTCAAAATGACCACCGAGACCGCCTGGCAGAACCTGTTTGGTCGCAATCTTTTTATTGTGCCTGACAGCTATAACCCGGCCGACAAGCAGGAATGGCAGATTCTCAATGCCGCCAACTTCGAGTGCAAACCGGAGCGGGATGGCACCAACAGTGAGGGCTGCGTGATTATCAACTTCGCCAAACGCAAGGTGCTGCTGGCAGGCATGCGCTACGCCGGCGAAATGAAAAAGGCCATGTTCTCGGTGCAGAATTTCCTGCTGCCGGAGAAAGACGTGCTGCCGATGCACTGCTCCGCCAATGTCGGCGAAGACGGCGAAACCTGCCTGTTCTTTGGCCTGTCCGGCACCGGCAAAACCACGCTCTCGGCCGACCCTGCCCGCTTCCTGATCGGTGACGACGAGCACGGCTGGGGCCCTGGCACAGTGTTCAATATCGAAGGCGGTTGCTACGCCAAGTGCATCGATCTGAGCCAGAAAAACGAGCCCATTATCTGGGATGCCATCCGTTTTGGCGCCATCGTCGAAAACGTAATGGTGGATCCCAAAACCCGCGAACCGGATTACACCAACGTCAGCCTCACTGAAAATTCCCGCGTCGCCTACCCGCTGGAGCACGTAGAAAAGCGTGTTCCGGAAAACCGCGCCGGAGAGCCATCTCACATTGTCTTCCTGACCTGTGACATGACCGGTGTACTGCCTCCGGTATCCATTCTGAGCAAGGAAGCCGCAGCCTATCATTTCCTCAGCGGCTACACGGCACTGGTAGGCTCAACCGAAATGGGATCATCGTCCAAGCTGAAGGCTACTTTCTCGACGTGTTTTGGCGCGCCTTTCTTTCCCCGCCCGGCGGGCGTTTACGCCGAGCTGCTGATGAAGCGCATGGACGAGTTCGGCAGCAAGGTATTCCTGGTCAACACTGGCTGGACCGGTGGTCCCCACGGCACTGGCGAACGCTTCAGCATTCCCACCACCCGTGCGGTCATTGCCGCTATCCAGGATGGCGATCTTGACGACGCCGAAACCGAGCACCTGCCGACACTGAACCTGGATGTCCCCAAATCCGTGGAGGGGGTCGACAGCAAGCTGCTGAATCCGCGCAATACCTGGGCCAGCGAAGCCGACTACGATGCCAAAGCGGCGGAGTTGATCGGCCAGTTCGTCGAAAATTTCCGCAAATTTGATGTCTCCGATGCCATTGTGAAGGCGGGCCCGAAAGGCTGATCTGTAAGCATCAGCCAAAGCCTGGAAAAGCGCCCTGTCTTCATCGGCACGGCGCTTTTTTCCGGCCTGCAGCATCAGTCGGCCACAGGACACTGGATAAGGGGGCAGGAAAATCCCTCTGACGGAGTCTCCTGAGAGCTCCCGGAAACCGGCAGATCATCGGGATAGCTTCTCAGACCAACCTGATTGGCACAGGCGAGCGCAACCCCGGCCTGAGGTCCACAACCGGCCCGGGCCAGCGCATGAGCCAGATTATTCCAGCCGGACGCCAGCCCGGGGAATTTTCTCACGGTATCCGCATAATACCCGACAGCCTCAACCCATTCCTGCTTGGCAAAAGCAATATTACCCATGCCGAGGCGGGCAGCAGGCTCCTCCGGCCATTGCTCTGCGGCGGCCTGGTAGGCAGCAAAGGCCGCTGCGCTCTGGCTGGTCAGTTCCAGATCATGAGCGGCTTCCAGATAGGGCAGGGGCTGTGCGGTAGCGGGGAAGTCACCCGGAGGCAGAATAACGGCAGACCATTGCCCCGCTCGATCCCAGGTGCGGTAGAACACATTCACGGACTGGCGGTTGGCCCGACGGGTGTCGGTGTGCAGTACCAGCTCTTCTGCTGCCGGGTCGTAGCCGATCACGACCGCAAAATGCCACTGGGGAAACCAGTCAAATCCGAGATTCTGCATTACCAGAACCGGATGACCAGCGTCGATTTCGGCCAGAATAGCAGCAAGATCGGCTGCCAGCGGATACACCAGCAGACCGTATTGGCGGGCAGCAGCGACCAGTTCAACCTTGAGGCTGCCTTGCCGTTCCGGCAGATAAACCCGGGGCACCAGCTGTTCCGGTGTTACCGCAACGTCCTGGCTGGTGAGCATTGAGGCAAGGGCGGCCGGGCCGCACTGATAACGCTGTTGGGGAAAGAAAGGAACAGCCAGCCGAACCGGTGCCTCGCCGCCCTCATTATCGGCACCACCGGTCCTGTCCGGCCAGGGCGGAATGCTGGCGCAGCCGGCCATCAGCAGAACCAGGGCGCCGGTCAGCGCCCTCATTGACACGGTCAAAGCCTGGCTAGCGAATACAGTTGACGAAGCTGAAGATATTGGTGGCGCAGAGCATGTCCGTGATAATAAATACCAGCAGGAAAAGCACGATGACACCCACCACGTCCTGACCAACCGGCGCCTCCGCCAGCTGATTATTGAAATCCGCCAGCTCCGACGGCGTCAGGCTCTGGATGCGGTTTTCCAGCTCTGACTGATCCACACCCATGGTGCTGAGCGCTTCCTTCACATCCTGACGTTCCAGCATGGACATCAGTGACTGGCGATCCACTTCGGCCCTTTGTTCGCTCAGCACCTCACCCGTGCCAACGACACCCGCAACCGTCGTGCTCGACCAGGTCGTGGCAAGAGCCATGGCGAGGATCATGAACAGGGAAATCTGACGCAGGTAAACTCTGATCGACTGCATTGACACTACCTCCTGGATCGGACTGTTTGACGGAATGATTCTTCACCCTCCCGTCAGATTATCAGAGAAGCCGCTCGGAATCTGTTACTTGCAGGAGAGGCAAGCCTGCCAACTGCCAACCTTTTGCTGATCTGCAAACATTATCGCTCACCTCGCTGAATTCACTTGGGGTCGGGGTTTGCGCATTTGACCGCGACCCGCTATAGCTTTCCGGTGCCGGCGCCTCTAACGCGCCCTCACCCTTAGCCACCCGGAGAGATAGCTATGCGCAAACCCGAACTGGCCGCTGCTGTGGCCGACCAGACCGGATTGACCCGCGACAAGGCCAGCGAAGTAATCACCATATTCACTGATGAGATCTCGGCGGCTGCGGCCCGTGGCGAAGACGTCACACTGACTGGTTTCGGCACCTTCAGCATTCGTCAGCGGGAGCCCAGAGAGGGCCGTAATCCGCAGACTGGTGCAAGCATTCGCATTCCTGCAAGCAAGACGGTCGGTTTCAAGCCAGGCAAGGCGCTGAAAGCTGCTGTCCGTTGAGGCTGACGGGGATTTCACCCCGGTTCAGAGGACCAGGCCGTCTCTCCGCCGCAAAGGGTAAGGCGAACCCTTCCGGGCAATGACTCTGCGGGAAAGGGGTGATGGAGGCCGGCCGAGCAAAGATTGCTGGCCGATGGGGTCCAGGCCATGCCGGTGTCGAATGCGCAAAGATCGGCAGCGGCCCCCGGCGTGATCGCTGCGCTGCGCCCGATCACCGAGGCAGGCCCCTCGGTCAGCGCTTTCAGCAATTGCTGCCGGGTCAGTTCACCACGTTGCACCAACAACAACCCCATGGACAGCGTGGTTTCAATCGTGGACAGGCCGGGCTCGGTGGCTGCCACGGGCGCCTGTTTGGCAGCAGAATCATGGGGCTGGTGCTGACTGGTTATGGCGTCAATCACCCCGTCGCGCACACCGGCAACCAGCGCCTGGCGATCGGTCTCACCTCTGAGGGGCGGCCGAACGTAGTAACGGCTGTCAAAACCCGAGAGCGCCTTATCGGTGAACACAAGCTGATGCATGGCCACGTCAGCGGTTACGGCAATGCCGCGACGGCGGGCTTCCATCAGCATTTCAACGCTACGGGCACAGGACAACTGACTGAGATGCAGGCGCACCCCCGTTTCCTCAGCCAGCAACAGCATTTCCATCACTGCTGTCGTTTCCGCGACTTCAGGAATACCTATAAGCCCGAGCCGGGACGCCACCGGTCCGTCATGGGCATAGCCGTCCGCAGCCAGCGCCCGGTTCTCGGGGCTGAACATCACGGTTAACCCGAACGTTTGCGCGTAGGCCATACAGCGTCTCAGCACCCGGGCATTGCTCACCGTGCGACTACCGTTGCCCATCGCCACACAGCCCGCCGCCGACAGGCCTGCCATATCACTGAGAAGCTCACCCTCCAGCCCCCGGGTGATCGCACCTACCGGCAGTATGCGGACCGCTGACCGCTTGCCGGCTACATCAAGGATCAGATTGGTCACGGCCCCGGAATCATTTACCGGCGAGGTTTCAGGCGAGGCGCACAGTGTGGTGAACCCACCGTGGGCCGCAGCCCGGCTTTCGCTGGCAATATTGCCCTTCTGGCCATTACCCGGCTCTCTCAGATTGCAACAGAGGTCGACGAAACCCGGGCTGATAAGGCAGCCGCTGACATCGATGAACCGATCAGCGCTGGATCCGGAATCCGGGTCGGTTACCGACTCAATCCGTCCGTCACGGATAACCAGTGTCGCCGGTTCATCAGTCGTCGCAAGACGACCGCCAACCAGCGCCAGGCTGGAGGATGGGTCCCCGGTGGTAGTCCTCACGGCACTCTCCTCTGGGCCGCCTGGCGGTTGCGGTCGGCCATCTGGCCACCCATGGCCATGGACATCACCGCCATTCGAATCGCTATGCCGTTGGTGACCTGGTCGAGGATCACCGACTGCGGGCCGTCGGCCACCGCAGATTCAATTTCCACGCCACGGTTTATCGGGCCCGGGTGCATAACGATGCATTCCGGATGAGCCAGTGCCAGCTTTTCCCGGCCCAGACCATAAAGCCGATAGAACTCGCGCTCGCTGGGCAACAGCGCCCCTTCCATGCGCTCCTTCTGCAACCGCAGCATGATCACCACATCAACACCCCTAATGCCTCTCGCCATATCGTACTCGACAGTGCAGCCAAGACTTTCAACATCCGTGGGCAACAGGGTGGCTGGCGCAATCACCCGGACCTCGGCAGCGCCCAGCACCCGCAACGCCCCGATCTGGGAGCGCGCCACCCGGGAATGCAGAACGTCGCCGACGATCGCCACTTTAAGGCCCTCAAAGCTGCCTTTATGCTGACGTATCGTCTGCATATCCAGCATCGCCTGGGTCGGATGCGCGTGCCGGCCATCACCGGCATTGATAATGGCTACGCCGGGGGTCACGCTCTCGGCAATGAAGTGTGGTGCGCCGCTCTGGGAATGGCGAACCACGAACATGTCACTGGCCATGGCCTCGAGATTCAGCAGTGTGTCTGACAGCGACTCGCCTTTTGACGTTGCCGAGGTATTGATATCGAGGTTGAGCACGTCGGCTGACAGCCGTTTGGCGGCAAGCTCAAAGGTGCTGCGGGTACGGGTACTGGATTCAAAGAACAGGTTGACGACCGTGCGTCCACGCAGCAGCGGGACTTTCTTGATGCTGCGCTCGCCCACTTCGATAAAAGAGTCTGCGGTATCAAGGATGTCAGTGAGCAGCGCCCGGTCAAGGCCATCCAGCGTCAGAAAATGGCGTAACTGACCGTCCTCGGTCAGTTGCAGTGATGTGATCGGAGGATCCTGTGCCGTCATTGAGTGCCCGCTGGTGTCATTGTTTCTGGTTTATTCACCGGTTTCCCTGAGTTCGAGATATAACGGCTCCGGGCCACGCAGCTTGACCCGCTGGTTCGGCGCCAGGGCCAGTACCTGACCGGTGACGTCGGGCTGGACCGGCAGTTCGCGCGCGCCAAGGTCAACCAGAGTCGCCAGAATGATACTGGATGGACGACCGTAATCGAAAATTTCATTCATCGCCGCCCGAATCGTGCGTCCGCTCATCAGCACATCGTCGATCAGAACGATATCGCGACCCTCGGTATCGAATGGCAGGCTGGATGGCATGACTTTCGGGTTCAGGCCGACGCGACTGAAATCATCCCGGTAGAACGAGATATCCAGCTCGCCGAGCAGTGCCGGCAAGCCCAGGCGCTCATTTAGCTGTTCCGCCAGCCAGACACCGCCGGTACGGATACCGATCATGACCGGCGCGACGACTCCCCGATGCTCCAGCACTTCGCGAAGGCCGGCTTCCATCCGTTCCAGAAGCTGATCTACATCAGGCAATTGGGTCATTGAATTGCTCCCGGTCGGGTGTCCTGCGATTGCTGGTTGAACCAGGTTTCAAGAATCAGTACGGCGGCCCGGTCGTCGACTCCGTGTTTACCGTAGTTCCGACTGCCGCCTGCTGCCATCACGTCGCCCTTCGCTGCAAAGCTGGTCAGGCGCTCGTCCACCATCTCCACCGCTACATGAAAGCGGCCGTGAAGGCGCTTGCCAAACTTGCGGGCCCGCGCGCACATATCATTTTCAGTGCCATCCATATTAAGCGGTAGCCCCACCACTACCAGATCCGGCTGCCACTCCTGCAACAGCGTTCCGATCTGCTGCCAGTCCGGCAAACCGTCGCTGGCCGGCAGCATGGCTAAGGCCTGGCCGGTACCGAGCATTTCCTGGCCACTGGCCACCCCGATCCGGCGGGTTCCGAAATCAAACGCCAGCACCCGCCTTTGCCCTTGCGGCACCGGTTGCCCGCCCTCAGGCATGACCCACCGAATCACTGAGCTGATTGATATCGATCCCGATGGTCCTGAGCACCGCCTGATATCTGTCGGCCGGCGATGTATTGAAGAGAATATCAGCAGAGGCCTGGCAGTTAAGCCAGGCACTGCTGGATAATTCTTCTTCCAGCTGGCCTTCACTCCAGCCAGCATAACCCAGGCATACCAGGTAATGCTCCGGGCCCAGGCCATAACCGATATCCGCCAGCACATCGCGGGAAGTGGTCAACCAGATACCCGGAGTGACTTCGGCGGTGTTCTGCCAGCTCCTGTCGGGTGTGTGCAGAACAAAACCGCGCTCCTGCTGGACTGGTCCGCCGCCGTATACCGGTACATTAAGTTCGCCGCCCTCCATATCCAGCTGTTCCAGTATTTCACCCAGATGGATATCCAGCGGCTGATTGACCATCAGACCCAAAGCCCCTTCTCCGGAGTGCTCACAGATATAGATCACCGCCCGGTGAAACCGGGGATCCTGAAGATAGGGCGACGCCACCAGAAAGTGATTGCGCAGACTGTTGGGCGATTCCTTTGAAGCCGTCATCCCGAACTCAACCCCTGTTGACCGAATACCCAGGTACGGATAATTTCAAGTTCATCGACATTCTCCCTCAGTGAATCCGGGAACGGCGCAAACGGCGCGGCCATTCTGACAATCCGGATGGCGGCATCGTCCAGCACGGTACTGCCGGAAGATTCCAGAATCGCCAGTTCCTTCACTGTGCCGTCTTTTCGCAGCGAAACCAGAATCCGCGCATTCCCGTAAAGATTCGATTGCCGGGCTTCCGATGGATAATTGATATTACCCACCCGCACCACTTTATCGACCCAGTTGCGCACATAGGCGGCGTTGGTTGATCTCAGTGTAGACGCTGCAGTCACGCGCATCACCCGCGGCTTCCGGGCATAAGCCTGGCGCTGCTGGTCAAATCTCGCTTCCAGGCTGGCAATTTCCAGGCTGCGCTCCATCAGAGTCTGTTTTTCCCGCACCGGGAGCGGTTCTTCAATCTCCGCTTCGGCCGTCTCGGGCTCTGCAGCACTGCGTCGGGCACTGGCTTGCGTGGCCACTACCGACGACTCCTGACGGGCAACAGGCTCGGTCCGGGCAGGCGGCTGCGGCTGGACTGGCTCAATCTCATTGCGGCTGACATCCGATGCCTGCGGCGACGTCATCTCCATCGGCTCTGCTTCCGTGCCACTGCCCTTCTGACTGGTCTGCGCCAGAAAATCAGCTTGTTCCGGATCGGTCTCATCATCAGCCTGGGACAGGGTAATTTCCATGGTCTGCGCTGAAGATCGGGGCGGCTCAGGGGCGAAAGTAATGCCCAGCACGATGATCGCGTGAAGTGCCAGCGCGATAAAAAGCGTGAATGAAAACCGATCGAAGTCGCTGACCTGAACTGCCATTACTGCCTGTTACCCCTTTTTCCAAGATGCCGTTCAATGGCATCCATCAGCAGATCCGAGATATTGATTCCAAACGCCAGATCCAGTTCCCGGATGCAGGTGGGACTGGTGACGTTAATTTCCGTCAGGAAATCACCGATCACATCGAGACCCACCAGGATAAGTCCCTTCTGCTTTATCACCGGCGCTACCCGTTCGCAGATCTCGCGATCTCTTGCCGTCAGCTCGCGGCCTTCACCGCGTCCACCGACCGCCAGGTTACCGCGATTCTCGCCATCAGAGGGAATACGGGCAAGGGCGTAAGGCACTGGCTCACCGTCAATCAGCAGGATTCGTTTGTCACCCTGCCGAATTTCCGGCACATACCTCTGGGCCATGGCCTGATGCGCGCCGTTATTGGTCAGCGTCTCTATGATCACGCCCAGATTGGCATCGTTTTCCTTGATTCGGAAGATCGAACTGCCACCCATGCCATCAACCGGCTTCATGATCACGTCTTTGTGCTCGGCATAGAACTCGCGCAGGCGCTGGGACGAACGCGTCACTATCAGCGGCGGCGTGAGGTCGTCAAACTGGGTGGCAAAGAGCTTTTCGTTGCAGTCCCTCAGGGTCGCGGCCGGATTCACAACCAGAGCACCCTGCTGCTCGGCAGCCTCCAGAATGTATGTGGCCATCAGGAATTCGCGGTCTACCGGCGGATCCTGGCGCATCAGAATGACGTCCAGATCACCCAGAGCGCAATCCCGCGATTCCCCGTATTCAAACCACCTTAACGGATCCATATGTACCGTCAGATCCCGGGTCCGCGCCCGCGCCTGTGCGCCTTTGAGGTAAAGATCGGAAATCTCCATGTACTCGATGGACCAGCCCCGTTCCTGGGCGGCCACAAGCATGGCCAGAGAGCTGTCCTTTTTGAAGTGGATTTTCTCGATGGGGTCCATCACGATGCCAAGCCGGACTTTCATAGTGCCTCGTCTGATATAAAGGTAAAAAAAACCGGAACCGCTATGCAGAGCTCCCCTCACAATAAGTGCTATGCTGTGGTCACCGCTGGTATTGTACCCGCGCAAGTACATTTGGTCACAAAGTTCTACTATTTATACTGGCACTAATACTCTATAAATAAGCGTGGCTTATAGGACAACGTTCACGATTGTGTTAAAAAGCCCGGTCTGAAAATAACGATACGCAGAGCGCAAGGCTGTTGGACAATGGATGATAACTTCGAAAATCTGAAGATCATGGTGATCGACGACAGCAAAACCATTCGTCGAACTGCCGAAACCCTGTTGAAAAAAGTTGGTTGCGAAGTGATTACCGCAACCGATGGCTTTGATGCCCTGGCCAAGATAGCGGACTCCCAGCCCAACATCATATTCGTTGATATCATGATGCCCAGGCTGGACGGCTATCAGACCTGCGCGCTGATCAAGAACAACTCCTCCTTCAGAAAGACCCCCGTGATCATGCTGTCCAGCAAGGATGGTCTTTTTGACAAGGCGAAAGGACGCATTGTCGGGTCGGACCAGTACCTGACCAAGCCCTTCAGCAAAGATGAGCTGCTTAACACTATTCGCCAGTATGTTCCCACCGCGGAACAGTAACCCAGATCCAGCACTGACCTATTGAGGACACCATGGCCCGCATTCTGATTGTTGATGATTCTCCGACTGAGGTTAAGAAAATCTCGACCATTCTGGAAAAACACAAGCATGAGGTGCTGACAGCAGATAACGGAGCCGACGGCGTTGCAAAAGCGCGGGCTGAAACACCGGATCTGGTACTGATGGATGTGGTGATGCCCGGCCTGAATGGCTTTCAGGCTACCCGGCAACTGACCCGGGCTCCGGAAACGGCCTCAATCCCGGTGGTGATTGTCACTACCAAGGATCAGGAAACGGATCGTGTATGGGGCACTCGTCAAGGCGCCAAGGGATACCTGGTAAAGCCTGTTAACGAAGATGACCTGATAAAAACCATTAACAGCCTTAATGGCTGATTCCCAGACGTGGAGTGAGCATGTCTGCCGAGGCCGCCCCTTTTGCCATTCTGACCGATATCGCCCGGCGCAGCCGTGCAATCGCTGCCGGTCTGCCGGAGCAGCAGCAAGCCGTTGAACTCTGGAACGGAATCGGCTTTGTCCTTGGCGGTGAACTCTATGCTGCGCCCATGGGCGAAGTCATCGAAATCCTCCATGTCCCCCGCTATACCCACATACCGGGGGTCCGTTCTTTCATGCTGGGTGCCGCCAACGTTCGCGGCCGACTGCTTCCCCTGATTGATCTCGCCGGTTTTTTTGAGGTGCCCAGCTCATCACGCAACTATCGTGATCGCCGGGTACTGGTTGTGGAACAGGGAGACGTGTTCAGCGGCCTGGTGGTGGACAGTGTATCCGGGATGCAGTATTTCGCCGTCGACAGCCATGTGGCATCGCCACAGGGTGTTCCGGCAAGCGTACAGCCGTTTGTCAACGGCGGCTATGAACGTAACGAAGAAGTCTGGAAAGTGTTTTCCGCCGCCGATCTGCTCGACGACCAACGCTTTCTGAATGTAGCGCAATGGTAGGGGGAATGACAGCAGCTACCCCCAGCTTTCTGCCGAGCGCCCGCAGGAACCGACTTACGACTATCAAGATGAAGAAAAGGCCGGGAGCCAGACAATGAAAAATAGAGCCGGAAAACTCGGTATGGGGCAGGGAGGCAACAAGCTTGTTGCCTTCCTGATCGTCACACTGATTGCATTGACCGCCCTGCTCGTTGCAGTACTGTTCATCCTTAACCGGGACAGTCAGCACGATCAGCAATACATCGCTCATACGGCAGAACTGCGGGTGCTATCCCAGGAAATCGCAAAGAACGCGACGGAGGCCGCCGACGGTACTGCCTCTGCCTTCGACGCACTCAGGCGCTCAAGGGACGAGTTTGGTCGGCTCTGGGGCTACCTGATTAACGGCAACCCGGACACCGACCTGCCACCGAGCGAGCTCGCCCAGAACAGCGACGTCCAGCAGACCTGGGAGACAGTCCGTGACAATGCCGACAGCATCCTGTCAACTCGCGACACGGTGCTCGGCCTTCACGACGTGGCGCAGACGCTGAACGAAACCATTCCCCAGCTTCAGGTGGAATACGACGACATCGTCCAGATTCTTCTGGAGAATAACGCACCCGCCGAACAGATTGCCCTGGCACAGCGCCAGTCCCTGCTGGCAGAGCGGATCGTGCGTTCAGTCAACAATGTATTGTCCGGTGACGAAGACGCGGTGATTGCCGCTGACCGTTTCGGTCGCGACGCCAACCTTTTCGGCCGGGTATTCAATGGCCAGGTGAACGGCGATCCGGCAATGGGCATTTCCCGGGTTACTGACGACGACGCCCGCTACGGCCTGGAAGCCGTTGGGGAACTGTTCGAGTTCGTGTCCCAGAACGTGGACGCCATTCTTGAAGCCTCTCCCGACCTGTTCAGGGTGCGTACTGCCGCCAGCGATATCTTCCAGGACTCGCAGGTTCTGCTGGACGAGCTGTCAGTGCTTGCCGACAGGTTTACCGGCCAGGTCGGTTCCCGCTTCATCAATCCGACCCTTGCTTTCTTTATTCTGGCAGCAATGATCGGCATTGTTGCGATAATCGGTGTCGTGCTCTACCGCGAAGCCCAGGAACGCCTGGCCAAGACCCAGGAACAGAACGAACAGAACCAGAATGCGATTCTGCGCCTGCTGGACGAGCTGGCCGACCTGGCTGATGGTGACCTGACAACGGAGGCCACGGTTACCGAGGACTTTACCGGTGCCATCGCCGATTCCATCAACTACGCGATCGACCAGATGCGCGGACTGGTGCAGGCGATCCGTGGTACTGCCGTGCGGGTGGCATCAGCTGCCCAGGAGACCCAGGCCACAGCCAAGCACCTCGCCGACGCTTCCGAACACCAGGCCCAGGAAATTGCCGGCGCTTCTGCGGCGGTTAACGAAATGGCGGTATCCATCGACCAGGTGTCTTCCAACGCCGCTGAATCCTCCGCGGTTGCCGAAAGGTCCGTTGCGATTGCCAAGAAAGGCGCGGAAGTGGTGCAGAATACCATCCGCGGCATGGACAACATCCGCGAGCAGATCCAGGAAACCTCCAAACGGATCAAGCGTCTGGGTGAATCCTCCCAGGAAATCGGCGACATTGTATCGCTGATCAACGACATTGCCGACCAGACCAACATCCTGTCCCTGAACGCGGCAATCCAGGCCTCCATGGCCGGTGACGCCGGCCGGGGCTTCGCGGTGGTTGCGGACGAGGTACAGCGCCTTGCGGAACGTTCCTCGGCCGCCACCAAGCAGATTGAAGCGCTGGTTAAAACCATCCAGTCGGACACCAACGAAGCCGTTATCTCCATGGAACACACCACTGCCGAGGTTGTCCGTGGTGCCCGCCTGGCGCAGGACGCCGGTATCGCGCTCGAGGAAATCGAGAACGTATCCATGTCGCTGGCGGAACTGATCCAGAACATCTCCAACGCCGCGCGTCAGCAGTCGTCTTCTGCGGCTCATATTTCCAACACCATGAACGTCATCCAGGAAATCACCTCGCAGACGTCCTCCGGTACCAACGCTACGGCGAAGTCTATCGGTAATCTCGCCGAGATGGCTTCCGAGCTGCGGTCCTCGGTTGCCGGTTTCACGCTGCCGGACGCGGACACGACTGATCAGGAAGAAGAGGAAGACGACGACGTTCCGGTGGTTAGCTGACATTGAACCCGAGGCCGCTGGCAGTTTATGGCTGAGACCCGCGACGACCTGTCGACCGCTGACGGTATCTGGTCCCTGCGCCGACTCCCGGAGATGGACGAGGCGCAGTTCAGCCAGTGGCAGACTCTGCTGGAGCACCGGACCGGCATGGCGCTGACCGAGAGCCGCAAGTCGTTTCTCGAAACCAATCTCGGGATACGCATGCGGGAAATAGGCTGCAACAGTTACCAGGCCTATTACGAACAGATTGTTTCTGGTCCCGACGCCATCGTTGAGTGGGCCACGCTGGTTGACAGGTTGACTGTTCAGGAGACGCGCTTCTTCCGGGACGAGGATGCGTTCCGGCTGGTATCGGATTACGTGATGACCCGGCCCCGGGAAACGCTCAGGAAACGTCCGCTGGAGGCGTGGAGCGTGGGTTGCTCGACGGGAGAGGAGGCCTACACCCTGGCCATGATCCTGAATCAATGCATGGAAGCTCTGGCGCTGAAACCTCTGTTTGGCGTCACCGGGTCCGACATCAGCAAACCGGCCATCACCAAGGCCAGGTCGGGGCTGTTCAGCGCCAGAAAGCTGACCAGCATAGACAAGACCATGAAAAACCGGTATTTCCGCCCGGCACAACGGAATACTGTCGAGATTGTTGCAAGCATCCGGGATCGGGTGTGTTTTACCCATCTGAACGTGCTGGACCTCAAGCACGCGCCGATGCACGGAGTGAACATTATTTTCTGCCAGAATCTGCTGATTTACTTTCGGCGCTGGCGCCGCAGAGAGATTGTAAAACGGCTTGCAGAAAGACTGGCGCCCGGGGGGCTGCTGGTGCTGGGGCAAGGGGAACTGACCGACTGGCATCCCCCTGGCTTGCAGAGGGTGCCCTCGGAACATGTGCTGGCGTGGATCAAACGCCAGCCTGACGAAGAATAACCGGAGTGGTTATGGGCAATCACCATGACAGCATCGCCCTGGACTGGGTTCGCGGCGAAATACAGGACACGCTGACCCAGAGCCAGCAGGCCCTGGAAACGTTCGTCGACAACAGGGACGATAAGGCACGGTTGCGCTTCTGCCTGAACTATCTTCACCAGGTTCACGGCACCCTGCAGATGGTTGAGCTTTATGGCGCAGCTCTGCTGACCGAGGAAATGGAGAAGCTGACCCAGGCGATCCTCAACAACAACCTGACCAACACCGACGATGCGGTGGAAGTATTGATGCAGGCAATCCTGCAGCTTCCCCAGTACCTTGAGCATCTGACCAGCAGCGAGGACGATTTCCCGCTCATTCTGCTACCGTTGCTGAATGACCTCAGGGCCGTTCGTGGTGAGCCACTGCTGTCAGATACATCGGTGTTCAAGCCGGATCTTTCCCCGGCCCAAAAGGGTGCTCCGGCCAATGTATCCCAACGTCTTCAGGACCCCAAGGTTCGGGGCCACCTCCGCAAGCTGCGGCAGATGTTCCAGTTTGCGCTTGCGGGCGTGGTACGCGAGGCCGATCTGGATGCGCATTTCGATTACATGCAGAAGGTTATCGACCGGCTGATCCGGCTCTGCAGGAACACGCCCCGCGGCGAACTCTGGAAGGCGGCAGGCGGGTTTGTCGAGACCCTTCAGGAGCGGGTCAATCCGGTCAATGCAGCTGTGAAATCACTCTTGCGTGAGCTGGATGCGGATATCCGCAACCTGACCGATGACCGCAATGATATTCTCCGGCAGGCCGCGCCAGAAGCCCTGCTGAAACACCTGCTCTATTATGTTGCCCGCGCCAGGGAGCTTGATACCAGCCGGGTAAAAGCGCTACGCGAGGCCTATGGCCTGTCCCATGCGCTGCCATCGGACGACGATGTCAACATTGCCCAGGAGCGCGCTTCGGGTCCCGGTCGGGATGCTATTCATTCCGTGGTCAATGCACTGAATGAAGAACTGGCCAGGCTCAAGGACCAGCTCGACCTGTTTGTCCGGTCCAGTAGCCGACAGAACGAGGAACTGGACGAACTGCTGCCCGGCCTGCGTCAGATTGCCAACACCCTGGCGGTACTGGGTCTTGGCATTCCGCGCAAGGTGGTTACCGAGCAGATCGAACTGGTGGAAAAACTTTCCAGCCAGCAGGATGTGGTCGACGATGGCACCATGATGGACATTGCCGGCGCGCTGCTTTATATCGAAGCCAGTCTGGCCGGCCTCGACAGCGACCGCAAACCGGATAGCGGCCAGGCCGGCAAAGACTCGGATCCTGTCAATCCTGCCTCCCGCGAGCTGGGGCAAGCCAGCAGTGCTCTGCTGCGCGAATCCCGTAACACCCTGGAGCAGGTGAAATCCGCCGTCATCAATTTCATCGCCTCGCAATGGGAAGCCCGCGAAATTGAACATGTTCCCGGCCTTTTACACAGCATCCGCGGCGGCCTGGCGCTGATCCCGCTGGACCGTGTTGCTGACATGCTTGCCTCCGCCGAGCGCTATGTGACGGATGTGCTGCTGGGCGGGAAACAGATCCCCGACTGGAAACAGCTCGACACTCTGGCTGATGCCATAACCAGCATTGAGTATTATCTTGAACGTGTGGCGGATGGTATTGGTGACAACGAAAGCGTGCTCAGACTGGCCGAGTCCAGCTTGCGGGAACTGGGCTTCCCGGTCGGTGAGGAGCCCACATGGGAACATCCGTCAGATATCGCAGACCTGCCTACCATCAGCCCGGAGGCGCCCGTCGAAGCCGGAAATGGCTCGGCCAAAGCCTCCGATACCGAATTGCTGGATGATGAAATTCTCGGCATATTTATAGAGGAAGCCGAGGAGGTACTTGAAACCATTGATGAATTCTACCCGCGCCTGCGCCAGAGCCCGGATGACCGCGAGGCGCTGACAGAGGTCAGACGCGCATTCCATACTCTCAAAGGCAGTGGTCGCCTGGTGGGAGCCTCCAGCATTGGCGAACTGGCCTGGTCCGTTGAAAACCTGCTGAACCGGGTAATTGACCAGACGCTCAAGCCTACCGATGACATGTTCAGACTGATCGACCAGGTTCACTCCCGCATTCCGTCGCTGATTCAGGAATTCCGCAACGGCGAGTCGACTGGCGATGTCCAGGCCCTGATCGAACGCGCCGAAGCCCTCTCGACCACACGCAAAACAGACAGTGAAGGCGCGGCGGTACAACCTGCTGCCGATGACGCCCGGGAACCGGACAGCGACAGTGAAGACGAGCTGATTGATGATGAAATCCTGGAGATTTTCAACGAAGAAGCCGGCGAGGTCCTGGAAACTATCCGGCAATACCTGCCGGCCCTGTTAAGGAATCATGAAGACCGCACTGCCCTGTCCGAACTGCGGCGGGCATTTCACACCCTGAAGGGCAGTGGCCGCATGGTGGGCGCGCTTGTTGTTGGTGAGCTTTCCTGGTCGGTTGAAAATATGCTCAACCACGTGATCGACGGCACCCTGTTCATGAACGACGACATTGCCGCCGTGCTGGACGAGGTCTCGGCCGAGCTGCCCGGGCTGGTTGAGGATTTCGAAAAACAGCGGCCGCCATCCACCGACACAGCGGCTCTGGAGGCAAGAGCCCATGCCCTGGCGAGCGGAGATATCCCCGATACCAGTGCGATGCCGGAATCCGGACCGGACCAGGCCACGCCGGTGGCGGATAGCACGAGTGGCAGACCAGAGCCGGCGGCTGAAACGGCGGAACCGATTGATCCGGTACTGCTGGAGATTTTCGAGAGCGAGACCGAAGCCCATTTACAGACCCTCAAAGACTTTCTCGAGGCTACCGGTGACAAGTCCAGTGTTGCCTATACCGATGATCTGTCCCGGGCACTGCATACCCTGAAGGGTAGCGCCCAGACCGCGGGCATTGGTCCGATTGCCAGGGTCATTACGCCGCTGGAACGGTTTGTCAAGGAGGCCCGGGCCCAGAACCACAGGGCCGACCGTGACGTCATCAAGCTGATTGAACAGGCCTGCAGCTTTATCACCGAGGGACTCGGTCAGATCGCCGAAAATCCTCAGTCGGAACTTCCCGGAACCGATGCATTCCTGCACAAGCTCGAAGCGGTGGCCAATGCCACGCTGCAAAGCGCCACATCGGAGCACGATGAGGCCCGGCCCCGCACCAGTCCGCAGCTGGTTCAGCTGTTTCTGAACGAAGGGCTGGATATCCTGCTCGACGCCGATCGCATTCTGGATGAATGGGCAGCCCAACCTGACAGGACCAGGCCCCGCGACATTCTCAGAGAAGAACTGAGCCGGCTCACCGACGGCGCCCGAAAAGCCCAGCTACCCGATGTGGCAGAGCTTTCCGAGACAATTCTCCGGGCCTATGAGCGCACCGCATCAAGCGCATTGCAGCCCGATGAAGACTATTTCTTCATTGTCCGGGCGGCCCATGAGCACCTGATCAACATGATGGATCAGGTCGCTGCCGGGCTGGCAACAGAGTTCAGCAAACCCCTGATTGAAGACCTGGACTCCCTGGCAACGGGGCAGCCGGCTGCGCCGGAACCTGCCAATAAGCTCGATCCGGAGTCCAGCGATGCCCCCGGGGCGACTGACCACAGCCCCGCTAGCGAGGTCGGGCTGCCCGGAGATAGCGTTGCAGCAGACAGCAAAGTACCGCCATTGCCTGAAACAGATGAGGAAATGGATGACGAACTCGCCGCCATATTCCTTGAGGAAGCCCGTGAGCTGATCGACAGTACGGCTGATTCCCTGCAAAGCTGGAGTGAACACACCGGCAACACCGAACTTTTGCAGCTTTTGCAACGGAACCTGCACACCCTGAAAGGCGGCGCCCGGCTGGCCGATATCTCCCCTGTTGGCGACCTCTCCCATGAGCTGGAAAGCCTGTTCGAAGGCCTCACCGAAAACCGCCTGCCGGTGACCAGCTCACTGTCGGATCTGCTTTTCCGCTGCCACGATCGTCTCGCGGGTATGGTGGAAGCTCTTGAACAGCAGGAGGCTCCCCGCCCGGCACCGGATCTGATCAGTGACATCCGCGCCTACATGGACAGCGTAACCGGAGCCGGGCCAGTCACCGGTGTCAGCACTCAGTATGGTGTTTCAGACGACCAGCAACTGCCCATACCCGATAGCGGAGAGACCGCGCCGGAACCGGACTATCACGATCCAGCACAGTCAGAATCACCGGCAGAACCAGACCGGGACGAACTGAAAGCCGCGGACCTGTCCCACCTGGACCCGGAACTGGTAGAGATTTTCCTCGAAGAAGCTTACGAGCTGATCAATTCAACCGGCAGCTTGCTTCAGACCTGGACCGAAAACCCGTCCGACCGGAATGTCGCAGCTGAATTGCAGCGGGATGTTCACACCCTCAAGGGCGGTGCGCGAATGGCGGGAATTAACGCCATTGGTGATCTGACCCATGTGCTCGAAGACCTGTTCGAAAAAGTGGCTCAGGGCCAGCTGGACGCCAGTGCGGGCATGAATAACCTGTTGTTTGCCTGTCACGACCGGCTGGCACAGATGGTAGAGGAAGTGGCCACTGGCAGGCCCTGCCCGCCAGCCCACGAACTGGTGCACAGGATAAAGGCCATTCTGGCGGGGCAATCCGTTGATGCGGAAGGACCGGAACAGACTCCCACACTGGCAGGAGCCATGCCGGATCCCTCCGCCAATGACCTGGTCGGTATCTTCCTTGACGAAGGACTGGAAATTCATGAGGCCATTGGTGAATGTCTGGCCCAGTGGCGCGATGACCCTCACGAACTGCAGGGCGTCACCCAGCTCCAGCAGGAACTGCGTACGCTCAGAGGCGGTGCCCGGCTGTCGGACCTGGACCCGGTTGCTGAACTGGCCGGGGTCTGGGCCGACGCACTGGACCCGCTGATCGCAGGTGTCGGCAACCAGAACGACCTGCTGCAACTGAGCGAACAGGCCCAGACCACACTCCGTCACATGCTCACCAGCATTGAAGAAGGCAACAAACCGGTGAGCAATGTGGAGCTGACCAGGGCCTTTGAAAGCTCTCACAGAACGGCTGAGGCCGTCGACTCCCCGGGGCTGGAACAGACGGCCGAGAGTGAAGCCGTTGATGCGGAAGTGCTGGAAATCTTCCTCGAGGAAGCGGACGAGATTCTCGAACAGCTCGAGCAGCTGCTCAGCGACTGGTATAAGGATCTGTCGAACAGCCATTTCAATCTGGAAGCCCAGCGTGCCCTGCATACGCTGAAAGGGGGCGCACGCCTGTCGCAGTTGTTTGCCCTGGGTGACAAGGCCCATGAGATGGAAACCCGGCTGATTGATCTGGGCGGGAACAAGCCGGATGAGGACAGCTGGAGATCCATCCAGGCCGACCATGAGGGTATAACCGCCCTGGTCAACGACATCCGTCAGCGTTTCGAGAGTACCGGCACGGTGCCACCCATAGCCGATGCGGAGGCCGCCCCGGCTTCTGCCGCGCCCGTTCCCGGGCCTGAGGCGAAAACACCCGCTGCCAGCGCACCAGCACACCAGGCCGATAAAGCAGCGGCCCCGGCCCCCAAACCATCATCAAAGAAGGCGCCCGCGGAACGGACCCGGGCTCGGGCTGGAGCCCAGCGCACGCCTCAGGAAACCATCCGGGTATCCGCTCCGCTGCTCGACGAAATGGTTAACCTGGCCGGTGAAACCAGTATTACCCGTGCCCGCCTTGAGCAGCAAACCAGCGATTTCAGTCACAACCTTGACGAAATGACCGCCACCATCGAGCGGGTTCGTGAGCAGCTGCGCCGCATGGAGATCGAGACCGAAACCCAGATTCTGTTCCGTGCCGAGAAAGAACACGGGCCGGATTACGGCGACGACTTTGATCCACTGGAGATGGACCGCTATTCGGCCATTCAACAGCTATCCCGGGCCCTGACCGAGTCAACGTCTGACCTGGCCGACCTCAGGGAAACCCTGTCTGACCGGGTAAGAGACACCGAAACCCTGTTGGTGCAGCAGTCACGGATCAATACCGAACTGCAGGAAGGTCTGATGAAGACCCGGATGATTCCATTTGCCTCCATGGTGCCAAGACTGCGCCGGATTGTGCGTCAGATCAGCGGTGAACTGGAGAAAAAGGTCGAGTTCGACGTTCGCAACCCCGAAGGTGAAATGGATCGCAACATTCTCGAGCGCATGGTGGCGCCGCTTGAGCACATGCTGCGAAATGCCCTCGACCATGGCATCGAGAAACCTGCAGATCGCAGAAAATCCGGTAAACCTGAAACCGGCGAGGTGACGCTGTCGCTGAACCGTGAGGGTGGCGACGTGGTGCTGCGGATGATTGATGACGGCGCCGGTATTCCCGCCAACGTCATCCGCGACAAGGCTATCCGCCAGGGCATGCTGGATCAGAACGAGGAACTGAGCGAGCGGGAAATCCTGCAGTTTATACTGCAGCCCGGCTTCTCTACCGCCCAGCAGGTCACCCAGATTTCCGGCCGCGGTGTCGGCATGGATGTCGTTGCCAGTGAGATCAAGCAACTGGGCGGCAGCCTGGATATTGACTCCACCGTCGGCAAGGGCACTGTCTTTACCGTTCGCCTGCCATTCACGGTATCGGTCAACCGGGCACTGATGGTCTCTACCGGCGAGGATTTCTACGCCATCCCGCTGAACACCATCGAAGGTATCGTGCGGGTCAGCAGCTATGAGCTGGAAGAGTATTACAAGCCTGAAGCCCCGCTTTACGAATACGCAGGTCAGAATTACCGGCTGCAGTATCTCGGCAGCCTGCTTAACAGTGACAATCACCCGAAACTTCAGGGTCAGGCCCTGCCACTGCCGGTAATACTGGTTCGTGGTGCAGAGCAGCCGATGGCCCTCCAGGTAGACAGCCTGATGGGCAGTCGCGAAATCGTGGTCAAATCCCTGGGCCCGCAGTTCGCTACCGTCCGGGGCGTGTCCGGCGCCACTATTCTGGGTGACGGCAACGTGGTGGTGATCCTTGACCTGCCAGCGATGATCCGCTCCGATATCCTGTCCGAGCGTCAGCGCCTGGCCAGCCTGGAAGATGCCAAAGAAGCCAGCCGCAAGGCAGGGCAGGTTACGACCGTCATGGTTGTGGACGACTCGGTAACCGTACGCAAAGTGACTTCGCGTCTGCTTGAGCGCAATGGAATGGAGGTGGTGACCGCCAAAGACGGCCTGGATGCGGTTGCCCAGCTGCAGGGCAACCGGCCGGACATCATTCTTCTGGACATCGAAATGCCCCGGATGGACGGTTTTGAAGTCGCAAGCTTCGTCAGACATGATGACGCTCTGAGGGAAACACCCATATGCATGATTACCTCCCGTACCGGTGAAAAACACCGGGAACGGGCACTGTCCATTGGTGTTAATGAATACCTTGGCAAACCCTTCCAGGAATCGGAGCTGCTCCAAACCATCAAGCGGCTGACCGGTAACCAGTAATGGCCAGCGCGTCAGAACGACCACAGGTGGGAATTGTTTCTGACATTATCCTGCAACGTCATCGTCTCCAGGACGCCACGAACCGGTTCGGCCTGGAGATCTGTTTTTCCGGTGATCCGGCGAAGCTGATGGCATACCCGGACTTTCCGGATGCCAGCCTCTGGCTGATTACGCTGGAAGATGAGGCGGATCACCCCCAACTTTTCGACCACATTCTGGAAAATACCGAAGCGCCGGTTCTGTTCGGACTTGATACCGCACCCAGTGCCGGCTCCACCGACTATTTTCGCTGGGAACGGCGATTGCTGGACAAACTGGAGCAATCGCTGGGTCATCTGGAAAAGCTGGATTCCGCCGCTACCATCGAGAAACTGGCCGAGGAGTCTGCCCGAACAACCGGTGCACCAGCCTTACCCTGCTGGATCCCCCCGGCCGCACCCAGTTCCATTGCCGACGAGATCTGGATCCTGGGAGCGTCGCTTGGAGGGCCCGCAGCCGTCAAGACCTTCCTCGACAACCTGCCGGCGGATCTGCCAGTGGGATTTGTCTATGCTCAGCACATTGATGGCAATTTTACCCGGGTTCTGACCCGGGTTCTGGGCCGCCATGCCCATTATCAGCTAAAAACAGCCGAATCCGGCTACCGTATCCGCAATGGCGACGTGGTGCTTATGCCAGTCGAGCATGAGTGGACGCTCGACAGCGACGGCGCACTGGAGCAGCGGGACAAGCCCTGGCCGGGACCCTACGGACCTTCCATCGACCAGGTTCTGCTGAATCTGGGTGACCACTATAGCGACAGGTGCAACGCCATTTTTTTCTCGGGAATGGGAAATGATGGCGCCATTGCCGCCCCGTTATTGAAGGCCTATGGCGGCCGGGTCTGGGTTCAGGAAAGCACCAGTTGCGACAACAGTTCCATGCCCGACTCTGTCGCCGCTACCGGATGCGCCGGATTCTGCGGAACACCAGAGCAACTTGCCCGGGAACTGGTCAACACCATTGAAAAATCCTGCTTGCTGAAAAGCCGCGAGCAACCGGATTCCGCCTGAGGAACGATGTAATGAAAGACGATACCGAGACTCTCTCCTGCGTCATGATCCCGATGAACGACCGACAGTTGTTGCTGCCGAACGTTTCCATCGCCGAGGTAGTGGATTACGCCGGTACCCCGGCGCCAGCCAACGCCCCCGGCTGGCTGGCAGGAACGCTTAACTGGCGCGGCCTGAGCCTGCCTATAATCTCCTACGACGGGGCCAACGGCGGCAAGGTCACCTTACCTGCTGGCAGTCGTGGCCGGATCGTTATCCTGAATACCATTGGTGACCATCACAGCAGGGTTCCGTTTATGGCGCTGGTAACTCAGGGCATTCCGAGTCAGACCCGGCTTGGCGCGAGTCAGATCAGGCAGATTGAGGGGGAGACCGGTTCAGCCGACCTGATGAGAGTCCAGGCAGACGGCGAAACCGCTTTTATACCGGACCTGGCTTTCCTGGAATCCCTCGCTGCAGAAGCCCCACAAAAATAACCCATGGCCCCGTCGTGGGCACTGGTGAGGGTGAATGTTATAATGTTCTACATTTGCCAGGAACCCGCCAATGTCAGCCAGCGCACTTCCCTACCGCCAGCATAATCACGACGCCTGCATTGCCGACGCCCTGGCGGACGCAAAGTCCATCTGCCAGCGCCATAACGCCCGGCTGACTGCAGCGCGGGAGCGGGTACTGGAACTGATCTGGCAATCCCACCGCCCGCTGGGCGCCTACGATGTACTGGCAATGCTGGCC
This sequence comes from Marinobacter sp., assembly GCF_035268745.1. Taxonomy (GTDB): domain Bacteria; phylum Pseudomonadota; class Gammaproteobacteria; order Pseudomonadales; family Oleiphilaceae; genus Marinobacter. The sequence continues at coordinate 84,562 of NZ_DATFKH010000120.1, forward strand.
AGGGACGGGCATAACGCAGCACCACCAACGGTCTATCGGGCTCTGGATTTCCTCCAGCAGTATGGACTGGTCCATCGCATTGCGTCCCTGAACGCCTTTGTCGGCTGTTCCCACGCTGGCATCCGCCACCAGGGCATGTTCCTGATCTGTCATCGCTGCAGTAACGTGCTGGAACTTGCGGCCCCGGCGGTTTCCGAAGTCATTGACGACGCCGCCTCCGACGTCCGCTTCCGGCCCGATAATGTTACGGTGGAAGTGTCCGGTCTCTGTCCGGCCTGTGCGGATGCAGCCCATGAGTGAAGCCCTCGCAACCCTGCAGCAACTGACCGTAGCGTTTGATGGACGCGCCATTGTCGATCGCGTTGACCTGGCCATTTACCGGGGCGACATTATTACCGTAATCGGCCCCAATGGCGCCGGTAAAACCACCCTGATCAAGGCGATTCTCGGTATCCAGAAACACCAGCAGGGTTCCCTGATATTGCAAACCGGACTGACCATTGGTTACGTGCCGCAGCATCTGACGCTTGAGCCAACCCTGCCACTGAGTGTCCGTCGGTTCATGCTACTCAGCGGGCAACCACTCGCTGGCTGTATTGATTCCCTGGGCAAAACCGGCGTGGAGCATCTGATAGACGCCTCCGTGCATCATCTTTCCGGCGGTGAAAAGCAGAGGCTGCTGCTGGCCCGGGCATTGGCGAGAAAACCCGACCTCCTGGTTCTGGATGAACCGGCCCAGGGCGTCGATATCAATGGTCAGGCGGCGCTTTATGACCTGATCCGCGACCTCCGGGACCAACTCAACTGCGGGGTGCTGATGGTTTCCCACGACCTGCACCTGGTGATGGCCGCCACGGACAAGGTGATCTGCCTGAACCAGCATATTTGTTGCAGCGGGTATCCGGCAGACATTTCCCATGATCCGGCGTTTATCGAAACCTTCGGTCGACCCGTTGCCGAGAGCCTGGCGGTCTACCACCATAACCATAACCACAGCCACGATCTCCACGGTGATGTGATCAACAAAAGCCAGGGCCACTCTGACCAAGGAAGCTGCGGCCATGCCCATCATTGATGCGCTGTTGAATGATTTCTTCTGGCGGGCGTTGCTTGGCGGCCTTGGCGTTGCCCTGGTGGCGGGCCCGCTGGGCTGCTTTGTGGTCTGGCGCCGCATGGCCTATTTCGGGGATACCCTCGCTCACTCTGCCCTGCTGGGTATTGCCCTGAGTTTTCTGATCAGTGTTCCGATGAACCTTGGCGTGATTGTCACCTGCGTGCTGCTGTCCATTGTGCTGGTATTGTTTCAGCGCAGCCGTGTGCTGGCGACCGATACCCTGTTGGGCATTCTCGCCCACAGTGCGCTGGCGATTGGCCTGGTCGCCCTGAGCTTCATGCCTGACATCCGCTTCGATCTGACCGGCCTGTTATTCGGCGATCTGCTGGCCATGAGCCGCACCGATCTGCTATGGATCTATGGTGGTGCCGGCGTAATCCTGACCCTGCTGGCACTGTTCTGGCGGGGTCTGCTGATGAGCACCATCCACGCAGAGCTGGCGAAGGTGGAGGGAGTGCAGGTCGAAAGACTAAGGCTGATACTGATGCTGATGTTTTCCATTGTGATTGCCGTGGCCATGAAAATTGTCGGCGTCCTGCTGATTACCGCGCTGCTGATTATCCCTGCGGCTACCGCCCGCAGACTGGCGGGCAATCCTGAACATATGGTCGGTATGGCTGTCGGTTTCGGATGCCTGGCCATCACCGGCGGTCTGTCCATGTCCTGGTTTCTGGACACGCCCGCCGGCCCGTCCGTGGTGGTAACCGCCTTCTGTGTATTTGTTCTGGTTTATGGCAGCGCCAGACGCGCCCCGGCCTGAAACCGGCCATCCCGGAGCAGGGAGACCGGGCACTCGAACTCACTCTATCATCTGCCGGCGACCATGCTAGACTCGAAGAAAGTCCCGTCAGGTAAGCGGGCAACTACTGAAAAGCGGGACTAAGTTGTGAATTCTCCTGGCGCTGCTGGAAAACCCGATACAAACCCGACGCTGACAGTGCTGGGGTTCAAGCATCAGCTCGTTTACCACCTCCATTTCTGGTCGTTTCTGGCCGTTGCCCCCCTGGTCTTGTTGCAGTGGCGCCAGGGTCATCTGTTACTGGCGTCTCTGCTGATCCTGTTCTGCCTCAATGCGGTTGTGGTGATTGTTTTTCTCAGATTCCGCGGCCATTACTTTCTGAAAGGCCGGCTGTTTCCCATTCTTGCGCTGATATGCGCCATCTATTCAACTGCTATTAACGGGCATACCGGTCTTTACTGGGCCTATCCTGCAGCAGCTGCACTGTTTTTCCTGCTTCCCCTGCGGGAGGCCACCGCGTTCAATGTCATATTTCTGGTTGGCATGTCGGTGGTGTCATTCCTCAAGTTTCCGGAAACCGAGTTCTGGCGAATCACCTTCTCACTGGGTCTGACCTGCCTCTTTGTCATGCTATTTGCCTGGCTTGTTGGTCGCCTGCAGATGGAGTTGATGCGCCTCGCCACCAAGGATCCGCTTACCGGGTGCCAGAACAGGTCGCAACTGGCAGATGAACTGAACTCCCAGATCCAGATGCGTGAGCGTTATGAAAGGGTATGCAGCATCATCCTGATCGATCTGGACTATTTCAGGCTGGTTAATGATCGTTGGGGTCATCTGGCAGGCGACCGCGTGTTACAGGAAGTGCCGAAACGGATTCTCAGGCGGCTGAGAGAAAGCGACAAAATATTTCGCTCCGGTGGCGAGGAGTTTGTACTGGTCCTGCCCGGGACCCGACAGAAAGATGCCTATCAGTTAGCCCGGGAATTGCTCACAAGTATAAGCGCAACGCCGTTCGGTGAAGGCATCAAGGCAACCGCAAGCGCCAGCGTGGCAGAGCTCGGCAAAGGCGAAACCTGGTCAGTCTGGCTGAACCGGGCCGACATTGCGCTTTACCAGTGCAAGGAGCGTGGCCGCAATCAGGTGGTCAGTGCGCAAATATTGGAAGATGCGCAGGAGCCGGCACCGGAAATCACGGATGAATCACTCAGGGCTCAGTGATGCTCCTTCCAGAAATCACGCCAGACCAGATAAACGATGTTGGAACTCTCGAAGTGCGGATAGTGCCCGACGCCTCTGAGGGTTACCACGTCAGGATCCGGAACAAGCTCCTGAAAACGACGCGCCATGGCAGCACCGGATACAGGATCCGCGACGCCGGAAATCAGCCGTAAAGGCTGCGTCGCATTCTGCAGGGCGCCCACCCAGCGATCACGATGACAACGACGCTCCTCCATAAAACGTATCAGCCGATGGACAACGCCACGGCCGTTGTTGTAGTTCAGCAGGTGCCAGAAGTCTTCCAGGTCTTGAGCCGAGGGCGGGTTGCCCGGTGCGAACAGACGAGTGAGATTGCGCTCGAACGTGCGCCGACCCAACCCCAGGCTGAGCAACCCTCCGACAGGGCTGCTCAGCAATTTCTGAATCAGCAGCGGGCTGTGAACTTCCGGAAACAGGGCGCCATTAAGGAAGCCAACCTGCCGGATGTGAAAGGACAGAACGCCTTCCTGCTCCCGAGCCAGCAATTCCTGGGCCACGCTACAACCATAGTCGTGGGCAAAAAGACTTACAGACTTAAGTCCCAGGCCGGTAATCCAACCCTCAAAAAGGTCAGCCTGATCCTCGATGCTGTAATCGTAAAGCGGGGGCTTGTCAGAAAAACCAAACCCCAGCATGTCCAGAGTCAGAACCTGATGGTGCTGCGCCAGCAAGGGCCAGAGCCGATTCCAGTCCCAGCTGGCGGTGGGAAAACCATGTAGAAATACCACGGGCTCACCCTCTCCTGCCATCCGGCTGAAAATGGCATGGCCACCGTAGGAAAACCATTTGCCGGCCCGCTGCCACTGTTCCAGACTGCCCAAGCCCTGCACAGTGTCCCCTGATGCCCCCGACATTACCTGTTCCATGTGTCAGTCCCGAAATCAGTCTTGACCACAAACTCTAAAGGAAAGCGGCCGCGGCTGCCAGAATGAGCGGGTTAAATTGCAGCTCCGGTCGCCACGAAATGACCGGCTGGTGGTCTTATCCCCTTGAGGTTACGTAAAGATTTCCAACGACAGGGCTGTCATAATCAACCCGAGTTCTCATGAAAGAGAAAATGATGTCACAACACCGGACACCAATATGACCAACAAGCTTGCCGACCTTGCCAATAACTACCAGCAGATCATTGCCGGCGTTGGCGAAGATCCCGAGAGAGAGGGACTGCAGCAAACCCCCATGAGGGCAGCCAAGGCCATGCAGTTTCTGACCCATGGCTACCAACAGACCCTTGAAACCCTGGTGAACAATGCGGTTTTCGAATCCGCGATGGATGAAATGGTGGTGGTGAAAGACATTGAGCTCTACAGCATGTGTGAACACCACCTGTTGCCTTTCATTGGTAAATGCCACATCGCTTATCTGCCCCAGGGCAAGGTGCTGGGCCTGTCGAAATTTGCGCGGATTGTTGATATGTATGCCCGACGCTTCCAGATTCAGGAGAATCTGACCCGCCAGATTGCCGAGGCCATCGAGTCGGTTACCGGGGCCAAAGGCGTCGCGGTCGTCATCGAGGCCAAACATATGTGCATGATGATGCGCGGCGTCGAGAAGCAGAATTCCAGCATGAAGACGTCGGTGATGCTGGGACAGTTCCGTAAATCCCAGGCCACCCGTTCGGAATTCCTGACCCTCATCCGTGACCGCTGAAATTCAGGAGCCTGAACAATGACCAATGCCCGTGCAACTCATGAAGCTACCGTTCGCATCAAGGATCTGTTGCTTCGTCCCTACATTGGGATAAAAGACGACGAAATCAGCAACCAGCAGGATGTACTGATCAATGTGCGCCTGACCTATGACGCCACCGCAGCCATTAACCGTAACGAAATCGGCGCGGCCCTGAACTACCGCACTATCACCAAACAGATCATTGCCCATGTGGATGGCAACCGCTTCGCCCTCCTTGAACGGCTGACCCATGAAGTTCTCACTATTATCATGGAACATCAGGCAGTTACCTGGGCAAGGGTTGAAATCGACAAGCCCCATGCGCTGAGATATTCGGATTCTGTATCTGTAAGCCTTGAGGCGAGCCGACCAGCGGACAGGATTGCCTGAGCCTTCCGGGGGGCAGTTGATTGAAACTGCGCTCTTTAATCACCACGATTACCGTATCAGTTTTCGAGGTACCGATTTATGAGTTCAAATTATCTGACTCAAGAACAGAATGAGCGGTTAAGGCGCTGGGAATTCTGGAATAAGCGTTATTTCATTTTTGCATTTTTCGCACTGACCATCATTCTGGTTTTCAGTAGCCAGCTCGGGCTTTCCAGTGACGATAGCTGGGGTCCTCTCGGCCTGCTGATTGCGGCCCTGGTTACCCCCATTATCATTCTGCAGATGCAGCTGGCCTGCCCCGCCTGTGGGCAGAAAATCGGCTGGCAGGCCAAGTTGATGGCCCCGGACCAGTGCAAGGCCTGTGGCACCTTCCTGCGCTCCAAAAGCTCCTCTTCCTGAAAAAACCTTTGACCTGTGAGTTGCTCACAGGTTTTAAGCTATTCTTAATTTGATACCACGTGGCATTCATTTTGGGTGTCGTTCGTGGTTGGGCTGGGCCTTCTTCCAAAACCCGCTCCTTCGGCACATCCATGTGGCGCTTGGACTCCGCCCCTCAACGCTTATCGCTCCTGCGTCGCGCTGAGGGTCCAGGGCAGGCCATCCTTGGCCAGCCCGTGAAGAGCTGACGCTCTCCACCCATGGCTCCGTACAGTTTTGGAAGAAGGCCCAGCCCAACCACTTGATCAACATTGGGGTGGCTGCCTGGATAATGAAAGTCAAAGAACTAGCTGTTGAAGCCGGGGTTAATCCCGACACCGTCCGGTTCTATACCCGGGAAGGGTTGCTAAGGCCTACCCGGAATCCGGATAACAACTACCAGCAATATGATGCGGAAGATTTACGACGGCTGCGGTTTGCCCGCAAGGCACGGCAACTGGGGTTTTCGCTTCCGGAAATCCGGCAGATTCTGGAGCAGGCCGATGATCACCATTCACCCTGCCCCATGGTCCGGGATGTTTTCGAAGAGCGGCTGGCGCAGGTGGAAGCCGAGATTGCCCAGTTGCAGCAGTTGCGTAACCGGATGACCTCTGCTTTGGCGGCCTGGCAGGATATGCCGGATGGTACGCCGGACGGGCATACAATTTGCCGGCTAATTGAACACTGGGACGAAGTAGTCCCGGAAACAGGTGAATGAGGACGGATACCCGATGAGCAAGAACACCGAATTACACCCGCTGCTGTCGATCTCCGGCGCTTCCTGTCAGGGCTGCGCTCGCAAGATTCGCAGTGCGCTGGAGCCTTTGACCGGGGATGCTGACAGGGTGGAGGTGAATCTCGAGAACCAGACGGTGTCCCTGCCTGACGGCATTGATACCAGCGAAGCCGCCCGTGCCGTCACGGATGCCGGTTACCCCGCATCTCCGATGGCTACTTCCTCCGACACTCACCAGCCACCGGAGAACGATCATTGCCACGCTGAAAAAACCCAACCCGACGCGGATGCCGGGCACAAACCGGAACTGAAAAAAGCCGAAAGTGCCGCCACCGATGACGACCAGATCCATCTGGCAGTAACCGGCGCCACCTGTGCTTCCTGCGTGAATACCATCGAAAAGGCGCTTACCTCAGTGGAGGGAATTACCGGTGCCCATATGAATCTGGCGGACAATACCGCAACGGCCACCGGGCATGCCGATCCGCAGACTCTTATCAAGGCCGTTGAAAGCTCCGGCTACGGTGCCAGCGTGATCGAGGACCCGGACGAGGCCGATGAAAACAAGCAGGAACAGGACCGCAAGCATTACCGAACCCTGCTGGTGAAGATGGCCATCAGCCTGAGCCTGGGTCTGGGCCTGATGATCTGGGGTATGGGTTTTAACACCATGAGGGTGACCGCAGACAACCAGATAACCTGGATTACCCTGGGCATCCTTACCCTGGGCGTGATGATTGCCACCGGCGGCCATTTCTACACCGGCGCCTGGAAGGCGTTCCGCCATCATAATGCCAATATGGATACGCTGATCGCCCTGGGTACCGGAACTGCCTGGGTCTATTCCATTGTCGTCGCCAGCGTTCCCGACGCGCTGCCGGAAATGGCCCGGCATGTGTATTTTGAAGCGTCCGCGATGATTATCGGCCTGATCAACCTGGGGCAGGCGCTGGAGCTCCGCGCCAAGGGCAAAACCTCGGAAGCGGTGAGACGGTTGCTGGATCTGCGGGCAAAAACCGCGCGGGTTATCCGTGACGGGGAAGAACAGGATCTGCCGGTCGAGCAGGTAAAAGCCGGCGATCATATCCGTGTGCGTCCCGGTGAAAGCGTGCCGGTGGACGGGGAAATCACCGAGGGCAGTACCCGTATTGATGAAAGCATGCTCACCGGTGAACCCATGCCGGTCAGCAAGGGCGAAGGCGATGAGGTCTCTGCCGGCACCCTGAATACCAGCGGGTCGATTATCTACCAGGCAACCCGGGTAGGCAGCGATACCGCCCTTGCCCAGATTATCCGTCTAGTGAAGAAGGCCCAGGGCTCCAAGCCCGCTATCGGGCGCCTGGCGGACAGGATTTCTGCGGTGTTTGTGCCGACCGTGATGCTGATTGCCGTGGTGGCGGCGCTGGTCTGGTACAACGTCGGACCGGAACCCGCCGTGGTTCACATGATGGTAGCGGCCACTACCGTGCTGATCATTGCCTGCCCCTGTGCTCTGGGCCTGGCGACACCCATGTCGGTGATGGTGGGTGTGGGCAAGGCTGCTGAATACGGCGCACTGATCCGTCAGGGCGATGCCCTGCAGACCGCTGGCAAGCTTGATCTGGTCATACTGGACAAGACCGGTACCATTACCGGGGGGCACCCGGCCGTTACCCGTTGCCAGGCTACAGATGACGACACCGGCAGACTACTGGCCCTGGCCGCTGGCCTTGAGCAGCATTCGGAACACCCGCTGGCCGAGGCCATTATGGCAAAAGCCAAGGCAGAGAATGTCAGCCCGGTGAAGGTCTCGGGCTTTGAGGCCCTTAATGGCAAAGGCGTCAGCGGCGAGCTTGATGGCGAGCCCCTGCGCCTTGGCAACCGCCGCTGGCTGGAACAGCAGGGCGTGGATCTGGCAGCACTCGGGAAAGAAGCCGACACCATTACTGCCGAGGCCGGAACACCGCTGTTCCTGGCCCTGGGTAACACGGCCCTGGGCGTGATCGGTGTTGCCGATGCCGTCAAACAGGATTCTGAAGCCGCCATCCGCCGCCTGCACGATGCCGGTATTCGGGTCATGATGGTCACCGGCGACGTGGATGCAACGGCCAGGGCGATCGCCCGCAAAACCGGTATCGATGACTATCGCGCCGAGGTATTGCCGGAAGACAAGGCCACCATCGTCAGTGAAATGCGTGGCAAGGGTTACACGGTCGCCATGGTCGGCGACGGCATTAATGACGCTCCGGCTCTGGCCGCTTCTGATGTCGGCTTTGCCATCGGCACCGGAACCGACGTGGCGATTGAAAGCGCTGGCATCACCCTTATGCGGGGTTCGCTGCATGGCGTGGCCGACGCCATCGAGATATCCCGGGCCACCGTTCGCAATATTCACCAGAACCTGTTTGGTGCTTTTATCTACAACTCCCTGGGTATACCGGTGGCTGCAGGGCTGTTATATCCTTTCTGGGGCATACTGATGAGCCCGATACTGGCGGGTGCCGCCATGTCGGCCTCCTCGGTTACGGTGGTCACCAATGCCAACAGGCTGCGGCTGTTCAAAACCAGCAGCAGCGCCAGCAGGGAGGGGAACAAATGAGCACATTCCTGGTCAATGCAGGAGGACTGGTGCTAATGGCCGCCATTGTCTGGTGGTTCTGGCTGTCTCCCTCAGACGACGGTCAATCCGACCAAGATCATAATCATCACTGAGGTAGTGTCATGAAAAAATATACGCTGGCGTTGGGCCTTGTCGCTGCTATTGGTATCAACGGTCAGTTGCAGGCCGATGACGAGCTCCTTGATATTCATGTCTACAAATCGCCGACCTGCGGCTGTTGCACCGACTGGGTAGACCACCTCAAGGAAAACGGTTTCCGGGTGGAAGTGACGGAAACCAACAACCTGAACCCCGTCAAGATTGACGCCGGCCTGACCCCTTCTCTGGCCAGTTGCCACACCGCCTTTATTGGTGACTATGTGATTGAAGGCCACGTGCCAGCCGACGACATTCGCCGGCTGATCTCCGAGGCACCAGCAGCAAGAGGCCTGGCGGTCCCCGGCATGCCGGTTGGCTCACCGGGCATGGAAATGGGCGATCGCAAAGACAACTATCAGGTGCTGATGTTTAACGAGAGCGGCCAGACCCAAGTCTTTTCCGAGCATAACTAGTGTCCCGTCGGGACACTACCTTTACAGTTGTGCCAGCGACTCGCCCACCGGCGTTGGTCCTGACACAACCTCGAAGACGCGGTTGGCGGTCGTTGCCGAATCCAGAACCGCCAGCAGGACGCTGGCAACATCCGCCCGGGGAATCTTGCCGACCCCTTCCAGTTTCTCACTCACCGCCACCTTGCCGGTACCTTCGTCATTGGTCAGCCGACCCGGGCGAACAATGGTGTAAGTCAGCCCGCTACGCTTCAGGTGTTCATCAGCGCCGTGTTTGGCTCTGAGGTAGGAACGGAGCTTCTCCGGCCCGCTTTCCGGTGCCCCGGCACCCATGCTGCTCACCATGATAAAATGCTTGATACCCATGGCCCTGGCCGTGTCGATCAGCTGGACAGCACCATTGTGATCCACATCGATGGTTTTATCCGGCCCGGTATGGGGGCCTGAGCCGGCGGCGAAAATGACCGCATCGCACCCCTTCATGGCCTCGCTGCAGTCATGCTCGAGATCGCCCAGCACGGTTTCCGTTGCGCCCAGCTGCTGCAGGTCCGGGCCCTGTTCCGGATGCCGGATCAGGGCCCGGGCCTCATGATCGCTATCGGCCATTGCCCGTAACAATAGCTGCCCGATTTGCCCGTTAGCCCCTGCAATGAACACATGCATGATGGATCTCCTGGTTAATGGTTTGGCGTGAACATGATCTATCGTTGCGTGCACTACCCGCACAACTCAAGTTATTTTGACAGCGTCCCGGTATTTCTGCCCGGGCCTTCACCCTCATGATCGCCCGGCGGGCTCCAGAGCGGCACGTCCTCACGTCTGGGCTCGTCCCATTCCCCCTCCATAACGCTGCTTAACCCCTCTTCGAGCTTCATGAACAGCTCGCCATAGCGAGGACTGAAGCTCATGCCCCCGTCGATTTCCTTCCAGGCCTCGAACAACTGGTCGTCGTGGGCCGCCTCGTTTTCGATAAAAGCCCAGGTCATTTGCCGCGCCCGCATCGGATGTACGCCCATGGCCGTAAGGGCATGACCGCCCAACTCCAGAGCAGAGTGGTAGGTCTCACTGACCACGCCGTCCGCGCCCGCTTGCCGAAGCTGATAGCCATTGCCGCGGTCAAATGCCCGTGCCAGTACCCAGACACCCGGGAAGTACTTTTTCACGTACTGCACCATCAGCAGCGCGCGGTCCCTGTCATCAATCGCCACTACCAGCATGCGGGCCTGTTCAATACCCGCCTTCTCCAGCAGATCATGGCGGCTGGCATCGCCAAAGAAGCTCCTGATATTGATCTGGCGAACGTTTTCGATCTGCTCGAGCTCATGATCGAGCACCACAATGGGAATGTCGTTGGCCCGCAGCAACCGGCAGACAATCTGTCCGAACCGCCCCGCACCGGCCACAATGACGGGCGCCTGCTTGTCAATGGTATCCGCTTCCGGCTCCTCGTTCTTGGCGCGTCGGTAACGCGGCAGCACAATGCGGTCGTAGACGATAAACAGCAGAGGCGTCAGGAACATGGACAGGGCAACAACCAGCGAGAGAATCTGTGAGGTCTGGGTCGGAATCACGTTGTTCTGGACGCTGTAGGTCAGCAGCACAAAACCGAACTCACCCGCTTGCGCCAGCCCCAGGGTGAACAGCCAGCCGTTGCTGCCATGAACGCCGAACATCATTGCAAGGGCAAGCAGGATCAGCCCCTTGACCATAATAACGGCCGCCGCCAGAGCGACGATGGTGTCCCACTCTGCCAACAATACCTCGACGTTGATACCGGCGCCCACAGTAATAAAGAACAGGCCCAGTAACAGGCCCTTGAAAGGCTCGATATTGGCTTCAAGCTCGTGGCGGAACTCACTGTTGGCCAACACCACCCCTGCCAGAAACGCCCCCAGGGCTGGTGAGAGATTAACCAGGCTCATCAGTGCCGCAATGCCGATCACCAGCATCAGCGCCGTGGCCGTGAACACCTCCCGCAGCCTTGACCGGACCACATAACGGAACAGCGGAGGGCCCAGGTAATAACCGCCAACAATAACGACGGCAATGGCGCCCACGACTGCCAGAGCATGACCCCAGGCGGGCAGACCGGCAACCAGACTCAGACCCGGGCCATGACCGCCGGCCGGACGTGACTCCGCCATCAACTCCGGCAACGCCAGCAGCGGAATCAGGGCCAGCATCGGGATAACCGCGATGTCCTGAAACAGCAGGACGGCAAAGGTACTGCGTCCGCCCTCTGTTTTCGTCAACCCCTTTTCATTCAGGGTTTGCAGCACAATGGCAGTGGATGACAGTGTGAAAATGAGGCCAACCGTCAGCGCTGTCTGCCATTGCAGTCCGAGCCACCAGGCCACCGCCGTCCCGGCCGCCGCCGTCAGTGTCACCTGAAGACCGCCAAGGCCGACAAGCCGCATCCTCATTGCCCAGAGCGCCCTGGGGTCGAGCTCCATCCCGACCAGGAACAGCATCATGACCACACCAAATTCCGCAAAATGCTGAATGGTGCTGGCTTCCTGCCCCACCAGACCGGTAACCGGGCCGATCACAACCCCGGCAACCAGGTAACCCAGTACCGAACCCAGGCCCAGACGTTTTGCCAAAGGCACTACGATTACGGCAGCTAAAAGGTAGATGAAAGCCTGAATAAAATAAGCTGTCATATGATCAGAGCTCGAAGAATTTGGCCGTATGTAGCATAAATCCGGGAAGATCGATTCATCGAGAGTCCGGTAATGCTCCCGGATATTCGAAGATATCAGCTTCTGGCAAAAGTCGGTCTAGCTTATCCAGCGAGCCTGCACGACCGCAATGCCTGGCTCAGGAAGCCTCCGGAATTTCACCGCTTTCGTTACCCCGCATCTCGCTCATCAGCCATTCCTTGAAGGCTTTCATTCCTATGGTCAGGGGACGCTGCTTGCGGTAAACCAGATAGAAGGCCCGATGCGTATCCAGCTGAATGTCGAAAGGCACCACCAACTTGCCCGATTTAATTTCACGGGACGTCAGAGTGCTATCAGCCAGCGCGACTCCGAGGCCCTCCTGGGCCGCCGCCGTGGCCAGTTGCCCGCTTGACATCTGGAGGCTGCCCCGGGCAGATATGAAATCCACACCTGCCTGCTGCAGCCAGTTTTCCCATTCCCACTTGCGTTTACTGACATAAATCAGCGTGTGTTTCGCCAGGTCTTCAGGTTTTTCCAGCGGCAACTCTGCGTCCAATAGCCGCGGGCTACACACCGGCACCAGCATAACCTTGCGCAGGAAATGCACTTCGATGTCGTCCCATTCGCCACTCCCGAAATAGACCGCCATATCGCTGCTGGTGCGGTCGAAATCCAGCAGCCCCATGGAGGCGTTAATCTCCAGTTCAATATCCGGGTAAAGGGCCTGGAAACGAGCCATGCGAGGCATCAGCCAGCGGGTCAGGAAATTGGGTGCCACACTGATTTTCACCACATTGGATTCCTGGTTCGCGGTGAGTCGTTGGGTGGCCATCTCAATCTCATCGAACGCGTGCCTGACAGATGTCAGGTATTGCTCGCCTGCCGGCGTCAACGTCACCGTTCGCCGGCTTCGGTCAAAGAGTGAAAGGCCCAAATATTCTTCAAGGGTCTTGACCTGATGACTGACCGCGGAAGACGTCACGAATAGTTCCTTGCCAGCTTCGGCAAAGCTACGGTGTCTGGCGGCTGACTCAAAAACCCGAAGCGCATTGAGCGGTGGCAGGTGGCGCATGACGTTGCTCGATAGATGAGTTTTTCTCATCATTCTGCTGAAAAAGGATCGCTTTTTCAACAGCGCCCCACTGATTATTATGGGCCCTGTAGAAGATTTTCACCTCCAGAACGAGAGCACAGCACCATGACTAACCAGACAATTAAACTGAACGAACGTGGCATTATCGACGTTGATTACTACACAAGGATTGGTCGTCAGCAGCATAGCGAATACATCGCGCTAAAGGCGGCGTCCCTGAAAACCAGAATCAAATCCTTGTTCCAGGTGACGTTGTCGAAGCCGTCCACCAGCCATTGATCCCTGGGTGGGGGCCGTGGCTCGCGACGTTGCCGGGTGCAGGTGGCCCCTCTAGTGTTGAGCAATCTTGCCTTACTGTCTGTAACTCTTATTCGACGGTAACGCTTTTCGCCAGGTTGCGGGGCTGATCCACATCCGTGCCTTTGAGCACAGCCACATGATAGGACAGCAACTGCAAAGGCACGGTGTAGACGATAGGTGCCGTGATCGGGTGAACAGCAGGCACTTCCAGGACACTCAGACCTTCTTCGCCGCGAACACCGGCAGCCTTGTCGGCGAACACGAACAGCTGTCCCCCGCGGGCACGGACTTCCTCCAGATTTGATTTCAGCTTTTCCAGAAGATCGTTGTTTGGCGCTACCGTTACCACCGGCATTTCACTGTCAACCAGTGCCAGCGGCCCGTGCTTCAATTCTCCTGCCGGATAGGCTTCAGCGTGGATGTAGGATATTTCCTTCAGCTTCAGCGCTCCTTCCAGTGCCACCGGGAACATGGCGCCCCGCCCCAGGAACAGGCTGTGGTATTTGTCGATGAAGGACTGGGACATTTCCGCGATCTGGCTGTCCAGCGCCAGCATCTGCTCAACCTGACCCGGAAGCAGCCGTATGGCCTGAACGATCTCGGCTTCCCGCTCCTCTTCCAGACCATTGTGACGGGCCAGTGCCAGGGTGAAGATCAGCAGGGCCGTCAGCTGTGTCGTGAACGCCTTTGTCGATGCCACCCCGATTTCCGGGCCGGCCTGGGTCATGATCACCAGGTCCGATTCCCGCACCAGCGAGCTGCCCGGCACATTGCAGATGGCCATGGCCGCACGGAAACCGGCTTTTTTGGCCTGGCGCAGTGCCGCCAGAGTATCCGCGGTTTCCCCGGACTGGGAAATACAGAGGAACAGGGTGTTCTGCTGGATGACATGCTTGCGATAACGGAACTCGGAAGCGACCTCCACAGAACAGGGTACGCCCGCCAGGTCCTCAATCCAGTAGCGTGCCACCATGCCGGCATGATAGCTGGTGCCGCAGGCAATAATCTGGACATGCCGGACGTTATCGAGGAGGTTGCCCGCCTGGGTGCCGAGCGCCTGCTCAAGCACGCGGCTCTGGGTGATACGGCCTTCTGTAGTGGCCTGAATGACCCGCGGCTGCTCATGGATTTCCTTGAGCATGAAGTGCCGGTACTCGCCTTTCTCGGCAGCATCAGTGCTGTGTTCAAAACGGCTGATGGGCCGGTCAGCCGCATTGCCATCACGGTCCTGGATCTTTATCCCGTCCCGGCGGATATCGGCTATGTCCCCTTCCTCGAGGAACATGAACCGGTCAGTCACCGGCAAAAGCGCCAGCTGATCAGAGGCAATGAAGTTTTCGCCAATGCCGATGCCGACCACCAGGGGGCTTCCCTCCCGGCAGACGACCAGGTGATCCGGTTCGTCAGCATGGACAACCGCAAGGGCAAAGGCACCACGCAGATGAACAATGGCCGCTTTCATCGCATCGTACAGACTGCTGATCCCCGGCTTTCGGTACTGCTGCTCAATCAGGTGGGCAATGACCTCGGTATCGGTCTGCGAGGTGAATTCAAAACCGTCGGCTTTCAGCTCTTCCCGCAATTCCTGATAGTTCTCGATGATGCCATTGTGGACGATTGCCAGACGCTCACCGGACATGTGCGGGTGGGCATTGATCCGGGATGGTTCGCCATGTGTGGCCCAGCGGGTATGGGCAATTCCGGTATGACCGCTCAGCGGGGATTCCCCGACTGTTTCCGCCAGGGCAGCGACCTTGCCCACTTCCCGGGCCCGGTTAAGCGCGCTGTGGCTGTCGATCACGGCCATACCCGCAGAATCATAGCCGCGATATTCAAGCCGGCGCAGGCCCTCCAGCAAAATCCCCTGAACGTCCCTTTCCGACACTGCCCCTACAATTCCGCACATAACACTAGCACCTGTGGTGGTTTACCCCGGCTGCTGGCCGGATCTTTACTTCTGCTTTGCCGGTCGCTGCCAACCGGCAATATTGCGCTGCTTGCCTCTGGCAACCGCAAGCTCGGCTTCAGCCACATCGCGGGTAATGGTTGAACCTGCTCCGATGGTAGCATTCTCCGACAATGACACCGGGGCGACAAGTGATGTGTTCGAGCCAACAAAGACCCCATCACCAATACTGGTCCGGTATTTATTGACGCCGTCATAATTGCAGGTGATCGTCCCGGCACCCACATTGACATTTTTGCCCAGTAACGCATCACCGACGTAACTGAGATGACTGATCTTGCTACCCTCGCCCACCACCGTCTTTTTGGTTTCAACGAAGTTGCCGACTCTGGTGTGATCTGCCAGTTCGGTGCCGGGCCTGAGCCGGGCGAAAGGACCGATCCGGGCGTGTTGCCCCACCGTCGCGCCATCAATCACTGAACAGGCATCGATGCTGCTGTCCGCGCCGATATGACAGTTACGCAACACACAGTTCGGCCCGACACTGACGCCGGAATCCAGTGCTACTTTGCCTTCAAACACGACGTTGATATCAATCAACACGTCCTGGCCCACGGTCAGATCGCCACGGACATCGACCCGGGCGGGATCGGCAAGGGTGGCGCCCTCGCTCATCAACCGTTCGGCCTGCTGTTGCTGATACCAGCGTTCAAGGCCTGCCAGCTGCAGGCGGTTGTTGACACCCTGAACCTCGAACCCGATATCCGGCTGGGTCACTTCGATCCCCACACCGGCCTTCGAGGCCATGGCGATAATATCCGTCAGGTAGTATTCGCCCTGGGCATTGGCGTTCGACAGCTCGGGTATCCAGGTTTTCAGATGCCTGGCGGACACTGCCAGTATGCCGGTATTTACCTCGGTAATCGCCCTCTGGTCCGGAGTCGCGTCTTTGTGCTCAACGATCCTGATTACGGCGCCCTGATCATCCCGCAGGATCCGGCCATAGCCAGTGGGGTCGTCAAGGGTGACCGTTAACAGTCCGATGGTCTGGTCAGTGACTCTGGACACCAGTTGTTGCAGCGTTGATGCCCGGGTCAGCGGCACATCGCCATAGAGAATAAGCACGCAGCCGTTATCCGGAAGGTTGGCAAGCGCCTGGGCCACAGCGTGTCCGGTGCCCAGCTGCTGTTCCTGCATGGCCCATTGCACGTCCTCTGCCTGGGTAATCGCCTTGACCTGATCGGCACCGTGACCAATAACACCATGAATGCGTTCGGCGCCGAGCTTTCGGGCGGTATCCATGACATGGTGGAGCATGGGCTTTCCTGCGATCCGGTGCAGTACCTTGGGAAGGCTGGATTTCATGCGGGAGCCCTGGCCCGCGGCCAGGATAACAACGTGTAGCGGCTTCATAAATCGCGCTCCGGACGGACCTTTTGCCATATCAAAAAAAAAGCCGCTCCTTGGTGAACAGCGTGACGGAAGGGTTTCCGGCGCGCCATCCCTTATGGATGCGGCTTCATTCGGTGCAGGCGGCGAACAGTCGGATAGCCGGTTTAACGGACCCTGTTGCGCAGCTTCTGAATGGTTCGCAGTTGCGCAGCAGCCTCGGCAAGCTCCGTTGCAGCCCGCGAATATTCAAATTCACCTGTTTTATTTGCCAGTGCCTTTTCTGCCTCGTTCTGGGCTTCCAGCGCCGCTGCCTCGTCCACATCCTTGGCGCGGACAGCGGTATCGGCCATCAGGGTAATAAGGTTTGGCTGCACTTCCAGATAACCTCCGGACACGTACAGAATTTCCTCTTTACCATCCTGCTTGACGATCCTGACGGCACCTGGTTTCAACGCAGTCAGCAGGGGCGCATGCCCGAACTGGATACCCATCTCACCCTCGGTGCCGGTCGCTGTCAAAATTTCGACCAGCCCGGAGTAAATCTTTTCTTCGGCACTTACGACGTCACAATGAACGGTCATAGCCATATCTCAAGCCTCTTGAGTCTGAAAGGAAAGACGATTTACTGCTTCTTTCCTTCCTTCTCTTTCATAGCCTTCGCTTTCTCGGTCACTTCTTCGATACCGCCACACATGTAAAACGCCTGCTCCGGCATATCGTCGTAGTCACCGTTCAGAATGCCTTCGAAGCTGGAAATAGTCTCTTTCAGCGACACGTACTTACCGGGAGAGCCGGTGAATACCTCAGCAACGTGGAACGGCTGTGACAGGAACCGCTCGATTTTACGGGCCCGGGATACGGTCAGCTTGTCTTCTTCCGACAACTCATCCATACCCAGAATCGCAATGATGTCTTTCAGCTCTTTATAACGCTGAAGTACGTTCTGAACACCCCGGGCAACGTCATAATGCTGCTGCCCGATCGTCAGCGGATCAAGCTGGCGCGAGGTGGAGTCAAGCGGATCGATCGCCGGGTAGATACCTTTTGATGCGATATCACGACTCAGTACCACAGTGGCGTCCAGGTGCGAGAAGGTGGTCGCCGGTGACGGGTCGGTCAGGTCGTCTGCTGGTACGTAAACCGCCTGGATGGAGGTGATGGAACCATCCTTGGTGGAGGTAATACGCTCCTGCAGTTCACCCATTTCCTGGGCCAGAGTCGGCTGATAACCTACCGCGGAAGGCATGCGTCCGAGAAGTGCAGACACTTCGGTACCCGCGAGGGTATAACGGTAGATGTTGTCAACGAACAGCAATACGTCACGGCCTTCGTCACGGAACTTCTCGGCCATGGTCAGGCCGGTCAGCGCCACCCGCAGACGGTTTCCGGGAGGCTCGTTCATCTGTCCGTATACCATCGCGACCTTGTCCAGAACATTGGACTCCTTCATCTCGTAGTAGAAGTCGTTACCCTCCCGGGTACGCTCACCTACGCCGGCGAATACCGAGAGACCGGAGTGCTCTTTGGCGATGTTGTTGATCAGTTCCATCATGTTTACGGTCTTGCCAACGCCGGCGCCGCCAAACAGGCCGACTTTACCGCCCTTGGCAAACGGGCAGATCAGGTCGATGACCTTGATGCCGGTTTCCAGCAGGTCAGCCGATGCGGCCTGATCGGCATAGCTCGGCGCCTTACGGTGGATAGCCCAGCGGTCTTCTTCGCCGATCTCGCCCTGCTCGTCGATGGGGCGACCCAGAACGTCCATGATGCGACCCAGGGTCTTGGTGCCAACCGGGACGGAAATTGGCTTGCCGGTATTGTCGGCTTTCAGGCCACGCTTGAGGCCTTCGGTGCTGCCCATGGCAATGGTACGAACAATGCCGTCGCCCAGCTGCTGCTGAACTTCCAGAGTTGTATCACCACCTTCAAGCAGCAGTGCGTCGTAAATGCCCGGAACGGAGTCACGTGGAAATTCCACGTCGATAACCGCGCCTATGATCTGAACGATGTGTCCGCTACTCATGCTCGGTTCCTCGTTATCTTGATAGTCAATAAAACCAGTAGGATTGCGGACGGGATCATACCGAAGCCGCGCCGCTCACAATCTCTGAAATTTCTTGCGTGATAGCTGCCTGACGGGCCTTGTTGTAAACCAGCTGAAGCTCGTCAATGATGTCGCCTGCGTTGTCTGTCGCGCTCTTCATGGCAATCATCCGCGCTGCCTGTTCGCAGGCCAGATTCTCTACCACGCCCTGATATACCTGGGATTCGATATAACGCGGCAGCAGCCCGTCCAGAATGGGCCGTGAATCAGGCTCGTAGATGTAATCCCACTGGTGACCGACTTCTTCCTCCGGACCTTCAGGCAAGGGCAGAAGCTGCGCGGATTTTGGTGCCTGGGTCATGGTGTTTACAAACTCGTTGTAAATCATGAAAAGACGGTCAATCTTGCCTTCTTCGAAGGCGTCGAGCATGACCTTTACATTACCGATGAGCTTCTCTGCGCTGGGGTTGTCGCCCAGATGGGTCAGAGCTGCAACCACGTTGCCGCCATAATTGCGGAAAAACGAAGCGCCTTTTTGCCCGATAGCGCAGAGATCGGTCTCCACACCATCTTTTTTCCATTGCTTCATTTCCCGTACAAGCAGCTTGAAGGCGTTACCGTTCAGGCCACCGCAGAGTCCCCGGTCAGAGGAGATCACGATGTAACCCACACGGTTTACCTCACGCTCACGCATGAAGGGATGCACATAATCCTTGTTGGACTTCGCAATATGTCCAATTACCTGGCGCATCTTGTCCGCATAGGGGCGAGTTGCCTTCATGCGTTCCTGAGCCTTGCGCATTTTGCTCGCAGCCACCATTTCCATGGCGCTGGTGATCTTCTGCGTGCTCTTGATGCTGCCGATCTGGTTGCGTATTTCTTTGCCTGCGGCCATAAGTCACTGCCTTTTCAAGTTAGACACTCAGGTGGGCCAGAGAGCCCGCCGCGGCGGGCCTTCGTGTTACCAGCTTTGAGTGGTCTTGAATTTCTCCAGAGCAGCTTTAAGGCCAGATACGATGTCATCGTCGTACTTGCCTTCGGCGCCGATCTTGTCGAGCAGGTCTTTCTGCTCGGCGTGCATCCAGTCCAGAAGCTGGGCTTCGAACTTGACGACGTTGTCAACCTCGACATCATCGAGGAAACCTTCGTTTGCTGCATACAGTACGGTACCCATTTCAGCAACGGACATCGGGCTGTACTGGTTCTGTTTCATCAGTTCCGTTACCCGCTGACCGTGCTCAAGCTGCTTGCGCGTGGCTTCGTCCAGATCCGAGGCGAACTGGGCGAAAGCCGCCAGTTCACGGTACTGGGCCAGCGCCAGGCGGATGTTACCCCCCAGCTTTTTCATGATCTTGGTCTGGGCTGAACCACCTACCCGGGAAACCGAGATACCGGCGTTCATGGCCGGGCGGATGCCAGAGTTGAACAGGTTTGTTTCGAGGAAGATCTGACCGTCGGTAATCGAGATCACGTTGGTCGGTACGAACGCGGAAACGTCACCGGCCTGGGTCTCGATAATTGGCAGCGCAGTCAGGGAACCGGTCTTGCCCTTCACTTCACCGTTGGTGAGCTTTTCAACTTCGTCGGCGTTAATTCGCGAAGCACGCTCCAGCAGACGGGAGTGCAGATAGAATACGTCACCCGGGTATGCTTCACGGCCCGGCGGGCGCCGAAGCAGCAGAGAAATCTGACGGTAGGCAACGGCCTGCTTGGACAGGTCATCATAAACAATCAGTGCATCCTCACCACGGTCGCGGAAATATTCGCCCATGGAGGTGCCGGAGTATGGCGCCAGGAACTGCATGGCAGCCGGGTCGGCAGCACCGGCGGCAACCACAATGGTGTGGTCCATGGCGCCGTGCTCTTCCAGCTTGCGGACAACCGCGGCAATCGAGGACTGCTTCTGGCCGACGGCAACATAGATACACTTGATGCCGGTATGCTTCTGGTTGATGATTGCGTCGATCGCGACAGCGGTCTTACCGATCTGGCGGTCACCGATGATCAGCTCGCGCTGGCCACGGCCAACCGGCACCATGGTGTCGATCGCTTTGAGGCCGGTCTGGACAGGCTCGTCAACCGACTGACGTGCAATAACCCCCGGCGCAACCTTCTCAACCGGGGCAGTCTGGGTGTTGCCCAGATCACCCTTGCCATCGATGGTGTTACCCAGACCGTCAACTACCCGGCCCAGCAGTTCCGGGCCAACCGGGACTTCAAGAATCCGGCCGGTACAACGGACTTTCTGGCCCTCTGCCAGATCTTCGTATTCACCCAGTACCACGGCACCTACGGAGTCCCGCTCCAGGTTAAGTGCCATGCCGAAGGCACCGTTGGCGAATTCAATCATTTCGCCATACATAACGTCGGCGAGTCCGTGAATTCGTACGATACCGTCAGAGACGGAAAGAATCGTACCTTCGTTTTTTGCTTCCGAAGAGATATCGAGCTTTTCGATTCTCTTCTTGATGATGTCACTGATCTCGGATGGATTCAGTTGCTGCATGCCTTTGTCCTCAAACCTTATGCTGAAATCAGGAGCCCATAGCGCTGGCCATTCTGGCCAGTTTGCCACGAACTGAAGCGTCGATAACCAGGTCGCCTGAGCGTACTACCACCCCACCGATCAATGACTGATCAACCGAGGTTTCAAGCTCTACCTTGCGCTCCAGTTTCCCGGACAATGCGTCAATCAGTTTCTGTTGCTGTTCTTCGGTCAGCTCGAATGCGGTGCTGACCTGCAGGTTTACCGTGCGCTCAAGATCGGCACGATAAAGGCTGAACAACTCGGAAACCGCAGGCAAAAGCGCCAGCCGTTTGTTTTCAGCGAGAATCGACAGGAAATTTCTGAGTGCTTCCGGCAGTGGCTCTTCGAAACAATCGATGAAAAGCTCCGCCTTGCGCTGCTCAGACAGGCCCGGTTTGGCCAGAATCGTCTTTACCTCTTTGTCAGCCGCGACCGCCGCAACAAAGGCCAGTGCCTGATCCCACAGATCGATGGCTTTCTGGTCCTGCGCAGCATCAAAAACGGCTTTCGCGTAGGGTCGGGCTAACGTAATCAGTTCTGCCATGATGACCCTCGCTTAGAGTTCTGCCGCCAGCTTGTCCAGCATCTTGCTGTGAGCTTTGGCGTCGACAGAGCTTTCCAGAATCTTTTCAGCACCGGCAATGGCAATGGTCGCAACCTCTGCCCTGAGTGCCTCGCGAGCCTGAACGCGCTCCTGTTGAATTTCCGCCTTGGCCTGCTCGATAATCTTCTCGCCTTCCTTGCGAGCGTCATCCTTGGAGGCTTCTACGATCTGGGCGGCACGCTTGTTCGCCTGATCAATCAGGGCTGCCGATTCTTCTTTGGCTTTGTGCAGTTCCTTGGAGGCTTTTTCCTGCGCGAGTTCAAGATCGAGGGATGCCCGATCTGCCGCAGAAAGGCCGTCGGCAATTTTCTTCTGGCGCGCTGCCATGGCTTCGGTAATCGGAGGCCATACATATTTGACGCAGAACCAGACGAAAATAGCGAAGGCAATCGTTTGCCCTATTAACGTAAGGTTTATATTCACGGCGGTGTACCTCTTGCTATTCGTTGCGTCCCGGTGTCCGTAGAGCAGGGCGCTGCTTTATTGCAGAGCAGCACCCGGAGCTTTCGGGTGATTAACCAGCAACAACGAAGATCAGGTACATCGCGATACCAACACCAATCATGGGAACGGCGTCGAGCAGACCGGCCATAATGAAGGCTTTGGTCTGAAGCTGGTTGCCAAGCTCTGGCTGACGTGCAGTAGACTCAAGCAGCTTGCCACCAAGCAGACCGAAACCGATGCCAGCGCCCAGGGCGCCCAGTCCGATGATCAGTGCAGCTGCAATAAATACCATTTCCATTGAAGACTCCTCAGTTTTCTCAGATAGTTAAGGGTTCGCTTTTTATATCGGTTATCAGTGATCTTCGTGTGCGGCGCTGAGGTAAACCACAGCCAGTGTTGTAAAGATAAAAGCCTGCAGCGTTATTACCAGAAGGTGGAATATGGCCCAGGGAACGTTCAGGGTCCACTGGATCCAGAATGGTAACAACGCAATCAGGATGAATATGACCTCACCGGCGTACATGTTACCAAACAGACGCAGTGCCAGGCTCAGCGGCTTGATGATCAGCGCGAGCAGCTCAAGCACCAGATTGAATGGCACCAGCGACCAGTGATTAAAGGGTGTAAATGAAAGCTCCTTGGCAAAGCCGCCCGGCCCTTTCACTTTGAAGCTGTAGAAAAGAATGAGGAAGAATATGCCAATGGCAATACCGAAGGTACCGTTGGGATCGGTGGTCGGCACGATCTTGAAGTATTCCAGCCCCATGGCATGGGCGATCGACGGTATATAGTCCACCGGTACCAGCTTCAGGGTATTCATCATCAGGATCCAGACGAACATGGTCAGGGCCAGTGGTGCGATGATCGGGTTCCTGCCATGGAATACATCGCGCACGATGTTCTGGATGAACTCGATGGTCATTTCGACAAAGTTCTGCAGGCCGGAGGGTGTATCCGTCGTCGCCCTTTTTCCCACATACCCGAACAGGCCAAGGAACAGCAGGCCAACAGCAACAGACCAGCCCATGGTATCCACGTGAATCGCCATGAAACCCATGTCCAGAGCTTCCTGGCCGGTGCGGGCCATGGTCCAGGTTGCCTCTTCGACCACTGTGCCGTCGGCACGCTCATAACCTGCTGGCAACTTGCCGTATGTCAAGTTGGTCAGGTGGTGCTTTATGTATTCTACTGGGGTATCAGCTGCCATACTGCTCTCGTCCAGTCATCGCTGTGGTCGGGGCCGGATAAACCAGCGCAGAAGCGGGCTCATCGCAACCATCACAGCAAAAGTGAATAACAAAGCCGGTACGTGTACTGGCTCCATTAAGATGAAAACGGCCGCGAAAAAGACGGCTGTCAGCGCCAGTTTGATCGACTCGGCCCTGAACATGTTGCCCACTACCAGCGCCGCCTGCCGGGCGCCCTCAAACCGGAACATCCGGTGAGCAAAATACGCGTTTGGTATGATGTAGATAAGACCACCCGTCAGGGCGGAATAACCAGCCAAACGACTCTCGAAACTCCAGCAAAGACTGACCAGACCGATCAGGCCAAGCTCGGCTGCCAACCATTGGATAAACGGCAACCGGGTAATCCGCTTCTTGACTCTGGGCATTGCAACAGCCTGACACGGGTTCTCGATACTCGACCTCTGTATTACTGCCGGCAAACCCCAGGAGTTACTGCAAGCGCGCAGAATTATATGTGTTTAAAGATGGCTGTTCAATAGAACCGGCCGGAAAATCTGATGAATGGATAACCAGCGCCTTACCTGATGTGGCCCAGAATACCATCCAACTCGTCCAGCGACGTGTATTCGATGACCAGCTTGCCCTTGCCGCGCTGACCATGAGCAATGGACACCCTGGCCCCGAGCCGCTCCGCCAGGTCATCCTGCAAAGCGCGGATGTTGGGATCAATCTGGCCTTTTGGCTTGTTATCCGGTTTTTTCTCCTGCACCTGACGCACCAGCGCCTCGGTCTGACGTACTGACAGGGATCGGGCAACAACCTGTCGCGCCACCTGCATCTGCTGCTCCGGCTCCAGGGTAAGCATAGCCCGCCCGTGGCCCATTTCAAGATCGCCATGCTCCAGCATGACCCGGACATCCTCGGACAGGCTGATCAGTCTGAGCAGGTTGGTGATTGTGGTGCGGGATTTGCCAACAGCTTCGGCAACCTGGTTCTGGGTCAGGCCGAACTCGTTCTGCAGGCGCTGGAGAGCGAAAGCTTCTTCAATCGGATTGAGGTTTTCGCGCTGGATATTTTCGATAAGCGCCATGGCAATGGCGGCGTCATCCGGGACGTCACGGATAATGGCCGGAATACGGTCCAGTTCCGCCAACTGGGTGGCTCGCCAGCGGCGCTCACCGGCAATCAGTTCGAACCGGCCTTCGGAAATCGGGCGAACAACCACCGGTTGCATGACACCCTGTTGGCGGATGGAGTCCGCCAGTTCCTGGAGCGTAGCGGGGTCCATATCGCGACGGGGCTGGAACCGACCACGCTGGATAAGATCCACCGGTATTTCACGCAACTCGCCGTCGTGATCTTTCACGTCCTGATCGAGATTGACCCTGGATCCCTGAAGCAGTGCGCCTAAGCCACGCTCACCCAGTCCTCGTTTCTTCGCCGCCATGGTGTCTGTCATTCGTCCTGATAAGACTGCTGTCTTTGTGGGTTGTGATCAAGTGCGAGCCGCATAGTCTACACGGCAACCGGGTCGGATGTCTTTTTCATGCCATGGCGCCGCACCATTTCGCCCGCCAGTGCCAGGTAGGCCACCGCGCCCTTGGAGGTCCGGTCGTAATGCAATGCCGGCATGCCATAGCTCGGCGCCTCGGCGAGCCGCACGTTACGGGGAATAACGGCGCCATAAACCCGGTCACCGAAAAATTCGCTCAGCTGGCCCGAGACGTCCAGCGTCAGGCTGTTGCGCGGGTCATACATGGTGCGCAGGATGCCTTCGATCTGAAGCTCCGGATTGACGGTTTCCTGAATCTGTTCAACCGTGTTCATCAAGGCTGCCAGGCCTTCCAGCGCATAATATTCACATTGCATGGGAATCAGCACGGTATCGGCCGCCGACAGCGCGTTCACTGTCAGCAGGTTGAGCGAGGGTGGGCAGTCAATCAGGACATAATCGTAATGTTCACGAACAGAATTGAGCGCCAGCCGAAGGCGGTGTTCGCGACCGATTTCGTTCATCAGTTCAACCTCGGCTGCCGTCAGATCGCCGTTCGCCGGAAGTATGTCGAAACCGGACGCGTCGATGTGGAATATCACCTCGGCGGCGGTGTTGCGCCTGGTCAGCATGTCGTAACCCGAGAGTCTGAGCGAGTTCTTGTCGACACCACTGCCCATGGTCGCGTTGCCCTGCGGATCCATATCCACCAGCAGAACACGACGCTTGGTAGCAGCCAGGGACGCAGCCAGATTGACGCAGGTGGTCGTTTTACCGACACCGCCTTTTTGATTGGTCACCGCTATTACGCGTGCCATGACTCGCCTCCTGTTTTTGGAACTCGGATTACGGTTTTCGTCGAACGATCAACAGATGCCGGTCGCCGTCAGCGCCGGGAGTGGATAACACCTGCTGCTCCGCCACGTACCAGGGTTCGGGCAATGACGCCACTTCATCATCCGGAAACCGGCCTTTCATGGCAAGGAACTCACCGTCATTTGCCAGCAATTCTCCACACCAGCGGACCATATTGTCGAGGGCAGTAAAGGCACGGCTGCTGATCTGCCGGAATGGCTGCGGCGGCTGGTACTGCTCGGCCCTGCCGTGAATAACCTCAACATTCTCAAGACCCAGCTCCACCAGGCACTGGGTCAGAAACCGGGTTTTCTTGCTGTTACTATCCAGCAACGTAAACCGGGACTGCGGCCGCGCGATCGCCAGCGGAATTCCTGGCAGACCACCACCGGCGCCGACATCCAGCAGATGATCGGCGGTGACAAACGGAAGAATACTGAGGCTGTCGAGAAGCTGTCGCGAGACCACCCGGTTCGGATCCCGGACCGCAGTGAGATTGTAGGCGCGGTTCCATTTGGTCAGCAGCGCCAGAAATCCCAGCAGCTGTTGCTGGCTCGATTCATCCAGTGCCAGACCCATATCCGCCAGGCCCCGGGAAAGCTGGTTCTGCCACAGTGCTCCGCTCATGAGCAGACTCAGGCGGACTGTTTACGCAGCAGATCGCGCTTTTTGAGATGTACCAGAACCTGCGAGATAGCCGCCGGCGTCACTCCCTGAATCCGTGACGCCTGGGCGACCGTTTCCGGCCGCACCGCTTTCAGCTTCTGGCGGATTTCATTGGAAAGGCCGCCAATACTGTCGAAATCGAGATCGTCCGGAAGTGGAGTATTTTCGTTCCGGCGCAGGCGTTCGATTTCACCCGCCTGGCGGGAAATGTAACCTTCGTATTTGATCTCGATCTCAACCTGATCGGCGACGCAGGGGTCTTCGGCCTGGCCTTCGGCCATTTCAGCGACATGGCGGTAACTGATTTCCGGCCGGCGCAGCAGCTCGGCCAGTGACTGATCGCGGCTCATCGGCTGCCGCAGAAAACGGTTTGCGGTATCGCCAGCGGCGGTGCCCGGATGAACCCGGGTAGAATCCAGGCGAATCCGTTCCGCTGCTATTGCCTCGCGTTTGCTACTGAACGCCTGCCAGCGATGGTCGTCCACCAGACCCAGCTTGCGACCGGTCTCGGTAAGGCGAAGATCAGCATTGTCTTCCCGCAGGATCAGGCGATACTCGGCACGGCTGGTGAACATCCGGTAGGGCTCGGACGTGCCCATGGTGATAAGATCGTCCACCAGAACGCCCAGATAGGCTTCGTCGCGACGGGGATACCAGGCATCTTTTTCCTGGGCCTGGAGGGCGGCGTTGATACCGGCCAGAAGACCCTGGGCACCGGCTTCTTCATAACCGGTGGTGCCGTTGATCTGACCGGCAAAGTAAAGACCGCGGATAAATTTGGTTTCCAGGGTGTGGCGCAGATCCTGCGGGTTCAGGAAATCATATTCGATGGCATAGCCCGGACGGGTAATGTGGGCATTCCCGAAGCCGGGAATACTGCGCACGGCGGCCAGCTGAATATCGAACGGCAGACTGGTGGAGATACCGTTGGGATACAGCTCATTGGTCGTCAGCCCTTCCGGCTCGACAAAGATCTGGTGCGAATCCTTGTCGGCAAACCGGTTTACCTTGTCCTCGATGGAAGGACAATAACGTGGCCCGATCCCTTCGATGTTGCCTGCAAACATGGGGGAGCGCTCAAATCCGCTGCGGATGATGTCGTGGGTCTGCCCGGTTGTACGGGTGACATAGCAGCAGACCTGCTGCGGGTGCTGGTCCCGGGAGCCGACAAAGGACATCACCGGTGCCGGGTCATCGCCCCACTGCTGCTGCATGGCAGAAAAATCCACGCTGCGCGCGTCAAGCCGCGGTGGCGTCCCGGTTTTCAGCCGGCCAACGTTGAACGGCAGTTCCCGCAAACGCTGCGCCAGGGCATTCGCCGGGGCATCACCGGCACGGCCACCCGCATGCTTTTCCATACCGATATGAATCACGCCACCGAGGAAGGTGCCAGTGGTCAGGACCACGGTGGGCGCGCGGAAGCGAATGCCGGACTGGGTAACGACACCCGTCACCCGTTCGCCTTCGACAATAAGATCATCCGCCGCCTGCTGGAACAGTGTCAGGTTCGGCTGGTTTTCCAGAATCTCGCGGATCGCCGCCTTGTAAAGTACACGATCGGCCTGGGCGCGGGTTGCCCGCACGGCTGGTCCCTTACGACTGTTCAGCACCCGGAACTGGATGCCGGCCAGATCAGTGGCTGTTGCCATCGCGCCACCAAGCGCATCGATCTCTTTCACCAGATGGCTTTTCCCAATACCACCGATTGCGGGATTGCATGACATCTGCCCGAGAGTTTCGATGTTGTGAGTCAGCAGCAGTGTCTGTGAACCCATACGCGCGGCCGCCAGCGCCGCCTCGGTACCGGCATGGCCGCCGCCAATGACAATGACATCAAAACGCGTTGGATATTCCACTACATCACCTCGAACAAACCGGTCGGAAAACGGGGCAGCGAGTATAACGCTTCATCCGGAAAATTGCAGTCAGAATGTGCAAATTTTAACCAGAGGCTGTTGTCAGCAATTACCGAAATCCGACCATTTTCAGGGGCTTGAAGAAATCTGTTCAGATAACTTTCAAAAAGTTATCCACAGTTGCCGATAGCTTCGCAGACCTCAAATATTTGACCAGGTTATTGATTTTAATAGCTACAAACAGAAATGGCCCGGGTTTATCCTAAGGTTGTGCAGTAATTTATCCACAGGGAGCCCGGCCTCCGTTGCTAGAACCGGTCTTCATGCCGGGACTGGGGCGCAGAGGTTATGCCCCGGCTGCCGGCAGTGTCCCGGGCCTGTCTGTCCAGCTCGATCGCGACGGCATTACTGGACCTGGCAAAGCGCGCCAGCAGGTTATAGAGCACCGGAATAATAAACAGGGTCAGCGTGGTGGCAAAGATCAGGCCGCCCAGAATCACGATGCCTATGGAAGCCCGGCTTTCGGCGCCGGCCCCCGTTGCCAGCACCAGCGGCACTGCCCCGAACACGGTGGATATGGTGGTCATCAGCACTGGCCGGAACCGCAGCACGGCGCCCTCCAGAATGGCCTCTTTAACCTCGTAACCCTTGTCCCGGAGCTGATTGGCGAATTCCACAATCAGAATGCCGTTTTTCGCCATCAGCCCCAGCAGCATTATGATGCCGATCTGACTGTATATATTCAGGGTGATGCCTGAAAACAGCAGTGCGAACAGGGCTCCTGTGACTGCCAGCGGAACCGACAGCATGATGATCAGCGGGTGTATCCAGCTCTCGAACTGCGCGGCCAGCACCAGGAAAACAATGACAAAAGCCAGGGCAAAGGTCAGGTAGATAGCGTTTGAGGAATCCTGGAATTCACGACTCAGTCCTTTATAACTCATCCGGGCTTCCGGTGGCAGATTATCCAGCGCCAGTGTGCTCAGATAATCCAGCGCCGATGCCAGGTCATAACCATCAGCCAGTGACCCGCTGATCACCACCGCCGGGAGCCGGTCAATGCGTCGCAAATCAGGGTTCGCGCCCACTTCCTTTACCGATACCAGTGCTTCCAGCGGAATCAGCTGGCCGCCCTGCCTTGGCCGCAGGAATATCCGGCCCAGATCACCGGGGCTTGACCGGTCCCGCTCGGCAGCCTGCAGGATCACGTCATACTCCCGGCCCCGGTCAAGATAGGTGGTTACCTCACGGGATGCCAGCATGGTCTGCAGGGTCAGGCCTACATCCTGTACGGTAATATCAAGATCCGCGGCGCGTTCGCGGTCAATACTGACGTTCAGCTCCGGTCGGGTGAGTTCGAAATCGGTCTGCAGACTCAGGAGATTCGGATTGGCTTTCGCCCGTTCGACAATTTCCTCACTCCAGGCCTGGACCGACTGGTAATCGGGCCCGCCAATCACGAATTCGATGGGCTGGCTGAATCCGCGCTGGCCAAGCCCTGGCGGGTTTACCGCCACCGATCGGATGCCGGGCACATCTGCCAGCTTGCCCCGGATCTCACTGGTGATGGCCTGCTGCTTCACCTCGCGTTCATCCCAGGGCGCCAGCCCCATGATCATGAAGGCGTTGTCACTTTCGTTACGCCAGCCGACAATCGACAGCAGCCGCGTTGCGTCTCCGCGTTCCAGATACGGAATCAGCTTTTCCTCCGCCTTGCGGACATGGTGGTCGGTGTATTCGACGGTCGACCCACGGGGTGCGCTGGTGGGCATGATGATAATACCCCGGTCTTCTGTCGGAGCCAGTTCCTGAGGCAGTTTCGGGAAAACCACTACCGCCATCAACAGCCCGACCAGACCAAGTCCCAGCAGGAGTCCCGGCTGGCGCAGGGAAAACTTCAGCAGCCGCTCATAACCGCGGGTCAGGCCATTGAGCACCCGTTCGCTGAATGCCCATAACCGGTGACCCTCCTCGGTTTGCGGGCTGCGCCGGAGCCATTTGGAGCACAACATGGGCGTCAGTGTCAGCGCTACAATACTGGAGAACACCACGGCCGCAGCCAGGGTGAAACCGAACTCGGCAAACAGTCGCCCGACGTTGCCGCCCATAAACGAAATCGGCACGAATACCGCAATCAGGGTCAGGGTGGTGGCGATGACAGCAAAGGCTACCTGCCTGGCACCACGATAGGCTGCCAATAACGGGGGCTCACCGTTATCTATCCGGCGCTGGATGTTCTCCAGCATCACGATGGCATCATCCACCACCAGCCCGATCGCCAGTATAACCGCCAGCAGGGTCAGCACATTGATCGAGAAACCCAGGGCTCCGAGGCCGATAAACGCCCCGATCACAGCCACCGGGATGGTAACCGCCGGAATCAGTGTCGCCCGCCAGGACCGCAGAAACATGAAAATCACCAGAATGACCAGAGACACCGCAATAGCCAGGGTAAAGCCGACTTCGCGGATCGACGCCCGGATAAAAATGGATTCATCATAGCTCTGGGCGATGTTCACTTCCGGTGGCAGAGTTTCGCGAATCCGGTCCAGTTCCGCGCGAACCAGGTCCGACACCGCCACGGTGTTGGATTTTGATTGCCGGATAACCCCAAGCCCCACTGCGGTCTGGCCGTTGAACCGCAGGCGGCTGACGTCGGATTCCACGCCCATTGCTACATTGGCCACCTCACCAAGGCGCAAAAGCTCGTTACCATCCCGCCGGATAACCAGCTTGCGGAATTCATCCACACCAGACATGCGGCCCTGGGCCCGGACGGTAAAATCCCGGGTTGAGGATTCCACCGAACCCGCGGGCAATTCCACATTATTGGTGCGCAGGGCCTGCTCGACTTCGGCAACGGTGATGTCCCGCGCCGCCAGGCGCTCCCGGTCCAGCCAGATACGGATTGCATAACGGCGTTCGCCGCCGATGCGCACACTGGCCACACCGTCCAGCACGGACAGCCGGTCAACCAGTACCCGTTCGGCGAAGTCACTGAGTTCGGCACTGTCCCAGACATCGCTGCGCAGCGACAGCCACATCATCGGACGGGCGTCCGAATCGGCCTTACGCACCCGGGGTGAGTCTGCTTCCTGAGGCAGGGCATTTGCTACCCGGGATACCGCATCACGGACATCGTTGGCGGCAATATCAATATTGCGGGAGGTGTTGAATTCAATCGAGGTCCTGGATTCACCCTGTTCCGTGCTCGATTCTATGGAGCGGATGCCCTCGATACCACTGATGGCGCCTTCGATCACCTGGGTGATCTGGGTATCAACCACTTCTGCAGCTGCCCCGGTGTAATCGGTGGAAATAGACACCACTGGCGGGTCAATGTCGGGATATTCCCGCACTGGCAGACCTTGCAGGGCCGCCAGCCCGAACACCAGGATCAGCAGGCTGATGACCGTGGCAAAGACCGGCCGTTTGATGGCAATGTCGGAGAGGATCATGGGTCAGGATTTCCCGGCGTCGGCAAACCGGTTATCGGGAATGGCGGTAATATCCTCTACCACTTCGATGCGATCGCCACTGCTGAGGCGATCCTGGCCGGTGACAATGACCTGATCTTCCGGAGTCAGACCCGATGCCACCTCGACGACACCGGGCGAACGGGAGCCGAGCTCTACCGCCATACGCCTGGCGACACCGTCATTTGCCACGAACACGTAAGTTTCGTCGCCACGGATTATTACCGCCTGTTCCGGAATGATCAGTGCCTCGCGCTGGCGTAGCGTCAGGCTGGCAGCCATGAACTGGCCGGGACGGAGCTTGCCGTCGGGATTATTCACCAGCGCCCGCACCGGCAGGGTGCGGCTGAGTTCGTTGATGCGGGTGCCCAGTTCCACCAGTTCGCCGGCAAATTGTTCACCGGGGTAGGCCGGAGTATGGCCCCGAACCGCCTGACCCGGACGGATCTGGCCGAGAAACTTTTCCGGAACAGCAAAACCCAGTTCCATTCGACCGGTCGAATCCAGCGTGGCAACTTGCGAACCTGCGCTCAGATAGGCCCCCATGCTGATATCGTTCAGGCCGATAACACCGGCAAAAGGAGCCTCGATACGGTGATTATCTATCCGGGTCTGGGCGGATGCCATCCGGGCACGGGCTACGTCCGCCGCAGTCCGAAGTTCATCCACCCGCGACCGGGAAATACTGTTGTTGGATTCCAGCCTCTGTGCCCGCTCCAGCTGGCGCCGGGCGTCGGCAAGCGTTACTTCGGCGACCTGCCGGTCCGCCCGGGCCTGACGGTCATCCAGCCGCAGCAGAAGTTCGCCTTCGGCAACACGACTGCCGGCATTCAGGTTCAGCTCCACGACCCGGCCACTGACTTCGGTAGTCAGTGAAATCTGGTCCCGGGCTCTCAGGCTGCCAACGGCACTGACCGAATCGGTCACCACATCCATGGTCGGACTGATCACATTAACCTTGCTCGGCGGGCGCTGACGCTGATTTTCTGCCGCCGTTTCCAGGCTCAGCTCATTCCAGGCGAAAATGCCGCCGAACGCCAGCAACAGAAGCCCCAGAGCAATCATCCACTGTTTTGCCATTCGTCAGTTCCGCCTCAAGGTCATCGCTTTTGAATCACCAGGACAATTTCACCAACGTCAAACCCCCATTTGGTCATGGTAGTTTCGTTAATCAGAGTATCCGGAGTGACCAGGTACATCCAGTCATCCATGCTTACGTCAATGGAGTTATCACCATCGCCATAAGCCACCCGCAGCACGTAATTCATATTGATGGCGTTACCCTGCCAACGCATGGTACCCGGCTCCACTACATCACCGGCATCCGCGTGCAGGGTGCCGTCATTGTTGGGGGTCAGAGTCCAGACCCGGGTCTGGACTTCGCCATCGTCAAACCGGAAAACCTCATCCAGGGTTCCGACACCCTGACTGTTCCAGCTTGCAGAAATGTCAGCATCGAATGTTCTTATCACTTCACCCGACCTGTTTTTGACCACTCCCCGGGCAGACAGTTCACCGTCAAAAAAAGTCTGGGGGATCAGTTCAGGCTCCATGTCGCTGTAATCATCGAGCCCGGGGCCGGCGCAACCGGCAAGCACAGCGCCAGCCACCAGTGTCGCCAACACTAACCTGAGACGGGTTACCAGGCTATCAGAGAACAGGCTTCCACGGCTTGTTTGCATGATTTCAGACTCCCACACTGTATTATTGCTTAGATCCATGGGAATACGCCGGTTGTCGCTGATTCGATCAGCACATCAGGCTGTGGTCCGGCCCGGCAGAATGCCTGTCCCGGCTGCAAACTGAAGCAAACGGCAACGGCAAACCGGGCTTTAGCGACCGGCCTGATCGTCAGGCTCGGGTACGGGCATGCTGAAGTACTCACCCTGGGAAAAATCAATGCCCAACTCCCGGACCCTGGCCTGTACCGATTCATTGTGGACAAACTCGGCCACCGTCTTCATGTTCAGGCTGCGGGCAAACTGAACAATGCCGCTGGTTACCAGGAAGGCGGTATTATCAGCGTCAAGGTTACGGATCAGACTGCCATCGATCTTGATGTAGTCCACGTTGAGGCTTGACAGGTGGGCGAAATTTGAATAACCGGTACCAAAATCGTCGATGGCTACCCGACAGCCGAACGGTTTCACCTGCTCGATAAAACCATGGATATGGTCGTAACTGGAGATACTGTCAGATTCCAGAAGTTCAAAAATAACCCGTTCTCCTATACCCGAAGACTCCAGCGCCGTCAGAATCTGACCAACGGTTTCGGGCTCGGTGATATCAGCGTAGGACAGATTGATCGAAAACTCATCGTCACGGTCAATGAAACGGGCAAAGCATTTGGTGATCATCAACTCGGTAATTCGCCGGTTGAGTCGCAATTTGTTGGCGATATCGATAAACCGTCCGGCACTGATCACAGTACCGTCGGGCTCTATCATTCTTACCAGACACTCATATTTGGTGATCCGGCCGCTGTGATTGTCATGAATCGGCTGAAACCAGGGGACGAGGCGGTCATGGTCCAGCACTTCCTTCAGGCGATCAGCCCAGTAAAGATTGTTCTCGTAGTTTTCCTCAACTCCCACTGACGGATCGTACAACAGGTGGTGGCGGCCCTGTTCACGAGCCTGCAACACGGCTACTTTTGCCTGGCTGACCAACTGGTCGGCCGCGTCTTCGGGTTTGCGGCGGCTGCGCATGGCGATACCTATACTGACATCTACCGGCAGTTGCTGGTGCTGCCAGTAAACCCGTTCAACTGTAATCAGCGCCCGCAACTGCCCGGCGAGCTGGTGAACATCCTGCGGCGCCATCGCTGTTGCCAGAATGGCAAACTCATCGCCGGGAAGCCGGTACACCCGGGTGATCTCACCGCTGGAGCCAGAGCCGAACGCGATCAACCGGTTGGAGATTTCAAGCAGAACATGGTCTCCGCACTCATTGCCAAACAGACTGTTGATCTGGTTGAAGCGATCGAGGTTGATAATCAGCAGTGAGGCGGCATTAAGGCTCTCCAGATCCCGTAGCAGACGGGCCCGGTTCGGCAGGCCGGTAAGGGCGTCGGTGTAGGATGCCTGTAATTCACGGATCAGCTGGACGATCCTGTACAGCAGGTAAAAGCTCAACAGCAGCATGGCTGATACCGTACCCACCAGAATCCTGTAGTTGATACGTTCCATGGGACGAAGCACCGCATTGATTTCATCTACCGGAACACCGGCGCCGTAAATCATGCCTCCGGCGGTTGCTGCGTAATAGAGTTCTATGTTCTCGCCACCGACATTCAGACGCCGGGTTTTAAGGGTTTCAGGCTCGCCTTGCGCGGACGGTCCGGTTATATCAGTTGACAACTCCAGAGCCAGAATGGCGTCGATCAGGACCTGGTGCTTGCGGGTATCCTCGCCCTGACTGAGGCTGGAAAGATTACGGTTGTTGCGGTCATTCAGGAAGGCAAAGCTGTTTTCAGTCGCAGTGACCCCGCTGACAATATCGATAATCTGGTCGGCACCCCAGGCTGTCGTGGCTACCCCCAGCAATTCTCCCTCGCTATCAAACATCGGACTGGCCACGCTCAACACGGCTCTTTCGGTGGTCAGATCAAAATAAACCGGAGACCAGTATACTTTCCCGGCATTTTTCGCCTCGCCGGACCACTGGGGCCCGAGAGTGCGATCAAACCAGGGGGCGTTGCGATAATGGCCATAACGCTCTTCGGTATTCAGCCTGGTCAGGCGGTCATCATTTTCACCGGAAATAAAATAAGGCATGTAACTGGAATCCGGTGCTGCCAAGAAGCCGGGTTCAAACCACAAGCCGGCGCCCCCGGCCCCCTGAAAATCCCTGGTATGCGCTCTGATCGAATTTTCCAGCCGGGTTCGCAACGCTGCTTGACCAATTCCGGAAAACCCGCTTGCCAGCATTTCATGGAAGCTCTCTCCCACGTTGGCCAGAGTGATTGTATGACTTGCCAGCGCGGTTTGCCGGGCATTGATTCGCGACAGGCCCGCTCCAACCACTTCCGTGATCTGTTGGCGGCGGATATCGGAAAGGGCTTCTCTGGAATAATTCAGATTCAGGGTTGACAGCGTGAACATGCCGACGATAAACACGAGCAACAAAAACACCAGCATCCACATGACGGACTGACGCGACGACACGTTTCTCTGGTCCATTCGGTGGCTGAATGGCGTCCCCGGCATTAATGACTATCCTCAAGCATTTTAACGGTACTGATCTATAGCTGCTTGAGCGTCCTTGTTCCCCAGCTTTGCGGATTCATTGAACCAGTGTACAGCCTGATCCATGTTCTGGCCGACACCTTTACCACGAGCATACATGTAACCCAGCAGCAAAGCGGCTTCACCAGAGGCGGGCGCGGCCTTCCGGGCCCATCTTAGCGCATCGTTGTAGTCTTCCAGGACAAACGCAATCCTGGCCATATTCACCTGGGATCGCAGGTCGCCCTGATCAGCCGGTTCTCTGCAGGCTTTTCTGGCGGTGCTGTAATTCCGGATGCTGGTCAACAGGTAGCAGTCACTCAGCAGCTGATCAGCAATCTGCGGTTCGTCGACACTGGTGACTTCGGTTTCAGTCGGGGTGACGGTTTCGCCGGGCGTTGTCTGTTCCGGTGGCCGCGGCTGTGCTACCGGTTCCGGCACTGCTTTCTGTCTGGCGCGCTGCTGATTGACCCGTTTCGCGAATTCAGCAACCTGTTCAGGACAGGAGTAGCCGTAACCAAGGTTATAGCGTTCAAGCAAGGCGCGGATGGCCGGTTCCTCAGCGTATTCTTCGGCAACCGCCTGGCAGCGCAAATCCCGTTGCTGCCGGATTTCCGGCAGTATCGATGCCCGCTCCGGATCACCCTGATGCTCGATGAGGTAATTGGTTAACGGGTCGATATAAGGCTGATCAAACAGGGCCTGACGCTCCGCCTGGAGTGGATCCACGGATTTTCGGAACAGCTGTTCGCTGTCAATAATGCCACAGCCGGCAAAAAACAGCGTCATAAGACAGATTAAAGGGCGATACATCAAAACTCACCAGGAATTTTCGCGAATCGGTAGGAAGACAAGTTTACACGGAAAACGCCCGTTTCAAACTGTTTCCGTTGATAGATCATTTCCCGATACAGAAACTGCTGAATATTTTACCCAGCAGATCGTCCGGCGTCATGGCACCGGTGATCTCGCCCAGGGCATCCTGGGCAGCACGCAGATCCTCCGCCAGAAGTTCGCCCGCGCCATATCCCTGAAGCTGGCTTGCGCCCTGAAGCATGGCAGCCTTTGCCCGTTCCAGGGCATCCAGGTGCCGTCGCCGTGCCAGAAAGCCACCTTCATTGGTACTGGCAAAGCCCATGCAGGCCTTGAGATGATCCCTCAGAGTCTCCAGACCCTGGCCAGACCGCGCGGAGATCCGGACCACGGGGGCAGTGGCCGCTGTCTGCTCTATTCCTATAGCTTCACTGGTGAGGTCGACCTTGTTACGGATGACCGTTAACGGTGCATTGTCCGGGAGCCGATCGATGAAATCCGGCCAGAGCTGATGGGGCTCTATCGCCCCTGTCGACGTAGCATCAACCATCAACAGAATCCGGTCGGCCTGACCGATTTCATCCCACGCCCGGGCGATACCGATCTGCTCTACTTCGTCCGGACTGTCTCTCAGGCCGGCGGTATCAATAATATGCAATGGCATTCCGTCGATAAGGATATGTTCCCGCAATACGTCCCGGGTAGTCCCTTCTACTGCCGTTACAATGGCCGCTTCACGCCCGGCCAGTGCGTTCAGGAGGCTGGATTTGCCGGCATTGGGTCGGCCGGCAATAACCACTTTCATACCTTCCCGGAGGATCGAACCCTGCTGTGCTTCGGCCAGAATATTATCGAGATTTTCCAGCAACTGGCGCAGATCGTTTGCGACCTTGCCATCAGCGAGAAAATCAATTTCTTCCTCCGGGAAATCAATGGCGGCCTCCACATAAATACGCAGATGGGTAACAGCCTCAACCAACGCCTCGATACGGCGGGAAAAAACCCCCTGCAGGGATCGTACCGCGCACCTGGCAGCCTGCTCGGAACTGCTATCAATCAGATCCGCAATCGCCTCGGCCTGAGCAAGATCAAGCTTGTCATTGAGAAAGGCTCGCTCGGAAAACTCTCCCGGCCGGGCAAGCCGGGCTCCGAGATCACAAGCCACTCTCAGCAGGAGGTCCAGAATGACGGTGCCTCCGTGCCCCTGCAATTCCAGCACATCCTCCCCGGTAAATGAGTGAGGGCCGGGAAAGAACAGACCAATACCTTCATCAATCAGCTGATTGTGCTGATCATGAAAAGGTCCGTAATGGGCATAGCGGGGTCTGGGTATGAATCCCAGCATCACCCGGGCAATGCCCCCTGCCCCGGGGCCACTGATTCTGACAATACCAACACCGGACTGGCCCGGTGCGGTGGCAATCGCAGCGATGGTTTCGGTGACGTTCGGCATCAATCTCTATTCCTGAAACAGCAGAGGCCCCTGATAAGGAGCCTCTGAAAGCAAAATCAGAACTGGCAGCTGGAATCAGCTCTTTCTGGCTGCCATCTCGCCCTCGATTTTGCGGGTAATGTACCACTGCTGGGCAATGGACAGAATGTTGTTGGTCAGCCAGTAAAGAACCAGACCTGCGGGGAACCAGAGGAAGAAAATGGTAAATACAATCGGCATCAACTTCATGATTTTGGCCTGCATCGGGTCCGGTGGTGTCGGGTTCAGGCTCATCTGCAGCATCATGCTGGCACCCATCAACAGTGGCAGAATGAAGTAAGGGTCCATAACCGAAAGGTCATTGATCCACAGCATGAAAGGTGCGTGACGTAACTGCACACTTTCAAACAGGACCCAGTAAAGTGAAATGAACACCGGCATCTGTACCAGTATCGGCAGGCAGCCGCCGAGCGGGTTGATTTTTTCTTTTTTGTACAACGCCATCATTTCCTGGGACATGCGCTGACGATCATCACCGTAAAGTTCCTTCAGGCGAGTCAGTTGCGGAGCTACCGCCCGCATTCTGGCCATGGAACGGTAACTTGTGGCGGACAGTTTGAAAAATACCGCCTTGACCAGGACTGTCAGCAGGATAATGGCGACGCCCCAGTTGCCGACCAGGCCATAGAACCAGTCCAGAACAATAAACAGTGGCAGGGCGATAAAGAACAGAAAGCCGAAATCGACAGTACGATCCAGATTCGGTGCAATATTCTCCAGGCGCTCTATGATTTTTGGCCCGACATAGGCCCGGGCAGACACCTCGGCGGTTTCGCCCGGGGAAACGACGGTTGCCGGATAGACAAAGCCCATAACAAACAGATTGCCCCGGCGGGTGCTCTGAAACTGGGCGGTCTGACCCTGTTCCGGGATCCAGGCTGACAGGAAATAATGTTGTAGAAACGCGAGCCAGCCGTTGGTAACGGACTGGTTTATGGGAGTTTCCCGTAAATCATCAAAATCATATTTGTCGTAGGGGTCTTCAGCCGAGCTGATAACCATGCCCAGGAAAGCCCGGATGCCGAGACTGTTCTGTGCGGTCGGGTCCGGTGCCTGATCGCGCACGATCTTACCGGTCATATTGGCTTGCCAGGTCTGATCTGACTGGTTATCGATCAGATATCGGACGTCTATCTCATAGCTGTCGCGCGCAAATCTATACTGTTTGGTAACCTCAACGCCGGTTTCAGTGGTCAGTTCGAGATCAACTGTCAGTGAGTCCTCACCTTCCTCAAGGACGTACTCATTGGCTGAGGTCCGGTAAACAGCCGCCTGCTCGCTGGCGCGACTGTCGACCCCGTTCTTGCCAATCAGGCCGCTTTCCATGATGTAGGTACGCTGGCGGGTGTTGGTAAGGATGCGCAGAGCTTCTTCACTGTCCAGTGAACGGTCGTACTGCAGCAGCGATGTTTCAACCAGGTTACCGCCCACCCGGTCGATGGTGAGGTGGTAAACATCAGTGCGGACCGTGATCAGCTGATTGTTGACCTGAACATCGGGATCGGCGCTGGCCTCAATGCTTCCGCCCTCTTCCGGAACGGAGAATTCCTCATCAGCAGAGGTGTTCTGGC
This sequence comes from Marinobacter sp., assembly GCF_035268745.1. Lineage (GTDB taxonomy): Bacteria > Pseudomonadota > Gammaproteobacteria > Pseudomonadales > Oleiphilaceae > Marinobacter. The sequence goes on from NZ_DATFKH010000120.1 coordinate 124,643, forward strand.
CCGTTGAGCCCTGGACCGAAGATTCAGGCAGAGTGAGATTGTCGGCATCACCGGAACTGGTCAGGGTCTGCTGCTGCTGGGCAGTCTGTTGCTGTTGCGGCTGGTTATAGTCTTCGTTCCAGGCCAGTATCATCAGATAGCTGACAATTGCGAGGCCGGCGTAAATTACAATGCGTTGAATATCCATACACTCAGCGTTTTGTCGGGTTGGTAGTTGAGTTCTGGCCAGCCGGCTTGCAGCAGGCAGTCACAGTCGGGGTAGAGCCTTTGCGGTCATCGGTACCCGGTACCGGATCATACCCGGCTTTAGCCCAGGGATGACATCGCAGGAGTCGTCTGATCGAAAGCAAAAGACCTTTCAGCCCACCATGATGAGTGATCGCTTCCACAGCGTACTGGGAACAGGTGGGATAATAGCGGCAGTGACTGGCCATCATCGGACTGATGGCATACTGGTAGAAGCGGAGAAGCAGGAGCAACAATTTGCGCATTAACCCGTTCCTCTGTTGCTTTCCGGCCGTTGCTGGTCGAATGTCGTCCTGGAGTGTTGGTATTTTCGCCTGAGTCGCGACCAGAGATCATCCAGCAACTCATTCAGCTTTGCGTTATCAATATCGGCCAGACCGCGTCTGCCAAGAACGATAATGTCCAGGGGCGGCAAATCCGGCTGAAGCCTGAAGGTTTCGCGAATTCTTCGTTTTATCCGGTTGCGCTGAACTGCAAGCTTCAGATTTTTTTTCGAGAATACCAGTCCGATCCGGGAGTGCTGCTCTGAGTTTAACGTGGCCAGAATCAGGAAATTCCGGTGTGGAACCCTGATCTGGACGTTATCAAAGACTCTGGCGTAATCCCGTGGGGTCAGCAATCGCGACGATTTAGGAAAGCTCAGAGGCTTCATCAGGTAATGGATACGTTACGCGGACAGACGGGCACGCCCTTTGGCACGACGACGTGAAATAACTTTCCGGCCATTCGGTGTTGCCATACGAGCACGGAAACCGTGAACGCGCTTACGCTTCAGTACGCTTGGTTGAAACGTTCTCTTCATGATGACGATCTCACAATACGGGTTAGAAATTTGGCGTATTGGCTGGAAAATTAACAACCAAAACAGGAGCGGCATTCTATGCAATACGGCGGTGGAATTCAATGGTTAAAACCTGATCGGAGGGCTGACTGTGGAAACGGCCAGTAACTGTAGTTTCAAGTCTTTTTAAATCTCTTTAAAGATTACTACTACTGTTATTAGCTAACGGGTTTTCTGTGGGTATCCGTTAAAAAAGACCGTCAGACAAGGTATTGCGGAGCTTCAAACTCTGTTGATAAGGCCCTCTGAGGGCTGTGGACAAGCCAGGGACGAATTGTGGGTAATTCCCGGACGTCGGAAAGACCCGGTTTATCCACCATAGTTACCGGCTTTTGCACAGTCCTCAGGCGGGGTTATGGACAGGGAACTGTGAATAACTATTTTCACCACTTTTTCTGTACACAACCTTGTAGATAAATCAGTAAATAGATGATAAATAAAATAAAAGATTTACACAGGCTGTTTATTACTTGTCTTTTGCCCTTTCACTCAAGTGGCCTGCAGGTTAGAATTCCGGGTCACGATTTTAGGCATCGGAGGCAAGACTGTCGTGCCAAACAAACTCTGGCATCAGTGTCTGGAGGTGCTCCGGGATGAGTTTCCCGCGCAGCAGTTCAACACCTGGCTCAGGCCATTACAGTCCGATCATCGGGAAGGCAAGCTGATGCTGTTTGCCCCCAACCGGTTCGTGATGGACTGGGTGAATGAAAAGTATCTGCGGCGCATCGAGGAAGTGCTCAAGGATCTGGAAGGGGGTCAGGCACCCAGAGTCGGTATGGTGGTCGGCTCTGCACCCAGCAGTGGGTCTGAACTGGTTTTACGCTCGGCGACGGCGGCGAATGGCAGGGTCGCCGAGTCTGAAACGGCCAGTGGTACTGTCACCGACGAGGAAAGAGTCGTTGCCGAAACTGCAGCAATCCCCAAAGCAGGGCCGGGGATGAACCGGGTCCGACCCTCGGTGCAGGTTGAAGGCGATATCAAACATCAGAGCTTTCTTAACGAGGGATTTACCTTCGACACCTTCGTCGAAGGTAAATCCAACCAGCTTGCGCGGGCAGCCTCCATGCAGGTAGCGGAAAATCCTGGCGGAGCCTACAACCCGCTGTTTCTCTACGGCGGGGTTGGCCTGGGTAAGACCCATCTTATGCACGCAATCGGTAATGAAATAGTCCGCCGTAACCCGCGTGCCAAAGTGGCATATTTGAGGTCCGAGCGGTTTGTGGCAGATATGGTCAAGGCTCTGCAACTGAACGCCATTAACGAGTTCAAGCGGTATTATCGTTCTGTTGATGCCTTGCTGATTGATGACATACAGTTTTTTGCCCGCAAGGAACGCTCTCAGGAGGAGTTTTTCCATACCTTCAATGCGTTGCTTGAAGGTGGACAGCAGGTGATTGTTACCTGTGACCGGTTTCCGAAGGAAATCGTGGATATGGAAGAGCGGCTGAAATCGCGTTTCGGCTGGGGGCTGACGGTGATGGTGGAACCGCCAGAGCTGGAAACCCGGGTTGCGATCCTGATGAAAAAAGCCGAACAGGTAAATGTCAAACTCAGTAGCGAGGCGGCTTTTTTTATTGCCCAGAAAATCCGGTCGAATGTGCGGGAGTTGGAAGGAGCGCTGCGCCTGGTGATAGCGAATGCTCACTTCACGGGAACCGAGATTACCCCGCCGTTTATCAGGGAAAGTCTGAAAGACCTGCTGGCGCTGCATGAAAAACAGGTCAGTATCGACAACATCCAGCGCACAGTGGCGGAATACTACAAGATCAAGGTGGCAGATCTGCACTCCAAGCGGCGCACCCGAACGGTTACCCGTCCGCGGCAGCTGGCAATGTCGCTGGCCAAGGAACTGACCAACCACAGTCTGCCGGAAATTGGCGATGCGTTTGGAGGGCGAGACCACACCACGGTTCTGCATGCGTGTAAGAAAATTGTTGAACTCCAGGAAACCGACCCGGGTATCCGGGAGGATTATCAGAACTTTATGCAGTTACTGACCAGCTGATGATTTAACCTGCTACAGGTAGTAGCTGATACCCGTTCACCATCCGATAAAAGAATGTTGAGTGCCATGAAACTGACGATCAGCCGAGAATCTTTGCTTATCCCCCTGCAGTCCATAGCCGGAGTGGTGGAGCGCAAACAGACCATGCCGGTGCTGTCCAACGTGCTGCTGGTGGCCGAGGATAATACCCTGACTCTGACCGGCACCAATATGGAAGTGGAACTGGTGGGACGGGTTAGCCCGGTTCACGTGGACCAGCCAGGACGTATCACGGTTCCGGCACGAAAACTCTCCGATATTTGCCGGGCTCTGGGTGAAGAAGCATCGATTGAGCTTGCGCTTGATGGCGACCGCCTGCATCTGCGCTCCGGGGCCAGCCATTTCACGCTCTCGACCCTGCCGGCGGAGCATTTTCCCAATGTCGAGGACGAGCAGGAAAGTTTTTCTCTGGAATTGCCCCAGAAGGAACTGGGTCGCATGCTCGATGCCACGGCCTTCGCCATGGCGCAGCAAGATGTGCGTTATTATCTCAATGGTCTGTTACTGGAAGTCGACAAGGACCATGTACGAACGGTTGCCACTGACGGCCATCGGCTGGCGATGGCCCATGTCGACCTGGATACCGGCTGCACGGAAGCCCGTCAGGTTATAGTTCCGCGCAAAGGTGTTCTGGAACTGGCCCGGCTTCTGGATGATGTGGAGACTCCGGTTACCCTGATAATCGGCGACAACCACCTGCGAGCGACGGTGGGATCCTACACCTTTACCTCCAAGCTGATTGAAGGCCGCTTCCCGGATTATAATCGGGTCATCCCCAGAGGTGGTGACAAGGTTGTGCTGGCAGACCGTATAACCCTGAAAAACACCCTGCAGCGCGCAGGCATTCTGTCACACGAGAATATTCGGGGAGTGCGGCTGAATCTGGCAACCAACGAACTGGGGGTGTTTGCCAACAATCCGGATCAGGAGCAGGCGGAAGACGCTTTGGCTGTAGAGTATCAGGGCGAATCACTTCAGATCGGTTTCAATGTGGGCTATCTGGTGGACGTCATGAATGCGCTGGATGATGACCAGGTCAAGATCACCCTGGCCAATCCGAACAGCAGTGCGCTGATTGAATCGGAAAAAGACAATCGATGCCTGTATGTGGTTATGCCAATGCGGCTGTAGAGTTCAGCGACTGCAATGAAGTTTCAAAATCTGTGACGGTCGGCACCGTCGGGAAATTAAGGAAGGCAATTATGGCAAGGGTTATCAACAGCCTTAAAGGCGCATTCCGGATCGGCCAGACGCTATCCGTGCTGGGTCGGACCGGGGTAAACTGGGTGCGCGGTGAACGGCCGCCGGCGCCACGGCTGCTCCGTGAGACTTTCGAGTCACTGGGGGCGACCTACATCAAGCTGGGTCAGTTCATTGCAAGTTCTCCAACCTTCTTTCCAAAAGAATACATTGAAGAATTCCAGTATTGTCTTGACCGGACACCCAGCCTTCCTTACAGCGTGATCCGGAAAATTATCCGTCAGGAGCTTGACCGGCCGATCGAGGAAGTGTTTTCCGAGATTGATCCGGTGGCGCTGGCCTCTGCTTCCATTGCCCAGGTTCATGCAGCAAAACTGGTTACCGGCGAAGATGTGGTGATCAAGGTCCAGAAGCCGGGTGTGGAAAATATTCTGCTGACCGATCTTAACTTCCTGTACCTGTCGGCGAGAATTGTGGAAACCCTGGCGCCAAAACTTTCCTGGACTTCAATGTCCGGCATCGTGGAAGAAATCCAGCGAACCATGATGGAAGAGTGTGACTTCATCAAGGAAGCGAACAATCTCAAGGTGTTCCGGGAATTCCTGCTCAACACCCATAATGAAGATGCCACGGTGCCCAGGGTGTATGAGGTTGCAAGCACCCGCCGGATTCTGACCATGGAGAGATTCTACGGCGTTCCTCTCACGGATCTGGAAAGCATCCGGGGCTATGCCCGGGACCCGGAGCGTACTCTGATTACAGCGATGAATACCTGGTTTTCCAGTCTGACCCAGTGTGAATTTTTCCATGCCGATGTGCACGCCGGTAACCTGATGGTGTTGAGAGATGGTCGGGTCGGCTTTATTGATTTTGGAATCGTAGGTCGCATCCGGCCGGATACCTGGGAGGCGGTCAGTGACTTTATATCAGCAGTGATGGTCGGCAGCTTTGATGGTATGGCCGATGCCATGATCCGGATCGGGGTCACCCATAAGCGAGTGGTGGTCAGTGAGCTGGCTGAGGATCTCCGTAAACTCTACGGCCAGATGGACCGGATGGTGCCGGAAGATGGGCCGTATTATGCCGAGCAGGCTGATGACGACGTAAACAACATCCTGATGGATATGGTGAAGGTGGGCGAGAACCATGGGCTTCACTTCCCCAGAGAGTTTGCCCTGCTGCTGAAACAGTTCCTGTATTTTGATCGTTATGTGCATATTCTGGCACCGGAGATGGATGTGTTTATGGATGAACGTTTGAATCTGCTTCACTGATCGGCTGTATAAGCCGGGTTTGTATAAATCGGGGCAGCGTGCCGACAGGCCGCTGCCTTTTTTGGTTCCCCCGCTGACCAGAGACTTCATTGATTTATGGCGCTGGTTAAACTGCAAACAGAACATTTTCGCAATCTCACGGGCGCCCCTGTTAACTTTTCCCCCTCTATCAATCTGCTGTTCGGTGAAAACGGCAGCGGCAAATCCAGCGTTCTTGAGGCTATTGGTTATCTTGGTCTCGGTCGCTCGTTCCGGGTGGGTCGGCATCAGGCTGTGGTCAGCCACGGCCAGAAAAAGCTGACGGTGTTCGGCGGTATTGATCGTGGCCACGAGCTGGTCACCGAACCCGCTCCCGATAATGGCATTCGCCACCGGCTGGGAATTTCCCGCGATACCAGCGCCAAAGAGACAGTACTTCGGGTGGACGGAGAGGCTGTGAGAAACATGTCGGTGCTGGCAAAACATCTTCCGGTATCAGTGATCGACCCGGGGGTATTTGATATTGTCGCCGGTGGTCCGGGCAACCGCAGGCAATTTCTGGACTGGTCAGTGTTCCACGTGGAACCTTCTTTTGCGGCGGTGTGGCAACAATGCCAAAGAGTCATATCACAGCGGAATCGGATCCTCAGAAATGGTAGACTGGATCCTTCGTTGATGAAGGTCTGGGATAGCCAGTACACCAACCTCACCGAAACAATGACCAGGTCACGGCAGCATACTTTTCAGCTTTTCTCCGCGGCCTTTTTTCAGCTGCTCGGTGAAATAGAAGCGCCCTGGGTGGAAGGTCTGAGGATCGAATTTTACCCCGGATGGGATGATAGCCAGTCGTTGCTGGATGTGCTCAATTCTCATCGGGAACAGGAGCTGAAAATGGGCCATACCCTGTATGGGCCAAACCGGGCTGACTTGCGGCTCAGGTTTCACGGCAGGCCGGTGGCTGAAACCTTCTCGCGGGGGCAACAGAAGACTCTGGTTATTCTGATGAAAATTGCGCAGGGTGTGGTGATGGCGCAGTTGCAAAAGCAGGTGACGTTTTTGCTCGATGATATCAATGCCGAACTTGATGTCGGCCACCGCGCTATGCTGGCGGCAAAATTGCAGGAGCTTAAATGTCAGGTATTCATGACCTCCATTGAGCCGCCGAAGCCGGACCAGTTATGGCCACATTCATTGCCCGATTACAGAGTGTTCCACGTGGAACATGGAAAAATGACGGAAGCATAAAACCCGGATCAGTGAGTCCATCCAGCCGGAATATCACCCTCAGGAGTTTCTGAATGAGCGAATCGAACTACAATTCCTCCAGCATCAAGGTTCTGAAAGGCCTGGACGCAGTACGAAAAAGACCCGGCATGTATATCGGTGATACCGACGACGGCACGGGTCTGCACCATATGGTTTTTGAGGTCGTGGATAACTCAATCGACGAAGCCCTTGCCGGCCATTGTTCCGAGATCGGCATCGTTATTCACCCCGATGAATCGGTTACTGTCAGGGATAACGGCCGCGGTGTTCCCGTTGATATGCATGAAGAAGAAGGGGTCTCCGCCGCAGAAGTAATTATGACGGTGCTGCACGCCGGCGGTAAATTTGATGACAACAGCTATAAAGTGTCCGGAGGATTACACGGTGTCGGGGTTTCCGTTGTTAACGCACTTTCCGCCTCCCTTACCCTGACCATCCGCCGGGATGGCAAGGTATATGAACAGAGTTACGCAGAAGGCGTGCCCAAAGGTCCTCTGGCCGTGGTTGGCGATACCGAAGCCAGTGGCACCAAGGTGCATTTCCGACCGTCGCCACTCACCTTCACCAATATTGAATTTCACTGGGATCTGCTGGCCAAGCGATTGCGTGAACTGGCCTTTCTCAATAGCGGCGTCCGTATCCGTTTGCAGGATGAGCGCAGCGGCAAGGAAGAAATCTTCGAATACGACGGCGGACTCCGGGCGTTCGTAGAGCACCTCAATTCCACCAAGACCCCTATCAACCGGGTTTTCCATTTCATCAAGGATCGCGATGACGGCGTGGTTGTTGAAGTGGCCATGCAGTGGAATGATGCTTTCCAGGAAAACATCTACTGTTTCACCAATAACATCCCGCAAAAAGATGGTGGCACCCACCTCGCCGGTTTCCGCGCTGCCCTGACCCGTTCACTGAACAATTACATTGAACACGAGGGCCTGGGAAAGAAGGCAAAAGTCTCGACATCCGGCGATGACGCCCGTGAAGGTCTGACCGCGATCATCAGTGTAAAGGTGCCGGATCCCAAATTCTCTTCCCAGACCAAGGACAAGCTGGTTTCTTCCGAGGTGAAAACTGCCGTCGAACAGGAGCTGTATCAGTCGTTTGCCGATTTCCTGCAGGAGCAGCCGGGTGAGGCCAAGCTCATCGTCAACAAGATGATTGAGGCCGCTCGCGCCCGTGAAGCTGCCCGAAAGGCCCGGGATATGACCCGCCGCAAAGGTGCGCTGGATATCGCAGGCCTGCCGGGCAAACTGGCGGACTGCCAGGAAAAAGATCCGGCGCTATCAGAACTGTTCATCGTAGAGGGTGATTCTGCCGGTGGCAGCGCCAAGCAGGGCCGTGACCGGAAGACCCAGGCCATCCTGCCGCTCAAGGGCAAGATCCTGAATGTGGAAAAGGCGCGCTTTGACAAGATGCTGTCTTCCGCCGAAGTTGGCACCCTGATTACCGCCCTGGGTACCGGTATTGGCCGGGAGGAATTCAATGCCGACAAGTTGCGCTATCACTCGCTTATCATCATGACCGATGCCGATGTGGATGGTTCCCACATCCGTACCCTGCTACTCACCTTCCTGTTCCGTCAGATGCGAGAACTGATCGAGCGTGGTCATGTATTTATTGCCATGCCCCCGCTTTATAAAGTGAAGCGCGGCAAGCAGGAGCAATACCTTAAAGATGAAAAAGCCAAAGAAGCTTATCTGACCCAGACCGCGCTCGAAGGCGCACAGCTGTTTGTTAATGCTGACGCACCGGCACTAAAGGATTCCGCACTGGAAACCATGGTCAAAGACTACCAGGCGGTGATGAACATGATCGACCGGCTGTCACGGGCCTATCCGGCAAAAGTGCTGGAGCAGATGCTGCAGAACGTCACACTTAGTGTAGCTGACCTGAACACGGAAGAATCTGTTGCCCGCTGGGTAGCCCGGCTGGGAGATGGCCTGGAACTGGACACCCGCACGGGTACCAAATACACCTTTTCGGTCACCAAAGACGCCGAGCGCCACATCTACCTGCCCAAAGTTACCATCTACGTCCATGGCATTGCCCATGAGCACGTCTTCAGCCACGAATTCTTCGACTCTTCGTCCTACGCTGCGATTGCCCGTATGGGAGAAACCCTCGATGGCCTGCTGGAAGACGGCGCCTATATACAGCGGGGTGAACGCAAACAGAAGGTGCTGTCCTTCGAAGGGGCACTGGACTGGCTGATGAAGGAAGCCCAGCGCGGCCTCGGCATCCAGCGTTATAAGGGTCTGGGTGAAATGAATCCCGAGCAGTTGTGGGAAACCACCATGGATCCGGAAACCCGCCGGATGATGAAGGTGACAATCGAGGACGCCATTGCCGCGGACCAGATTTTCACCACCCTGATGGGGGATGAAGTGGAACCGCGTCGGCTGTTTATCCAGGGTAACGCGCTTCAGGTCACCAACCTGGACGTATAAACCGGCCTGGTGTCGGTCTTGCGGTAGGTCAACGAATTATTAGGCTGAAAGGAAGTAGGCGGACACGTCCATTCAGGACACGCCGTGAATACATCCATGTAGTCTCGGATGCAGCATCCCTGCTGCATACGGTCCTGAATGGACGTGTCCGCCTGCTTATCTGCTCATTAATAGCCAGTAGTAGCCAGACGGGACATTAGGACTTCTCTTCCTGCTGCTCGTGCTTTTCGGCAAGGTGAGGAGCCATGACGTCTTCCAGGGTATACCCGGTCAGGCGCCGTATAGTTCGCCAGAGATAGTAAAAGATGGCTATCATCATGATCATCGAAGGGATAGCGATCATTGGATAGCTTACCAGTGTCATCCGGCCCAGTTCCTCATTAAAGGCCTGAGTGCCGGACGGGCTGGTAACAATCCATTTGGCCAGCACGTAATTCATGATTGAGGAAAACAGGAAAGTAAGGCTGAAGAAGTAACTGGCCTTTTGCAGGCGGTCACTGAACTCGTGTTCGGTGTTGTTCTCTTGCAATACTGCCTGGATTTTATCGACGTTCAGAATGGTCGGGTTATATAGCAGCGTTTTGACCAGCGGGTAACGGGTACGGGTCGAAATCAGTACAGCGATACCGATAACTGCAGGCACGGCTGCTTCCTTGACGGCCAGCCAGTTGGCATCCAGCGCCAGCAGGCCGATACCACCGGTCAGGCCCACACTGATAATCCCCAACACCGCAATAAAGTTGTATTTACGGTAGCGGATCAGCTCGAACAGCCCCCAGCCAAGAGGAAATGCCAGGCCGATTATCAGTGCCATAACGCTGCCCAGGTAATCGTCGCCGGAGAGTTTCATCAGAATTACCGACGGGATGATGATACTGACCAGCAGATCAATCCAGGGCCTGGGTTTATGGGAGGGAATACTGGCGTTCGCTTCAGAAGTCATAAAACGACCTGGTAGGAGTGCAAGATAAACAATACACCCGCAGTATACGATGATTCGAAAACTATCTGAAACCGCAGGGTATGGTGGGAGGCATAAAAAAACCGGCCAGATTATTTCCGGCCGGTTTTCTTCTGAACGATCACCAGAAACCGCGTCAATAAGTCGCGCGAATCCTAGCCCAGTTCTTTCAACGCACTCTCAATGATGCCCAGACCTTCTTCCAGAATCCCGTCTTCAATGGTGACCGGCATCAGGAAGCGGATGGTATTGCCATACATGCCACAGCTCAACAATATCAGGCCATGCTCCTTGGCATACTTGGTCACCGCGCCGGCAAAATCAGCCCGTGGCTCCTTGCTGGTTTTATCGGTCACCAGCTCAATTGCGGCCATGGGCCCGAGATTACGGACATTGTCGACCTGAGGGAACTGCTCCTGCCACTGCTGGAAGCGCTTGTTTAGCTTTTCACCGAGTCGTTGGCTCTTGCCAAGAATATCTTCGGTTTCAAAGATTTCCATAACAGCCAGCGCCGCTGCGCAAGCGGTGGGGCTGCCGGTGTAGGTGCCACCCAGGGAATTCGGGCCGGATGAATCCATGATCCTGTCGGTACCGACAATGGCCGAAATCGGCATGCCATCGGCCATACTCTTGGCCATGGTCATCATGTCGGGCTCTACGCCACTGTGCTCAATGGCGAACATTTTTCCGGTACGGCCAAAACCACTCTGGACTTCGTCACAGATCATGACAATGCCGTGTTCGTCGCAGATTTCGCGGATTTTTTTCAGGAAGCTGGGCGGTGCCGGATAGAAACCGCCCTCGCCCAATACCGGTTCGATGATGATAGCCGCGGTTTCATCACCCGGGGAGTCTGCTTTCATCGCCATGTGCAGGCCGCGGATAGCTTCGTCTTCGTCTACCCCATGATAAGGCACGGGATAAGGCGCCCGGAAAACGTTACCGGGCATGGGGCCAAAACCGGTCTGATAGGGCGCGGCTTTGCCGTTCATGGCCATGGTGAAGAAGGTGCGACCATGGTAACCACCGTCGAAACAGATGACATTCGGGCGTCTGGTGGCAGCGCGCGCAATCTTGACCGCGTTCTCCAGCGCTTCGGCGCCACTGTTTGCCAGCATCACCTTGGCGTGACCGCGAACCGGCACAATGCTGCTCAGTTTTTCCGCCACGCGAACGTAGCCTTCATAAGGCATTACCGTCTGGCAGGTGTGCATCAACTTGTCCAGTTGTGCCTTTACCGCTTCAACCACCTTGGGGTGGCGATGACCGACATTCAACACACCGATGCCGCCGGCAAAGTCGATCATCCGCTTACCATCAGCATCCCAGAGCTCGGCGTTGGTGGCGTGGTCTGCGAACTGCTCGTTTGCGCTGGCTGCACCTGCCGCAACATAGCGTTCTTTGAGTGCCTGCAATTCTTTGTTCGTCACTTTGCCTCTCCTAAACTCGAATTAGTCAGCCTATTATACAGAAATTACGGCCCCGTTTCAGCGGGCCGTGGTTTGTGCTGATATACCTTCGTCATGGCTGACCACCGTTATGGCCGTCGTTATCCGTACTGGGAGTTGCCGCCGTCACTGAGTTTCGCGAAACTGCAGCTTTGCCAGCTTCCGGTAAAGCGGGTTGCGTTTCACCAGCTCATCGTGCCGGCCGATATCCTGAAGCCGACCGTCGTCGAGTACTATGATGCGGTCGGCGTGGCGCACCGTTGCCAGCCTGTGCGCGATTACCAGTGTTGTGCGGTCCGACATCAGACCAGGCATGGCCTGTTGAATGAGGTATTCACTTTCCGCATCCAGCGCGCTGGTTGCTTCGTCGAGTAACAGTATAGGTGCATTTGCCAGCAGCGCCCGGGAAATGGCCAGACGTTGTTTCTGACCGCCGGAAAGCCCGATTCCGCCATCCCCCAGGCGGGTTTCATAACCCTCGGGGAGTCCCCGGATGAAGTCATGGGCGTGAGCAATGCGGGCTGCCTCCACCATGTCCTCATCGCTGGCATCGGGTCGGGCATAACGGATGTTATCGGCAATGGTGCCATGAAACAGAGCCGGGCTTTGCGGAACCAGCGCGAAGCAGCGGCGCAGGTCATGCAGGCTCAGGCGCCGGGTATCGGTGCCATCAAGCAGAATCCGGCCTTTATCCGGATCATAGAACCGAAGCAGCAGATCAAACAGGGTCGACTTCCCGGCACCGGACGGACCCACCAGTGCGATTGTCTCGCCTGCATTAATGCTCACGGACAAGCCATCGAGCACCTTTCGATCCGGCCTGGATGGATAGCTGAAGCTCAACCTGCGAATATCCAGGCTGCCCGCCACCGGTTGCCTGAGTGGCACCACGGAATCCGGCACCGGCGGCAGCTCATTTTCAGCTTGTAGCAGCTCAAAGATACGGGCTGCGGCGCCGGCGGCTCTTTGCAACTCACCAATCACTTCACTGATTGCCCCGGCGGCAAGACCCACCAGAAGACTGTAGAATACGAAAGCGGCCAGCTCACCCGGGCTGATTTGTCCGGAGATCACGTCCAGACCACCAATCCATAGCACAACCCCTATGGCGCCCATCACCAGAGTAATGGCGATGGTGGTCAGCCAGGCCCGTTGGCGGATGCGGCTACGGGCGATATCGAAGGCGTTCTCGGCGACGGTGCTGAAAAAGGCACGGTCATGGGGCTGATGGTTGAAGGCCTGCACGGTTTTGATCTGGTTCAGATTTTCCCCGACGTAGCTACCCACCTCTGCGACCCGGTCCTGGCTCAGGCGGGAAAGGCTACGCACCCGGCGCCCGTAAATCAGAATCGGTACGATCACCAGTGGAAACCCGAGCAGGATGATGCTGGCGAGTTTGGCGTTGGTAACGAACAGCAGAATCAGCCCGCCTGCCAGCATCAGGCTGTTGCGCAGCGCAATAGAGACGGTGGAGCCGATCACTGATTGCAAGACAGTGGTATCGGCGGTAAAGCGGGACTGGATTTCCAGGCTGCGGTTGTGATCGTAAAAGCCCGGGTGCAGGTCGATCAGGTGGTTGAACACCTGTTTACGGATGTCTGCCACGACCCGTTCGCCGATCCAGCTCACCAGATAGAAACGGGCAAAGGAACCAAAGGCCAGGCCCACCACCAGAATAAAGAAGATCCCGATTGAGCGGGACAGCATGACCGGGGACTGGGTAGCCAGGCCCTGATCCACCAGAATCCGCAGCCCCTGGCCCAGGCCGAGAGTGACGCCGGCAGTGAACACAAGGGCGGTGAGTGCGCCTGCGACCGCTTTTTTGTAAGGGCTGATAAAGGTTCGGGCGAGGATCAGCGCGCGCCGGTGTGTGGATTTGATGGGAAACTCCTTGCCGGTTCACAGGTGAGCCAATAGAGACAGACAGGCGTAAGGCTGTACCATAACGCCCTGACAGTATACGCCTCCAAGCTCTAACCCGACCGCTCTGAATAACTGAAGGACAGGCCGCCTGTGCGATCCTACGCTGACAACGACTATCCCGCCGGGCACAAGCCGGACTGGCGCATCATTTCCGGATTATGGCCTTACCTTGCGGAATTCCGGGGCCGGGTCATTGTCGCGGTTATCTGCCTGGTTGCAGCCAAGCTGGCAACGGTAGCGACCCCGGTGGCCCTGAAATACATTGTGGATTATCTGGATGAAGGTCGCAGTGGTGATCTGGTGTTGTGGATTCCCCTGCTATTGGTGACCGCCTACGGCACCCTGAGATTCAGCAGCACCCTGTTCAGTGAATTACGGGATGCAGTGTTTGCGCGGGTGGCGGAAAGAGCCATGCGCCGGGTTTCGTTGCGGGTTTTCCGCCACCTTCATCAGCGCGAACTGGGGTTTCATCTGGACCGGAAAACCGGTGGTCTGGCCCGGGATATCGAGCGGGGCACTAACGGCATCAGCTTTCTGCTGCGGTTTACCCTGTTCAATATAGTGCCGACCCTGCTTGAAATTGCGATGGTGGCAGTCATTCTGACGGTGGTGTTCAATCCGGGTTATGTGCTTGCCATTATCGGCGCGGTGGTGGTCTATGTGATGTTCTCGGTGAAGGTTACCGAATGGCGCACCAGGTTTGTACGGGAGGCCAATGCCCGGGACAACCAGTCCAATTCCCGGGCGGTGGACAGTCTGCTGAACTATGAAACCGTCAAATACTTCAACAACGAGGAGTTTGAAGCCGATCGTTACGATCAGGATCTGGAAAGCTGGGAACACGCCCGCCTGAAGAACCGCCTGTCGCTGGCCGCACTCAATGCCGGGCAGGCGCTGATTATCGGCATCGCCATGATCGTGATCATGGGCATGGCGGTCACCGAAGTGGCCGCTGGAGAAATCACTCTGGGTGACTTCACCATGATCAATGCCTACCTTCTGCAGCTGTTCATTCCGCTCAATGCCCTGGGGTTCGTCTATCGCGAGATCCGCCAGGCTCTGGTCAATGTCGAGCGCCTGTTCGGACTGCTGCAGCAGGCTCCCGTTATTGAGGATGCCAGTGATGCCAGGGAACTTGAGGTAACCGGCGCTGAAGTGCGATTCGAGGACATCCATTTCCGCTACCACCCCGACCGGGAAATCCTCAAAGGAATCAGCTTCACCATACCGGCTGGCTCAAAGGTGGCTGTGGTGGGTGCCAGTGGCGCCGGCAAATCCACCCTCGCCCGCCTGCTGTTCCGCTTTTTTGATGTTGATCAGGGTCGCATTACCATTGATGGCCAGGATATCCGCACCGTCACCCAGGACAGCCTGCGCTCGGCCCTGGGGGTGGTGCCCCAGGACACGGTACTGTTCAATGATACCCTTTACAAGAATCTGGCCTACGGCAGGCCCGATGCGACCGAAGAAGAGGTAAGGCAGGCGGCACAGCTGGCACACCTGGACCGGTTTATTCACACTCTGCCGGAAGGCTATCAGACCCGGGTTGGCGAACGTGGTCTGAAACTGTCCGGCGGTGAAAAGCAGCGGGTGGCGATAGCGCGGGTGCTGCTTAAAAACCCGCCAATCCTGATTCTGGATGAAGCCACATCGTCACTTGACTCAGTGTCGGAAGCGATGATTCTGGAAGCCCTTAACGAAGTCAGCCGCAAGCGTACAACCCTGGTCATTGCTCATCGGCTGTCGACTATCCGTGATTCCGATACTATTCTGGTGATGGACGATGGCCGCATTGTCGAGAGCGGTCACCATAACCAGCTGCTGGCTCTGGATGGCCTTTACGCCCGCCTTTGGCACCAGCAGAACCGGAATGCGGATGACGGCGCCAGTGGCTGACTGCTGACGCACTACCGAAAATTCCGTGGCAGCAAACAGACCTGATTCAGAGCGGCACCCGCATGGTTTCGCTGCTGGAATCCGGCATACCAATCATTTCATCAGTGCCGGTAGGCGGAATGATTTCGGTCTGTTGCACCTTGTAGTCCTGAAAATATTCGTGGGCGGCCGGGGCCCCGGAAAACATCACGGGTTTGTCATGGGCATCTGTCAGCACATAACCCTGATTGTTGAGATAGAATCTCGCCATGTAATAGCGACCTTCCATCGAGACAAGTTCCAGTAACGAGATGGTATCGCGTTTGTGGGATTTCAGTTCGCTGGCGTTCATGTGCATCGGAAGTCTCTCTTGTAATCCAAAACGTAAGAACAGGTACGGAGACTCTTTGAGAACAGGTCAAAAAACGGGTCAGATATGAGCAGAATTGATTTGGTCCAGCAACTGGTCGCTGGACATCTGGACAATCCACACGACCTGCTGGCGCTGCGACTGATGTTTCCACCGGACCGAATCGAAGTTGCCATTGATAAGGAAATCAAAGAGTTGTACACATATCCGGAAAGGCTGCAGACCAGCTACTGCGATGAGTGGCGTTTGCTTGCCGTCCGGGGCCTGTTCCGACACGGCTTCAGTGACAACGGGCAGGCGGATGAAAAGAATCTGGAGCATTACCTCGGATTTCTTCGCAGCGAGGCAATTCCCCGGTGTATCCGTGAAAACATCGAACTGTTCCGCTGTCTCGGCGAGATTCTGCTGATCGCGCAGGCTGATAACACCCTGGTATTCCGCGATCCGAAGCGACGGGCCGTGATGAGGCTGATCTGGCCGGAGGGAAAGTAGAAAGCAATTCGGCGCGGGAATAACAGCCTGTTGCTGCCAGCAACCGGACTTAGAGCTGTGGGCTGACTGGTCGGCGTGGCAGGATTCGAACCTGCGACCCCTTCGTCCCGAACGAAGTGCGCTACCAAGCTGCGCCACACGCCGATCAACGGACGGTATTATACGGACAAAACGGGGTTTTTCCAGCCCCGTCAGCTTTTCCGTGGCTGAATCCGCCCGGGTTACTTATGCGGGTGTCGGTAATACCGATATGTCTGCCACTCGCAGGAACAGGTTGCGCAGGCTGTTGAGCATCGCCAGCCGGTTGTTGCGGGTGGCGTCGTCTTCGGCCATTACCATGACTTCATCGAAGAAGTTGTCCACCGGTTCCCGCAGGCTGGCCAGCGAGCTCAGCGCGGCAGCGTAGTCGCCTTTTTCGAACAGTGGCAAAACGGCTGCTGTCTGCTTGCGGATCTGTTGGGCCAGGGCTTTCTCCGCCGGATCCTGCAGCAGGCTGTCTTCGATCAATTCGCCGATGCCCTCGCCACCCTGTTTCATCAGGATATTGGAGACCCGCTTGTTAGCCGCTGCCAGCGACTGCGCTTCCGGCAGTTGGCGGAAGGCCTCCACGGCGTTGACCCGGCGGTCAAAATCCAGCGGTCTTGTGGGGCGACGGGCGTGCACGGCCAGATAGACCTCGGCGCTGATGCCCTGCTCTTCGTAATGGGCACGGAAGCGCTCAAGCATATAGTCCACGACCGTTGAGGCGGTGTTTTGCTCCGTTAACACGCTGAAGTTCTGTTCCGCCCATTCGCAGCAGGTCTGCAGATCCAGTGGCAGTTCCCGCCCGATGACAATCCGCAGTACACCCAGGGACGCCCGGCGCAGAGCGAAGGGATCACGGGTGCCGGAAGGCGGCTGGTTGATGCCGAACAGACCCACCAGCGAGTCCAGCCGGTCAGCGATGGCGACGGCACAGCCGGTCAGAGAGGTGGGCAGGTCGTCACCGGCAAACCGGGGCATGTACTGTTCGTTCAGGGCGCTGGCGACATCCTGGTGTTCACCATCGTTGGCGGCATAGTACTGGCCCATGATACCCTGAAGGTCGGTGAACTCCAGCACCATTTCAGTGACCAGGTCGGTCTTGGCCAGCATGGCGGCGCGCTTCGCCAGTGCCGGATCGCCGTTGATGGCAGCGGCAATTTTCTCTGCCAGCGCGGCGACCCGCACGGATTTGTCGTAAATACTGCCCAGCTTGTCCTGAAATACGATCGGTTTGAGCTGGTCGATCCGGTCTTCCAGGCTGGTTTTACGGTCGGTCTCGTAGAAGAATGCAGCGTCAGCCAGACGTGGGCGGATCACTTTCTCGTTGCCGGAAATCACCTGTTTCGGGTCTTTGCTTTCCAGGTTGGCCACGGTGATGAACAGCGGAAGCATCCTGCCATCGGCGGACACCACGTGGAAATATTTCTGGTGCTCTTTCATGGATGAAATCAGGGCTTCTGCCGGCACCTCCAGAAAACGTTCCTCGAAACGGCCCATCAGCGGCACCGGCCATTCGTTCAGGGCAGTGACTTCATCCAGAAGGTCGTCATCGATGACGGCCAGGCCATCGGCCTGGGTTTTCGCGATCGCAGTCACACCCCTGCGGATCTTTTCCCGGCGTTCGGCGAAGTCAGCGATTACATACCCTTCCTGATGGAGCACGACTTCATAGTCGCCTGGTGTGGGTACGATCAGGAATTTCGGGCAATGGAAACGGTGACCGCGGGTTTTGTTGCCCGGGGTCAGGCCCATAATGGGGGTATCAATCACTTTGTTGCCGAACAGCATGATGGCCCAGTGAACCGGCCGGACAAATTCAGTGCGGTGAGCGCCCCAGCGCATGCGCTTGGGAATCGGCAGGGCGGCCAGCGACTGGTCAACCAGTTCCGGCAGCAGCTCCACGGTCGGGCGGCCTTTTTCAATGGTGCGATATACCACCCAGGCACCCCTGTCGGTTTCAAGCGTATCCAGCTGATCCGGTGTTATGCCCAGGGAGGTGGCGAAGCCGGTCAGAGCCCGGGTGGGATTGCCGGCATCGTCGAAGGCGGCCTTGACCGCCGGCCCGCGTTTCTCCACCGGCTTATCCGGCTGGGCGTCACCCAGTGAACGGATTCTCACCGCAAGGCGGCGAGGGGTGGCAAAGCTTTCTACCTTGCCAAATGCAATGCCCGCCTCCTGAAGACCTTTGGAAATACCCTGGGTAAAGGCGTCAGAAAGTGGCTTGAGGGCCTTGGGGGGGAGCTCTTCGGTGCCCAGTTCGACCAGAAAATCCTGTGTTGCCATGGTTATGCGTTCCCTTTTTCCTGCTGAGCATTCTTCGCTTTGCTTTTTTTACTTCCGCCGGCCTTGGCTTCAACCTCCTGACTGGCGGACAGCACTTCCTTGCGCAGTGCTTCCGGGGCCAGTGGAAAGCCCAGTTTCAGGCGGCTGTCAAAATAGGCCTGAGCGACGGCCCGCGCCAGGGTGCGGACGCGAAGAATAAAGCGCTGCCGCTCGGTCACCGAAATGGCGTGTCTGGCATCCAGCAGGTTGAAGGTGTGCGAAGCTTTGAGTACCTGCTCGTAGGCGGGCAGTGCCAGACCGGCATCGATCAGGCGGGCGCTTTCGCGTTCATGAACAGCAAAGCTGTGGAACAGGAATTCGGTGTCAGCGTGTTCGAAGTTGTAAGTGGACATCTCCACTTCCTGCTGGTGAAAGACGTCGCCATAGGTGACCACACCCTCCGGCCCCCGGGTCCAGACCAGATCGTAGACGCTGTCAACGCCCTGCAGGTACATGGCGATGCGCTCCAGCCCGTAGGTAAGCTCACCGGTGACCGGGAAGCATTCCAGGCCCCCCACCTGCTGGAAGTAGGTGAATTGGGTGACTTCCATACCGTTGAGCCAGATTTCCCAGCCCAGACCCCAGGCGCCCAGAGTCGGGGACTCCCAGTTGTCTTCCACAAAACGGATATCGTGAACCAGCGGGTCCAGCCCCAGTGCCTTGAGTGAATCCAGATACAGCTCCTGGATGTCGTCGGGCGATGGCTTCAGTACTACCTGGAACTGGTAGTAATGCTGGAGGCGGTTGGGGTTTTCGCCATAGCGGCCGTCAGTCGGCCGGCGGCTGGGCTGAACATAGGCGGCATTCCAGGTTTCCGGGCCGATGGAACGCAGAAAAGTAGCCGGGTGAAAAGTACCGGCGCCCACTTCCATATCCAGAGGCTGAAGCACGACGCAACCGTGCTGCGCCCAGAAATTCTGCAACGCCAGGATCAGACCCTGAAAGGTTCTGATGTCCGGCCCGGTATCGGAGTGTGGGTTGTTGGATGAAGCCTTGTCTGTCACAACGTGTGCCTGCTGGTCAGTCGGTGTGTGGCGCCCGGGGATCTGCCCGGGGTGCGCTTGAAAACGACGGCATTATACGCCTGCGCGCCAGGTATTTCTAAATGAGGTTTACAGGAGTTATTCAGAGGCTCCTTATCAGAAAAAGGTCAGCCCGACCTGAAACAGCTTTTCCAGATCCCGTATCCGGGTCTTGTCGACCAGGAACAGCACCACGTGATCGTCCGGCTGAATACGCAGGTGGTCGTGGGCGATAAGCACGTCGTTGTGACGAACTATGGCGCCGATTGTCGTGCCCTCCGGCAGGGAGATTTCATCAAGCCGCTTGCCGACCACTTTTGAGGATCGGTGATCGCCGTGAGCAATGGCCTCTATGGCTTCTGCGGCACCTCTGCGAAGTGAGTGAACATTTACTACATCACCCCGGCGAACGTGAGTCAGCAGGCTGCCGATGGTGGTCTGCTGGGGTGAAATGGCGACATCGATATCGCCGCCCTGGATCAGATCTACATAATCCGGGTTGTTGATCAGGGTCAGTACCTTGCGGGCGCCCAGGCGCTTGGCCAGCAGTGACGCCATGATGTTGGCCTCGTCATCGTTGGTGACGGCGCAGAATACATCGGTGTTTTCGATGTTTTCCTCCAGCAGAATGTCCTTGTTGGCGGCATTTCCTTCCAGCACCACGGTTTTTCGCAGACTCTCTGACAACATTACGCAGCGCTCGTGATCCTGCTCCAGCAGTTTGACCTGATAGCGGGATTCCAGCGTGCTGGCCAGGCGCTGGCCAATGTTGCCACCGCCGCAGATGAAAATCTTCTTGTAGGGCTTTTCCAGGGGCTGGAGCTCACTCATCACTGAGCGGATATGATCAGTGGCAGCAATAAAGAAGATTTCGTCACCATCTTCAATGACCGTATCGCCCTGGGGCATGATTGCCCGGTCCTTGCGAAAGATCGCTGCCACCCGGGTATCAATGCGCGGCATGTGCGTGCGCAGGTAAGCCAGCTCATGGCCCACCAGGGGGCCGCCCCTGGTTGCCCGGATTGCAACCAGTCGCACCAGGCCCTTGGAAAATTCCAGAATCTGCAGCGCGCCCGGGTATTCGATCAACCTGGTAATGTGTTTGGTGACCAGGTGCTCGGGGCTGATAAGAACATCAACCGGGAAGCCGTTTTCCCCGAAAAGCTCTTTGCGGGCAAGGTAGGCGTTGGCGCGCACGCGGCTGATCTTGGTAGGAGTCTTGAACATCACACTGGCGATCTGGCAGGCCACCATGTTCACTTCATCACTGCTGGTAACCGCGATCAGCATGTCGGCATCTTCAGCACCGGCCTGGCGCAGGATGGTGGGATAGGAGGCACGACCCTGGACGGTGCGGATATCCAGCCGGTCCTGAAGTTCCCGCAGCCGGGTGCCGTTGCTGTCGACAACGGTAATATCGTTGGCTTCATTGGCCAGATTTTCAGCCAGAGTGCCACCAACCTGGCCGGCGCCGAGAATCAGGATTTTCATAGTTCAGATTTCTTCTTCATGGCTCAAAGCTCTCGTTCATTGCTCCGGTTTTCGAGCACGGCATAAAAAAATCCGTCGTGACTGTGCGGTACCGGAAGCAGCTGACGCCCGGCCCCGGTATCATGGCCCCAAAGCGCGTCGGCTTCCAGCAGTGCCGCTTCGGCTGTCTGTTTCAGGAATCTCCGGATTATACGGTGATTCTCCTGGGGGAACACCGAGCAGGTGGCATAGACCAGTCTGCCACCCGGTTTCAGTGTCCGCCAGAGCGCGTTCAGCAGAGCGAGCTGGATGCCTGCCAGCGGCACAATGTCGGATTCCCGGCGCAGCAGCTTGATGTCGGGGTGACGCCGGATCACGCCGGTGGCACTGCAGGGCACGTCCAGAAGAATCCGGTCAAATAACTGGCCATCCCACCATTGGTCGGTATTGGCGGCATCCGCCTGCTGAACCGTGGCGTCCAGATCCAGACGCGCCAGGTTTTCTTCAATCCGTGGCAATCGGTCGGCGGATTCATCAATGGCAATCACTCCGGCCAGGCCCTTGCAGGCCTCAAGGATGGCGCAGGTTTTGCCACCTGGTGCGGCGCAGGCGTCCAGTACGCGCTGGCCCGGAGCCAGATCCAGCAGGGTGATGCAAAGCTGGGCGGCTTCATCCTGAACGCTGACCGCACCATCGGCAAAATATGGCAGCCGGTCAACCGGTACCGGCGTGGCAAGCTGAATACCGTGAGGCGCAAAAGCGGTCGCGCTGGCCTGGATACCCACACCGGCAAGCAGTTCCAGGTATTGATCACGGTCAAACCGCCGGGCGTTGACCCGGAGTGTCATGGGGGCCTGGGTATTGTTGGTGTCGAGAATGGCTTGCCAGTCGTCGGGCCAGTTATGGCGGAGTTTTTCCACCATCCAGGGCGGGTGGGAGAAGCTGACACTCTGGTTTTGCGGTGGCGGTTCCCCTTCCCGCGCGGCTGCCCGAAGCACGCCGTTTACCAGCCCGGTCAGATGGGGTCGGTTCATGGCGCGGCAGGCTTCGACGGTTTCGTTAAGTACGGCATAGCTTGCCTGCTGGCTATGCCGTAGCTGGAAAAGCGCCACCAGCATCAGCTGGTGAATCACCCTGTCCAACGGCTTCAGTGGCTTTCTCAGGCGCTGCTGTAGTTCCCCGTCCAGCCGGAAAAACCAGCGGCAGGTGCCAAAACATAGTGCCTGGAGGGCTGGCCGTTCATTCTCCGGCAACCGTTTCAGTGCCGGTGGCAGACATTGTGACAGGGATTGGCCCTGCTCTACGGCAAGCATGACCTGGGCGGCGCGAGCCCGCATGGGCTGGCCTGGCATTCAGTCCAGCTCCGCGCCGGGCAGCAGGATGTTTCTGCCGCCGTTGATCAGATCGTCGGCTGATTGTGGCCGGTTCCCGGCCAGTTGTAATCGGGTAATCCGCAGCAGATCAAGGCCGCAGGCGATATCGATGCCTTCCCGGCTGCGGCCGACCACGGTGCCGGGGTTATGGGAGCGGCGGTCACCGCTGGTTTCAATCACTTCGGCCTGGTGGATGCGGATGCGCTGAGCACCGGCATCCGTGTAGGTTCCGGGCCAGGGGTTGAAGGCGCGAATCGTGCGGTTAATCGAGCTGGCGTCCAGGGTCCAGTCGATGCGACCTTCTTCTTTACTCAGTTTGCTGGCATAACAGGCCTTATCGTCATTCTGGGGCTCTGCGATCAACGTTCCCTGCTCCAACCGGTCCAGGGCTTCAACGATCGCTTGCGCGCCCATGTCGGCCAGACGGTCATGCAGGCTGCCACCGGTATCGGATTCTTCAATGGCTGTGGTCGTTTTCAACAGCATGGGCCCGGTATCCAGCCCGGCGTCCATCTGCATGATGGTGATGCCGGTTTGCCGGTCACCGGCAGCAATGGCGCGCTGGACTGGCGCCGCGCCGCGCCAGCAGGGCAGCAGCGACGCATGGATATTGAGGCAGCCATAACGGGGAATAGCCAGAACCTGCGGCGGCAGGATAAGTCCGTAGGCGGCGACAATCATCACATCGGCATTCAACGCCCTGAGTTCTTCCTGCGCTTCGGTGGTTTTCAGCGTCCGGGGCTGGAAAACCGGAATACCTGCACTCAGCGCAACCTGTTTTACCGGGCCGGGGACAAGCTTGCGGCCCCGGCCGGACGGGCGGTCCGGCTGGGAGTATACGGCCGCCATTTCGTGGTCTGTCTGCAGAAGCGATTTGAGCGCGGTTGCTGCAAAATCCGGAGTTCCGGCAAAAACCAGTCGCAAAGGGATAGTCAGGCGCTCTTCTTGTGAAGCTTTTCCAGCTTCTTGCGAATCCGGGTGCGCTTCAGCGAACTCAGGTAATCCACAAACAGCTTGCCATTCAGATGATCCATCTCATGCTGGATGCATACCGCCAGCAGCCCCCTTGCCTCGATTTCATAAGGTTCGCCGTTACGGTCTCGGGCCCGGATCATGCAGTGTTCAATTCGGGGCACGTCTTCATAGAATCCCGGCACTGACAGGCAGCCTTCCTGCATTTCCTCCAGTTCACCGTCCAGAATTTCAATTTCCGGATTTATAAAGACCCTGGGCTCACTTCGGTCTTCGGACAGATCCATCACGATAATCTGTTTATGAACATTGACCTGAGTCGCAGCCAGCCCGATGCCGGGGGCCTCGTACATGGTCTCAAACATGTCATCGATCAGCTTCCGGGTCTCGTCTGTGACCTCGTCCACCGGCTTTGCGAGGGTTCGCAAGCGGGGGTCCGGATATTCGAGAATTTCTAGTATCATGGTTTCCACGCTTCTGGTCTGACTGACTTTGAGGAGCTCTTCAAAGGCTCCTTAACCGATACCACTGCAACGGTTATAAATTGTAACGGTGTGAATGCTGTCTCCGAATTGCGACAGCATACTGCGCAATTATCAGTACCACGACTATTATGGTCGGGATGTGCGTACGGATTTCAACACTGGACACCGGTTTATGGCTATATTATCCCTCAACTGGCTCATTGAGTACAAACTGATCAGTTGATAGTTAAAAACTTTCGCCAGCAAGATAGAATTTACTGGAAGAACAAAAGATAACATCACAATTTGCGAGAGTTCTTCTATAGTAGTGTTATAAAAGCCAGGGTAACGGTTGCACACAAGAACAGAATCTGCGGATTCAATGCACGCGATCAAGGATTTTACAATGAGGAAACTGTTGTACGCTCTGGCAGCTGGCATGCTGCTGATAACTTCCTGGGCCCAGGCCGCGCCGGAACTGAAGGCTGATCATCCCGAGCGTTACACTGTGGTGAGGGGTGACACCCTGTGGGATATTTCGGCCCGGTTCCTTGATAACCCGTGGTACTGGCCGGAAATCTGGCACGTCAACCCGCAGGTCCGGAACCCGCATCTGATATACCCTGGCGATCGTCTGGCGCTGGTTTATATTGACGGCAAGCCGCGGGTGACGAAAGTGGCCTCGTCAAATGTCGTCAAGCTCTCTCCGGAAGTTCGTTCAGAGCCCATTGATACCCCGATTCCGGCTATTCCGCTGGATGCCATCAACAGTTTCCTGTCGGATACCCGGATTGTGGATGTGGAAGAACTCAACGGTGCGCCCTATGTACTGGAAGGTGAAGATGGTCGCATCGTTACCGGCGCTGGTGACAAGGTTTATGCCCGCGGCCAGAAGCCTGCAGACACCGTGGGTGTATTCCGCCGTAGCCGGGAATTCCGCGATCCGGAAACCGGGGAGTTCCTCGGGCTGGAAGCGCGCAGCATCGGTCAGGGTGAAATTACCCGGGAAAACGGTGACGTCCTGACCATGATGCTGAAAAAATCCAACCAGGAGGTGCGGATCGGCGATCGGCTACTGGTCGGGGAAGAGCGGCGTATCACCACCAGTTTCGTGCCCAGTTCACCGGATTCGCAGATTGAAGGCCAGATGATTTCGGTCGAGGGCGGGGTAACCCAGATTGGCCAGTACGATGTTGTTGCGATCAACCGTGGTGAGCGCGAAGGCCTTGAGCCGGGCAATGTGCTTGCAGTCCTGAAAAGCGGCAACCTGGTTCGCGATCCGGTTACCAATGAAACCATTGAGCTGCCATCAGAAAGGGCTGGCCTGATGATGATCTTCCAGACCTATGAAAAAATGAGTTATGGCCTGATGCTGCGGGCAACCAGGCCGCTTGCTGTCGGGGATAAAGTAACCAATCCCTGAACCCGGGGTTGATGAGCCGTCACACCGGCCGGAACCACGTCGAAAAAAGAGCCGCTCAGACGGCTCTTTTTTTGTTTTGCATCGGGCCCGGCCAGCCAGGACGGCGGGGGCACATACTATGATCGATACCAGGGATGGATATCATGGCTTCTACGTCTGGCGTCAGCAATGAGCAGCTGCTCGACTCGGCAACCGGTTTCTGGTTACTACTCTCCTGTCTGCCGAAATTCGGCGCCCAACGTCAGCAGGCCGTGGCAGAGAACCTTGGTGACCCGGGAAAGCTTGTTGACTGCAGTTCCGCTACGCTGCGCGCCCTCGGCCTGGCCACAGACACCATAACTGCTATTGAGGCCTGGCAGAACGGGATGACCAGCCATCCGCTGGTTACCCGGGTACTGGCGATCCACCGTGACTGCCGGCACCACGATATTGATCTGATGACCCTGGCCGATGATGATTACCCGGCCAGTCTCCGGCATATTCACAACCCGCCGCTGGTGCTTTATCTGAAGGGCGACCGGTCACTGCTCGGGAAGCCGCAGCTGGCCATCGTGGGCAGCCGCAATGCCAGCCGCGCCGGGCTTGAACACGCCAGAGCTTTTGCCGCGGCCCTGGGCCAGTGTGGACTGCTGGTGACCAGCGGGCTGGCGCTGGGAGTGGATGGCGCCGCCCATTCCGGAGCACTGGACGCCGGGTTTGCAACCATTGCCGTTATTGGTAATGGCCTTGATGACCCCTACCCTTACCGCCACCGCAGGCTGGCAAGCCGGGTTATCAGCGATGGTTTGCTGGTGTCGGAGTATCCTCCCGGAACCGATGCCCGGCCGGCGCATTTCCCCAGGCGAAACCGTATAATCAGCGGCCTCAGTCGCGGTATCCTGGTGGTCGAGGCCGGGCTCAAAAGCGGCTCCCTGATTACCGCCAGGCTGGCCCTGGAGCAGGGGCGGGAGGTGTTTGCCATCCCCGGCTCCATCCATAACCCGCTGGCGCGGGGCTGCCACGAACTGATCCGTCAGGGTGCGGTTCTGGTGGAAACCATCGAGGATATCTGCGCCGAACTGGAGACTGGCTGGTCAGCTTTTGTGCCGGAACCGGCGTCTCGGCAAACCGGGGCGCCGGAAATGGCACCTCGTGAAATCGCCGTGCTGGATGCTTTAGGGTATGATCCGGTATCCACCGATGATCTGTGTTCCGCGACGGGTCTGGCGGCGGATCAGTTAATGCAGTCACTGTTATTGCTGGAGCTTCAGGGCCTGGTAGATTCGGCCCCGGGCGGGTTCCAGCGTATTGCCTGACAGCTCTTCGTGTTAAAGGAACTTATCGGTCTTATCCGCCATGAAAGCACTTTCTCAACCGCTATCCGACTTTCAGCTGTCACTGGCCGTAAAGACCATCCACGCCGGCGGTGTGATTGCCTATCCAACCGAGGCCGTCTGGGGGCTGGGATGCGACCCCTGGAATATTGCAGCGGTCAATCGCATTCTCGAACTGAAGCAGCGACCCGAGGCAAAGGGGCTGATTGTGGTGGCAGGATCGGTCGACCAGATCCGGTTCCTGCTCGACTACCTGCCCGCAGAGCAGCAGCAAAAGGCACTGGGTTACTGGCCCGGGCCCTATACCTGTCTGTTACCGGATCTGCAGAAGCAGATGCCGCCGGAAGTTCGCGGGCGCCATTCGTCAATTGCCGTGCGGGTCAGTGACCATCCTCTGGTCCGGGCGCTTTGCAATGCCTCTGGCCTGCCGCTGGTGTCAACTTCGGCCAATCCAGCGGGGCGGCAACCGGCCCGCCATTCCTGGCATGTCCGCCGGTATTTCCCGACCGGACTGGACCGACTGGTGCCCGGCCAGCCCGGCGGCTATCGCCAGCCCAGTAAAATCATTGATATTGTCAGCGGACAACAGTTGCGCTAGGAGCCTCCATGACTCAACAACCCGATGTCGAAGCGGTGAAACACTATCTGCTTGGTCTCCAGGAAACCACCTGCCAGCGGCTTGCGGCCGCCGATGGCGAGGCCCGGTTCAAAACCGATGCCTGGGATCGCCCGGAAGGTGGTGGCGGTAAAAGCCGGGTCATCAGTAACGGTGGCGTGTTTGAGAAGGGCGGAGTCAATTTTTCCCACGTAATGGGGGAAACCATGCCGGCTTCGGCGACAGCTCACCGACCCCACCTGGCAGGTGCGCCCTGGCAGGCGATGGGGGTTTCACTGGTGATGCATCCGCATAACCCTTTCGTACCCACCTCCCACGCCAATGTCCGGTTTTTTATTGCCACCCCGAAAGGCGGCAAACCCGTTTACTGGTTTGGTGGCGGCTATGATCTTACGCCCTATTATGGTTTCGACGAAGACTGTGTGCACTGGCACCGGACGGCCAAAGCGGCCTGTGACCCCTTTGGCGATACGCTTTATAAGCAATTCAAAGACTGGTGTGATGACTATTTCTACCTGAAACACCGGGACGAGCCCCGTGGTGTTGGCGGCCTGTTCTTTGACGACCACAATACCGGTGATTTCGAGCGGGATTTCGCGCTGATGCGTTCGGTGGGAGACAGCTATATCGAGGCTTACGAACCCATAGTGCAGGCTCGCAAGAACAGTCCCTACAGCGATCCGCACCGGCAGTTCCAGCTCTATCGCCGGGGCCGTTATGTGGAATTCAACCTGGTTTATGACCGCGGCACACTGTTTGGCCTGCAGTCCGGGGGGCGAACGGAATCGATTCTGATGTCCCTGCCGCCACTGGTGCGCTGGGAATACAACTACACTCTCGAGCCCGGATCGGCGGAAGCCAGGCTGACCGAACATTTCCTTACCGGGCGAGACTGGCTGGAGACGCAGAATGGATAAAGCCCTTTACGCCGTTGTCGGCAATCCGATCAGTCACAGCAAATCCCCCCGTATTCATGGCCTGTTTGCGAAGCAAACCGGTGAAGACCTCGAGTACATTGCGATTCAGGCCCCAATAGACGACTTTTCAGATGTTGTAAGGGATTTCTTCGAGCGTGGCGGGCTGGGTCTGAATGTCACAGTGCCATTCAAGGAAGAGGCGTGGAAGCTGGCAGACCGCCGGACCGGGCGGGCCGGAAAAGCGGGCGCGGCAAACACACTCTACCTCGACAAGGACAGGCAGTTAACGGCTGACAATACCGACGGTGCCGGGCTGGTTGCGGATCTTGTGGACAACCATGGTGTCAGTCTCTCCGGTGCACGAATACTCGTTCTTGGAGCGGGTGGCGCGGTCCGCGGGGTATTGGGACCCTTGCTGCAGCAGAAACCCGCCTCCCTGACTATCGCCAACAGGACCGTTGCCAAGGCTCAGGGCCTGGTGTTGTTGTTCGCTGAAGATGCCGGTCAGGCCGCAGTGGATGCCTGCGGGTTTGCAACACCTGACACGCCTTTTGACGTTATTATAAATGGCACCAGCGCCAGCCTGCAGGGGGATCTGCCGCCGCTTGCACCGGCTGTGGTGGGGCCGGGTACCGTGGTCTACGATATGATGTACTCGCTGGACGCCACGCCCTTTAACCAGTGGGCACTGGAGCAGGGAGCTGAACGCGTGTTTGACGGCCTCGGCATGCTGGTGGAACAGGCCGCCGAGTCTTTCCGGGTATGGCGGGGATTGAGTCCGGACACCGCCCCGGTGATCGAGGAGTTGCGAACCACCTAGCCCTGGCCAGGACAGGCTGCGCTCACCAGGTTTAAACGCACTTACTGATAAGCAAAAAAGTAAGCGTACAGGGAAGTATTAACAGCGTGTTTTGCAAAGACCTGTTCGCTTACTAACGCACGGATTAATAGTAAGGTTACCGATGGATATTCTGACCCTTGTCGGCCTGCTGGCGGGCATATTGATTGTCATTCTGGCGATGCTGGCCAATGCTTCAGTGCTCACCTTCCTGAATCTGCCGGGGCTGGCCATTGTGATTGGCGGTACGGCGGCCGTCACCCTGATCAAGTTCCGCCTGTCGTCGGTGATGAGCGCTTTCCGGTTGGCCATGGGCGCGGCCTTTACTGACCGCATGGAAAAGCCGTCGGACCTGATCCGTGAGGTCAGCTCGCTGGCAGCCGTGGTTCGCAAAGAGGGCATTCTGGGTCTGGAGAACCATCAGACCAGGAACGGATTCATGCAAAAAGCCGTCAATCTCTGCGTAGACGGTCATCCCCCGGAACTGATCGAAGAAATACTCGGCCATGAGATCCAGCAGACCGCTGAACGTTATGACGTGGCCGAGCGGGTTTTTCGCGGTATTGGCGAATCCTCACCCGCGATCGGGATGCTGGGTACGCTGGTGGGTCTGGTGCAGATGCTGAATTCGCTCGATGACCCCTCCTCCATAGGGCCGGCGATGGCCGTTGCGTTGCTGACAACCCTTTATGGCGCTTTTCTCGCTCAGCTGGTGGCCCTGCCGCTGGCAGACAAGCTGCAACTCAAGGCAGAAGACGAAGCCCGCAACCAGTTACTTATTGCCACCTCCATGCACAACATCATGCGCGGCGAAAATCCCCGGGTGATGACCGAAATTCTGTCGTCTTTCGTTACCCCTGAACAGCGCTCTGCCCTTGCTCCGGAGCGGAGGGTCTGATTGGTGATGCCCAAGCCACAGGTCCGGCCAAAGAAGTATAACCGGGGATCGCCAGCCTGGATTGTGACGTTTGCGGACCTGGCGACCCTGCTGCTGACCTTTTTCATTCTGATGCTGTCGTTTGCGGAAATGGACGTGGAGAAATATCGCGCCATGGCCAACTCCATGACCATGGCATTGGGAGGCACGCCGGCGTTCTCGGTCATTCCCTCCGATGTGTCCGGTGCCCGGCCGGTATCGGTGATTGCCACTGAGCCGGCGCCGCCGTCGGCTTCGGCGCAGATACCCGAACTGATCGATGAACGCGCTGAAGGCGATGCCCCCACCCGGATTCCGGCCGGGGTCATTGATCTTGCCTCGGCGCTGATTCGGGAGCTGGAAACGGAAGTGGCTTCCGGAAGTCTGAGTGTTAATTACGACCAGGAGCAGGTGATTATACGATTCGCGGAAGAGGCTGCTTTCCGCTCGGGAGAGGCGCAGATCAAACCGGAAATGATCCCCATTCTTGAACGGGTGGTGCAGGTGCTGGGGTCCTGTACTGGCGACGTTCTGGTTGCGGGCTACACTGACGATCGCCCCATTGCCAGTGGCCGCTACCGCTCCAACTGGGATCTGTCCGCCGCCCGTGCCGTGTCGGTGGTTCACGAACTGGTACTGAATCGTGATGTACCGGCCGCGCGCGTAGTCGCTGCGGGGCGTGCGGAAACCAACCCACTGGTGCCCAATGACAGCCCTGAGAACCGCGCGCGAAACCGGCGGGTCGAAATTGCCATTCGCAACCCGGAATGTGACGACACCATGCCGACCGGCAGTCTGCCGGTAGAAATCATGCCCTGACATCCTGGCGTGCAGATCTCTATAATGTCCGGCCTGATTCAGACACCGCGTTTTTACAAGAGAGACCCGAAATGAGTGGACCAGACAAACCGAAAGTGATTGGCGAGGAATGGAGCGACGAACGGGTCAAAAGCTTTCTGGCCATCGAGCCCTACGATCAAGCAATTGATGCCGACTATAACGCGCTGCTGAAAGCCTACCAGGCAATGCGGGCAGAGGATTTCGAGCGCTTTGTCAGATTTTTCTCGGAGTCGGGCCGTGATCTGAATGCAGTGGATGAGCAGGGTGAAACCATTCTTGATCTGATTGCCCGCCATCGGCGCAGTACGGCTTATGCCGACATCCTGCAGGCGGCGGGGGCCAGAACGACAACAGCCGGGTCGTAAAACCCGGCTGTAACGGTCGCAGGGACGGCTCCGGTTACTGAACGTTGACCTCAATGGACTTTGGTTCAGCGGGTTCTGCCCTGGTGAGTGTCAGCGTCAGCACGCCGTTCCTGAAGTTGGCCTGAATGCTGTTTTCATCAACATTTTCCGGCAGAGTGAAGCGGCGGATACAGGTCCGGCCAACCGGTTTTCAAGGAGTGGACACTAGTTTCCAAAATACCGGTGTAAAAAGGGCCGAAACTCGCTCATACGGGCACCAGCCGTCTGCAGGCCGGGCCTTGTGCCGCGCCGGAACCCGGGAAGCTCTCCGGCCAGGAAGGTTTCTGCCAGGGCAGGATCCGCGCTGATGATATGCACAATGACGTCCCTGCTGGCATCTTCCCCGGTGATCAGGGGCGCAGGCTGATGATCACCCAGAACAATCAGCAGGGTGTTGTCTCCCAGATAGCGGGACGCAAAGCCAGCGGCAGTTTCCAGGGAATAGGCAATGGCCTTGGCGAAATGCTCGCGGACCCGGTCCGGGTCACGCCAGAGCGATACAGGCTCCTCTCCGCTGCCCTCCCAGCGGTTAAACACCCGACCGTCCCCGATACTTTCCCAATCGTCCAGCACCGGCAGTATCGGGACCCAGGGGGCGTGACTGCTGATCAGTGCCAGCTCGGCAAACAGCGGCCGCTGATGTTGGCTGCGGATCTGCTGAACCCGGTGCCAGGTATACTGATCCGGCATGGTGACCCAGTTGAAGGGCGGGCCCTGGTAGCCGAGATCATCATGATCATAGATCCGGTCATAGCGGAACAGCCGACCCTGGGGCCAGGGTTGGGTGATCGCCGGCATCACCGCCACTGAACCGTGACCGGTACTGCGAAAATCATCGATCAGGGTGGAATACCCGCTACTGAGAAAGGTTTCGTAGGCAAGCTGGTTTTCGATCCACTGGCCACTGAGTACTGACAGGTGCCCGAGCCAGGACTGGCCACCCTGGATCGGTGATTGCAGCCGACCGGTAACCACAGTCAGTCCCGCGCTGGCCAGTTCGTCGGCCATAATATCCAGGCTTTTGCTGACCACCGGCCGGTATCGGTCGTCGGTGATGGTCGATATGCCATAGGACTCGATAAAACCGATAATCACGTCGGTGTTCCCCAATCGGGCCAGAGGCCTGGGCTGGCTTGCGGTTTCCGCTCGCTGGTCAAGCTGCTGTCTGAACGCCCGGCTGGTCTGATGGGTGTGGCTGATCAGTGACGCCTGATTGGCGACAAACGCCAGTGCCGGGCTGCCGACCCAGGGTGTGGCCAGCGCGGCGGTGGCAATAGCGGCCATCAGCCAGAGCGGTTTAGCCGGAAGCGCGGGGGAATGATGCTTGAGCTGTTCCAGGACAAAACGAAAAAACCAGCTCAGCCCCACCAGTGAAACCAACAACAGAGCCAGAGCGATTACCGCGAGGGTCGGTCCCAGATTGGTGTTCAGCAGATTCCAGCTTGCATCCACCAGACCCACTTCCAGGTACAGATTCAGTCCTCGCCCCAGGCTTTCCCGAACCAGCGCATCGGCCAGCACCAGGAACGCGAGCAGACCATAGCTAATCGCCAGTGCCAGGGTGATACGGTAACGCAGGAAGCGGTTCTGCAACCGGCAGAGCATTGCCCACACCAACAGTGTTTCCAGTGCAAGCAGGGGGCCCTCCCCCGGCAATGCCATTGCCGGAAACAGCAAGAGTCCGTTCAGCAGCACAAGCCAGACCAGTATCAAAAGTTCCGGTGCTCCGGTTCAGGGGGAATGTACTGGTAAAGCCAGGTCTCGGTGAGCGCCTGGTTGCCCAGCTTCAGGTAGAGCCGCAACTCAATGGGATCGGTGTCGTCGCCGGGGACCAGATCAAACATGGCGCGGAAACCGTCGAGGGCATGCAGAGGTCGAGCCGATATCAGTTCGGTCCGGCCGCGGCTGGCCGAAACAACTGCTTCTACCCCCGCCTCAGCATCCAGCATGGCCAGGGTGCCGCCGCTGAAATCGACCGCAAAGCGCCGGGAAAAGTAAGTCCGGGGCTGGCCAACAACACCGCCGATGCCAGTGCGGGTTGCGCGCACCCTGGCCAGTTCCTGTGCCTGGTCCGGCATCTTCTCGCCCCAGGTAAGTCGATAGCTGAGCGGATATTCGTTGCCGGGCAGCCAGGCCCTGGCCGGATTCCAGAAGGCGACAATGTTGTCGAAAGTCTCATCCCGGGTGGGAATTTCCACCAGCAGCACTGCGCCCTCGCCCCAGTCCTCTCCGGGCTCTACCCAGAGGCTGGGGCGACGGTCGTAAAATACCCCGTCATCCTGGTAATGATCAAAATTGCGGTCTCGCTGGAACAGCCCGAATCCTCTGGGTCCGGTGTCGACAAAATGACTGACCCGAAGGTTTGCGGGATTGGTCAGCGGGCGCCAGAGTCTTTCGCCGTTGCCCCGCCAGATGGCAAGGCCGTCGGAATCGTGAATTTCCGGGCGCCAGTCGGTGGCCATCCGGCGATCGTTTTCACCGGTCTGGTACATGCTGGTCAGCGGCGCGACACCAAAACGGTGCAGGGGGGTGCGTGGGAAGATTGAGGCGGATACCGCCATATCCAGGTTACGGCCGGGATGAATCACAAACCGGTAAGCGCCGGTCAGGCCCGGGGAATCCAGCAAGGCGAAAACAGTCAGGTGAAGATCGCCCGGTTCGGGACGCTGCAGCCAGAAGGTTCTGAAACGGGGGAATTCCTCTGCTACGGGAAGCCCGGTGTCGACGGCGAAGCCGCGGGCAGAAAGTCCATACTGACGGGATTCGCCGACCGCACGGAAGTAGCTCGCCCCCAGGAAAGCGGCAAGGTCCCGATCAAAATCCTGATGGAAGTGAAGCCGGAAACCGGCATAGTGCAGATCCGGCGATAACTCCGCTAAACCGGCGTTGTCACCGTAATCGAAATGATCGGATTCATAGCCTATCTTGTGGGCGCGACCATCGACCAGCTCGAAGAACTTCACGGGCTCCAGAAAATACAGCCCGGGATGAAAGAACTGGATCTGAAAGGCACTGTCCCGGTTCCGCCACAGGGCCTGGTCAGGTCGGTAACGGATCTGCTGATACTGATCCCAGTTCAGGGCGGTGAGTCTGGCCGGCAGATCATTACTGGCTGGCTGGTAGTCCCGTGCGGAAAGTTCCCGCGCATGCTCCCGCAGCCAGTCGTAACTGAAGGGCTGGCCGGCGCTGGCAGATGGTGAATGCGCTGAGGCCCGGACCCCGCTGCCGACAGTCAGCGTGAACGGCAATCCTGCGCCCAGGGCCAGCCCCAGTTTCAGGAGGCTGCGTCTATCCATAGGATTTCCTCAGGTTGGCGAGGCGTTACCGGCTGAACGGACCTTGCTTGCGGTTCCGGCACCCGCGCCATTCTGATGAGGGCCTGGTGCCACGGAGAACCGGGTCCGGAGTTCCAGGCTTTCAGGTGCAGTGACTCGAGAGCGGCAGGATGACTGCAGATCAGGCTCATTTCAAAGTGGTCCAATGCCGATTTGCCTTCTCTGGCGCACCTGTCCACCAGCCGGTTCAGGGTTTTCCGTTTTTCTCCGGTGATGTTCCCGGCGCCCGGGTTCCGGGCCTGAGCCGGTGACAACACCGTGTGCTCCACCCAGCTCAGTGCTGCCCATACTTTACTGGCGACAGGTGCCGAGCGGGCGCGATCAACGACCGGCGTTAACTGTTGGTCCTCCGGTACTGGCAGCCAGAGTTGGCTGGCATGAATGGTATTCAGCCAGCTGGCAAAAAAAGGGGCGAGCAAAACCGGCAGGACCACCGGCAGAGACCAGGGCGTCAGTTCGGGCGCCTGCCACTGCGCCAGGCCCAGAGTGACTGCTGCCAGTGCCAGCGGCAGCCCGAAGCGCAGAAAGCTGGTGTGCAGATCGGCCTTGCCGGTGCGGTTCTGCCCCTGCCAGCTGAGATTCAGATTAAACACGGCGCGAACCACATAGAGGCTGTGTGCGAGCATCCGTACGGGCGCCAGCGCCAGTGTTACCAATGTCTCGGTAATGGTGGAGGCAAAGACTCTGCGTGCGCCGCCAAACTGCCCTGCGCGCCCGGTCAGAACCAGGTCGGTCAACGCCAGAATGCGCGGGCCGAACAGCATCAGGGCGGTTATGGCGATCAGCACAATACCGGCGCCCGAGCCCGGGCTGCCGTTGACCAGGATGCCCGGCAGTGCCGGCGCTGACGCCGGCGTGGCCAGGGCGACATAG
The DNA here is from genome assembly GCF_035268745.1 of Marinobacter sp. Classification (GTDB taxonomy): domain Bacteria; phylum Pseudomonadota; class Gammaproteobacteria; order Pseudomonadales; family Oleiphilaceae; genus Marinobacter. The sequence goes on from NZ_DATFKH010000120.1 coordinate 160,131, forward strand.
CCTGACAGGCCCAGGAAAACCAGCCATAACGGCGAAGCCAGATAGGACAGGACCCCGGTCAGCAGTGCCATCCGGTGGGCAAACCGGAGTTTGCCGAGGGTCGCCAGCAGCCAGAGATGCTGAAGGTTGCCGCGGCACCAGCGCCGGTCCCGGGTCAGGTCATCCTCGAAGGTCGGAGGAGATTCCTCGTAACTCCCGCCAATCGCGGGTTCCAGCCAGACTTCATAGCCTGCCCGGCCGATCAGTGCGGCCTCGATAAAATCATGGCTGAGCACCGGACCACTGAACAGTCCCGGGCCCTGAAGTTTGCGCAGGCCACAATGGCGCATGAACGGTGCTACCCGGATGATGGCGTTATGGCCCCAGTAGGCCGCGTCGCCAAGCTGGATTGCTGCCAGGCCGGCACCGTAAAGCCGGCCATAGCAGCGGTTGGCAAACTGCTGCAGCCGGGCAAAACGGGTTTCTGCCCTGGCCAGGCGGGGTGCGGTCTGAATGATGCCAGCCTGGGGCCTGTTTTCCATCAGTTCTATCAAGTGGATAATACAGCGTGCGCTGAGCAGGCTGTCGGCATCCAGCACGATCATATAGCGGTATCTTTGTCCCCAGCGCCGCAGAAAATCGGCGATGTTTCCACTCTTGTAATTCTGGTTGATACGACGACGCCGGTAAAACAGGCGCTGATGGGCGCCGAGCTCGGCACGCATTCGGTCACACGTGGCCTGCTCTTCAAGCCAGATTTCCGGGTCGCGACTGTCGGAAAGCACGTAAAAATCCACGGCCTCTGCCTGTTTCTGCTGGGCCAGCTCCTGAAAAACCGCCCGCATACCCCCCAGCGCTCTCTGCACCGGTTCATGGTAGATGGGCATCACCACGGCTGTGGGGGCGAGGGTGATGTTGCCGGGACCCGGTGGTCCGGTATGGCGGCTGTTGCCTGCCGCGAGACTCCAGGGATCGCCGCCGGCGCGAAGCGCGAGAAATCCGAAGACAGCTGTCCAGAAACCAATACCGATCCATGCGAAAAGCACCCCGAACACCATCAGCAGCATGGTTGTTGCCCAGGTTCCGGCCTGATCAGGCAGATTCTGCAAGAACAGAACAAGCCCGACAGTACTCTGCATGGCCACCAGGGCCACAAGCAGCAGGCGCCGCCGGAAGGCGACCCGGCGCCAGCGGGCGATATCATTCATTGACATAGCCGATGCTGGAACGCGTGACCGGTGGCAGCCGGCGCTTCCGGTCCGGGTACGGCAGCGCAAACCAACGGGGTATTTGCTCCAGTAAATGACCGGTGCTCAGTGCCGGGTTTTCATCCAGCTGCGCACGCAGCAACCTTTGCAGGCGCTCACGGGTGTCGGCCCCGGTGTCATGGCCGGCAGCGCGCAGGTAAATCAATGCCCGGTAGAAGGGTTGGTCTGGACTTGTCAAGGCAGTCTCCGGAAGTCTTTCTGCAAAACCAATAGTACGGCCAGGGGCAGCCGGTCAGACCAGCGGATTACCGTTCATTAAGGTACTCATCCTTGAGCCGGGCATAGTTGGCGGCGGTGTATTTGAAGAAACTCCTTTCATTCTCCGTCAACTCCCGGGCTTTTTTGCAGGGCGAGCCAACATAGAGGTGACCCGATTCCAGGGTTTTCCCCGGGGGTACCAGACAACCGGCAGCGATAATGACTTCATCTTCAACCACAGCCCCATCCATGATGATGCAACCCATGCCCACCAGCACCCGGTTGCCCACGGTGCAGCCGTGCAGCAATGCTTTATGGCCGATTGTCACATCATCACCGATGATCAGCGGCCAGCCGCCGGGGTTAAAGTCACTGGCGTGAGTGATATGCAGGACGGTGCCATCCTGGACACTGCAGCGGTCGCCGATACGGATCCTGTGCATGTCTCCCCGGATAACGGTCATGGGCCAGACCGAAACATCGTCACCCGCCTGTACATCCCCAATCACCACTGCACTTGGATCAATCCATGCCCGTTCACCAAATTGTGGCGTATAACCCTTGTGTGTTCGTACATTAGCCATTACATATACCTCACTGATGTTACCCATAGGCCCGGGGTACCGGTGGGACAGGCCTTTTCAAAACTGTGCGGAGCCATGGATGGCGGAGCCCAAGCGTCACAGGGAAGTGCCGCAAGGAGCGTGTTTTGGAAAGGCCTGTCCCACCGGTACTTTTCCCGCAGCCTGATGCGACGACGCTAACCCAGATTTAAAATTTTGAGAAGGGGATTTATGAATAACCCGTTACTGACTGATGATCTGTTACCGCGCTTCGACCATATTCGTGTTGAACACATGGAAGTCGCAATCGACCAGATTCTCAGTGAAAACCGGATGAAGATCGGTCAGATCGCGCAGCAGGACGATCCCACCTGGGACACGCTGGCCCAGCCAATGCAAAGCCTGGAAAATAAACTGGAAAATGCCTGGTCGGTGATCTCTCACCTGAACGGGGTGATGAACAGTGATGAGTTGCGCACGGTGTATAAAAGCTGCCTCGAAAAGCTGACGGAGTACACCACCGAGCTCAGTCAGAACTCGGAACTTTGTGAGGCTTATAAAAAGCTGAAAGCCCGCGAGGACTTCAGGGATCTGAGCGACGCCCAGCGCAAGTCCGTGGAGAATACCCTGCGGGATTTCCACCTGGGTGGCGTTGATCTGCCGCAGGCCCAGAAAGAGCAGTACGCGAATCTGTCGATGGAATTGTCAGAGCTGTCCAACCGTTTCAGCGACAACGTACTGGACGCGACCCAGCACTGGTACAAGCACATTACCGATGAGGCTGATCTGTCCGGCCTTCCTCAAAGCGCCCTCGACGGTGCGCGGGAGGCTGCAAGGCAGAAAGAGCTGGACGGCTATGTGATAACCCTGGACTTCCCCAGCTTCTATCCGGTGCTGACCTATTGCGATAACCGGGACCTGCGCCATGAGGTTTACCAAGCCTTTGTCACCCGTGCCTCTGATGTCGGGCCGGATGGCGGCACCTGGGACAATACCCCGGTGATGGCGGAAATTCTGAAACGCCGTCATGCCATGGCAGGCCTGCTGGGATTCAACAATTATGCCGAGCGGTCGCTGACCAAGAAAATGGCCCGCAGTGTGGATGAAGTTCTGGATTTCCTGAACCAGCTTGCCACCAAGTCCAAACCCATTGCCGAACGTGAATATGCCGAGCTGAAGGCCTTTGCCCGGGATACCCACGGCCTGGAGGACCTGCAGGCCTGGGATATCGGCTATTACAGTGAGAAGCTGCGGCAGCAGCGTTACGACATTTCGCAGGAAACCCTGCGGCCCTATTTCCCGGCGGATAAAGCCGTGTCCGGTCTGTTCCGGGTGGCGGAAAAGCTGTTCGACGTACAGATCGAAGCGAAGCCGGACGTGGAAACCTGGCATCCGGATGTCACCGCCTACTGCATCAGCCGTAGTGGCGAGCCGGTGGCCTGGTTCTACCTGGATCCCTACGCCCGCCAGGGCAAGCGCGGCGGCGCCTGGATGGCGGATTGCCGGGTGCGCTGGCGCAACCTGCGCGGACAGGTGCAACTGCCGGTGGCGTTCCTGACCTGCAACTTCACGCCCCCGGTGGCTGGCAAGCCGTCGCTGCTGACCCACGATGAAGTGACCACCATGTTCCACGAATTCGGCCACGGGCTGCACCACATGCTGACCCAGGTTGATGTGATGGATGTGTCCGGAATTAACGGTGTCGCCTGGGACGCGGTAGAACTGCCCTCACAGTTCCTGGAGAACTGGTGCTGGAATCCGGAATCGCTGGCGCTGATTGCCTCTCATCACGAGACCGGAGAACCTCTGCCGGATGACCTGCTGCAGAAACTGCTGGCGGCGAAAAACTTCCAGTCCGGCATGGCGATGGTCCGTCAGCTCGAGTTCTCGCTGTTTGATTTCCGGTTGCATGCGGAGTTTACCCCGGACGCGCCTACCAACCCGCTAGATATGCATCGCAAGGTGCGCAGTGAAATCGCAGTGGTTGAAGCGCCAGAGTTCAACCGGTTCCCCAACAGCTTTTCCCACATTTTCGCCGGTGGTTATGCCGCCGGTTATTACAGTTACAAGTGGGCCGAGGTGCTGGCGGCCGATGCATTCTCCCTGTTTGAAGAGAATGGCATTTTCGATCAGGAAACCGGCAGGGCCTTCCTCCATAATATTCTGGAAAAAGGCGGCTCGCGGGAGCCCATGGAGCTGTTCAAGGCTTTCCGGGGTCGTGAGCCGAAGGTGGATGCCCTGCTGAAACAGACCGGTATTACCGAAGACGCCGCATGAACCATACCGGCACCGCGGGTCTTGGTCTGCGGTGCCGGTATTTCTGGAGATCGAGACTATGGCCAGTCCAAAACGTTTTATCGCCGGTGCGGTCTGTCCGCGCTGTGCGGAAATGGACAAGATCATGATGTTCACCACCGACGATGACGACCAGGTCCGGGAGTGCGTGGCGTGCGGTTTTACGGATGCGGTCTCGGACACACCGAAACCGGAGAATGCAGAGTTGCCGACCCGGGTGAACAAGCGCAGGAATGAGGACGACCACACCGTGAAACAGGTGGTGTTTTTCAAGTCCTGATCAGAGCGCGGGGAAGCGTCTACTCAGCTGAGACAAAGGCGAATCGTGGCACCTGTTCCCCGGCGACCTCGACGGTTTCACGAAACATGGCCAGCGGCCTGACCCACAGGCTCCGGTCACCATAGAGGCAGCGGTAAATGACCATCTCTTCCTCGGTCTCGCTGTGCCGGGCAATATCGATTAACTGATAGTCCCGGCCTTTATAGTGGCGATACCGACCCGGGCGGATCGCCGTTTTGTTGTCGGGCATAAGTAAACTCTCTACATAGTTGGCGTCGTCGACCCAAGCTTCCGGCTATCCGGATACCCTGGCGACAGCTGGTCCGGCAGCTGCCGGTTTCGCCACATTGGCCATAGCATTCGGGGGGTGTTACTTAACGCCGCCTAAGGCAAGACGAATGTGATTGCGCTCCAGAAGATTGTCCCAGTATTGTTTCATCCAGTCCCACGCCGCGTTTCTTGTCTGTTCTACGAACGGATCCAGATTCAGTTCGTAGTAATCCGGGGTGCCGGCAATCTGCAGCACGGTAACGACAATGGATTGATCCAGTTCGTTGGCAAAGGGTTCGCCAATCAGCTGATGTGCCAACAGATTAGCCCTTGTTGCCTCAACGTCCACCAGATCATTGGTGCGGGTAGACCGGTTGTTTTCACACATTTCCTCCATCAGGCGGTGGCACAGGTAGGAGCGGATCAGCAATCCTCCGAGGCCATCGTAGCGAGCCAGCAGTGGCGACGGCTGGGTAAAGTAACCAGTGGCGGCCTTTATAAAGGGAGCGAACAGTCTCGAGTTGCCGGCTTCGGCGGCGCAGGCTTCAACGCATTCGATCAGCCGGGGCGCCATTTCAATATACTCAAGGGCAAACTGGAACAGGCACCCGGCCGGCTGATACCCCTCGATCATGATGGTTGGGGGTAACGCGGCCGAGCTCTCCTGCATCTGCCTGAGAAAAGCTCCAGAGCGGGCTTCCTGGCGTCTGGACTGATTGATAATGTCTAGCACGGCCTTCGGTGTCATTTGAGGAGATGCCAATGTCTTAACGGAGTAGGGTCGCAAGGCGCCTCTCTTTGTCAGGAACAAAGTCAGGAGCGAAATCGCTGATGACCGGAATATGTGACTGGCTCAACCACACGCCCGCTTTTTCCTCCAGTGTAGACGAGATTCCGCAGTCTGCCTGATCAGCGAAGTCCTTTGACGGTGCGGGTTCTTTCCGGCCGGTTGCCTTAATCCGGGAAGCGTGAAAACCAGCGGTCATTCCGGGTGTGCTGAAAACAGAGCCATCCCATGGACAGGGCCCGTGCCACCATCAGGCTGATCAGTGCGAACCAGAGGCCATGATTGCCCCAACTGGTCGTCAGCCACCAGAACGGCAGGAAAACCCCTGCTGCCGAAAGCAGCATGGTGTTCTGCATATCCCGGGTGCGGGTAGCCCCAATGAACACGCCGTCAAGCAGAAAGCCCCACACTGCCGTCAGCGGCAGCGCCCAGAGCCAGGGAAGATACTGCCAGGCTGTGCGACGGACTTCCTCAATGCCGGTGAGCAGGCTGATCAGCATTCTGCCCCCGAGCACGAAGGCCACTGTGAACAGCACCGCACCCCACAGCGACCAGCGCAGGGCGACCGCGAATACACGCCGGAACTGTTCCCGGTCGCCCCGCCCGACAGCCTCCCCGATCAGAGCTTCTGCGGCATTGGCAAAGCCATCCAGGCCATTGGAGATCACCAGCAGGAAAGTGATCAGTACCGCGTTCGCAGCCAGCACCATATCGCCCTGGCGGGCTCCTTGCGCAGTGAAAAACGCCAGCACCAGCAGCAGCGCGATGGTGCGTACCATTATGTATCGATTGACCCGGAGAATGGCCAGGTAATCGCTGGCATGACCAAACAGCGCCCTGGAGAGCCTCTGACCTGCAGGCATTTTTTTCAGGACCAGAGCGAAACCGACGCCGGCCGCTGAATATTCCGCCATCACTGTTGCTGCTGCCACACCGGCACTGTTCCAGCCCATCACGGTTACAAACAGCACGTCGAGTATTATGTTCAGGCCGTTTGCCGTAATCAGCATGATCATCGGGCCGCGGGGATTCTGGGTGCCAATCAGCCAGCCTACCAGCGTGTACTGGCAGAGCACGGCGGGTGCGCTCCAGATCCGGATAGAGGCGTAACCTGCCGCCAGTTCGGTGACACTTTCGCTGGGGTCCATCAATACCAGCCCGATACTGATCAGTGGCTGGTGAAAGAGGATCAACAACAGCCCGATACCGGTTGCCAGCAATATTGACCGCAGCAGCAGGGCAATCTGGGCAAACCGGTCCTGCCTGCCCCAGGCCTGGGCGGCGAGGCCGGTGGTACCCATGCGCATGAAACCGAAGGTCCAGTACAGGATGCTGAAGAGATTGGCGCCCACGGCGACTGCACCCAGATACACGGGGCTTTGCAGGTGTCCGAGCACGGCGGTATCCACCAGGCCGAGCAGCGGCACAGTGAGGTTTGTCAGCATCAGCGGCCAGGCCAGCGCCCAGAGTTGCCGGTCGGTCCGTGAAGTTACGCGGGGGGCTGGTCTGACAGGATTCACGGGGAGGAAAAAGTTCCTTTTCTCGTGCATTTATGGTGGCCGGGACTTTCGAATGGTATCGGAATGTGGCTATACTTAGCGCTGATTTAATCATGGCAGGCTTTTAATCTGACACGAAAGGTGTGTTACATCACTTCAAGTAGCAGAGCAATGGGTCGCAAAATCCGAAAAAAATAACACTCTGTGGAGACACAGTATGCGCGTGCAAGCAAGACGGGCAGGGGCTCTTTTGGGTGGTTTCATGTTTCCGGCGGTGTCCATGGCGGACTGGACGCTGAACATGAGCCCCGGGGTCACCAGCTCCAGTAACCAGATTTTTGACCTTCACATGACCATCCTCTGGATCTGCGTCGTCATCGGTATCATCGTTTTCGGAGTCATGTTCTGGTCCATTTTCGCTCATCGTAAATCTTCCGGCCGGAAACCGGCGAATTTCCATGAAAACACGCTTGTGGAAATCCTCTGGACGGTCATACCGCTGGTTATCCTTGTGGTCATGGCCATTCCTGCGACCGCCACGCTCGTCGACATGTATGACACCAGCGAGTCCGAGATCGATATCAAGGTGACCGGTTATCAATGGCGCTGGAAGTATGACTATATAGAGGAAGACTTCGGATATTTTTCCAATATTTCTACCAGTGACGATGAAATCTATAACCGGACGGCGAAAAGCGAAAATTACCTGCTGGATGTCGACAACCCCATGGTCATTCCGACCAATACCCGGGTTCGCCTGCTACTTACCGCCAACGATGTCATTCACAGCTGGTGGGTACCGGCGTTCGGGGTAAAGAAAGACGCCATACCGGGCTTTATAAACGAAGTATGGACCCAGGTCGACGAGCCGGGTATCTATCGTGGCCAGTGCACCGAGCTTTGTGGCGTGAAACACGGCTTTATGCCGGTCGTGGTCAGGGCCGTTCCGCGGGAAGAATACGATGCCTGGGTTACTGAACAGACCGCTGCTGCGCAGGCTGAACGCGAACTGACCCAGAAGGACTGGACCATGGCCGAGCTTATGGAGCGGGGCGAAAAAGCCTACGCCACGGCCTGCGCCGCCTGTCACCAGCCGGATGGTAGTGGAGCGCCTCCGGCATTCCCGGCGCTGAAAGATAGCCAGATTGCCCTTGAGGATATGGATGCTCACCTGGATGTGGTCGTCAACGGCGTACCCGGAAGCGCCATGCAGGCTTTCGGTAATCAGTTGAGCGAAGTCGACCTAGCCGCAGTGATTACCTATGAGCGGAACGCCTGGGGTAACAACACCGGTGAAATGGTGACGCCAAAACAGATCTTGGAATACAAAAACCAGTAATGATTGAACACAGGCTGCCGGGGGACGGCTTCCGCAGCCCGTTTTTAACCACTGCCAGATTAACGACATCACCAGCCGGAAAGGTACGGCGGTAACGGGGGTTTTCATGAGTGCGGTTACAGATACCCACGCCCAGGACGATCATCACCACGGCCCTGCGAAGGGGATTACACGGTGGCTGCTGACGACCAACCACAAGGATATCGGGTCCATGTACCTGATATTCAGTTTCGCCATGTTCCTGTTGGGCGGGGCTATGGCAATGGTGATCAGGGCCGAGCTGTTCCAGCCGGGCCTGCAGATTGTTGAGCCGGAATTCTTCAACCAGATGACCACCATGCATGGTCTGATCATGGTGTTTGGCGCGGTGATGCCGGCCTTCGTCGGCCTCGCCAACTGGATGATACCGTTGATGGTAGGCGCACCGGATATGGCGCTGCCAAGGATGAACAACTGGAGCTTCTGGCTGCTGCCCTGCGCATTCCTGATTCTGGTATCCACCCTGTTCATGGAAGGTGGCGCGCCCAACTTCGGCTGGACCTTCTATGCTCCGCTATCAACCACCTACGGCCCACCGAGCACCACTTTCTTCATCTTCGCCGTTCATATCATGGGCGTGTCGTCGATCATGGGTGCCATCAACGTAATCGCTACCATCCTGAACATGCGGGCGCCGGGCATGACCCTGATGAAAATGCCCCTGTTTGTCTGGACCTGGCTGATCACGGCTTTCCTGCTGATCGCGGTCATGCCGGTACTGGCGGGGGTAGTGACCATGATGCTGATGGATATCAACTTCGGAACCAGTTTCTTCGACGCCTCCGGCGGCGGTGATCCCTTGCTGTTCCAGCATGTGTTCTGGTTCTTCGGGCATCCCGAGGTCTATATCATGATCCTGCCGGCCTTTGGTGCGGTGTCCCATATCATCCCGGCGTTCTCCCGCAAGCCACTGTTCGGTTACGCCTCCATGGTTTATGCCGTCGGGGCAATCGCCCTGCTGTCATTCGTGGTCTGGGCCCACCACATGTTCACCGTGGGTATTCCCATCGCCGGCCAGCTGTTCTTCATGTACGCCACCATGCTGATTGCCGTGCCTACCGGGGTGAAGGTGTTCAACTGGGTTGCGACCATGTTCCGGGGCTCGCTGACATTCGAGGCTCCGATGCTGTTTGCGGTAGCCTTCGTGATTCTGTTCACCATCGGTGGCTTCTCCGGTCTGATGCTGGCGATTGCTCCGGCCGACTTCCAGTACCACGATACCTATTTTGTGGTTGCCCACTTCCACTATGTACTGGTTCCGGGTGCCATTTTCGGTATCTTTGCCTCGGCCTACTTCTGGCTGCCGAAGTGGACCGGACACATGTATGACGAAACTCTGGCGAAGACCCACTTCTGGCTCTCGTTCGTGGGTATGAATCTGGCCTTTTTCCCCATGCACTTCCTGGGGTTGGCCGGTATGCCGCGCCGTATTCCGGATTATGCCCTGCAGTTTGCTGACTTCAACATGGTGTCCAGCATCGGCGCATTCATGTTTGGCGCGACCCAGATCCTGTTCCTGGTGATTGTTGTCAAGTGTGTCAGGGGCGGAGAGAAAGCACCGGCGAAGCCCTGGGATGGCGCCGAAGGTCTGGAGTGGACAGTGCCGTCACCGGCGCCCTACCACACCTTCTCGACGCCGCCGGAAGTCAAATGATCGGGGGGCCGTGAGCCCCTTTGGGATAACAACAACCGTTAACGGATAAGCCATCGGAGACTGTCATGGCGGAAAACCAGACTTACTACGTCCCGGAACAGAGCAAGTGGCCAATCGTGGCCACTGTCGGGCTGGGTTTGATGATGTATGGCCTTGCTTCCATTATGGTGTTCGACACTACCGGTTCCTGGATCACCTTCTGGATTGGCTCTGCCATTATGGTGTATATGCTGTTCGGATGGTTTGGCAGCGTCATCAGGGAAAGCCGTGAAGGGCTTTACAGCCCACAGATGGATCGCTCATTCCGCTGGGGGATGAGCTGGTTCATTTTCTCGGAAGTGATGTTTTTCGCCGCCTTTTTCGGCGCGTTGTTCTATACCCGGGTCTTTGCCCTGCCCTGGCTCGGTGGTGAGGGTGATCGTGGCAGCTCGAACATGCTCTGGGAAGGCTTTCAGGCCACGTGGCCGCTTATCAACACGCCCGATCCCCAGACCTACCCGGCACCGGAGGGTACCATTGGTCCCTGGGGTCTGCCATTGATCAACACCATCCTGCTGGTGACTTCTTCGTTCACGGTAACGGTTGCTCATCACGCCCTGAAGGAAAACCACCGCAAGAAGGTCAAGACCTGGCTCACCGCCACGATCGCCCTGGCTCTGGTATTCGTGTGCGTTCAGGGATACGAATACGTCCATGCCTATCGGGACCTGAACCTGACCCTGGGATCCGGGATTTATGGCAGCACCTTCTTTATGCTGACCGGTTTTCATGGTGCTCACGTGATACTGGGCACGGTGATGCTGATCATCATGCTGATCCGGATAAACAAAGGGCATTTTACCGCCGACAATCACTTCGGTTTTGAAGCCTCGGCCTGGTACTGGCACTTTGTAGACGTCGTCTGGCTGGGTCTGTTCGTATTTGTGTATGTAATCTGATGATGTTCAGGGGGTCGGATTAAGCGTCAGGCCCCCTTGCCACAGAGATAACAGAATGACCGCCAGCAGCACCACGCTCAGTGCGACCCGCAGTGCAAGGGAATTAAGAACCCTGTTGGTTTTCCCGCCATCCCGTATCAGGAAGAACAATCCGCTGAAAAGACTCACCATTACTGCCAGCATGAGTACCACGATGAGAATTTTCAGCATATTGGATCCTGTAGTGCAACGCATGAATATATTCACCATCATACCAGACCATGGCTGATCCGGTCTCTGGCTCACGAAGGCAGTGGCGATGTGACTGGCGGCTGCTGCTTTTCACCGGTCTTTTCCTGCCGCTGCTGCTTGTCCTGGGGTTCTGGCAACTGGACCGGGCGGAAGAAAAGCAGGCCATGCTCGAGCAATGGCAGAAGCACAGCGACAGCCTGGACTGGTCAGTTCAAACCAAGACCGGACTCGAAGCCGGTCAGCCAGTGACCGTAAGTGGTCAGTATGGGGAAAGGACCTGGTTGCTGGATAACCGGACCCGGGACGGTGCCGCCGGCTATGAAGTGTTAACGCTGTTCCGGCCGGTCCAGGGCAGGCCGCTGGTGGTAAACCGGGGTTGGGTATTGGCGCCGAGACGCCGGGATGAGCTGCCCGCAATAACCACACCCCGGGAAGTTGTGGTTGTTTCGGGGCGTCTGAGTGAATATCCGGAACCTCCGGTCCTTATGGCAAAACCGACAGCAGAGACCGGCTGGCCGCGACGGGTTCAGGCCCTGAAAGCAGAGCAGGTGGAAGCGCTCGGGCTGTCGGTTCCGGCTTTTGTTCTGCGTCTGGACGGGCGCGATCAGCCGGGCGCCTACCGCGCCGATTGGGCGCCGGACTATATGGGGCCACAGACTCACTATGGCTATGCAACGCAATGGTTTTCACTGGCTCTTGCGCTGGTTATATTGACCGCCGTGGCAAGCTACAGAAAAACGGGAAATGACAATGACCAAGGCTGAACCCAGTAATCACAGTGACGAAAATAATGACCTGTCGCCGGAGCGGATCAGACGCGGGCGCAGAATGGCATTGCTGCTGTTTGCCGTCGGTTTTGGCCCGATGATTCTTGCCACCGTGTTATATTATACCGGCTGGATGAATCCCACCGGTCAGAGTAATCATGGCCAGTTGATCCAGCCTCCGGCGTCACTGCAAGAACTGCAGTTAGAGGGCGCTGACGGAACAATCCTCGCGCAGCGTTTTGGCCCGCAACTGGAAGACCCGGAGTGGATGCTGATGGTGGTTGCCGGCAATTGCGGCGCCACCTGCGAGGAGCTGCTTTACCTGGCCCGGCAGGTCAATATCGCACTGGGCAAGAATGCTGCCCGGGTCAATCGCGCAGCCTGGCTCGGTAACATCAATGACGAACTGGCAGGGCGCTGGGACAATGACTATTCCTCAATGGAACGGCTGAGTATTGCTGCTGGAGCTGAACCTTCCTGGCCTGCCGGTGTGGATCCATCCCGGAAGCCACGGATTCTGCTGGTGGACCCGTTCGGCAATATCATCATGCATTACGGCAGCGAGCATACCGGCAAACAGATTCTCAGCGACCTCAAGCACCTGCTGAAGATATCCCAGATTGGTTAACCGTCTTTGCGGAGATTTTACCTTGAATAGCAAGCCGTCTACTTTTTCAGGTCGCGCAGGGTTTCTGGCCAAAGCATCGCTGGCGGCCACCCTGTTGACCGTTGTGGTAATCATGCTGGGTGCCTGGACGCGACTGGTTGATGCCGGGCTCGGCTGCCCGGACTGGCCGGGTTGCTACGGTTTTCTGACGGTGCCTCATGATGAGGTCCGAATGGCCATCGCCAACGACCGCTTTCCCGATACGCCGGTAGACGTCGCGAAAGGCTGGCCGGAAATGATACACCGTTACGCGGCCAGTACCCTTGGCCTGGTCGTATTTGGTCTGGCGGGCTACGCGGTCAGGCATCGCAAAGAGAATTTACCGGTAAAACTGGCGGTGTTCATAGCCGCATTTGTCGTCCTGCAGGGCGCCTTTGGTATGTGGACGGTGACCCTCAAACTCTGGCCCCAGGTGGTGGCGCTTCACCTGCTCGGAGGTTTTACCACCCTCAGCCTGCTGACCCTGCTCACCCTGAGACTGCGGGCGCAGGCCCGCGATGACAGGGCTCCCGAGCAGCAACTACAGCCGGACAGCTCTGCATCAACCACCAAAACCGCGGACTTGCGGCGTTTCCGGCCCTGGCTTTATGGCGGCCTTGCGCTGGTCATTGTCCAGATAGCGCTTGGTGCCTGGACCGCGGCGAATTATGCCGCCGTGGCCTGTCCCGACCTGCCGACCTGTCAGGGCGAATGGTGGCCGCCCAATATGGATTTCCAGCACGGATTCGATGTAACCCAGCAGGTAGGGCCAAATTATCTCGGCGGCCAGTTAACCGCAGACGGAAGGGTCGCAATTCACGTCACCCATCGGGTTGGCGCCGTTGTGGTACTGGGCTATTTCACGGTGCTACTGACTTTACTCTGGCGCCGGGTTAACCGGACTCCACTGGCCTGGCATGTGGTCCTGGTCGGGACTGTTCTGACCCTCCAGATTCTGCTGGGGCTGCTGAACGTCCTTTTCAATATACCGCTGTCTGTGGCAATAGCGCACAATGCCATGGGAGCCGGTCTGCTGCTGACCATAATCAACCTGCTCTGGCGTCTTCAAAGCGTACCGGTTAGCCTGACGGACCCGACAAAGCAATACACAAATACCAATGAACGAGAGGTGACAGCATGAGCGAGCATGTTGAAAGGCTGCCCGCACAGGCTTCCGGCCCGTCTGCGGCGATTACCTGGCGGGATTATCTGGAGCTGACCAAGCCGACCGTTGTCGCCCTGATGATCCTGACCTCGGTTATCGGGATGCTGTTGGCAACCCCCGGCCTGCCCGGCTGGGAAGTGCTGGTGTACGGCAATCTGGGGATCGCTCTGCTGGCAGGGTCGGCAGCGGTGGTCAATCATGTTGTTGACCAGAAGATTGACACCCTGATGGCGCGCACCCGCAAGCGACCGGTCGCGACCGGCAAGATCGCACCTCTGGAAGCGCTGGTGTTTGCTACCGTGCTGGCCATTGCCGGCATGATGATACTGCTCTGGCAGGTTAACGCGCTGACGGCCTGGCTGACACTGGCATCGCTGGTCGGATATGCCGGAGTTTACACCCTGTTCCTGAAGCGCATGACGCCCCAGAACATCGTGATTGGCGGGCTTGCCGGAGCCATGCCGCCCCTGCTTGGCTGGACCGCCGTCACTGGGCAGGTCGACGGCCATGCACTGCTGCTGGTACTGATTATCTTTGCCTGGACTCCGCCACATTTCTGGGCGCTGGCGATCCATCGTAAAGAGGAATACGCCAAGGCCGGCATTCCCATGTTGCCGGTCACTCACGGTAACCGCTATACCGAGCTGCACATTCTTCTGTACACCCTGATCCTGTTCGCGGTCAGCCTTCTGCCTTTCGTAACCGGCATGTCCGGCGTGATCTACCTGGCGGGGGCCCTGGCACTGGGCCTGAGATTTCTGCAGTATTCGGTTCGCCTGCTTCGGGGTGATGATCGCAGAGTGGCACTGGCAACCTTCAAGTACTCGATCACTTATCTGATGGCGCTGTTTGTGGTTCTGCTTGTCGACCATTTCGTCTTTTTCTGATCGCAACCGGAGCACCAATGAACGGTTCCATTCGGCTGACACTGGCCGTGCTGCTACTAGTGGTTATTCTGATTTTCGGGCTGGTGATCGGACGCCAGACCTTTATGGCCAGCTCGCAGGAACCGGCACCTGCACCGGACCTGAGCGACCTGAATGTCTATGTTCATGATCAGGCCCGGCCCCTGGCGGATTTCCG
Source organism: Marinobacter sp. (assembly GCF_035268745.1). Lineage (GTDB taxonomy): Bacteria > Pseudomonadota > Gammaproteobacteria > Pseudomonadales > Oleiphilaceae > Marinobacter. Next base: position 175,132 of record NZ_DATFKH010000120.1, read on the forward strand.
GTTAGCGGACGAGAATGGCAACCCGATCACCCCTGAGCAGTTCAAGGGACACTGGACCTTTACCTTTGTCGGCTATACCAACTGCCCGGATATCTGCCCGGCAGCCATGGCCAGCCTGAGCAAAACCGACAGTCTGCTGCCGGCTACCCTGCCGCAGCCGGAATACTGGCTGATCACTGCCGATCCGGAGCACGATACTCCGGCCCGGCTGCGGGACTACCTTGCGTTTTTCGGTGAACACTTCCACGGAGCAACCGGTGAACTGTCCGAGCTCAGGGATCTGGCCAGAAGCCTGAACGCGACATTTGTTCATCGGGAAGTTGAAAGTGGCATTCTGGTCGATCATAGCGGGCACTTCGCACTGATCAACCCTGAAGGCAAACTGATCGCTATTTTCCAGCCGCCCCATTCACCAGACGACGTGGCTGACGCGTTCCAGCAGATTTATGAATGGGCCAAAGAGAATCATCCACGAGCCTCCCAGTCCTCCGGACCGTGATTCCGATCGACCGCATTCTGCCGGACCTTCTGCGTTCTCTTGAAGCCGATTCCACACTGCTGCTTCAGGCACCACCCGGCGCCGGTAAAACCACCCGGGTCCCTGTGGCCCTGCTTGATGCGCCCTGGCGAAATGGGCGCCGCATCCTGATGCTTGAACCAAGACGTCTGGCTGCCAGAGCCGCCGCCCGTTACATGGCCGGCCAGCTTGGTGAAAAAGCCGGCGACACCATCGGTTACCGCACCCGTCTGGATACCCGGATATCTGGTAACACCGCGATAGAAGTCGTTACCGAGGGAATTCTTACCCGCCTGATCCAGTCAGATCCGGCATTGGAAAACTATGCCGCTGTGATTTTCGATGAATTTCATGAGCGCTCGCTGCAGGCTGATCTCGGGCTGGCGCTGGTCAGAGAGTCACGCCAGGCCTTACGGGATGATCTGCGGGTTATCGTGATGTCGGCGACCCTGGCCACCGCACCTATTGCCCGTTTGCTTGGTGACGTGCCGGTGCTGACCAGCGAAGGCCGGGCCTTCCCGGTAGAGATCGCTTACCGGCCAGTGCCCCGCAACCACCGTCTGCTGGAACAGGTGATCGCGGTGATTCATGAGGCGCTGCGCGAGCATCGCGGGTCGTTACTGGTGTTTCTGCCGGGAACCGGCGAAATCCGGCGAACGGAACGACAACTTCAGCACCACCTGCCCGATAACGTTATGGTGGCGCCGTTATACGGAAATCTCGGGACCGAAGAACAGGACCGGGCCATTGCGCCGGCACCCGCAGGTTACCGCAAGATCGTGTTGGCCACCGCCATTGCTGAATCCAGTCTGACAATCGAGGATATCCGGGTAGTTATCGACAGTGGCCAGCAGCGCCGGGCGGTGTTTGACGCCAATAGCGGCATGACGCGGCTGGTGACCGGATGGGTATCAAAGGCTTCGGCGGAGCAGCGTAAAGGCCGGGCCGGGCGGATCGAGGCAGGCGTTTGCTACCGGCTCTGGAGCGAGTCCGCCCAGTCTGGCCTGGCCGAGTTTACACCCCCGGAAATACAGGAAGCCGATCTGGCGCCTCTGGTCCTGGAGTTGGCCCAGTGGGGCGCGCGCTCCCCGGATCAGTTGGAGTGGATCGATTGGCCGCCCGCAGCCCATTGGCGGCAGGCAGTGGAGCTTCTTCAATGGCTGGACATGCTCGATAGCGACGGCGCTATTACCGGCCATGGCAAGGCCTGCAGGGATATGGGCATACATCCGCGACTGGCCCACATGATTTTACGAGCGCGCGAAATCGGCCATGGCTATCTTGCTGCAGAGCTTGCAGCGTTGCTGGAAGAGCGGGACCTGGCCGGGCGGTCGGCGGGTGCGGATATGCAGGCGCGCGTGCAGCTGATCAGGGCGCGGGGTGACGACCGCAGTATTGATCCGGCAAGGGCCAGAGCGATTGGCAAAACCGTATCCCGTCTTGCCAACGGTCTGGCCAGGCCAACTGGTATGCCCACCGACGATGAAGTAGGCCGCCTGATCGCGCTGGCTTATCCGGACCGGGTAGCCCGTAAACGGCCAGGCAATGCGCCCCGCTACCAGCTCAGTAACGGTCGCGGAGCGGTCCTGCGCGATGACGACCCTCTTGCCCGACACCCGTGGCTGGCGACGGCCGAGCTGGACGGCAAAGCCAGGGAAGCGACGATCTATCTGGCTGCGCCGGTTGCTCCTTCACTACTGGAGCAGGATCTGGCCAACCACATTCATGAACTGGAGGAGGCGGTCTGGGATGACGCTCGCGGCACAGTGGTCGCGCGCCGGGTCAGAAAACTGGGACAACTGGTACTGGAAGAGACAGCATTGCCGGCCCCTTCTCCGGAACAGGTGCAGCAAGGATTGCTGGCGGCCGTGCGTAAAAAAGGGCTGAAAAGCCTGCCCTGGACGCCTGTGGCAGAGCAATGGCTGGCCCGCACTCGCCTGCTGGCCCGTTGTTTTCCCGAAGACTGGCCGGACCTCAGCGAAAACTGGCTGACCGATAACCTGGAAACCTGGCTGGGGCCGTTTCTGGCAGGTATGAACCGCTGGCGTGACCTGGAGAAAATCAATCTCAATCAAGCGCTTGTGAGTTTGCTGGACTACACGCAACAAAAGATGCTGGATGAACTGGCGCCAGCCCGCCTGATTATCCCTGCCGGCCAGCCGGTAACCCTGGATTACAAGGCGGAAAACGGGCCGATACTGGCCGCGAAACTCCAGGCCCTGTTCGGCTGGACCAGGACCCCGACCGTGGCTGGCGGTGCGGTGCCTGTGGTTATCCACCTGCTCTCCCCGGCACAACGTCCCCTGGCGGTCACCGCCGACCTGGCCAGCTTCTGGCGCAACGCCTACCCGGAAGTGCGCAAAGACATGCGCGGACGCTATCCCAAACACCCCTGGCCGGAAGATCCGCTTAACGCCGAGGCGAGTCAGGGCCCAAAAAAACGCCCTCTGCGTTGATCCGGCCGGGCATCAACTCGCGGTTTGGCGCTGCTGTCGCTTCAGATTCAGGGTAAACGTGAGAGGGAGGGTCGCTCCGCAGTAAGCAAGGATAAACAGAATCGCGTGGCGTGCGTCGCCGGTCCAGTCCGCCAGCAGCCCGCCAATCATCGGCACCGTAAATGCCACCGTATAGCCAACCAGGAAGTTTCCGGCCGATAGTCGTCCGGTTTCCTGGGATGTCACCAGCAAGGGGGGCAGTGCCACCAGCATTATAAGCAAAATGCCCGCCGAGACACTCATGGCCGTGGCACTGATGATGGTCCACCAGCCAGTCAGGAAGACAGTGCCAAGGGTACCGGAAAACGCGATGATGGCAGTGGTAATAATAGGTCCTTTGCGCCCGACCCAGGAGCGCGCCATTTTCAGCATGATCAGCGAGGCAACCAGCTGGGCAAAGTTGAACCAGAATAATGCATCCGCCAGTAATTCAAAGCGTCCCTGCTGTTCAAGCAGATTGCTCATGTAGGCATTCAGTCCGAAGAACAATGAGCCAGACATGCCCAATAACAGGCCAATTCTGAGTGTCAGCGGGTTGCTCCAGTCCGGCAGCCAGGCAGGTTTCCGGACCGGCTTGTCAAAATCGCGCCGGGGTATGAATAATGTGGCGGCCACGATGAGCGCCGGTAAGGACCAGGCAAGGAGCGTACTCCGCCAGCTATTATCCAGTAGCGGCATCAATACTGGCAAGGTGATGCCAGCCCCTATGAATTCCCCCATCAGCATACCGTTCATGTAGATGGCGGAACCGATAGCCAGATGGCGGGGTTCCAGCCAGCGCGGCAAAAGCGCAGGCAGCGACGGTTGCATCATTGCGATGCCAAATCCCATAACCGCACTGGCCACCATGAGTGTGAGAGTGTCCGGTGCCAGACCCCGACCGGCAGAGCCGAACACCATGATCAGCATGGCAAGTGCCAGGGTATTGCGGGGGCCAATCCGCGAGATCGCCAGTGAGCCCGGCATCGATCCCACAGCCAGCATCAGGATGGGAATAGTGGTAAGTGCACCGGTCAGCGCCTGGGACAGGCCGAGTTCATCGCTGATGAACGGGGCAAGCGGCGGTGCCACCAGCACCGGTATACGCAGGTAAACACCAGCCAGCCAAAGCAGAACCGCCACCGGCAGCAGTCTGACTGCCGGTGGCGGTGGCGCGGGGTCTGTAGTCTGACCCACAGTTGAGGGGCTTATATGTCGCCAGTATCCAGGGTGTAAGCACCGTCCTTGTCGTGGGTTTCACGACCGGTAACCGGCGGGTTGAACGCGCAGATCAGGCGCATGTCCTCGGTGCCGCCGAACAGGGTATGCGGGTCATTCTTGTCCAGTGCGTACAGGGTTCCATCGGCAATCTGGTGGGTTTCGCCGGTGGTCTTGTCCAGTATGGAGCCGTTGCCAGCAACGCAATAAACGGCTTCCAGATGGTTTTTATACCAGAGATTCAGTTCGGCCCCGGCCGGGATAATGGTCTCGTGGAACGAAAATCCCATACCATCCTTCTTCAGCAGCATACGGCGGCTGGTCCAGCCTGGGCCGCTTACTTCGCGTTCGGTATCGATGATATCCTCAATTCGAACAATTTTCATACAGATTCCTTTTGATTTTTTCACGTGGCATTACAGTATAAACACTAGACTCATATCTGGTTCAAGCGCCACTGATCGAAGGCATCCATGGCGGCGGCGACCGCGCTTCTAAAGTTCTGCCGGGTTTTCTCGTCAACAGACCGGTTTTTGCGGCACCGTTCAAAGACCTGGTGAATGACCCGGCGGCTTTGACGATCCAGCAATTCCAGCCAGTGGTCGTCGGCCGGCCCGAGGTCTAGAAGTTCACGCCCGGCATGGTTACGCTGGCTGATATGCCACCAATGGTTTACCGCTCTTCCGAATACAACATAGCCGAACTGGCTGTCCTGTACAGGGCCGAAGCTTGCCGTTTTCAATCCGTTATTCAATATTCCGGTGCTTAGCACTGGCAGCGACAGCCGGTCACCATAGAAATAACTGCCAGCGGCGCCAACGATTCCGCCGATCAGGGCGCCGGCGCCCAGCGAATAGCCGAGCGTGGCCGCATCAATACCGATGCCGCCCATGGCACCGGCACCAAAGCCGGCGGTGGCCAGGTAGCGGCGGTTAACGCCCCAGGCAGTGCGGCTGCGTTCGCTGAACAGATCGTGTTCGCTATGCCAGACCAGCTCGGGTTCCTGGCGCTGGATACGGTTGTGCTGATAAAGCTGCTCGATGGCAATCCGCAGCTGCTCCTCTTTTTGTCGCTGGTTTCTGTACCACTGATTCCGGAGCTCGTCCCCGAGAGCCTGATCGGATATGGCGGCGGCCTGAGTTTTCGTGAGCGTCCGCTTCGCACGGTACGACATCATGTTTTCCAGCGTGTTCGCGATCAGGATAGCGGTTTCCCGTTTGCGTTGCTGCCGTTGCTCCGAGAGATGCCGGGTCGCCTCGTTCAGCGGCTGCTCCCAATCCGGCTCAAGCTGGCCAAAGGTTTTCAGCAGGCCCAGGTGGTGTTCAAACGGTGCACGCACGGCGTCAAAACGCCGCACCACCTGGAAGAACTGACCCAGGGCACGCTCCCAGACGTCGCTGTGATCATCCGGGCCGATACTGTTGATGAGCGCCAGGCTCGGCCGGCCGGTCCAGCGCAGGATGGTCATTTCCGCCTCGTGCTGCGGGCTGTAGGGAATGGAGCCATCAACGACGTAAATCACTCCGGCGCCCTCGGTCAGCGGAGCAAGAAGCTCACATTCGTCGACAAATTGCGGGTTGTCGGCGAACTGGGTAACAAAAGCCCGGACCGTATCGGCCCGGTCAGAAACCGAAGCACTGTGGGCTTCCAGCCATTCCAGAACCCGCCTGGGACGCTGGAAACCCGGCGTGTCGACGAGGGTGTAAAGAACCTGGCCGTCTATTGACAGCGGATAATCCTGGCGTTTTTTTGTCGTGCCCGGTTCCAGTGCAATGGCAATGCCGTCATTCTGGGACAGGGTGGCCACCACGCTGGACTTACCCTTGTTCGGGTGGCCGACTACCGCGAATACTGGTGCTGCTGCCATTATTAAAGACCCTCCGGCTGCCGATCATAGGCCCGGGATTGTGGTGAGCGAAGATCGGGCTGGCTGACAAAGATCCGCTCATCACCGGCCCGCTCAGCGAATCGCAGCCACTGGCTGAGCTGCCGGGGACGGGTGGTTTGCGGGTTAGTCGGTTGGGCATGGTCATTGGGCAGTGGTAACAGCGCAATACGGGTTTTTTCGGGCCAGTGGTGCCGGGCCTGCTCAATAAAGTCTGACAGTTCAGCAATAGGTGGCTCCCACGCCCGCGCAACCAGCGTTACTGACGGCTCAGGCTGCTTTTTCAGAAGTTCTGCGCAGCGCTCGATGGTTTGCTGATCGTCATCAAGGGAACACTGTCCGCCTGCCTGTTCAGTCAAAAGATGCCCCGCTGACAGGCTGTCCGGCAACTCCGGATCACCGGCCCCGGCCCAGCAAATCAGCACCTGGCTGTCTGGCAAAGGCTGACATTGGGCGGCAGTGTTTTCATCCGGCCTGTCTGCACCATCGTGGTTAACGTTGCCGGTGTCCACAGTGGGTGTTTCCATGCGGTATTCCAGCGCCACCATACCGGGATGGGCCGCCAGCGCCCGCCGGGCACGAATGTGCAGCTGAATCTGCGCCACAATCAGGCCTGCAAGTCTTGGCATCACGACGTAAAAAAGCCAGACCATTAAAACGAATGGCCACCATTGCCCCCAACGTCCGGGTTCTGTTGATTCCAGGTCTGGTTCCGCCCGGAAAAAACGGGTTGATTCCACCAGAGCCAGGTCTGGTATCGCGGCCGGCCATAACTGCTGCCAGGGCCAGGCAAGCATGGTCAGCAGCCGGTGATAACCATCGGCGCCGGTGCTGAGGGTAGTGCTCCAGCCGAAAGCCAGGTCCTGAATCACTACCAGAACCAGAAGCGTGGCAACCCCCGCCAGACCAAAGCAGAGGCCGCCGGTGTGAGCAACACGGGCCATCATTGCAGGCGTCAGCGGTTTCAGCGGGGATTGCCGGTCCCCCAGTCTGAACCGCCGGAGCACCCTGTGCCAGGGCTGCCAGTTGACCAGGGACTGCACGATGGTAAACACCGCCAGCAGGCATTGAAGTCCGGCAAAGGCCAGTAGCGCGGTCAGGTTTATGCGCTGGCCTCCCTCGTAATAGAGCAGACCGGTCATGGTAAGGATGCCAAGAATCAGGCCGGAAAACGCGAATACCGATAATAACCGTTGCCATCGGGTGAGCGTCTCGTCGGGTGCTCCGGGCTTTGACCAGGTCCCGCCGCTACCGCTCACCTGCCCGACCCGCTCCAGGTGTTCGAGCCAGTGCTCGACCGAAGGGGTTTCGTTACGGGCCTGACAGTCCAGCGCGAAGCGCCGATCCCGGCGATGGACAAATATCGGAGACTGCGCCTGGTCGCGCCTGACCTGGCGGTCGAATGCCAGTAGTCTCCGTATTCTGCTATCTGCCATGGGCATTCCTGGTCTGCGGTGAACGGTTTCGCTCACCGGTGTGGGCATAAGATGCAGGGATGAGATGTAAAAATAAAGTGCTAGAATAAGGGTATATCAATTCCCGACAACAGACCTATCATGCCCCACCACCTGATGAACCTGCGACACGTTCCGGATGATGAAGCAGATGAAATCCGTGGGTTGTTTGAGGATCACGCGGTACCTTTTTACGAGACCCCGCCCAGCCGATGGGGTATCAGTATGGGCGGTTTCTGGGTTCATGATGATGCCGAGGCAGAGCGCGCAAAAGCTCTGCTTGAGGAGTACCACCGGCAACGCCGGGAGCAGCAGCGGGCCCGCTACCAGGAGGATCTTGCCGCCGGTCGTACCGGCGGAGTCTGGTGGCGGATACGACATAAACCGGTCACCACCCTGGCTGCATGCCTTGCCATTCTGGTTATTCTGGCACTGACAGTGGCTCCGTTCATCACCCTCTAATGCCTGGCCTCGCTGTCTTCTCCGCCAGCCCGGGTGTGTCGGATCAGAAAATCTGTGGCCTTTTCCACGGCGTTACCGGCAGTGAGAAAGCTGGTGATATGGCCCCGCAGATGCATCAGATAAAGCTCGCTCTCGACACCATGATCCGTCAGTCGCGCGCGAAACTCTCTGGCCTGGCTGACGGGGACCAGCATGTCCAGGGCGCCATGGAACAGGAAAAATGGCGGTGCGCCGGCGCTGACGTGAGTAATCGGCGAAGCAGCCCGGTAAACAGCGGGAATGTCTTCCTGCTCGCCACCCAGGAACTGGCGGATCAGCTTGCCGGAGCCGAAGGTACGGAGGTCGCCTGGAAGCCCACCGGCAACGACGGCCACTGGCCGGGCATGATCACCGCCATGGGGCTGGTTCAAAGGATGCCGGGTTTCCGCGACCAGTGCCATCAGGCTGACCAGATGGGCCCCGGAGGAAAACCCGAATGCACTGATGGCGTTCCGGTCCAGGCGGTAGGTGTCGGCGTGATGGTAAAGCCATTTCATGGCTACCTGCAGATCGTAAAGCTGGGCCGGAAAGGTGTGCTCAGGTGCAAACCGGTAGTCGATATTCATCACCGCAAACCCCCGGCTCGCAAGGTGCTCTGCAATCCATGCCATATCCTCCCGTGAGCGTCTTTCCCAGCCCCCGCCATGGACCAGGAGCACGGCCGGCAGGAGATCGCCGGTTTCGGGCAGATACAGATCTGCCTGCAGGGTCCGGGACCAGCCATCCGGCGAGAAGGTAATGTCGGTCCGGGTGCTGAAGTTAGTTTCAGGGGTAGTCGCAGTTTGCTGCGGTGCGTTCTGGTGCGAAGCGCAGGCACTCAGCAGCGCGCTGGCAAGGATGGCCAGCAGGCGTAAGGGATACATCAGTTCTCCGTCGGTTGATCCGGTGACAGCAACTGGATACGGCAGCATCGTGCCCGCGGATGCCCGCAACATTGAGAGATGAGCGGTTTTACGCCACTGTTCTGGTGCATTAGCTGACGAGGCTGTCCGAAAAAAAGGACAGTGTCCGGATATCAGGGCATCCGCTGCGACGGCTCTGAAACGGCCTGAAACCCTGTCTTGCATGCTCTTTTCTGTTCCGGGGTGTCCGGATATCCGGAAATGTCCGTTTGAGGTAACCGGAGTCATTTTAAAATATATTCATTATCAATGCTTTGCCTTGTTGGCACAGGATACGCATAAGTGCGGCTGTGGTGCCTGGTGTCTCTGGTCTGTGCGCCGGCCTCCCAAGGAGCCTCTGAATAACTCCTGGATCGCCTCTGGCTTGCAGAGCGATTCACAATCAAGGCGCGACTTTGCAGGAATGTCTGGACCTTGCAAAAAGGCGCAACGCGGAGTGTGAATTGCTCTGCAAGCCCCGAAGGGCGCGCTCTGAAGGCTGCATCTGCGGCGTTGCGACTCTTGCCAAGGGCTACGGCCATTGGCGGCGAGCCGCGCCTGGCATCTACAGCCTTCAGAGCGCGCAGAGACGATTCAGGAGTTGTTCAGAGGCTCCCTAACAA
>NZ_DATFKH010000121.1:0-4510 GCF_035268745.1 Marinobacter sp.
AAACACTTTGGAAAGGCTCATACTTTTTGACAAGACAAGATTGCAAACTGCCATCTTGGGAAACTCCCCGAGTCGATTAGTATTAGTTGTTTTTAAGCACTATCCGTTCTATTCGTTACACTCAAGCCCTTCTACCTTCTATCATGTCTGCTCCCGCGTCCCGCGAAGATTGCGATACCTTCTTGGACTGGTTCTCGCACAGTTCGAACGATACCTTCGACGGTTCGGGTATTATGACCGTTGCTGATCCTACTACCTGGAACGGTTCGTCCACTGGCACCACTATCTACAACATGGAAGAAGGTTCACCCTTGGCCTTCGTAGGTCTCTTTCCGGACGCGTCGCACGTTGGTACCGGTGCCACCCGACTCCTCATGTTTCCGAAAACCTTCCCTACCACCCTTCGTGGCTCGACACCCTACGACGGGAAGGTCTACGCTTTCGTGGATGAGGTTGGCGGAGGTACCGCTCCAACCGTAACCTTTCCTACGGCACCCTTTGCCCTTCCCACCAACGATGCTACTATCGTTCCGGCAGATCCCGCCGCCTTCGTGACAAGCATGAGCGGGCACAATAACCCGCTCAACACCCGTCTCACGGCCACCGCCGGTACTACGCAAGACGTCCACTGTCCACGTCTCACCTGGGTGCCGCCACGTTATGTGCGCTTCTTGATTGGACGTCGTCTCACGCCACGTCAGGCAGCATTGGAAATCATTCCGATGGTCGTGAATGATGGCACCTACGGACGAGCTGCACCATTCACGAACTGGTTGATGATGGCCACGTATCCGGATTCTACGAATCCGACACCTTCCTTGTTGTTCGCAGCAGATGTTGCCGCACCGATCCAAGATCGTCAGTTCACCGAATGGCGTCAGCAAAGCCTTAACCGTATTCTTCCTGCCGTCGCAGGACTGCTCGGAGGAGGCGGGGGCCCTACTTCTCGTATTGCTAACCTCATGGGAGACCTTCTACAAGTCCAACGTGACGTACGCAATGACACGTCAGCGGCACGCGCCGCCGCGCAGGCCCCGAAAACCGTCGCGGAGTTCTTCGGTGACCACCTGGCCGAAAAATTATTGGCCCTCTGTCAAGCTCACGATACTCACGCCCTACCACAACTATGGATCAAGCTCGCCGCAGCTAATGGTAAACGCGAACGAGAAACCATCGAGACCGAGCTGCGCATCACTGGCACTGCACTTGGTGATCCCGAACTTGCTCCAGTCGTCACCCCGGACCTGGCCAAAAAGATTGTTGGGGTTCGCCTAGCTGGGAACAACATGGATGATTTCTCTGACGGAGTCAATCCCTTTCTCATGGTCATTCAGGACTATACCTCACCTGGGAGTGAAAAGCAGTATTTCGATGCCCTTTCTCTGGCAGCGGACTACGATACATTGGTTGGTGGATCGGCTGCTGCCGATCTGGCGGATATCACCAAGATGCGTACCGCTATCAAGGTCCAAGTTCCCACGAACTTTGTCACTATGCGACTCATGCTACAAGCCTTTTCGATCCTGCTTGTCACACTCATCGGTGAGACTCATCCTTTGGTCCAAGAGCTCTCACGCTTCACCGTACAGTTCATGAACAAGGAACCCTTCTACGTGAAATGTCTCACCAATATCGACCCCAAGTACGGACCAGCACGTCTTCTTCGATATGTCCAACTTAACGTTCGGGCCTACTTTTTGGAAATCATGGGTGCTGCTACGCCCGCACTCGTGAGCAGAGTCCACCTCCCGGAGTTTACTATTCGTTTGCGTGATATGCAAGTTGGAAACATGTCGTGGCTTCCGCACTTGCCACAGCGATACTACTCTACCTACACTCCTGACCCGAAGGATCCGGTAAAACCCGAAGATAAAACCAAAAAACCGGAAGACAAAGATCCCAAGGAAGATGGGGGAGGGAAGAAGAAGGCCCAGCCCGTACGCAATACTCATATGGAATCTCGTTTTGAAGACTTCAAAACCGGAATCTCCAAGAACAAGTTCAATGATGTGATCAAGAAAGTCGGACCTCCTCCCAAAGTCAAACGAGGCGGAGAGGAGGTAGCCATGTGTGTCTCCTACCACCTACGTGGTTCTTGTTTCGACACCTGCAGCCGCAAGGCTGACCACGGAGCACACTCCAAGGACGAGGACGATCAGCTCTACGCGTGGTGCAAGAAAGCCTTCGAATGAAGGTCCGGCGGCAGAAACGTTCGCGACGTTGTTTCTCACACGCCTCTACTCAAGTCGCCTCCAGCCACACCGGCTACCGTACCACAGGCCAGCGCAAGTAAGGTAGTCACTAAAGGTCTAGGAGGCGTGGGTAGTTCATCACAAAAGATCATTGTTCCCAAGCGACCACTTATCTTGTCCGACGACCTAGGTAAGTTAGTACATCAAGCCGTGGATCTGTACCAGTCCACAAACAATCTCGAGGAGTTCCTCCTTACATGTCAGGGGCCAAGCGACCTACAACCCGACATTGGTAAACTACCACACCCGGCAGCTTTGCTGCTGGACCAATACCGCACCAGCGGTGTTCCGTACAAGACTCACGCCGAACCCTGGACTCCCGAACAACGCGAGGAGGCTCTACGTCGTGGGGCACACCAGTCGGCATACCAGTACCTGGAATTTGTACGAAACGAATTTGTGGACTTCGTGAAGAAGCGCTTCTGGGTCGTCCTACCGGCCCAACTTCTGATGAACTTCAAGGAGTTGCGCTTAAGCCCTCTCGGGGTAGTGCCGCAGCACGAACGGCGACCACGAATTATCTGCGACTACACGTTCTACGGGGTTAATCAGGACACGTCACCTGACGCACCTCCCGAAGCTATGCAATTTGGAAGAACTCTCAAGCGTGTGCTCCAGCAACTAGCCAACGCAAATCCTGCACACGGCCCCGTCTATATGGCCAAGTATGACATGTCAGATGGTTTCTACCGTCTACAACTAGCCATGAACGCCATACTACCCCTGGCGGTGATGCTTCCCACCATGGAACATGAAGATCCCCTAGTTGCACTGCCTCTAGTCGTCACTATGGGATGGACAGAAGCACCACCATCTTTCTCCACGACTACCGAGACGTCCACTGACCTAGCTAATTGGACACTCGCCAAAGGCACATACGTTCCACCCCATCGATTGGAAGAACTTGCCGATACTGCTCCATCCAATCACGAAGAACGAAACGAAACCCGAATGCAACCATCGGTGGCACCACGTACATATGCAACCGCGCCAATTGCATACGTCGATGTATATGTGGACGACAAAATTGGACTGGCTCAGGGACCAAATTCTGCCCGCACACGGGTAACCCGAGCCATCATGCATTCTATCGATAAAGTAATGCGACCACTCGAAGACACAGATTCTCCCCACTGCAAAGAACCTATCTCGATAACGAAGTTGGAGAAAGGTGACGGTTACATGGCCACAAAGAAAACCATCCTCGGTTGGAACTTCGACACTGTGCACATGACGGTTCACCTCTCCACGCGGCGTCTGCAACGACTACACGATATTCTCGAAGAACTACCAGCCACACGGAAGCGAGTGTCAATCAAAACTTGGCACAAGGTTCTGGGAGAATTGAGGTCCATGGCAATGGCTTTGCCTGGATGTCGGGGTCTATTCAGTGCACTACAGGTACGCTTCAGGGAGGACAAGAAAAGAATTAGGCTTACCAAGATGGTACATGACTTCCTGGAAGACTTCCGTTGGATAGCATCCACACTGGACACCCGACCAACCCGCATATATGAATTAGTTCCCACCTCGCCACACATCATTGGTACCACCGACGCCTCGGGAGTGGGAATGGGAGGAACGTTCTTCATACCTACTCCATGGTCGACTCCGCTCAATCCGGACTATTATCCCTTTGTTTGGCGTGCCACCTTCCCCGATACCATCCAACAACGTCTGATCACCTTGGACAATCCCAACGGCTCCATCACCAACAGCGACCTCGAACTTGCTGGTACAGTGGCGCATCATGACGTTATTGCGTCCAAACTTGATGCAGCTGAACTTACCATTGGCACGGCTCACGATAACTATGCCGCCGTGATATGGAACCGCAAGGGCTCGACATCCACAACCGGTCCCGCAGCCTACCTACTTCGCCTACAAGCGTTGCATTCCCGACACCACCGCTACATCCCAATGCATGATTTTATTCCTGGCCACCTCAACCGTTTGGCAGATGAAGCCTCGAGACGCTTTACATGCTCGGACACCGACCTTCTCAACCATTTTAACTCTCATTATCCACAGCCACGCACCTGGACACTCTTGACCCTACGACCCGCGATGCATTCCGCCTTGATCTCCTGCTTGCACAAGAAGAGGGTCGAGCCTCCATCAGTACTTCACGATCCCGGGGAGAAGACAAATATTGGGGACACTGGCTGGAGTTCTGTGCCTCGCACTCCCTGGATCCCTACAGCACCACCCAAAACTTTATACCGTACCTACAAGTGTTCGCCAGGCGCATCCGTGAT
>NZ_DATFKH010000122.1:0-2325 GCF_035268745.1 Marinobacter sp.
CTCTGGGGCAGAGTTGGCGACGTTGCGACCCTTGGTCAACGCCTCCGACGTGACCGGCCCTTTCCGGTCATTGAGCACGCCCTGCCTCCGCTAAGATGCGGCCAGTCATTCCTGACGTTCGCTGAAACTGCAAAATCCGGTGATGGCCGATCCCACAGTGCGCGGACGGAGCAGTTGCTGAAATAGGTCGGCTTCCGGAGAGCTCCGGCATGGTGATACTTGAATGGGACTTCGGCGTATGCCAGCCTTTCGAAAACGAATGAAAAACGCCATGAGTGTATGCTGCGATAGCCTCACGGTAATAGGTTCATGGAAAATTATAAGGTGACATGTGGTTGAGTTTGGCTATTTTCCTGACGACCTAAGTATCAATGCTGGACAGGTTGGGGATGTCCCGGTTGATGTTGAACTTTGACTGAAGGGTGGCGTTGCTTTCCCTGAGCCGTAGGCTCGGGGTGTTCAAACCGAGAGGAAAGCAACACCATGAAGAAGACTACGACATCGCAGCTGGCCGTGACCAGCCAGAATGATCTGCGCGGCGCTGTTGCCGGTGCTTGGGAGGCAGTTGGACAGAGCTTTGACCAGTTCTGCCTGCTGGCCGGGGTTTCCGCGCTCAGCGAGATGCTGGAAAGCGACGCATCGGAACTGGCCGGCGAGGCACATGCGCGCAATGCCGATAAACCTGGTCACCGCTGGGGCACGACCCGAGGTCGCCTGGGGTTCCAAGGCGGCAAGGTTGAGTTGGAGCGACCCCGCGTGCGCTCGAAGGCCACGGGGAAGGAGATGCCGCTGCCAAGTTGGCAGGAGGCCGCCGAGGCCGGCTGGCTGGACGAATGGGCGATGAACCTGATGCTGATAAATGTGGCGACACGCAAGTTTGGGCGCGCCGTTCGTTTGCCCGAAGCAGGTGTGCCCTCGCAGGACGGTTCAGGCCTGTCGAAATCGGCGATCTCGCGACGTTTCAAGGCGCTGACCGAAGCGCGTATGGGCGAGTGGATGGCCTCGGACCTGTCACATCTCGATCTTTTGGTGATCCAGATCGATGGCCTGCACATGACCGACAAGTTGTTGATGATCGGCGCTGTTGGCATTGATATTGAAGGGCATAAGCACCCGCTCGGCGTGGTCGAGGGCGCCACAGAAAACGCCGCCACCGTGCAAGCGCTTCTGGATAACCTGATTGAGCGCGGGCTTGATCCGGAGGTCTGCCGGCTGTTCATTGTCGATGGAGCCAAGGCCTTGAGTAAGGCGATCCGCAGGACATTCGGCGCGGACATTCCGATCCAGCGCTGCCAGGTTCACAAGGCGCGCAATATCGCCGAGCGGATCGACCCGAAGCATCACGCTGCGGTCCGTCACGCGCTGAAACAGGCCTGGAAACTCGATGACGCGGACAAGGCGGAACGTCTTCTACGCAATGTGGCGCGGCGTCTTGAGCAGGAAGCTCCTGGCATCAGCCGAACGATCCTGGAAGGGTTAGACGAGATCCTGACCGTGATCCGCCTCGGCGTCCCTGCGGAATTGCGCCGGTCTTTAGCTTCGACGAATATCATCGAGTCGATGAATGCGGTGATCCGTCAGGTCTGTCGAAATGTGAAGCGCTGGCGCGATGCCCAGATGGCGCTACGCTGGACCGCCGCCGGAATGCTCGAAGCCGGAAAGGGCTTTCGCCGGCTCAAAGCCTACAAGCAGTTGCCCGACTTGAAGGCCGCGTTGGAAAAGCACCGCGACCCACAAAATAAGGCGCCGGTTGACCCGTTGGCTCAGGCCGCATAACCATGAAATCCGCAGCGTCGCCCCGAAACGCTTTTCAACATCGTTCGGGACATTCCCGCTGAAAGACGCAATGCGCGAAAAGGGCTTGGAACCTCAAACCACTGCTCGCGCACCTCTGCGCTCAAAACTGCTGAGCAAAGCAGACAGAATGTTGGCTGAGTTGGACAGTTACAGCACTGAAGCAGAGCTGGACGGCAATGGCGTCAAGTTCTGGTGGAGCGAAAAGAGCGTCAACGGACAGCGCAGACTGGTGATGCGTGATGGTGGCAAAGTCGTTGATGGCTCAGTTACCTATGTGGAAAACACAGTTGACGCTGTGCGTGAAGGCATCGCTGCAATGCGTGACATCATCGCCAACAGCACTGCTGAACAGTGGGCTGAAGCTGAGGCTGCACGTCGCAAGCAGTGAAACAAAATTCACTGTGAGCTGTGCACAGTGCGTTCAGCTCACAGTCACACTGTGTGAACAATTCTCTCATCAACGCTGCTGAGCACGACGCTGGTGTGCTGTAGTAGTGGTGTCACACACCGCGTGTCGTACACGCACAG
>NZ_DATFKH010000123.1:0-10457 GCF_035268745.1 Marinobacter sp.
AAACACTGCGACCGAGGAGGGCTCCCGACATGGCTAACCGACCAAGCGTAGTTCTATTCGATGTCCTTGAGACCCTGATTGATCTTGATCCTCTGGCGGCCCGGCTGGAGGAGGTTGGTCAGCCAGCGAGCATTCTGGAGCCCTGGTTCCTGCGTTTTCAACGCGACGCCATGGCACTGACCCTGGCCGGAGACAAGGCACCTTTTGAAGCGGTCGCGCAGGAATCACTGCGCACGGAAACCAAACAAACGCTCAGTGAACAGGATATCGAGTACGTAGTGGAGGGGTTTTCCACGCTGCCCGCCTTCGACGACGCCGCGCCGGCGCTGAAGAAAATCTCTGAGGCGGGTGTGGCTGTCGGATGCCTTACCGTCGACACTCCTGAGAAAACACGTAGTTTCCTGGAAGGGGCAGGGCTTGACGGATTCGTTGATCATATCATCACGGCACAGGATGCCGGCGTCTGGAAGCCTCATCCGGACATCTATCATTTCGCGGCAAAACATCTGGGTATGCCGATTGAGCGCCTGGCTCTGGTCGCCGTACATGCCTGGGATTGCCATGGTGCGAAACGGGCCGGTGCCCAGGCGGCCTGGTGCTCGCGCCTTGAACACGAGCCCGGAGATGTCTTTCTGGGCGCCGACGTCACCGGTAACAGTCTCGTTGAGGTTGCAGACAAACTGATGTCGCTGTAATGGAAGCGGGTCCTTGTCCGGTCGATATTCAGGCGGTAAGCAGGGTCCAGACAAAGACCATCCGGGCGCCAAAGCTGATGAAAAATGACAGGGTGCGAACCAGGGGCACCTTGAATGTTAAAGCCACTGCGTCCCCTGATCCGCGCACGCCAATACGGTTAACGATATAGGGTATCCAGAGTACTTTTGTATGGTCGTCCATCTTGATCTATGTTTCAGGGTGAGGCATCCGAGTTGACCAAAACAGCTTATGGTCATCTCACCTGAATCAACTTAGATGATCAGAGGCGGATTGGCGATGAATTCCAGAATCATACCCACCATCCTGGCAAGCGTGTTTTGCCTTGGAACCGGGTCAGCATCCGCTGACTCGAGCGGCATAAACACGACCCGGCTGGCCGAGGAGAAAAAGTGCACTGCCTGTCACGGGATAAGTGAAACCGGAGCGTTGGCAATAGCGCCCTCATTTCTGAGCATTGCCCAAAGATATCCGATGGAGGAATCTGACCGGCTGGTCAATGTTGTGCTGACTGGCGGAGAAGGTCACTGGGGCAACGCCGAGATGCCTGAAATGGGTGCTCACACTGACGTCAGCCGTAACGAGGCCGAAAAGCTCGTGAACTGGATTTTAGCAATGGACCAGTAACACCGGAACCGTAAATCTGTACGGGTTTTCGGTCAGGCTGCTAGAGGCGAAATACCAGGTTGAGCGTACCCATCCAGTAGCTGAATCCTTCCGGGGTACGCAAATCGAAGTTTCCTCCCTCAACCTCCGTTTGCAGCACCAGGTGGCGCCCCAGGTCGACCTCCAGGCGGGCACTGCCGTCCGCGATGAACTGTTCAACTGGCTCTCCGAAGCGCGAGAATCGCTGTTGCCCGGCGTAGAGTTCAACGCCGCCACGTAATCGGGGAAGAAAGAGGGTCGCGAAGAGCATGATCCGGTCGGCTTCCAGACGGTCGGGGTCGAAATACCCGCTGCCACTCTGGCGGTCGAAGGTCAGGTGGTTTCGCCGATAGCCAAGTCGCACACCGGGGTCGCGAAGGCGCAGCACCACCTGGGGGGTAAGCTCGACCTCGGTCGAGTCGTTGTCGTCCGAATACCGCGTACGCGTGAGATTCCCTGCCAGCTGCAGCCGGTCGCTGAAGGCATAGCCCGACCCCAGCTCCATCTCGCTAAGGCGGATGCGATTGGTCAGTAGGGTCGGCGTCTCGTTGAAGACATTTCGTTCCAGCCGCAGCCGGTAGTCCAGGTTGTCAAAGTGCCCCAAGGCATTCAGCCGACCCACTGGATAGCCATCGATCTGATCGTCGCGGATTTCCGTGGCACCCAGGGCGGCACTTGCGGTCAGCCAGTCCGTCACCCGTGCCTCCGCGCCCAGCAGGGCACTGTGTGCGTCACTGCTCTTTTGATCATCATTCGTCTCTACCAGCTCGAGCAACAGGTTCAGCCGCACATCACCCAGCGGCTGCTCAAACGCTGCCCGGGACTCGTTGCGCCGGGAACCGGCACTGTCGCGGTAGCGGGTGCCACCCACCAGCAGGCTCGGCGCGCTGCGCCGATGCAGCCGCCGCACCAGCGCCTGGCGCTCCGCTGTTACCCTTTCAAACTCCTCGAAGGTCTTCCACGACCGCTGCAGGTCAAACTCGTCGAGTGTGGTTCGTGCCCGTTGCAGGTAGCCCGCCGCGACCAGGGCATTGCCGTAAGCCAGCCGGGCCTGTGCGGAGGGGTGGTGGCGCAGATAGCGACGATAGACTGGCAGGGCAGTGGCGAAGTCGCCGCGCCAGGCAGCCGCGTCCGCCCTCGCCCGCAGCGCTTCCGGGTGCACGGGGTCCCGTGCCAGCACACGCTCGGCCTGGTCGCCGGCTTCTACCAGGGCGCCAGACCAGGACAGCAACTGGGCGAGCAGTGCCCGCGCCTCCAGGTCATCGGGATGCTGCTCAAGCTGGTCGCGCAGCATTCTGATCGCCGCCGCCTGGCGTCCCTCGGAAATCGCCTGGTATGCCGCGTCCATGGCCGCCGTCGGAGCCGCCAGCAGCGGGGCGCTGAACGAGCAGACCAGAACCGCACCCAGCACGACCGCAGCGAGGCGTCTGAGCGCGCCGCCGCAAAGATGTCTGCTCGCTTCAGTGAAACCCGCTGCCATTGTGTCCTCGAGACCTTGCCCTCATGCTGACTGCTTTTCCCGCTCGGCTGGATACGACTGTACCATGGCCGGAAGGTGGCAAGACGTCGGGAACTGTTTCCGGCGCCTCGCGGTCTCGTCGTCCGTTCGTGACTTAGACGCTGCCTCAGCAGCAGTTGCGGGCCCTTGCCTGCGGGCTCCGAAATATCGGCCAATGGCCAGGCCCGCCGTCATGTCCTCGAGACTCTCACGCAAGCCGATGAAGACCACGAGCCCATAGGCCAGCATTGCGGCGTTGGCCGCGGCGAAGATGCCGTGCGCCCAGCGCCCGGCCGCGAAATCGAAACCCGCGGCCACCAGCCACTGCGCCAGGATCAGGTAGATAGCGGCCACATACAGCGGTGCCGCCGCCGTGCGTCCGGTTACCTTGGGGGTGCGCCCGAAGGGAATCTTGGCCTTGGTCCAGGCCTGCTGGATCGACTTGGCTACGCCACCGAGATTGACGGGAATCATTACCAGATTCAGCGCATAGACGCGCAGGATGTCGCTGGCGCGGTAGCCGAGCTTGACCATGTCGCGGGTGTAGAGCGCGAAGTAGGGCAGCGCCGTCAACGGCAGCCAGAGACTCTGGACGGCATCGGTAAGCGGCACGGCAAGGATGATCAGTAGTCCGGCATTGACCAGGGCGATGGAGACCAGGTAGTGGATGCGCATGAAAGCCTGGGGCAGTCGTTGCAGGCGTCCGGGTCCCCGGGCGAGGAAACGCAGCAGTTTCGGCAGAATGATCAGCCCGCCGTTTGCCCAGCGACGACGCTGGATCATCAGCGAGCCGAAGTCGGGCGGGGTGGCGCTGTAGGCAAGCCGGGCCGGGTAGTTGTAAAGAGTCCAGCCACGCTCCACCAGGTCGATGCTCGATTCGGTGTCCTCGATGACGGTGCGGTCCTGAATATAGCGGCTGACAGTATGCCCCCGCTCCTCGTCGTGCTGGACAATGGCTTCCAGGGCACTCTTGCGCAGCAGCGCATTGGCACCGACCCAGAATGTCGACTGCCAGCCGGTGAAGCCCTGGTGGATGATGTACTGGATATCGGTAGTGGCCCCGGCAATGCGCTCAAGGGTTCCGGGTGCGCCGGGAACGGCGCTGTAGGGGGTCTGGATCACCGCCAGTCGCTCGTTGCCGGGGCGACGCATTTCGTGCATCAGGCGCAGAGCGTAGTCCGGCAGGATCAGGCTGTCGGCATCCAGGGTGATCAGGAAGTCAGCGTCGGGCACCTCCAGATCGCAGTTTTCGCGCCGCGCCGGTACCAGCCACTGTTTTCCGGGCTCACCAACCCGACGCCACGCCTTGCCAATCAGGCCGATGTAGCTGTTGAGGTTCATCGCTTTGTTCGGCTCGTGGGAGAGGTTTTCGTAGCGCTTGCGCTCAAAGCTCGTGACTTCGACGCTGAAAAGCCCCAGCAACCGGCGATACTCGCGGCGGGCGGCTGTCACGACGTCCTGGTCGGAACCATGGACCAGGCTCGTCAATGCCTGCGCGCGCTGCTGCAGGGCATCGGCCTGGGCGGCAAGCACGCGCTCGCAGAACAGCTCGTCGGCATGATCCTGTCGCGGCCAGCTTTCCTCCTGGGCGCGGAACCACTGGCTTGCCTCATGGTAGCAGGCCTGCAGGCGGCGACACTCCTCGACCTCGTCGAGTTCCTCGGTAGCGCGACGCTGAAAGGCCTCCAGCGCCTCGCGAAAGTGCCGGGCCGTAGTCTCGAACTGCGCCTCGACCTTTGCCGGCAGGGCACGCGCGGCCTCGAGCTGGCGGGCATCCTCGGCATCCGTGGGCGCGTGCGGGTCATCAATGAGCAGCACGATGCGACGGTTGGGGTATTCCTGAAGGGCGGCGGACATCAGGGTGGTGTAAACCACCCGCGTGTCCTCCTTGTAGGAGGGAACGAGAATGGTCAGGGGCGGTGATGCGCCATCGAAGGCGCATTCCAGCGCCTCGCGCGAGACCGGTTGATGGCGCTGCGCGCGCCGCAGGCAGGAAAGTCGGGCAAACTGGTAAACCAGTCCGCCGTAGATAAGCACGGCAATGATGAAGGCGAACAGGCCATGCATCGCCACGCTGCCCCACTTCTGGGCCGCGGCATCGGCCGCCAGCACCGTCATCAATTCCTGGCCCGCCATGAAGGCGGCGGTAAGGGTGAAAATTACACCCCCCAGCGTGAGCAGGACCTCTCCCTGCCCTCGGGTGCCGGAACCAGGCCTCATCGAATTGTCCGTCAACATCATCTCCCCCTCACAGGTTGCTCAATGGTGACTCCCGGTAACGAGCGCCGCGGAGTCACCTTGAAAATGCCTCACCTTCAAAAATTTTTATTATGTATTGTATGAAGACACGTATTTGGTTCAGTTTTTAACCTGAACGAAAGGACAGTAAGCACCTGTCCCAGGCCCTGTCCAGGTCTTGCAAAAATAAAATAAAAGTTTTTAAATCAATAATATAAGTTCATACACTTGTTGCGAATGGCGACACGCGCATCAGTCACACCGTTTGTTATGCCGAATAATGCTACGTGTTATCTCTACACACGCCCGCTCTTGATAAACGTTCCTTTTTTTTCAATTTTTCTGGTATTGGTTCATGACAGTGGCCGGTCGTTTACTGTCGACAAACCGGCTTCAAGATGTGTAGCAGCGCGGTGTGCTGAACCGTTGATAGCGGAAACCGGGACAGATTAATCTTGCTAGAGGGGATGTTTTGGCGGGTCCGCGCTGTACGAATAAAGGATGGTCCGTATCGCGGAGGGTCGCTAAGGCACGTTGTCGCCAGCCTTTGCTGGCAAATTTAAAACGCCTTGCGTCAACTCAGTTCTGCGATCACTGCGGCGATATCGTCGAAAACTCCGGCGTCAAGCTCTTC
This sequence comes from Marinobacter sp., assembly GCF_035268745.1. GTDB lineage: Bacteria > Pseudomonadota > Gammaproteobacteria > Pseudomonadales > Oleiphilaceae > Marinobacter. Next base: position 5,730 of record NZ_DATFKH010000123.1, read on the forward strand.
GGCCCGATCGCTGTCGGCGTCCTGGTACTTGCCGGTTTTCACCAGCGCCGCCTCAAGTCCGGCCTGGCGGGCACCGCCAATATCCGCTTCCACATCGTCGCCAATCATCAGGCAATCACCGGGCGCTAATCCCATGCTGTCACAGGCCTCATGGAACATGGCCTGGCCGGGCTTGCCGATAATGGTCGCCTCCACCCCGGCGGCATATTCCAGGGCACGAATGAAGGGGCCTGCATCCAGGTGCAGGCCGTCGGACTTCTTGAAATACCGGTTCATGCCTACCGCCAGCAGGGGCGCACCCTCCATCAGCAAGCCGAAGGCCTGATCCAGTCGCTGATAATCGAAAAGCTCACCTGCGTCACAGACCACCACCGCATCGGCGGCGGTAAGCGAAGCCGGCTCAAACTCACCTTCAATGTCCGGATCCACCAGTAGCCAGGGCTTCAGATTACGGGCTTTCAGGTGGCGTGCCACGGCGACCGGTGCCGTCAGCACCTCGGCCTCGCTGGCCTCGAAACCCAGGTTCCGGAGTTTGTCCAGTACGGCGCTGGAGGGTTTGCGGGAGGTATTGGTAAGAAAACGGATTGGCATTCCGGCCTCGCGAACCCGGGCAATGGCATCCCGGGCGCCGGTCACGGTCTCACCGTCCTCATGGAGCACACCGGAGATGTCTATACATAGTCCCCTGGGCTGTTTCATTGCGTTCTGGCCTCCTCTGGCTGGTCGGTTATGCGGGCACCCATTGGGCGAATGCGATCAGCGTACCAGTATTTTCTTTAGCTGTTTCAGGGTGCGGGTGTTGAGCAGATGTTTCTTCTCCATCCAGCCCCGCCGGGCCTGGGCTACCCCCAGATGCATGAAGCCCAGGTGGTTGGTGGCATGGGCGTCGGTGCTGACCGACCCCAGCACCCCGGCCTCTCGCAACATACTGGCGTAGCGTCCGGCCAGGTCCAGTCGGCTGGGCTGGGCGTTGAGTTCCAGGCAGCAACCGCGCTCGGCCGCCGCCTCAATGATGGCCTTCAGGTCAATCTGGTAGGCCTCACGCTTATTGATCAACCGCCCCGTGGGATGGCCCAGAATATTGAAGTGGGGGTTGTCCATGGCCCGCAGCACCCGCTCGGTCTGCTGCTTTTTCGACAGCTCGAATCTGGAGTGTATGGAGCAGACGGTAATGTCCAGCTCGTCCAGGACATCGTCAGCCAGGTCCAGCCTGCCGTCCTCCAGAATGTCTACCTCGATGCCCTTGAGCACCCGGATACCGTGCAGCTCATCATTAAGCTTGTCGATGGCTGCTATCTGTTGGCGCAGGCGCCTGGCATCCAGGCCGTTGGCCATGGTCAGGCGTTTTGAGTGATCGGTGATGGCGATGTACTCGTAGCCCAGATCTCTGGCCGCCTCGGCCATTTCCCTGAGGCTGTTGCGGCCATCGGTGGCGCTGGTGTGCATGTGCAGGTCGCCCCGGATGTCGTCCTCCTGCACCAGGTCGGGCAGGCGGTTTTCCAGGGCGGCCTCGATCTCGCCATTGTTCTCCCTTAGCTCCGGGGGGATCCAGGGCAGATTTACCTGTTCGAACACTTCCTCCTCGGTCTTGCCGGCAATACGTTTGCGGCCACGAAAGACGCCGTATTCATTGATCTTGAGTTTGGCTTTTACGGCCATTTTGCGGATGGCCACATTGTGGGCCCGGGAGCCGGTGAAATAGTGCAGGGCGGCACCAAAACTGGCCTCTCTCACTACCCTCAGGTCAACCTGCAGGCCCGACTTGAGATATACCGTGGCGCGAGTCTTTCCCTTTGAGGCGACCTTCGCCACGTCTGGATGGCTGGTGAAGCGGTCCATCACCGGCTTGCTGTCCGCACAGGCTACAACAATATCCAGGTCACCGACGGTTTCCTTGCGCCGGCGATAGCTGCCTGCCACCTCTATACTGGTGACCTCATCAAGCTCACTCAGGTACTTCACCAGCGGAGTGGCCACCTGCTCCGCCTCGCCCAGTCGGGTGCGCTGGTCCCGGTCGCCAAGCTTGCTCACTTGTTCCAGAATTTTCTTCTCGGTTTTGGCGCCGAAGCCTGAAAGCTCGCGGATTTTGCCGGCTTCCGCTGCCTCCTGCAGTTGCTTCAGTGAACTGACGCCCAGTTCGTCGTGGATGGCCCGGGTGCGTTTGGGGCCCAGCTGGTCCAGGCGCATCAGTTCGCTGAGCTGCCCGGGGACATCCTTCTGCAGTTCCTCAAGCTGGGGCAGGTCGCCGGTTTTGACCAGCTCTTCGATCTTGCCGGCAAGGTCCTCGCCAATCCCCTTGATGGCGCTCAGGTCCTCGCCGTCGGCTACCCTGTCTTCCAGCGGCCGGGATGAACCCTCCACGACACTGGCAGCGTTACGATAGGCGCGGACCCGGAAAGGATTGGCGTTCTGGATTTCCAGTAAGTCAGCCAGCTCATGAAACTTGCGGGCGATCTCTGCGTTGTGGATGGGATAGCCTCCCGGTTACCGGCTGCAGTGCTGACCGGTCATGTCAGTAGGTTCAGATTCATAATGGTTACATAAAAACGGCAGATGCGGACAATGCCGATGAAGATGCCGAATTTCCCATAAAAATAATCCTGTCCGGGGTTTCCTATTCCACTGTGATGGTGATCTTTTCCGAGATTACCGGGGGCTGATGGGGCACGTGCTTGAAGTCGGCCAACAACAGTTGCAACGTATGTTGCCCGGGTTCCAGCTCCAGCTCGGTACTGGTCTGGCCGCCGCCGAAATGAATAACCTGCTCTGTCGAAGGCAGTGGCTTATCAATAGGCGGCAGCTTCTCCTGGTCAACCAGCAGGTGGTGATGGCCGGTATCCTCTTCATCGGTGCCCGCAGGAACCACTTCCATGCCCTCGAGGCCGAATTCCACATTTACCGGGCTGGTCACTGTGGCCCCATCCGCCGGGCTTAATATGGTAACCGCGGCATCTGCGGGGGCGCTGCTGCGCGCACTGGACAGGTCCTCAGTGGCTCCCTCAGGTTCAACCCCGTACTCATTCAGCGCCGCAGGTTCGGTCTGCTCCTGGCTATCGGAACAGCCCTGCAGCACCATGCCAGCGGCGAACAGAACACCGATTGAAAAAGCCTTGACTGGAATGTCCGTGGTCAATCCTCCTTGCGCTGCTGATGGATCGCGAACGGCCGGCCCGGCAACTGGCAGAGGCTGGCCCTGATTCAGTCGTACTATTCAAAGTAGCAGAGTTTCCGGGATCTGTTGGTGAGTAAACGGCAGCGCACTCCGGTTTCACTTGTCGGGGAGTGGAAATCCGGGCGCCGGTGAGATGAAAAAAATCAGCTCATTAAGTACGATGGTCGGGTGTTCCTCGGAAAGGAAAACTGAGTGATGAAGTGGGGTGCGGGGACTAATCTATGGATTTGTTGGGCTCTGGCAGTTTCTCCGGCCTGGTCTGAACCCCGGGTGGGCCAATCGTTTACAGTTTCGATTGCTGCTCCGGCCTACTGGTGCCCCTTCGCCTGCGATGTGGCCGGATTGCAGTCGGGATTCACGGTCGATATCGCCCGCGCTGCACTGGAGTCGGAGGGACACAGAGTTGTTTATAAAAACCTGCCTTACGACCGGGCGATTGTTGAAGCAAAGAGCGGGCGTGTCGATGCCATAGTGCCAACGTTCAAGGGGGAAGCCCCCGGTTTCATTTTCCCCTCGTCGGCGGTGTCGCTGAGCGAATATTGCTTCTACGTTCCGGAGGGTGAGCCTTTTCGCTATCACGGTCTGGAATCACTCGAGAATATGCGCCTGGTGGCCACTTCAGGGTACAGCTACGGCGAAGAAATGGACGCTTATATTTCCCGTAACCGGGGTGAGAGCGTAACGCTGATAAGTGGAGAAGACGTTCCCGATCGCCTTCGCGAGCTGGTGCGGAGGGAACGCTACGATGCGCTTCTTGATGACCGGCTTCTGTTCGAGTCCGGTCAGAACAACGCTGGCCTGGTGAATGCCGGCTGCCTCGATGAACGCCACCCCGGTTACCTTGCACTCTCCCCGCAAGACGTCGAACGGTCAAACGCCATTGCGGAGGCTTTCGAACGCGGTATCGAGAATATCCAGGAGGATGGGCAACTTTGCGGGATACTGGAAAAGTACGGCCTGAGCGCCGAATTTGCGCCCGAACTGAATGGGGAAAATTGCCCGTCAGATATTCAGTGATGTTTTGTCCGGAACGGCAAGATTCTGACTTCGCGAGGCGGACCTGTTGTGATTCTGCCTTGAATCTTCAGGAAGCTGCAGTTTCTTTAATTGTTTTTACCACGTAATGGGAGGAGATATGGAAACGCGTAACTTCGGAAACACGGACATTCAGGTGACACCGGTCGGGCTCGGTACCTGGGCCATTGGTGGCTGGATGTGGGGTGGAACGGACGAGGCCCAGTCCATTGATACCATCCATAGGGCCATTGACAAGGGCATTGGTCTGATCGATACCGCGCCGGTATACGGCTTCGGACGCTCCGAGGAGATCGTGGGCAGGGCCCTCGCCAATGGCCGGCGGGACAGGATCGCTCTGGCGACCAAGGTGGCCCTGAACTGGAATGACGATCAGGACAAGGTCTGGCGGGATGCCACCGCTTCCCGGATAGAGCGTGAGATCGAGGATTCCCTGAAGCGGCTTCAGACCGACAGGATCGACATTTACCAGGTCCACTGGCCAGATCCGAAGACACCCATGGACGAAACCGCCCGGGCAC
>NZ_DATFKH010000124.1:0-13488 GCF_035268745.1 Marinobacter sp.
ACCACCACCAGCGGTTGCCACTGTGTGCCTGACATGCGCCGGGGTATTGTTGCGCCAGCCCATGGGTATCCGGAACTCCGGGTCCACCTTGCCAGCCTTCCTGGCCTGCGCCAGAAGGTCCTCCTGAAACCGCGAGTCCGCGATGCGGATCAGACGCAGATAGACCTCTTCGTCCGGTTGCCCGCGAATGTCAGCAATGCCGTACTCGGTGACAACAATATCCCGAAGGTGGCGGGGTATGGTGCAATGCCCGTAACTGAACACAATGTTCGACAGGGTTTTCTGACCCGATTTCCGGGTACTGCGAAGGCAGATAACGGAGCGCGCGCCCTCAAGTTCGTGGGCCATGGCGACAAAGTTGTACTGGCCACCCACACCGCTGACAACGCGACCGTCTTCAAGACCATCGGAAACCGCCGCGCCATTGAGAGTCTGCATCATTGCCGAATTTATAAAACGCCCGTGAACCCGCTGTGCGGATTTAAGACGCTGATTGCCATAGGCGTGATCGTAAAGATGATTGATGTAGTTCACGCTGGTCATGCAGATGCGCTGACGGTCGGCAGCAGGCAGATCGCGCAGGCGCTGATAGAAGGATTCCGGGCCAATGTAGAAGCCCCCGTGAATCACAATGCCGCCGGTCAGGCAGCTTCCCAGGGCGAGCCCGCTGATGGCTTCACGGGACTCCCGATTATCCAGATCGGGATCCAGGGACTGCTCACCAACCCGCAGCCGGCCGCCCTTGTACTCCACCTCCGGTCGCAGAATGCCATAGCCCCTCAGCCAGGACACGTCCCGGGCCCGCAGCGGTGAATCGATCAGATCGTTTTCCCTGAGGACATCCAGGGTTTCCAGCGACACTTCCTGACCGATCCGGCCATCATTGATGAGTTCCTGGAGACCCGCGTGGTTGTAGACTTCACGGTGGATAACACCGGTCTCCAGCAAATAGAGAAATCCGTCCACCATCATTTCACTGCAGCCGTACAGGCCCTGCTCAAATGGCTCCACCCCGCCAATGGATTCCACCACCGGGAAGTTATCCGCCACGTTCAGGTAATCGTATACTGATTTCCATTGACTGTTATGGCAATGCCGGAGAGTTGCATTGTGAACCAGGGCCGAGCCCAGGGAACCAATGCCGACCTGAAGCGTGCCGCCATCTTTCAGCAGCGCGCTGGCGTAAAAGCCAATGAGGTGGTCCTCCGGGCTCACAGCCATCGGCGGCGCTGAAAAAAGCGGGTAATCCGAGCGCGGATGCTCAAGCACAATATCGAACTCGGAATCCCGGATGGCGGCATGATTGCCCATGAAGGGCAGATACCTGTTCAGTTCCCCAACCAATGCCACGGGTTCACCGCCAGCCTCCCGCTGTCTTAACAGCGGAATCAGATCAAGGGTGAGGTCCGGATTACTGCTCAGACTCACCATCCCCTTGCTACCGGGCTCTGTCGGCGGCGCGACCATCTGGGCTACCACATTGACACCCAGCGCCATCAGATCGCGGACCGCATGGGTGTAATTGGTACAGACATAGTGTCGCTGCTGTGAGGCGTCGTTCAGGAACGAACCTGCCTTGAAGAAGAATTCGGACACCGAGACGTTCGGCGGCAGACGCTTGCGAAGCACGTCCCTGGCGTAATCCAGCTCGGGTATATCACCATAAAGACGTTCGGCAAACGGCTCGATAAAACGTTTTTCGAGGGAGGACCGGCCAGCGGGGGCGGTCAGTGAGAGCGCGGTGAGAATGTGCAGGTTGATCGTCGGGTCGGTAATAGCCCGCTCATATAGCGCATTAATGAACCTGACCGGTTTACCGAGCCCGAGCGGAAGTCCAATGGTAATGTCTTTCCCGACCCGCTGGATAAGCTGATCAACGCATGCCTGGCTGTCATTGAGCATTAGCGGCTTATCGCTGGCCATGTGCAAGCTCCATTCTGGCATCAAAGAACGATTGCGAAAAACGGATGATCACACGGCAGGACCGATCAGACAATGGCGGGGAATGTCAGGCAAACCGGGGTCAGAAGTTCCATTTCAGGTTCAGACAGGCACCTTCTTCCAGAAGTGCAATACCATGGTCCGGTTTTGCCGCCTGCGACGCATAAGTGCGCCCGCTGGAACCGGAATCAGACAGACTGAGACTCAGCAGGCGTGAGCCCAGAGCCGTATACATATCGAAGGGCTCGCGCTCGAAGTCACCAGACATCTGCTCCTGCAGGGTATAGACGTCCTGCACCGGCACTTCATCAGCCATTACCCGATCACTGGCTTCAGCGCGGACCACAAAAGCCAGCATATTGAGTGCAAGAAGACATGCAAAGATACGAATAATCATTACTTTCCGGACCCTTAATCGAGCGTGGAGTCTAATATGGCCTTGGATTTAAGTCTAACGGTCGGGTACATAATTACTGTGAATTAACACACAGTAACGGCGGTATAACGCCACTGAAGCACCGCTTTTTTGTCAGCAAAACAGAGTTTTCTGTGACAGCAGGTAACTGTTTCCCCGCGGCCCGCTACGGGCAAGGATTGGTAAAATCCTCATGGACGGATTCAATATCGGAGAGGACCTGATCGTCCAGAACAAGCGAAGCAGAACCGATATTCTCGCGCAATTGTTCGAGGGAAGTTGCCCCGATGATATTGCTGGTTACGAAGTCACGGCTCGTTACATAGGCCAGCGCCATCTGCGCCGGCGACAGGCCATGCTTCCTGGCAAGATCCACGTAGGCCCGGGTGGCGGCTTCGCCGCGGCTACCGGTGTAGCGGGCAAATCGCGTATAAAGGGACAACCGTGCGCCCTCCGGCCGCTGTCCGCCCAGATATTTACCGGTGAGGACGCCGAATGCCAGCGGGGAATAGGCCAGCAACCCCGCCTGCTCGCGGCAGGCAATTTCCGCCGACCCCACTTCAAAGGTGCGATTCAACAGATTATAGGGATTCTGGATACTGGCGATTCGCGGCCAGCTTCGCTCCCGGGACAGGCGCAGATACTCGGCCATGCCCCAGGGAGTTTCGTTGGAGATGCCGACATGGCGGATCCTGCCTTCCTGCACCAGTTCGTGGAGTGCTTCCAGGGTTTCCTCAATGGGCGTCGACTGCTCGTCCGGCTGATGCTGATAGCCCAGCTTGCCGAAGAAGTTGGCGTTGCGATCGGGCCAGTGAACCTGGTACAGGTCTATATAGTCGGTCTGTAACCGCTGGAGGCTGTCTTCGCAGGCTTTGCGGATTTGGCTGCGGGTAAGTCTCGGGCCATTACGCAGATAGGTCAGCCCGTTGCCGGGGCCGGCCACCTTGGAGGCAATCACCAGATCATCACGCCGGCCACGTTTTGCCAGCCAGTTACCGAGATACGACTCTGTCAGCCCCTGGGTGTCTGCCCTGGGGGGTACCGGGTACATCTCCGCAGCGTCGATGAAGTTGATGCCTTCAGCCGTGGCTAGGTCAAGTTGCGCGGCGGCGTCACGCTCGGAGTTCTGCTCGCCCCAGGTCATGGTACCCAGGCAAATTTCACTGACGGCAATATCGGTTCTGCCAAGCCTGCGGGTTTTCATGCGTCCTCCGGATTCGCTGGTTTTTGACTTTTACAGCCAGAGTGTCAAAATACTGTCATAAAGCTGTCACAAACCTGTCACGTCGCGTCGGCACTTTGGTCATAGTGAACACGCAATTCCCGGGAGACAGAGTGACAGAGCCAGCCAGACCGCTCCCGGGCAGCACTACATTAGCATTGTTTGCCAGAGGTTTCCGCCGCAAGTCAATGGTGTGGCCAGTCCGCTCAGGTACTCATGCAAGAAATTATTCGCCACAGAGGCGCTCAGTCATGTCCGTCACAAGGAAGGCTTCACATCTGTTTGATTCGGTAGATCAGCGGGAATTCCTGCTCTGCCAGTCCGTTAACCAGTTACTGCGTTACTGGCCCATACGCCGCTACTTCAGCGTTGTCAGTCGGCTCGGCGACGGCTGGGTCTGGTATCTGGTGATTCTGGCCCTGCCCGTGCTGTATCCCGACCAGGGTCTCGGCATTGCCCTGGCCATGGTCACCACAGGTCTGGTGTGCACGCTGATCTACAAGCTGCTCAAACAAAGACTGGTAAGGGAGCGGCCTTTTATCTCCTTCACGACCATCAACTGTGCGCTGCCACCACTGGACCGTTACAGCTTTCCATCCGGTCATGCCCTGCACGCGGTGTGCTTCAATACCATGCTCGCCCTTGCGGCGGTGCCGGCACTGGCGTGGTTAATGCTGCCCTTTACCCTGAGTGTGGTCGCGTCGCGGGTTATTCTGGGGTTGCACTACCCGACCGATGTGGCTGCCGGCGTCCTGATTGGTGGCTGCCTGGGCCTGCTGGCAACCCAGCCCCTGATCAATCTTTTTACTCAAACAGTCTGAGCTGGGTGGTGGGCGATTCATCGTTGCGGAACCTCACTCCCAGACCCAGCAGGCGTACCGGCCTTGCGGTATTGGTCACAAGTTCGTCCAGCAACGGCTGGTAATCCTCCAGCCCGGGCTGCTGAATCTGATCCCGGACCCGCTCGAGGGTGTGGGTCGAAAAATCACTGTAACGGATTTTCACGAACAGTTTGTGGATAGGTTTGCGCCCGGCTTTGCGCCTGAGCCGCAGGTTCAGATTCGCCACCAGCGCAGCCATCACCGAATCACAGGCGTTTTTATCCGGCAGATCCTCGGAAAAGGTCCGCTCGACGCTCACGGACTTGGCAATCCGCGACACCACAACTTCCCGGTTGTCCCGGCCAAACGCCATTTCCCGCAGCCGATAGCCCTGCTTGCCGAACCGCTCCAGCAGATCCTCAACAGGCACCTGCTGGAGGTCACCACAGGTACTCACACCGAGGTCATGCAGCTTGCCGGCCGTGACTTTACCCACCCCGAAAAGCTTTTCTACCCGCAGCGCTGCAACGAAGGATTCGACATCACCGGGCCTGATCACAAACAGACCGTCAGGCTTTTCCCAGTCGCTGGCAATCTTTGCCAGAAACTTGTTCGGAGCAACGCCCGCCGAAATGGTAATGCCTACCTCATCCCGTACCCGTTGCCTCAGGTACTTTGCCATCAAAGTGGCGCTGCCTCTATGGTCGGTGACTTCGCTGACATCCAGAAAGGCTTCGTCGAGGGACAGCGGCTCTACCAGATCAGTCAGCTCACGCAGAATCGCCATCACCTGCTGCGATACCCTGCGGTAGCGGTTCATGTCCGGCGGCACGGTGACCAGCCCCGGGCAGAGCCTGCGGGCTTCACCCCCGGGCATGGCAGAATGCACGCCGAATGCCCTGGCCCGGTAGTTACAGGTAGTCACTACACCACGGCCGCCCTGCCCGCCAACGGCCAGAGGGACATCCCGCAGGGTGGGGTCATCGCGCATCTCCACTGCGGCATAAAAGCAGTCACAATCCACGTGAATAATCTTGCGTTGGGTCATGGCGATTCAGTCAGATAAATAATCTGTATATATGTACAGCCTTGTATCTTAAGGTAACATGCCGAGAATGTCAGGATTGTTTAAAACTAACCGTCAATCGGATGCCTTGTTATGACCGACCAGATTCCCCGGGATTCCCGAACCGAAATTGAAGCTGCCGCCTTTCGCAAACTGCTGAGACATCTGCGCGAACACACCGAGGTCCAGAATATTGAGCTGATGAACCTCGCCAGCTTCTGCCGCAACTGTCTGTCGAAGTGGTACCGGGCCGAGGCCAGCGAACGCGGCTTTGACCTTTCAGACCCGCAGGCCCGTGAAATCATCTACGGCATGCCGTATGAAGAGTGGAAAGCGACCTATCAGAGCGATGACAAGAAAGAACTGAAGGACCAGCCACAGTGAATCCGGCCAGGCAGTGTTTTCAGATAAAAAGCGCCAGTGTGTCCATGACTGCTCTGGAGCTGTACTTTTTTGATGAGAGCGAATTTGATCAGTCGCTACGAGACAAGATCAACCAGGCACCCGGCTTTTTCAGGGACACCCCGCTGATCATCAGCCTTGAAAAATACGAGGGACCAAGCAGCGAACTGGATTTCTTTAAAATCATCGGCAACTGCCGCCGGCACAACATTCACGTCATCGGCGTAAGGGGCGGCACCGACGACCAGCGCAGGCTGGCCCGTGGCGCCTCACTGGCCCTGTTACCCGGCGGCAACCAGCGTGACCGGGAAATCAGCGAGCCGGCAGTGGAAGACGCCGCCGGGGTGGCCGCCGGACAGAATAAGGCGCAAACTGGGCCAGTCCGGAGCGCTGAACAGTCCGGAGCGGCGCCCGCACGCATCGTCAGCCAGCCTGTCCGCTCCGGCCAGCAGGTATGCGCATCAGAGGGCGACCTGATTGTTCTGGCTTCGGTTCAGGCGGGTGCCGAAGTGCTGGCGGCGGGCAACGTGCACGTCTACGGGCCGTTACGAGGCCGCGCCCTGGCGGGTATTCACGGGGCTGAACATGCCCGGGTTTTCTGCCAGTCGCTGGAAGCAGAGCTTGTGTCCATTGCGGGACAATATAAAATCTCGGAAGATCTACAGGACAACGGCTGGAAAACTGCCGTCCAGATCCAGCTCAAGGACGATTCGCTGGTGGTAACGCCATTGGACAGGGGCTGAGCGCCGGCGGTTCCGGGTCAAGCGCCCGCGGCCCGGGCAACAAGACAATCACCAATTCACTGCAAAACAGGGATGCAATCTTGGCTAGAATCATTGTCGTTACCTCAGGAAAAGGTGGCGTAGGCAAAACCACAACCAGCGCTTCGATCAGCACCGGGCTGGCGAAGCTCGGCCACAAAACAGTGGTTATCGATTTTGACGTCGGCCTGCGGAATCTCGATCTCATCATGAACTGTGAACGCCGGGTGGTGTACGATTTTGTCAACGTCATCCAGGGCGAGGCCTCGCTCAACCAGGCGCTGATCAAGGACAAGCGTGTCGAAACGCTGTACATCCTGCCCGCGTCCCAGACCCGGGAAAAGGAAGCCCTGACCAAAGAGGGCGTGGAAAAAATCATCAATGAGCTGTCCGAGCGTTTCGACTACATCGTGTGTGACTCGCCCGCCGGTATCGAGCATGGCGCACTCATGGCTCTTTACTACGCCGACGAAGCCATCGTTGTGACCAACCCGGAAGTTTCCTCGGTTCGGGATTCCGACCGCATTCTGGGCATCCTGCAAAGCAAATCCCGGCGCGCCGAAATGGGCCAGGACCCGGTCAAGGAGCATCTTCTGCTGACCCGGTACAACCCCGACCGTGTCGAAAAAGGCGAAATGCTCTCGGTGGCCGATGTGGAAGAGATTCTGGCCATTCCGCTGCTGGGCGTGATTCCGGAATCCCAGATCGTTCTCAACGCCTCCAACCAGGGCGTACCGGTCATCCTCGAGGAAGACAGTGACGCCGGGCAGGCCTACGAAGATGCTGTGGCACGGCTGCTGGGCGAACAACGGGAACACCGCTTCATGGCCTCGCAGAAAAAAGGCTTCTTCTCACGGATGTTCAAAGGAGGCTAGGGAATGAGTTTCCTGGACTATTTCAAAACCAGAAAGAACACCCGTACCGCCAGCGTTGCCAAAGAGCGCCTGCAGATCATTGTCGCCCACGAACGTGGCCAGCGGGGACAGCCCGACTACCTGCCACAGCTGCAGCAGGAACTGCTGGCGGTGATCCGCAAATACGTGCAGATCACCGACGATATGGTGCAGGTTGAGGTGGACCGGACCGAGAACCATTCGGTACTGGAACTGAACGTCACCCTGCCTGAGCACTGAGCCAGACAGCGGGTTCCGGACACAAGGCAGGGCCCGGGAAATCCAATCAGGGGATGACGGGTCCTGGCGGAACAGCTAAGCTCTGATAACACGGAATCACATGGAGCCCCTACGTCGATGACCGTCCTTGCCCATGAGATCATGACTCCCAGTATAAAGGCTGTGCCTCAGTCATGGACCATGGATTGTCTGGCAAGATTTCTCACCGACAATGAAATTACCGGCAGTCCGGTCACTGATGACTCTGGTGAGATCGTCGGTATCGTCACCCTCAAGGACATCACCGAGTTCCGCTGGAATGCCAGCCGCGAAAATTCCGCCGAAAACCCTCTGACCGACGAAGAGCAGCAGGAGGCCCGCCACCTGCGCATGGTCATTTTCGAGGAGATGGGAAAAGTACCGGTGGAAGTGCGGGATATCATGACGCCGATCGTGCTCAGCGCTGACGAGCAGACACCGGTCCAGGATATTGCCGACATGATGATGGCCGAGCACCTGCACCGTATTTTTATCACCAGAGAGAAAAAAATTACTGGTATCGTAACAACCTACGATATGCTCAAACTGATCTCCGATAAGGAACTGACCAAACGCTGTATCGGCAACGGCTGAAAAGAGAGGTATCGCACCCTATGCCAAGAGCACCGCAGGCTCGCAGAAAGATGTATGTCCTCGACACCAACGTCCTGATCCATGATCCCAACGCCCTCCTGAATTTCGAAGAACACGATGTCATCATCCCGATGACCGTCCTTGAAGAACTCGATAGTCTCAAATCCGGAAAACAGGCCGTTGCCGCTGACTGTCGCCAGGCTATCCGCAATATCGACAAACTGCTGGGCGATGCCAGCCCGGGGGAAATCGAGAAAGGTGTTCCCATTGTACGCGGCAAGAAAGCACAACCCCTGGGTGCGTTGTCGATTCTGATGAGCACCGAGCATCAGGGCAACCACGGTCTTCCTGAACACCTGAACGACAACAGGATCATCAACGCCCTTGCGGCGCTGCAGACCCGCCATAAGTCCCGGGACATTATCCTGGTCAGCAAGGACATCAACATGCGGCTGAAAGCCCGGGGCTTTGGCGTGGAAGCCCAGGACTATCACAACGACATGTTGCTGGACGACATAGACCTGCTGCCCAAAGGCTACAAGGAATTCCCGAATTCATTCTGGGACACCATCGAGAAAGTGGAAACCATTCATCGGGAGGGGGTGACCGAACACATCCTGCGCCGCGAGGGTGACCTGGCAAAGCTGACCATCAACGAGTTTGTCATCGACGAACAGGGTTTCGTGGGCAAGGTATCTGACGTCAGCGACGATCAGCTGGTGATCCGCGACCTGCACCAACGTGACCTGATACGCGAGGAAGTCTGGGGCCTGATCCCCCGGGATATCTACCAGGCCATCGCCCTGAACCTGCTGCTGGATCCGGACATACATCTGGTTAACTTGACCGGTTCCGCCGGCTCCGGTAAAACCATCCTGGCGCTGGCAGCCTGCATTGAAATGACTGTTGCCAGCAAGCTCTACAAGCGCATCATTGCCACCCGCAGCACCCAGGGCCTGGATGAAGATATCGGCTTTCTGCCCGGCACCGAGGCGGAGAAAATGGAGCCCTGGCTGGGCGCCATCGTCGATAACCTGGAAGCACTCCACGAAGACGATGAGAACATGACCGCCAGCGTGGACTACATACTCAGCAAGGTGCCATTGCACTTCAAGTCCATGAACTACATTCGCGGCCGCAGCTTCCAGCACAGCCTGATCATCATCGACGAATCCCAGAACCTGACACCCCACCAGATCAAGACCATCATCACCCGCGCCGGCAATGGCTCAAAGGTTATCTGCCTGGGCAATCTGGCACAGATCGACACGCCTTACCTGAGTGCCCTCAGCTCCGGCCTGACCTACATGACTGAACGCTTCAAGAGTTTCCGCCATGGCGGACACATACACCTGCAGGGTGTGCCACGTTCAGTGCTGGCGGAATACGCGGAGGCGAACCTGTAAGGCTGGCCGGGTCAGTCCTTGAACTGCGCTTTGTCCAGCCCGTGCTTTTTCATCTTGTCGTACAGCGTTTTCCGGGCAATCCCCAAATGGACCATGGTGTCCTTTATGCTGCCCTGGCTCGCATTCAGCGCACTGATAATGGCCGAGCGCTCGAACCCGTCCATCATTTCGGAAAGAGTCTGGCGCCCGGTGACGTCGGCGGCGGCCGGGTCGTTTTCATCCAGCGCCGCGGGGCCAAGCAGGACATAGCGTTCCGCCAGGTTTCGTAACTCCCGGACATTACCCGGCCAGGAATGCTGCATCAGCCGCGCGGACTGACTGGCATTCAGCGGAATGCTTTCACGGTCATAGCGGGCGGCGGCAATCAGTACAAAGTGGTGGAACAGCATCGGGATATCCTCCTTGCGCTCGCGCAGGGGCGGAATATCCACCTTGACCACGTTCAGCCGGTAGTACAGATCCGCCCGGAACTCACCTTCGCCACTGAGAGCCTTGAGGTCGGCCTTGGTAGCAGCGATGATCCTGACATCCACTTCCTGTACCTGGTTGCTGCCCAGGCGCTCCACCCGCTGTTCTTCCAGCACACGCAGCAGCTTCACCTGCAGCGTCATCGGCATGCTTTCCACCTCGTCGAGAAACAGGGTGCCCTGATTGGCATGCTCGATCTTGCCGATGCGTCGCTTGTCGGCGCCGGTAAACGCACCGGCTTCATGACCGAACAGTTCGCTTTCAATCAGGTTCTCCGGCACGGCACCGCAGTTGATGGCGACGAAATTGTGGGCACCGCGGGGGCTGCTTTCATGGATATAGCGGGCCAGCGCATCCTTGCCCGAGCCGGTCTCGCCCTGCAGCAGAATGTTGGCGGAAATATCCAGGATCGGGTCAATCTTTGCCATCACCTTCTGCATGCTGGGGGAGTCACCAAGCAGACGCGGGCCCGGCTGCGCCAGATGTTTCAGTTGTGCTTTCAGACGACGGTTTTCAAGGGCAAGGTGACGTTTTTCCAGTGCGTGGCGCAGCAATTCAATCAGCTCGTCCTGATCAAACGGCTTTTCGATGAAATCATAGGCTCCCTGCTGCATCGCGGTGACGGCGGTGCTGATATCACCCTGTCCAGTAAGGATGATAACGGGGATGGCGTCGTCTACCGCCCGGATCGCTGCCAGCATCTCGAGCCCATCCATCTCCGGCATGTTGTAATCGCACAACACCACCCCGCTGTACTCCTGGGTAATGCTTTCAAGCCCTGTCGGGGCATCGGCAAAACAGAGCACCGGCAGCTCTTCCAGCGTCAGGGTCTGGGCAATTGCCTGGCGAATGTGCGGGTCATCATCGACAAAAATAACCGAGGGTGCTGTCATTTTCCGGTCTCCCGCTTTTTCAGGGTCAATACAAATTCAGCACCCGATCCATCCACCCGGTTATGGCCGGTCAGCCGGCCACCCAGGGCATCCACGATCTGGCGTGAAATCGACAGCCCCAGACCAAGCCCCTGCTTGACCGATTTGGTGGTGAAAAAGGGCTCGAAAACCTGCTCGGTATTACCCGGCAGGCCGGAGCCATTATCGCGGACGGTGCAGTAACATTGCTGGTCATCATCGGTAATGTCGATGGTGATCTCCGGTTCTTCCCGCTCCTCGGCGGCCTGAACCGCATTGGCCAGCAGGTTCACCATCACCTGCTCAATCCGGATCAGGTCACCGTGGCACTGAACCGGCTCTGACGGTCGGTGCCAGTGAATCCGGGTGCTTGAACTGTTCTGCTGGGCGGTAATGATCTTCAGCGCCGCATCCACGGCCAGCCGCAGGTCTACAAGTGTTGGCGGACCTTCCGATTTGCGGGCAAACACTTTGAACTGGCGGGTCAGTTCCGCCATCTTGTCGCACAGGCTGACGATCTCGATGAGGTTGGAATCAACCATTTCTGCCGCGCCTTTTTCCAGAAACCGGCGGCTGTTTCTGGCATAGGTCTGAATGGCGGTAAGCGGCTGGTTTATCTCATGGTTCAGGCCAGCCGACATCTGCCCCAGCGCCGCCAGCTTTGCCGCCTGAATCAGCTCATGCTGGGTTTCCCGCAACTCATCCTGGGCGTGCTTGCGTTCGCGAACCTCTTCCAGCAACTGCAGGTTCGACCGCTCCAGATCCGCCGTCCGTTCGGCCACGCTGCGCCCCAGCTGTTCCCCCCGCAGGGCCAGCTCGGCCTCACGGCGATACCGCTCGCGCACATACAGCCAGGTCAGCAGGCCGCCCAGGAACAGGGTCGTTCCCGCCATCACAAATCCGAGCCGGGTCCACAGCACCGACCGGGTACTGACCATCACCTGTAGCGTCCAGTCCAGCCTCGGCAGTGGCGTTCTGACACTCAGGTATTCCCTGCTACTGCGGTCCTCCAGAACCCGGATTTTGCGGGAACGGTCGGACACCCCCGCGGGCTTTTCCAGCACCTCGAAATCGATCGGATGCAACTGGCGGTCGGGGTATCGCCGGCGGGAAGCCTCACCCGGCGGCGGCGAGTCCGGACCATTGAAATCCCGGTACAACCAACCCGGCCTGCTGGCCAGGAAGCTGATACCGGCCTGATCCAGCACCACCATCTGTGCCTCCAGGGACGAGGCCGGCCGCTGCCACTGCGATTCCAGCTCCTGTACCAGCACCTTGACCACAATCACCCCCAGTACGCCACCCCGCTCGTTGCTGACCGGATGCGAGAAGTACAGGCCGCGGATATCGGACATCTGGCCCAGCGCAAAATAGATGGCAGAACGGCCCGTTGCCATGGCATCACTGAAATAGGGCCGGAAGTGATAGCTCTGGCCCAGAAAACTGTCTTGCTGGAGATAATTGCTGGCGGCGATGGTCAGCCCCGTTGCATCCAGCAGGTATACATCCGAGCTGCCAACAATGGTCGCCATTTTCTGCATTTCTTCGTTGGCCTGGAGGATGATTGCAGCGTCGTCAGGAGAATCGAGCGCATCTTCCAGCAGCGGGTGCTCGGCCATCAGTTCGGGTATGGGCAGATAACGGTCAAGCTCGTTGGCTATGAGCTGGCGATAGCGGAAGGATTCTTCCAGGCTCTCCTGTTCAGCCTGCCGATAACCGACCCAGCCTCCCAGTGTCCAGGACACCAGCAGAGCCAGGCCAAAAACAAGCAGGGCACCAATCCGGTAGGACATAGAAACCGGTTCCTCGGAAAACCGCTGGTGAAGCGCCGGAAACCGGGCAGGACAATCGCGCACTGGCGCGGCTGCCTGCCCTGACCCGGTCTGTCAACGGGGAAATCAGGCGCCCGCAGGCGATATACGGTGCCTGCGCTGGCGCTGCAGCACGAAGGACACGACTGCCAGAGAAACACCGGCAAGATCCGTCCACAGACCACCTTCAATCATCAACAGCGCCGACAGAATCAGCATGATGCGAACCGGCCAACCGGCGTTAATCTTGAAGAACCAGCCCAGAACGCCACCGGACAGCAGATACACGCCAAAAGTTGCGGTTATCAGCGCACGGGCGATAACGAACCAGTCCCCGTCCATCAATAGCGCACTGTTGTAGAAGAACATGAACGGGACAATAAACGCCGCGATACCGATACGGAACGAGGCTACCGAGGTTTCCATGGCATTGGCGCCGGAAATACCGGCCGCTGCATAGGACGCCAGCGCAACCGGCGGAGTAATGGCCGACACCACTGCAAAGTAGAACACAAAGAA
>NZ_DATFKH010000125.1:0-5076 GCF_035268745.1 Marinobacter sp.
GGTTTCGGTTTGCGGGTTTCACTGACCTTGCCCGGCGCTGCCTCGGAACTTGAACCCCGGATCATTCCAAACAGGGTATCCAGTTCGGGTCCGGTCAGATCCCGCCATTCGCCAACCCTCAGTCCCTTCAGGCCGATATTCATGATGCGAACGCGCTCGAGTCTGGTGACCTCGAATTCAAAGAATTCGCACATCCGGCGGATCTGCCTGTTAAGCCCCTGCACCAGAGTGATTCGGAACACGTCCTTCGACACCTTCTCGACCTTGCAGGGTTTGGTGACTGTGCCGAGAATCGGTACGCCAGTGCTCATGCCCTTGATGAATTCATCGGTCACCGGCCGGTTGACGGTGACCAGATATTCTTTTTCATGATTATTGCCGGCCCGCAGGATCTTGTTGACCAGATCACCGTTGCTGGTGAGGAAAATCAGCCCCTGGGAGTCTTTATCCAGCCGGCCAATCGGGAAAATCCGTTCGCCGTGTCCGACGTGGTTAACAATATTGCGGCGCTCCGCCGGATCGGTGGTACTGACCACCCCGACAGGCTTGTTCAAAGCAATGAAAATCAGATCCTGCTCGTCTCTGGGCTCCACTTCCTGACCATTGACGGTAACCGCATCGCCCGGCAATACCTGATCTCCCACCTGGGCCGGTTTGCCATTGATCGCAACATTGCCGTTTGCAATATAACGGTCAGCCTCGCGACGGGAACACAGGCCGCTTTCGCTGATGTATTTGTTGAGGCGGGTGGAGTTTTTTCCGGGCATCGGTGTCCTGTCAGAATCGGGGCAAGGGTTTTACAACCATGCATCATCCCACCGCAATCCACAGCTGGGCAACTAGACATAACTGAAGCGCTTGCGGTACTGCTCCATGGTACAGCCAGCCAACCGTTTGAAAAGACGCCGGACCGGGCTGGCGTCTTCATAGCCGATACTCCAGATAATTCGCGCCGTCTGCGCATGGGTCGGCGTGATCACGAGTTATACCCGGCTCAAGCATGGCGGCAAGAGCCATCGCGGACGGACTTCAGTCGGGGCATCTGGTCACGCTGGCGCCTCCGGCCAGTCAGTCCGGGACAGGACGGATCTGGAGCTACTGTCTCGCTCACTGACCCAGCGCGGCGTCGTCGTCATTGACGAGGACGATACCGCTATTGCGCCAGGGGAAAGTGAAACAATCTCTGCCAACTGGCAAACCGCCGAAGTTGTGCGCACCAGTGGCCTGGGGCACCACCGACTGCTGAGGAGTCCGCTGGTTATTGATAGCGTTCTTCAGGGGCTGAGCCGGTCGGTCGACAGGGCCTGATTGTAGAAGCGGCCATCGTCGGTGCGAGCAGGAAGCAGAAGCACCCGGTGGCCGTGCTTAATCATCATCCCGCTGCCCCAGTGCCACTCGGGCCATGAGATCTTCCACCCGGCGAATGGTTTCAGCGTCTCCTTTCTTGCCCGCCAGCACCACCTGGGACCCGATGGTCGCCACATACATCAGCAGCGACAGGTCGCGGATACGCTGGGGGTCCTGGCTCAGGCGCTGGTAAAGCTCACAGTTCTGATCGATACGGGCTTCGTCGACTTCATTGACCAGGCCGGCAGCGTAGTCGTTACGCCGGGCATAATCCCGCACCGCCAGTTCCACCTGCAGGCGGCGGATGTTGCGGGAGGCATCGGTCAGCAGCAGTTCCAGAATCTGCCGCAGCTCGGTCTCCACATCGCCGCCCTGGGGTTTCCAGTACTGCAATTCATGCAGCCGCCGATCCCGCCAGCGGTTCAGAAAGCTGACTACCAGATCTTCATGATCTTTGAAGTGCCAATAAAAACTGCCCCGGGTGACCCCCAGTTTGCTGGCAAGTGTCAGCACCCGCAGGTTACCGAAGCCGCCGGCGGCAACCTCACCGGCGGCGCCGTCCAGCCAGTCATCGCGGGTAAGCTGGGGTCTGTCTTTGGACGTTCGGCGACGGGTTTTTGTGGGTCTGGCGTCGGTCATCTGGAATTACATCCTGTGGCTGGCTCTGGGTGGTGCATTTTACATTGTTAGACTGAGAGTCCGTGCCCTCGTAAGCGGACAGGTCTTTCCAGAACACGCTGTAAATACCTCCCTGTACGCTCGGCCTCCGCCATCCCTGGCTCCGGACGGTTCTGGAAAGACCTGTCCGCTTACTCCGACGTTCAGCATCGGATCACTCCATCTGGAAATCGTTGACCGCACCCTGAACATACATTAGTGTATGGCCTAACAATACACCAGTGTACGGAGAATTCAACAGATCCCTCCGAACACCTCGCAACCAATCCGATGCCAGTATCCGGGAGCCACCCCATGAGTTCTGCCCACTACGACGTGAACGGCGCTATCGCCGTCATTCGCCTGGACAACCCGCCGGTCAACGGCCTCGGCCTTGAATTACGCCGTGGCATTGTTGACGGCATTGTCAGGGCCGAAGCCGACGACGCGGTAAAAGCCGTGGTCCTGATCGGCTCTGACCGCGTCTTCTCCGGCGGCGCCGATATCAGCGAGTTCGGCACGGACAGGGCGGCGGCTGAGCCGAATCTGATTACGGTCATCAACTATGTGGAAACCAGTCGCAAGCCGGTGATCGCGGCCATCAGCGGTGCCTGCATGGGCGGCGGGCTGGAGCTGGCCCTGGGCTGCCATTACCGCGTCGCCAGGCCGGACGCACAGATTGCCCTGCCGGAAGTGAAGCTCGGCCTGTTGCCGGGTGCCGGCGGTACCCAGCGCCTGCCCCGGGTGATTGGCGCCGAGCACGCCGTCAACATGATTGTCTCCGGCAGCGTCGTGCCCGCGAAACAGTTCAAGGGCAGCGCGCTGTTTGATGAAATCGTCGATGGTGAACTGCTTGATGCCGCCATCGCCTGTGCCAACAAAGTGATCAGCGAAAACCTGCCGCTGAAAAAAGTGCGCGATCTGAAGGCCGAACATCCCAACCCGGAAGGCTTCTTCATGTTCACCCGCAACACCGTGAGAGCCATGGCCCGGAACTATCCGGCACCGCTGAAGTGCGTCGACGCCGTGAAAGCGGCCGTGACCCTGCCGTTCGACAAGGGCATGGAAGTGGAGCGCGAAGCCTTCGTCAATCTGATGCAGACCCCCGAATCCCGTGCCCTGCGCCATGCGTTTTTCTCCGAGCGCCTGACCAGCAAGATTGCCGATGTGCCGTCTGATACCCCGACCCGCGACATCAAGGCGGTGGGCGTCATCGGCGGCGGCACCATGGGTACCGGCATCAGCATCAACTTCCTGAACGCCGGTATTCCCGTCACCCTGGTGGAAATGAAGCAGGAAGGCCTGGACCGTGGTGTTGCGGCCATCCGCAAAGTCTATGAAGGCCGGGTCAAAAAAGGCCGCATGAGCGAAGACGACGCCGAGACCAGGATGGCACTGCTGACGCCGTCACTGAGCTATGACGACCTGGGCAAGGTCGATCTGGTCATTGAGGCCGTCTTTGAAGAGATGGGCGCCAAGCAGTCCGTATTCGAGAAACTGGACGAAGTCTGCAAACCCGGCGCCATCCTCGCCTCCAACACCTCCACCCTGGATCTGAACAGGATCGCCAGCTTCACCCGGCGCCCGGAAGACGTCATCGGCCTGCACTTCTTCGGCCCGGCGAACATCATGAAACTGCTGGAAGTGGTACGTGGTGAAAAGACCGCGAAAGACGTCCTGGCCACCGCGATGAAGCTGGCGAAGGCCATCAAGAAGACCGCGGTGGTCTCGGGTGTCTGCGACGGCTTTATCGGCAACCGCATGATCAACCAGTACCAGCGCGAAGCGCTGCTGATGCTGGAAGAAGGCGCCAGCGTGCAGCAGATCGACAAGGCCATCGAAAAGTTCGGTTTTGCCATGGGCCCACTACGTATGGCCGACCTGGCTGGCGGCGATATCGGCTGGGCCATCCGCAAGCGCCAGTACCAAGAGAACCCGGACATGGTGAGGATGGTCGTGGCCGACCGTCTGTGCGAAATGGGCCGTTACGGCCAGAAGACCGGCGCCGGGTTCTACCGCTACGAACCGGGCAACCGCAACGCCCTGCCCGACCCGGAAGTGGACAGGGTAGTTGACGAAGTCCGCGCCGAGCTGGGCATCACCCCGCGCAAGATCAGCAACCAGGAAATTGTCGAGCGCTGTGTCTACGCCCTGGTCAACGAAGGCGCCCGGATTCTGGATGAAGGTATCGCCCAGCGCGCCTCCGACATCGACATGGTCTATCTGGCCGGTTACGGCTTCCCGGTGTTCCGCGGCGGCCCCATGCATTACGCCGAGGAGGTCGGGCTGCCCAACGTGGTCCGCGCCATGCAGGCCTTTACCGAGGACCGGCACACCCAGCCAGGTTTCTGGGAGCCGGCGGCCCTGCTGGCCAGGCGCGCGAAGGAAGGCAAGGGTTTTGATGCCAGATAACCGGTCCACGAATTGATTCGGAGAATTATTATGTCCAATGACGTTGTCATCGTATCCACTGCCCGCACGCCCCTGGCCAAATCCTGGCGCGGCGGCCTGAACATCACCCACGGTGCTACTTTGGCCGGCCACGCCATCCAGCACGCGGTCGAGCGCTCGAAAGTCGATCCCGACGAAATTGAAGACGTGCTGATGGGCTGCGCCCTTCCCGAGGGCTCCACCGGTAACGACGTCGCCCGCATGGGTGCAATCCGCGCGGGCCTGCCGGTATCAGTAGCGGGCGCCACCATCAACCGCTTCTGCTCCTCCGGCTTGCAGGCAATCGCCATGGCCGCCCACCACATTGCCGTGGACCGGGTACCGGTGATGGTCGCCGGTGGCGTCGAATCCATCTCCACCGTGCAGGCCAATATCAACCAGAACTACCTGATGGAACCCTGGCTGGCCAAGAACAAGCCCGAGCTCTACTGGTCCATGCTGGACACCGCTGAAACCGTGGCCAAACGCTACGGCATCAAAAAAGAGGACATGGACGAGTACGGCGTTCGCAGCCAGAACCTGGCAGACAAAGCTCGTGAAGACGGCAGGTTCGACGACGAAATCGTGCCGATTACCACCACCATGGGCGTGGCTGACAAAGCCACCGGACAGCTCAGCAGC
>NZ_DATFKH010000126.1:0-23139 GCF_035268745.1 Marinobacter sp.
AAAAAAAGCCGCCAATCCAGAGGAATAGCGGCTTTTCGGAATAGTGGCTCCCCGAGCTGGGCTCGAACCAGCGACAAACGGATTAACAGTCCGTTGCTCTACCAACTGAGCTATCGGGGAACGTCGTCTTCAGACGAGGCGCGTATAGTAAGATTACCCCACGGCCCCGTCAACCCCTGCCTTTAAATTTTAGCCCAGAGCTTTTTTCAGGCGGGAAATAGCGTTCTCGAGGTTCTCCATGCTGGTCGCAAAGCTCAGTCGCATATGCCCTGGTGAACCGAAAGCAGAGCCGGGAACCAGCGCCACGCCGGCCTCTGTCAGCAGTTTCTCGGCAAACTCAACGTCATCACTGACAGCGGAATCGGCATCAATCGCGCCCTGAACGCGGGGAAACACATAAAAAGTACCGTCGCCTTCCAGGCATTCAACGCCAGGCAATTCGTTCAGCGCCCTGACCAGATAATCGTGCCGCTTCTTGAATGCGCTGACCATCTCCTGCACGCACTCCTGCGGTCCGTCCAGGGCTGCGGTCGCAGCTGCCTGGGAAATTGAAGACGGGTTCGAGGTGCTCTGGGACTGGATCTTCTTCATGGCACCGATGATCTTCGCCGGCCCCGCAGCGTAGCCGATGCGCCAGCCGGTCATGGAATAGGCTTTGGACACACCGTTAAGCACAAAAGTGCGGTCGTACAGTTCCGGCGTGGCGTTCAGGATGTTGCAGAATGCCGCACCCGTCCACAGAATCGGCTCGTACATATCGTCTGTCGCGATCATGATCTGCGGGTGCTTTTTCAGAACCTCGCCAATGGCCTGCAGTTCTTCCAGGGTATAAGCCATACCGCTGGGGTTGGACGGGCTGTTGATCACGAACAGACGGGTGCGCTCGGTAATGGCTTTTTCGAGTTGATCCGGGGTGATCTTGAAGCGGGTTTCCGGGCCGGATTCGATGATCACCGGCTTGCCTTCTGCCACCAGCACCATGTCCGGGTAGGAAACCCAGTAGGGCGCAGGAATAATGGCTTCGTCGCCCTTGTTCAGAGTTGCCAGGGCCAGGTTGAAAAAACTCTGTTTGCCACCACTTGAAACAAGAATCTGGTTTGCTTCGTAATCCAGGCCATTGTCCCGTTTGTACTTGGCGATGATCGCCTTTTTAAGCGCAGGCGTACCATCCACCGCTGTGTACTTGGTTTGACCGGCCCTGATCGCTTCAATGGCCGCGCTCTTGATATGGTCCGGTGTATCAAAATCAGGCTCGCCAGCGCCAAGGCCGATGATGTCCTGACCGGCGGCACGCAGTTCTGCGGCCTTGTTGGTGACGGCTAGCGTGGGGGAGGGTTTGATTGCCTGTACCCGGCTGGAAAGTTGAAGGTCCAAACTTGCGCTCCTTAAAGCTGCGATGAGTGGGCCAGATGTTACCATAATCAATTTATTACGATAAGTTTCTTGACGGTTTTACCCGGCCAGGCCCCAATCAGACAGAGCAGAGGATGCCGCAATACCATGGCGACTTCAGAACAAGGCGCGCACAGACGAGACGGCAGGTTTACCGTTGCTTCCCCTTTCGAACCCGCCGGCGATCAGCCGGAAGCGATTGCAGGGCTGGTGGATGGCATCCATTCGGGGCTCGCCCACCAGACGCTTCTGGGGGTAACGGGGTCCGGTAAAACCTTCACCATCGCCAATGTTATTCAGCAGATCCAGCGGCCAACCATTGTCATGGCCCACAATAAAACCCTGGCGGCCCAGCTTTACGGGGAGTTTCGCGAGTTCTTTCCTGACAATGCGGTGGAATACTTCGTTTCCTACTACGACTATTATCAGCCCGAGGCCTACGTGCCGTCCTCGGACACCTTCATTGAAAAAGATGCATCCATCAACGAGCATATCGAACAGATGCGGCTGTCCGCCACCAAGGCGCTGCTGGAGCGTCCGGATGCGATTATCGTCGCCACGGTGTCTTCCATCTACGGTCTGGGCGATCCCCAGTCCTATCTGAAAATGATGCTTCACCTGGATCGCGGTGACGAGATTGACCAGCGTCACATTCTGCAACGGCTCGCTGAACTCCAGTACACCCGCAATGATATCGAGTTCCATCGGGCCAACTACCGCGTGCGCGGCGATGTGATCGATGTGTTTCCGGCGGAATCGGAAAAGGAAGCCATCCGCATAGAGCTGTTTGACGATGAGGTGGAAAACCTGAGTTATTTCGACCCGCTGACCGGCGAGGTTCTGCGCCGTGTGCCCAGGGTGACCATCTACCCCAAGTCCCACTATGTCACGCCCCGTCAGAAGGTGCTGGATGCCGTCGAGAACATCAAGGTGGAACTGGATGAGCGGCTCAGGCAGCTGCGTGACAACAACCGGCTGGTAGAGGCCCAGCGGCTGGAGGAGCGCACCCGCTACGATATAGAGATGATGCTGGAGCTGGGCTACTGCAACGGCATTGAAAACTATTCCCGCTATCTTTCGGGTCGCCAGCCCGGTGAGGCGCCACCCACCCTGTTTGATTATCTGCCGCCAGACGCCCTGCTGATCGTGGACGAATCCCACGTCACCATTCCCCAGATCGGGGCCATGTACAAAGGCGACCGGTCACGGAAGGAGACTCTGGTGGAATATGGTTTTCGCCTGCCATCGGCACTGGATAACCGCCCCATGCGGTTTGATGAGTGGGAACGGATGGCGCCGCAGATGGTGTTTGTCTCGGCCACGCCCGGTAAATATGAAGCCGAACACGCGGGCCAGGTGGTGGAGCAGGTGGTCAGACCCACGGGTCTGCTGGACCCTGTTATTGAGGTCCGTCCCGCATCAACCCAGGTTGATGACCTGTTGTCCGAGATCCGGCGGCGTACGGCGGTAAATGAACGGGTGCTGGTCACCACGCTGACCAAGCGCATGGCAGAAGATCTCACCGATTTCATGATGGAACATGAAATCAGGGTGAGATATCTGCACTCCGACATTGATACCGTCGAGCGGGTCGAAATCATTCGGGATCTGCGCCGGGGCGAATTTGATGTGCTGATTGGCATCAACCTGCTGCGGGAAGGTCTGGACATGCCGGAAGTGTCACTGGTGGCCATTCTGGATGCAGACAAGGAAGGCTTCCTGCGTTCCGACCGTTCACTGATCCAGACCATGGGCCGCGCTGCCCGTAATGTTAACGGTAAGGCCATTCTCTACGGTGACAACATCACCGGGTCCATGCGGCGTGCGATTGATGAAACCGAGCGCCGCCGTGCCAAACAGGCTGAGCATAACGAGGCCCACGGCATCACACCGACCGGCCTGAACAAAAAGATTGCCGATATTATGGAGGGCGCTGCCAGCGGCGGTCGCGGGCGCCGCAAGCCGGAGCGTCCTGGCGAGAAGGCAGCGGAAGAGGCCGAGCGTTACCGCGCCAGGGTCGGTGACCGCACCCCGGACGAAATTCTCAGAGAGATGGGCAGGCTGGAAGACAAAATGTACAAGGCTGCGTCGGACCTGGACTTCGAAACAGCGGCCCGGCTGCGTGACGAGATTTCCGAGCTCAAGGAAGCTGCGTTGCGAACTGGTTAGTGTCCCGTCTGGTTAATTCGTTGATCTACTGAGCCCCTGAAAGCCTTGAGAGCAAGGCGCGGTGGCGAAGGTTTGGTGGTTCCAAATCGAGCCGACTCAACACCGCTGTCAAGGCTTTCAGGGGCTCCCGAAGGGCTTGTCGCTCGGGCCTCTGGACCTGTGTTGCCAGCCCTTGATGTGGAACCACCACACCTGCGCACTGGCGCCTTGGCCAGAGGCACGAGCGCCAAGCAGTAGATCAACGAATTAACCAGACGGGACACTAGGGTCGGGAGTACCAGATTCGCAGGCTCCCGAACCAGGGATAGGCCTCCATCTGGTGACTGACAATCCCGGAATCAGACCTCTCGTGCTCCGGGTCGGCCTCCAGGAACAGTTCCATATGGACCCGGTTTTTCAGGTAGTGCAGCCTCAGCCTGCTATTGGGTGGTAAATCCACGGGCAGATGCTCCTGCAGAGCAAGGCGGATGTCCCCCCGGGTCGGCAGCTTTTCGGATGTCAGGGCCTGATCGTCGTCATTCTCCGCATCCACGTGAAAATTGATATCCAGAATGTTATCCATGGTTTCCCGCATGGCCGCGACCACATGCATGCCAATCTGGTGTCCCTCTGATACGCTGATTTCCGGACGTACGACCAGGTGAACATCCAGCAGTATATCCTGGCCCATGCGCCGGCTGCGAAGCTCATGAACGTCACGCACACCCTCAATGCTCATGGCCTTTTCCCGCAAGGTGGCGGTATCTTCGGGTGACAGTCCGGTATCGATCAGCTCCCTGACGCTGTCCCAGGTAAACTTCCAGCCGATATAGATGATCAGGCCCGAAATAATGATAGCCGCCAGTATGTCCAGCCACAGGTAACCCATCATGGCACCGACGGTGGAAACCAGAACCACAATTGAAGAAAGCGCATCGGTGCGGCTGTGCCAGGCATTGGCGACAATGAGGTCCGAGCGGATAGCCAGACCGACCCGACGGGTGTAACGGTAGATCCATTCCTTACTGAGTACCGAGATCAATGCGGCCAACAGGATAGGCCATTGCGGCAGGATGGCTGAAGCGTGATCCAGCAGGCGCAGGGTGTTATCCCATGCCAGAGCCGCGCCGACCGCAATCAGCAGGCTCCCGAGGACCATGGTGCCCAGGGTTTCGATGCGCTGGTGTCCGTACGGGTGCTCCTGATCGGGCGCCTGACGGGAAAGCCGCATCACGCCCACAACAACGAGATCGGAAGCAACATCGCTGAACGAATGGATGCCATCCACCAGCAAAGCCTGCGAGTGAAACAGTAATCCGGTGATCACTTTAAGTACGCCCAGAAAGGCATCGAGAATCATTCCGATAAATGTAATTCTCGTGGCTGCCGACCGTTCCCGGGTGAGCTGTTTCTGACGATCGGAGGAGGGGGATAGCGGATCGCTCATATTGCTCTCTGACAGCATTTGGAAATCATTATAGCCGGTATTCTGAAAGCTGTTGGCAAACGGATCAGCGCCTGCGGGTTGCCCGATTTATGCACATGTACACCTTTGGTCGATATGGTCGGGTTTCGGGAAACTGGCAATATAAAATTTTGCAAAAAAATTGTAACTAATTGATAAATAAGAATTAAATAACTGATCAAAAAATGATCAATCCGTAGATTGGCGCGGATATCAAGGGATCGCCAGCGTTACCCGGGGATTTTCAACAGGGTTATCCACAGATTCCGTGGAAAAGATCACAACACCTTAATGGGACAGACATTTAACTGTCATGAGAGTCAGGTAGGGAGATGCTGTGGAAAAGATTCGTTATACTCCTGCCCAGTCCAGTCAGTGAGAGTATTTATGTATCAGCTCATGCAAAAATTTCTGTTCCGGTTGCCACCGGAGGCAGCTCACGATCTCACTCTGGCAGGGCTTGATCTTGGACACAAGCTTGGTTTGCTGGGAAAAATCGTTGCCAGGCCGGTTGACCTTCCGGTCCGGGTGATGGGTCTGGATTTTCCCAACCCGGTTGGTCTTGCCGCGGGCCTGGACAAGAATGCAGATCATCTCGACGCTCTGGGCGCTCTTGGTTTTGGCTTTATCGAGGTGGGCACGGTGACACCGGTCGCGCAGTATGGTAACCCGAAACCGCGAATGTTCCGATTGCCAGAGCATCAGGCGATTATTAATCGTATGGGCTTCAACAATCACGGTCTGGAGCATTTACTGGATCGCGTCAGCCACCGCCGTTACCCCGGCATCCTGGGTATCAACGTCGGAAAAAACAAAGCGACGCCCAATGAGGCGTCGGAACACGACTATCGAAAGGGCATTGCAGCGGTTTACCCTCATGCCGACTATGTAACAGTCAATGTGTCTTCGCCCAACACGCCGGGCCTGCGGGACCTGCAGTTCGGAGATTCCCTGAAAGGCCTGATGCATGCTATCAAGGATGAGCAGGCCCGCTGCCAAAAAGACACTGGCCGGTATGTGCCTGTCGCTATCAAGATCGCGCCGGATCTGGAGGATGAGGGCATCCGGTTTATTGCTTCGGCACTGAAAGAAAGTGGCCTGGATGGAGTGATAGCGACCAATACCACCATCAGCCGCAACGCCGTAGCTGGCCATAAACACGCCGAAGAGACCGGTGGCCTGAGTGGACTGCCGATCCGGGATCCGTCCACGCGTGTCATTAAAGCGTTGTATTCGGAGCTTGGTGAAGCCTTGCCGATCATTGGTGTGGGCGGTGTCACAGACGGTAACAGCGCGGCTGAGAAGATCCGTGCCGGCGCTAAACTGGTGCAACTCTACACCGGACTCATATACCGCGGCCCCGGTCTGATCAGTGAATCGGTGGAGGCCATCCGGGAACTGCGGCAGCATTAACAGCCGGGCAAAAAAAGGGCCCGCAGAGCGGGCCCGGGCGGGGAATAAACCCCGTGGCGTATTAAATTAAAAAATCAGGAAAACAAGTCGGGACCAAGTCAGGCCGTCACATTGGCTAACTTGTGGATGCCGGAAACGCCGGTCATGCCCTCCCACTGATCTGTTCGGCCCTCTCGCCACCCGTTGAGCCATTCCTGGCGGAATTCAGCCTGATCCAACGGGCAGCTGTCTTTGGATTTGCCAGACACTCCGGCCAGATAGCCCCGTTTGAATGCGCGAGCGTACATGTTTCTTTTCTGTCTTTTCATGCCGTTCCTCACTGATAGATTAACAGAACATGTGTGTACACACCTGCAGTGGCCAGTGGCTGGAGTCACCCTTCCGGGGTAACCCGCTATTGTCACTGATGACCAGAGCAGTCAGGATCCTGTTAACGGCAGCTTTTGGGCTGCCGGAACGACGCGTCTTTTATAAGGTAAAACTAAGTCGGCGGCCCTGTACACTAATTATTTCATCTATTTTTTGCGTTTTTATCGCCATAAAGTATAAAAACGTGATCTCTTCATCAGCAAGTGCGTCATACCGGGGTGTTTTGGGTTGTCGATATTTTCAGGAGATACGGTGTCAGAACTTAACTTTTTTGTAACCTGCCCAAAGGGTCTGGAGTATCTTCTGGAAGCAGAGTTACAGACCTTCGGTATGGAACCGTTACGCAACGCCCCGGCCGGTGTCTGGGCGAACGGCACACTGGAGTCCGGGTATCGGGCGTGTTTGTGGTCCCGGCTGGCGAATCGCGTGATTCTTCATTTGGCCGATGTCGATGCGACATCGGCGGACCTGATGCTGGGCGGCGTCACTGATTTACCCTGGGAAAACCACATTCCGGTGACCGGTAGTCTGAGGGTGAATTTTGTCGGTCAGAATGACGCAATCCGCAATACCCAGTTCGGCGCCCAGCGGGTGAAGGACGGCATTGTGGACCGGCTGAGAACAGCCAGCGGCCAGCGCCCTTCGGTGGATGCCAAAGACCCTGACGTTACCATTTCGGCAAGACTGCACCGGGGTGTGCTGTCCGTTGGTATAGATCTGAGCGGTGAAAGCCTTCACAAACGCGGCTATCGGACCGAAAAGGGTGCGGCACCGCTGAAAGAGAATCTTGCCGCAGCTCTGTTGCTGAGGTCAGGCTGGCCCGACATCGCCCGCGAGGGGGGCAGCTTCCTTGACCCCATGTGTGGCTCAGGAACTCTGGTGATTGAAGCGGCCATGATGGCGATGGATCTGGCGCCGGGGCGCCGGCGCGAACACTGGGGTTTCAGCCGATGGCCCGGGCACGATGCAGAGCTCTGGCTGGGTCTTCGCCAGGAAGCCGAGAAGCGGGCCTTGGAAGGCCGGCAGCGGCTGAGCGAACAGCCGATCCGGTTCAGCGGTTATGATCAGGAGCCGGCCGTCATCGCGACCGCCCGTAACAACGCCGGGCGGGCCGGCCTTGGCGAGCAGATCACCCTTGAGACACGCGATATCGAAGCGCTACCGGCTGAGTCCGGAACTGTGCCGGGGCTGGCACTGGTCAATCCCCCCTACGGCGAGCGACTCAGCGAACGCAAAGAACTCGCGGCGCTTTATAGCGCCCTGGGAGAAGCGGTTAAACGGGCATTGCCAGGCTGGCGCCTGGGCGTGTTTACCGGCGCCCCCGAATACGGAAAATCCCTGGGGTTACGAAGCTATAAACAATACCGGCTGTATAACGGCAGGCTGCCCGCCCGGCTTTTATTGTTCACCGTAGACGAGGCCAGCGCCAGAACTTCCCGGGCGCCCGACGTGCCCGGAGAAATTACGCCGCGGATCACCAATCAGGAACGCGCGGCCATGCTGCAGAACCGGCTGCGAAAGAACATGAAAACCATCGGCCAGTGGGCCCGGAAACAGGGCATTGGCTGTTACCGGCTTTACGATGCCGACATGCCGGAGTTTGCGTTCGCCATCGATATTTATGAGGGCCGGGTGCATGTGCAGGAATATGTGGCGCCCAAAACCATTGATGAGCGTTCGGCCCGGGAGCGGCTGGCCGAAGCCCTGGCCGTAATACCTGATGCGCTTGGCATTGATGGCGCCGATATAGTCTGCAAGCAGCGTCAGCGCCAGGCCGGCCTGAACCAGTATGAGAAGCGTGAGGCCAGCGGCGAGTTTTTCAATGTTCACGAGCACGGCTGCGTACTCAGGGTGAATCTGAAGGATTATCTGGATACCGGGCTGTTTCTCGATCATCGCCCGGTCCGGCACTGGATTCAGCAGCATGCCGGGGGCAAGCGGTTTCTGAATCTTTTCTGCTACACCGGGGCTGCGACCGTTCATGCGGCCGTCGGTGGAGCAAGTCGCTCGCTCAGCCTTGATATGTCCAGAACCTATGTAAACTGGGCGCAGGACAACCTGGCTCTCAATCGCGCTGATCTGTCCCGTCACCGGGTGGAGCAGGCCGATTGTCTGCAGTGGCTGGCGGAAAATCCGGGCCCGGATCAGCGCTTCGATCTGATTTTTATGGACCCGCCGACTTTTTCGAATTCGGCGCGAATGGCAGGTGTTCTGGATATTCAGCGGGACCACGCCAGGCTGATCGGCCAGGCGATGCAGCGGCTCACTTCGGAGGGGACGCTGATCTTCTCGAATAATTTCCGGCGATTCAAACTGGACAACGCTGTCGAGGAAACCTTTGCGGTAACAGAGGTCAGCCGCGAAACCCTCGATAAGGATTTCCAGCGTAATGCCCGTATCCATCGATGCTGGCATATCCAGCACAAAACCTGAGGCCGGGCACCATTGCTCAGTCGAAGAAACCTTCCTCGCGGGCGATCAGCAACATCGCGTAGACACTGTTTTCCGGCAGTTGGGGTTGCAGCCCCTCATCGGTCAGTAGCTGTCGGCGACGGTCGTCCAGTTCTTCCCGGGTAAGGGAGGTTACCAGCGATTCAATGCCGACAATCTCAAAAGGGGGCTCCTGGCCCACGGCGTCAAAAATGAGGTCAATCAGGATTTCATCCGGGTCCATGCCATCAACATAAACCGTCTGGTCCGGCAGATCCTGGTGTAGCTCGTGAACGATTTCGATCAAAGGCACACCCTGCTCCTCCAGATAGAGCAGGTCGACATCGCCCATATCACCGTCTTCCGGCACCCAGCTGTCGTCGGGGGCAATGACCACGGTTTTCATCTGGCCATTTTCTACTGACCAGGCCATGGCCACCGGAAACAGGGTGTCTTCAGTCTGGCAGTACTCGATATCGAGAAAGCGCGGCTCGGGCAAAATGGGCTCTCCTTATAGGACCAAAGGCGCCATCATGCCATACTGGCGGCGCCAAAATCAGTTTATCAGGGGCATCATGGAATACGCGGATTTTAATCAGCAGCTGATCGCATTTCTGAATACCGCAACCACGCCCTGGCACGCCGTTGCAAGCATGAAACAGATGCTTGACGAAGCGGGGTTCCAGGCGCTGGATGAAAAGCAGGAGTGGAGTCTCGAGTCGGGCAAGGCCTATTACGTCATTCGTAACGGCTCGTCCATCGTGGCTTTCAGAACCGGCAAACGTCCGACGGATCAGGCCGGCATCCGTATGGTCGGGGCTCACACCGACAGCCCGTGTCTGAAGGTGAAACCAAACCCCGAGTTGCGCCGCAAAGGCTATTTCCAGCTCGGGGTAGAGGTTTATGGCGGTGTCCTGCTGAATCCCTGGTTTGACCGTGATCTGTCCCTGGCCGGACGGGTCAGCTTTCTCGATGAGGCCGGAACCGTTCGGGACATTCTGGTGGATTTTCGCAAGGCGATTGCCTCGATTCCGAGCCTGGCCATTCACCTGGACCGGGAAGCGAACAGCAGTCGGACGGTGAATCCGCAAACCGATCTTCCGCCGGTTCTGATGCAGGTGCCGGAAGACGATACCACCCGGTTTGCCGACCTGCTCAAAGCGCAGCTCGAACGCGAGCACCAGGGCATCCGGATTACCAGGATCCTGGGTTACGAACTTGGCTTCTACGATACCCAGCCCGCAGCGCTGGTGGGCTTGCAGGACGACTTTATTGCCTCCGCCCGGCTCGACAACCTGCTTAGCTGCTTCATCGGCACCCGATCGCTGATTGACGCCTCCGGCGACGAACCTGCGCTGCTGGTGTGCAACGATCACGAGGAAGTCGGCAGTATGTCTGCCGAGGGGGCGCAGGGACCTTTTCTGGCTTCGGTACTTGATCGCTGGTGTGGCGCCGGCCGGGGTCAGACCCTGGCCAGTTCAATGATGATCTCGGCGGACAACGCTCACGGCGTCCATCCGAACTACCTTGAAAAGCACGACGAGAATCATGGGCCCTTGCTGAATCAGGGCCCGGTGATCAAGGTCAATCACAATCAGAGGTATGCGACCAACAGCCGTTCCGCGGCGATTTACCGGCATATCAGTGGTGACCTGGGGCTGCCGTATCAGACCTTTGTGGTGCGCAGTGACATGGGTTGTGGCAGTACCATAGGGCCGCTGACCGCGGCAAACCTCGGTGTTACCACGCTGGATATTGGTGTGCCGCAGTTCGCGATGCACTCCATCCGGGAAACCGCTGGCGCCAGAGATGGCCTGACGCTTTACCAGGTATTGCGGGAATTCTTCAGGCGCAAGGAGCTGGTCTGAGAGCGGAAAAGCACAGTCTGAAAACATGGCTCCCCGAGCTGGGCTCGAACCAGCGACAAACGGATTAACAGTCCGTTGCTCTACCAACTGAGCTATCGGGGAACAAAGCTGGATTGGCGCGAAGCTTAGGCGCTTTCCATGAGGGCGTCAAGCCCATGAATTGAAAGGTTAAATTTTGTACGACGCGGCACCAGAGTATAAACCTCCCCTGTGGCTTCGCAGCGGCCATGTGCAATCCATATGGCCATCGCTGTTCCGGGCCGTTGCTGTCCAGCAACCGGAGTCTGAGGTTCTGCCGACGGATGATGAAGACGAGCTCCACCTTGACTGGTATCGGCAGGACAGCGACCGGCTTGCAGTTCTGTCCCATGGCCTTGAGGGCCATAGTCGCCGTCCCTACATAAAGGGGCTCGCCAGGGCGCTGTTTCGTGAGGGGTGGGACGTGCTGGCCTGGAACTTCCGGTCCTGTGGCGGCATCATGAACCATCAGCCCCGGTTCTATCACAGCGGTGCTACCGGCGACCTGGACCGGGTAGTCAGGCACGGGCTGGCGCAGGGCTACCGGACCATGGGCCTTGCCGGGTTCAGTATGGGCGGAAATCTCACGCTGCTGTATCTTGCCGAGCAGTCGGAACAAATCGACAGCAGGATTTGCGGCGCTATCGGCTTTTCTGTGCCCTGCGATCTCGCAGGCAGCGCTGACACTCTGGCGCGGCCCAGCCGGAAAATCTATATGCGTCGTTTTCTCAGAGACCTGGAAGTTAAAATGGAACAGAAGTCGAGGCAATTTCCAGGGCTGATCGACACCTCGGACTTTGACAAGATCCGGAGTTTCCACGAATTCGATGACCGTTTTACCGCGCCTTTACATGGTTTTCGCGACGCTCAGGATTACTGGCAGAGTTGCTCGGCACTCGGGCGACTGAAAGATATCCGGGTTCCGGCGGTCATGGTGAATGCCAGTGATGATCCGTTTCTGTCCGAGCTCTGTTTTCCCGTGGATCCGGCCGTTACCGGCCGCCATGTCCGGGTGGAGTTTCCGCAATGGGGTGGCCATGTCGGCTTCGTTGAGCAGGCAGCCGATGGCAGTTACTGGTCTGAGCGCCGGGCGGTCAGACACTTTGCTTCACTATTGTGCTGATGGCGTTATAAGGTCATGGCGCTACTGTTTTTCCAGCATCGGTTGCAGTTCTGGCCAGACGTTATCCAGCAACTGCTCCTGCGCCTCGGCGGTGGGGTGGATGTCGTCGTCCTGCATCAGCCCTTCCCGGTCGTAGATGTTGGCCAGGAAAAAGGGCACCAGTTCGGTGTCATGGCGCTTGGCCAGTTCCGGGAAAATCGCCGCAAATGCTTGCGTGTAGCGTTGGCCATAGTTGGGGGGAATCTGCATGCCTGCCAGCAGAACCTCGGCGCCCGCCTGCTGCGACTGTTCGATCATTGCTGTGATATTGTTGCGAATCACCTGGGGCGGAAAGCCCCGCAGACCATCGTTGCCCCCCAGTTCAATCATCACGATGTCCGGCTGGTGTCGGTCCAGCAGGTCGGGCAACCGCCTGAGACCGCCATCGGTGGTCTCGCCACTGATGCTTGCATTGACAACTTTCCAGCCGGATAACTGTTCCGTATCGAGCCGTTCTCTGAGCAAAGCCACCCATGCCTGCTCGGTCTGGACGCCGTAAGCGGCGCTGAGGCTGTCTCCCATGATCAGCAGTGTGCCCTGGCCTGCCCGGACTGGCGCAATAAAGAGTATTAAAGCAATGAAAACTATTGATCTCAGACGTCGGATTGTCGTATCCATAAAAGTCCTGTTTGTCCGCAAAATTGCGATGACCCTTTTGCTACTACCCTGGAGAGCTCGTGAGTGACCTGAGTGAACATCAATCCCGCAAGTCCGGGCCCATGCTGAAAGCAACCAACCTGTCCCAGCGTGTCCGCCTGGAAACAGATACGCTGACGATCTTGCAGGGGGTCAATCTTGAAATCAACCGCGGTGAATCCGTGGCGATCGTCGGTCGCTCAGGTTCCGGCAAGACCACCCTGCTTGGCTTGCTGGCCGGGCTTGATACGCCCTCCGACGGCACCGTTGAACTGGACGGTGCCGTGATCAGCAGTTTGAGCGAGGACGAGCGCGCCCAGCTCAGGTCCCGCCGGGTCGGGTTTGTGTTTCAGTCATTCCAGTTATTGCCAGCGCTGACCGCTCTGGAAAACGTCATGCTTCCCCTCGAACTGGGCGGTTCCGACAAGCCGGAAGCCAAAGCCCGGGAACTGCTCGAACGGGTCGGTCTCGGCGAGCGGCTGTATCATACACCACGTCAGCTTTCCGGTGGCGAACAGCAGCGGGTAGCCATTGCCCGGGCCTTCGCCTCCGAACCTGCCGTTCTGTTTGCGGATGAGCCGACGGGCAATCTCGATAATCGCACCGGGCACGATGTATCTGATCTGCTGATGACTCTGAACCGCGAGCAGGGCACCACGTTGGTCATGGTTACCCATGACGAGAGGCTGGCCGCACGCTGTGGGCGGCAGTTTTCGATCGAAGCGGGTATTCTTACCGAGCCTTCGACAAATGCCACCGCCGAAACCGCGGCGGTGAACTGATGGCCGCTACCCGGAAACTCATGTCCGTGCGCCGGGACTGGCGCGAGCGGGATGTGCGGGTGGTGCTGGCGGCACTGATCATTGCCGTTGCCACGGTGGCAACCATCGCGCTGTTTGCCGGCCAGCTGCAGCGGACCCTGGTCACCTCGGCCAGCTCATTTCTGGCTGCCGATCGCCAGCTTGAGGCCGAGAACGGGCGGGAAGTACCCCAAGCCTGGCTGCAGGAAGCCAGCGACCGCAGCCTGGAGACCGCCCGCATGGTGGAGTTTTCCACCATGGTATATGGCGCCGACAAATTTCAGCTGGTGTCGGTAAAGGCCGTCAGCGACAGCTATCCGTTGCGCGGCCAGGTCGAGATCCAGCAGGGCGCTGATGCCCCCAGGCAAATGCTGTCTTCCGGCCCCGCACCCGGCGAGGTCTGGGTGAACCCCCGGTTGTTGCGGTTGCTGGAGCTTGGTGTTGGTGACTCGCTTGACGTGGGCAACCGGTCGCTGACCATATCGGGCCTGCTGGTCCGGGAACCGGACGGTGGCTTCAGAATGTCTGCGCTGGCGCCACGGGTGATGATGCATACCAGTGATGTGTCCTCAACGGAAGTCATTCAGGAAGGCAGCAGGGTTGAATACGTCTACCTGTTTGCCGGGGAGGAAGCGGCGCTGGACAGTTATTATTCCTGGCTGCAGCCGCAGCTTGAACCGAGTCACGAATGGGAAGGCGTGCGTGATGGCGAGACCTTCTCGGAATCCCTGCAACGGGCAGAGCGGTTCCTGCTGCTGGGGGGTAGCCTGGCAGTCATGCTTGCCGCTGTTGCTGTCGCGGTTGCCAGCCGACAATACGCGCTGTCCCAGCGTGATACCGTGGCGTTGCTCAAAACGCTGGGGGTGAACAGCAGTGGCATTGGTCGGCTTTACCTGCGCCGACTGGCCTTGTGGGGAATCGTCGGCGCGATCGGCGGGTTGCTGTTTGCCTTACCGCTGTTCTGGTTGTTGTCCAGCGTGCTGGGGCAGGTACTGGAACAGTCCGTTGATTACCATCTTGATCCTGACGCACTGGTACCGGCCCTGCTGACAGCCCTGGTGTCGCTGTTCGCTTTCGCCTACCCGCCGATTCGCCGGTTGAAAAACGTACCGGCCATGCGGGTGCTCAGAAGCCAGCCCGGTGAGTCCGGGCGGGAAGCGATTCCGGACTTGATGATTGCCATTGTCGCCATATTTGGCCTGGTCTGGCTCTACGCCGGGGAAGTATCCCTGGTGCTGGCGCTGCTGGGCGGACTGGCGCTGCTGCTGGGTACCCTCGCGCTGTTGGGCTGGGTGATGGTTACCACCCTGCGCAAGATCAGCGGTGGCGGTAATGCCTGGCGTCTGGCGCTGGTCGGGTTGTACCGCCACCGGCGAGCGAGCCTGTCCCAGATTGCGGTTTTCGCCATGACCCTGATGCTGGCTGCGACCTTGATTCTGGTGCGAACCTCGTTGCTGAGCGACTGGCAGGCACAGCTGCCGGAGGACGCTCCCAATCACTTTCTGATCAACATTGCGCCGGACGCGGTGGACCAGGTTGAAGAATTCTGGGCAGAGCGTGGTCAGCCCCTGCGTAATCTCTATCCGATGGTTCGCGGACGCCTGACCGAGCTTAACGGCCAGCCAGTGAAGGAGGCCGTGACCAAGGAAGAAAGTGTGGGTGCCCTGAACCGGGAGCTGAACCTGACCTGGATGCAGGACCTGCCCGAAGACAACGAAATTGTCAGCGGCGAATGGTTCAAGCCGGGTGATCAACGCGGTGTATCCATAGAGGCCGAGCTGGCTGGCAAACTGGGTGTCGAAGTCGGTGACAAGCTTGGCTTCACCATTGGTTCTGACAAGGTCACTGAACCAGTCACCAGTGTCCGGACCGTGCAATGGGACAGTATGAAGCCCAACTTTTACATGGCGTTTCCCCCCGGTGGCGGGCTGGAGAATATGCCAGCGACCTGGATAACGGCATTCTATCTGCCCGAGGACCAGAAATCGGCTCTTAATGAATTTTCGCGACAGTTCCCCACCGTATCGCTACTGGAAATTGACCACATCATTGACCGGATCCAGCAAATTGTCCGTCAGGTCACCCAGGCGATCGAAGCCATACTTGCACTCATTCTGGCGGCGGCACTGGTGGTGATGGCTGCAGTGGTCAGCGCGACCATGCAGGAGCGCCAGCGTGAAGGGGCTCTGCTCAGAACCCTTGGTGGGCGCCAGTCACTGCTGGTTCGCAGCACCATGCTGGAATTTGCCTTTCTCGGTTTTTTTGCGGGCGTCCTCGGGGTCGTTGCCGCGGAGGCCGCGGTCTGGGCATTGCAGTTCCGGATGTTCGAAGGTCAGTTCCAGTGGCACTGGCAGGTCATTCTGCCGATTCCGCTGATCAGCGCCCTGGTGCTGGCGCTGTTTGGTCGGTGGCAGTTAAAACCGGTGCTGAGTGTCTCGCCCATGCTGCTGTTGCGAAGACTGGAATAGGCAGCTCTGGCGCCGGGTCAGGGGGGAATCAGCGATATTTAGACAGAATGGCGTCTATCTCGCCCTCGGCACGCATGGCGGCCAGCTTTTCGTTGAAAGCCCTGGCAAACTCCTGCCAGCCCGGTCGTAACATCAGCCGGAACCCGGACTGGCTCAGGATTGATGAGCTGGCCCTGAATTCATCCTGAATGCCCTGTTCCATAAGCAGCCACTGGCCCACCAGCCGGTCGGCTATTGCTGCGTCGAGTTCGTCGTTGTTTAACAGGTATATGAAGATATCCTGGTCCCGCGGCACATTGAATCGTTCAATCCGGCCGGATCTGAAATGGGGTTCCAGTGCCGGGAAGTAATAGCCGAGCCGGGTAACCAGTGTCAGTGAAAAAAGATCTTCAACAACCCGAAATTTTGCAGCAGAATCTTTGGGAAAGAAAATGACTTCCTCAATGTCGACAACCGGGTCGGTAAAAATGAATTCATCGGGATTATCAGTCCACTCTCTGGCCCGTGGCGTGCCGTCAAACAGTCCTTCCAGGAGCAGTTGATCCACCCGTTTACGAGGCACTTTGACAGGCTCTACCCGATAACCGATATGTTCCGCGATGGTTTCGACCACTTCCCACATAATGCCGGCGGTGCCATTGTCACCACAGATCAGGTAGGGCGGATAGCCACTCGGCGACACATTGAAGCGAAAAACCCGGCTCTCGGAATCGGAAAGGCCTGCGGCGGGCGTGTTTGCCGGGGCAAGTGAACTGGCAAGCAGCAACAGACCTGCAACGGCAGGGGCAAGCCTGAAACTGATGGACGGACTGCTCATAGAGTCTTCACTGTGATTAATGAACGTGTTTTTATTCTCCGGCCCGTCCATGCCAGCCGCCACTGAATTGTGCTGCTTCGGCGGCGCCGTTTCAACTGCGGCCGGTCAGACCCAGGCACGTTGCAGAACAGCTCGGGCGTCCTCAAGAAGCACTTCTTTGGGGTTGAACATGATGGCGCCATCATCCAGCGCCATTTCTGCAATGGTATCCAGTTGATCCTCTTCTACACTGCCAGTTTCCTTCAGCGTGCGCGGCAACCGGCAGCGCTTGTGAAGTTCGTCCCGGAGTTTACGGAGAGCCGAGATAGTGGCTTCTGCCCGGCGGTTGAACGGCGTCGATGCGTAGACCTCCGGTCCCTCAAGGTACAGCAGTAACTCGCCCAGCGGCTCGCGTATCGTTTCCAGGTTGTATTCCAGCACGTATGGCAGGTAAAGGCTCATGCACATACCGTGGGGAAGATGGCAGATGGCGCCAGTGGCATGGCCGAGGGCGTGAACCAGGCCCACCATTGAATTGGAGAAGGCAATACCTGCCATGGTCGACGCCTGTGCCAGTTCCAGCCGGCCTGTGGCATCTTTCGGGTTGTCCATTACAGGCAACAGAAACTGGCTTATTTTCCTGATCGCAGACGTGGCATAGGCGTCGCTGAGCGGATTCTTCGCCATGCAGGTAAACGCCTCGGTGGCATGGGTCATGGCGTCCATCGCTGTTGCCGCCGTGATATGTGGTGGCAGGGTCATTGTCATGCGGGGGTCGATTACCGCCGCATTGGGTAAAAGAAATGAAGACGAGAACGGCAGCTTGACGGATCTTGTGGTGTCAGTAATCACGGCTACTGATGTCACTTCGGAACCCGTGCCTGCGGTCGTGGGAACAACCAGAAACGGTTTGAGCGGGTGCTTGATAATACCTGCGCCACTGTATTTCGAAATATCATCGCCACCCTCCGAGACCAGGATATTGACGGCCTTGGCGGTATCAATGGCGGAGCCGCCGCCAACCGCAATCAGCGAATCGCATTTTTCGCTGCGATAAATACCGGCAATTTCCTTTACCACGCTGGTAGAGGAATCGGGCGGCACATCATCGTAAATGCTGACAATTTCCAGCCCGCTTTCCTCGCAGGCTGCAATCACCGGGTCGAGCAAGCCGGCCGCGCGCACCCCCTTATCGGTCACAATCATCGGGCGGGTGGCGGCCAGGCCGGTCAGTTCGTAGGGAATATGCTCAAGAGCGGCCCTGCCTGCGATAACTTTCACCGGACAGAAAAATTCGTAGTATTGGTTCGTCATGATGTTCTCGCTGTCTCGATAAAATTGGTGGCAACTTTCAGATAGATACGCGCTGCGCTGATCAGCTTTTCCGGCAGGTGCAATGAGTCCGGGTATTCCTTGACTGCCCGTTTTGCCACCAGCTTCGGAAGAATGAAGGTTTCAAGCCGGTTCAGAATACGGGTCATGCGAACGGCATAACTGATTTCGCCGTCGACCAGCATACGGTCATTGGCGAATGCCACCGAGGTTTTCTCCTGGAACGACAGCACAAGAAACGCATGGGCAACGTGTTTGAAGCGGATGGAAAGATCGATCGGGCGCGGGGCACTGTCACCATGATAATGGAGTCTGCCATTACCGGTGTGCTCGACAATCAGCCGTGAGCCGTCCGGCATCACCATCATTTCAAACAGAAAGCCCGTCGGCAGGGCGCGGCTTTCGGCCTGGACCGTGGGGTCAATTTCGCTGACGGCCTGAAGAGCACGACCCATAACCTGGAACATCAGTTCCACGTAAAGCCGCCGCGCCTGGAATACCATCGGCTGGATGCGTTTTGCGAACATGGCAAAACTCCGGTTGTCGTAAAGGTATGCCAAGTTTTAGAGTTTTTGCTCTAGAAGTCAATATGGCAGAAGTTCCTTAATTCCCCGTCAGCGCAGCAAGTTTCTGCTTCGCTTCGGCTGCAACCCGACCGTCAGCCTCCGCCGCCGTGCTGTAGTAACGGAGAGCGGCATCGCGACGGTTCTGGCGCACGGCTATATCGCCCAGCCGCAGAAACGCTATGGATGTCGGCACGGTTTCATTGGCCCGCTTGAGACTATCACGGGCTTTCGTCAGATTGTTCAGTGCCAGCGCATTCAGGCCACTCTGGAGCTGGTAAGCAAACATTTCCGGGTAGAGCGACGTGGCCCTGTCAAAATCCGCCGCCGCCTGTTCGGGTTGTTGCCGGGCCCGGTAGAGCTGGCCTCTGAACGCGTAGAAAGCGGCTTCCTCAGGCTCGATGTCAATGGCTTCGTTGATTTCGGCCATGGCCTTGTCAAGCTGCTCCTTGCCTGCCAGTTGCCGCGCCCTGTCGTAGGCATCATAGGCGGGCTGGCGACTGCGCAGAAAAGCCAGTTTTTGCTGGTAGGCTTCGCGTCCGCGATAGCCTCCGGCTCCGATCCTGTTGACCAGTTTCTGGTTTTCATCAACCCGCTTCTGTGAGGGTGGATGGGTGGCAAACATGCCCTGCAGGAATCCCGGGTTATTTCCCTCCGAGAGTCGCACAAACAGTTTCTGAAGCTCGACAGCAGCCTGGGGGTCATATCCTGCTGCATCCATATAACGGATGCCATAGTGGTCCGATTCCAGTTCGGCGCTCTGGCTGTACTGGGCCAACGCCAGTTGCGCGCCCATTGCGGCCCCGCCCATGATCAGGCTGGCCCATTCGTTATCGGAGATCGCATATCCCAGTCCGGCCACACCAAGGCTGATCAGTGTGCTTTGCTGCATGCGCTGGAGACTGTGGCCCGCGGCGGCATGAACAATCTCATGGCCAAGCACCGAGGCAAGCTGGGCTTCGTCTTCGAATTCCGTCAGCAATCCTCGGTTGATGGCAATTTTGCCGCCGGGCAGTGCCCAGGCATTCGGCACGCTGCTGTTGAGAACAACGAACTCATAGGGCAGGTCTGGCCGGTCGCTGACCCTGGCCAGTTTCATGCCGACTTCTTTCACGTAAAGATTCAGCTCCGGGTCGAGATAGAACTGGCCACCCTGGGTCTGCTGGGTCGGCTTGTACTGCTCTGCGCCGATCGCCAGTGCCTTGTTTTCCGGAATTAGGGAAAGCTGTTTTTCCCCGGTCACCGGGTTTACCGAACAGCCTGTCAGCATGACGGCCGCCAAAGCCGTGCCGAGGAGTACCCGGGCAGTGGGTGCCAGAAAACGCCTGAATACCATCGAAATCCGCTCCATTCAGTTGGTTTTCGTCAAGCCCGGCAAATGCCGGCGCTGCAATCAGTCTGTCAGTTGAAAGGTTACACCACAGTTCTCCGCAGGGGCAGTGACCTCTGGGCAATACTCTTGGGAGCCTCTGTTCTGCGGAAACGTTGAATGGGAATTTATCCCGAACTGGCCGGGCTGACATGGTTTCTGGCCGGATTAGCCTTGAAAAGGCTCCGGTTGCCCCCAATTCCAGCCCAAGCCTGAGAATTATGTGCAGGAGCGAGCACAGAGGCCGTTCCGAAACACGCTGTAAATACGTCCCTGTACGCTCGGGCTCCGCCATCCATGGCTTCGCACGTTTTCGGAACGGCCTCTGTGCTCGCTCCTTAAATTGTGAGTGATACCGGGAGAACAAGACGCTATGACTGTAGAAACACAGAAAGAGACTCTAGGATTTCAGACCGAGGTCAAGCAACTGCTTAACCTGATGATCCATTCGCTGTATTCAAACAAGGAAATCTTCCTTCGTGAGCTGATATCGAACGCCTCAGACGCCGAGGACAAACTGCGATTTGCGGCATTGAAAGACGACAGCCTTTATGAAGATGATCCGGAACTGAAAATCCGGCTGGATTACGACTCCGAGAACAACACCGTCACACTCTCTGACAACGGCATCGGCATGTCCCGGGAGGACGTCATTCAGAACCTCGGTACCATCGCTCGTTCAGGTACCGCCGAGTTTCTCAAACAACTCTCCGGTGACGAGAAAAAAGACAGCAAGCTGATTGGTCAGTTCGGTGTCGGCTTCTATTCCTCCTTTATCGTTGCAGACGCCGTTGAGGTCTATACCCGCCGTGCCGGTGCGCCGGTGGAAGAAGGTGTGCACTGGGAATCCACTGGCGACGGTGAGTTCAGCATTGAGAATGTCGATCTTGACGAGCGTGGCACCCGGATTGTGCTGCATCTGAAGGACGAGGCCAAAGAGTTTGCTGACGGCTTCCGCCTGCGCAACCTGGTGAAAAAGTACTCTGACCACATCTCCTTCCCCGTGGTGATGAAGTCAGAATCCGGCGAGGAAGGCGAGAAAGGCGAAGACGAGACCGTCAACGACGCCACAGCCCTGTGGACACTGTCACGCAGCGAAATCAAGGACGAGGAATACAAGGAATTCTACAAGCACATCTCTCACGATTTCGAAGACCCGCTGACCTGGTCCCACAATAAAGTGGAAGGCAAGCTGGACTACACCAGCCTGCTGTACATCCCCGGCCGTGCGCCATTTGATCTTTACAACCGGGACGCGCCCCGCGGGCTGAAGCTTTATGTTCAGCGCGTGTTCATCATGGACGACGCGGAGCAGTTCCTGCCGCTGTACCTGCGTTTCACCAAGGGTGTGATTGATTCCAACGATCTGTCCCTGAATATCTCCCGTGAGATCCTGCAGAATGACAGCACT
Organism: Marinobacter sp.; assembly: GCF_035268745.1. Classification (GTDB taxonomy): domain Bacteria; phylum Pseudomonadota; class Gammaproteobacteria; order Pseudomonadales; family Oleiphilaceae; genus Marinobacter. The sequence goes on from NZ_DATFKH010000126.1 coordinate 21,641, forward strand.
GTCGACAGCATCCGTACCGCCGTCACCAAGCGCGTACTGGATATGCTGTCGAAACTGGCCAGGAAAGAGCCCGAGCAGTACCAGCAGTTCTGGAATGAGTTCGGCACGGTGATCAAGGAAGGCCCGGCGGAAGACTTCAGCAACCGTGAGAAAATTGGCAGCCTGCTGCGGTTTGCCTCCACTCATACCGGCGAAGAAACCCAGAACGTGTCGCTGGACGATTACATCGCACGAATGAAGGAAGGCCAGAACAAGATCTACTACATCACCGCAGACAACTTCATGGCCGCCAAGAGCAGCCCGCACCTTGAAGTGTTCCGCAAGAAGGGTGTTGAAGTGCTGATTCTTACTGATCGCATCGACGAGTGGATGATGGGCTATCTGACCGAATACGACGGCAAGCAGTTCCAGGACGTGGCCCGTGGTGATCTGGATCTCGGCGATGTGGAAACCGAGGAAGACAAGAAGCACAAGGAAGAGGCGGCGGAAGAGCACAAGGATCTGCTGGAGCGCATCAAGACCGCACTGGGCGACCGGGTACAGGAAGTCCGTGTCACCAATCGCCTGACGGATTCACCGGCCTGCCTGGTCGTGGCCGACTATGACATGGGCGCACAGATGAAGAAGATCATGGAGGCGGCCGGTCAGAAAGTGCCGGACAGCAAGCCGATTTTCGAAATCAACGTGGACCACCCGCTGGTGCAGCGCCTTGAGCAGGAGCAGGGCGAGGAAAGGTTCGGTGAACTGTCCGCCGTACTGCTGGATCAGGCCACCCTTGCAAGTGGCGAGCAGTTGCCCGATCCGGGCGCCTATGTCAGCAGGCTGAACCGCCTGCTGCTTGAGCTGGCTAACTGATCTGACGCCGGATGCAGCAGATTATCGTGGATATCTCGATCAGCCCGGCTGAGTGGATCAAGCTCTACCAGGGTCTTGCCACCGATGTTCACACTACGGCCCGGGACGGACGATCAGTTCGTTTCCCGGCCCGTATTCTTTCCCGTTTTTACCTCCAGGATGGCGTTCGCGGCAGCTTCCGGATACTTTTCGACGACGCCGGGAAGTTCACCTCAATTGAAAGACTCTGATGTTCTTCAGTGACCCTCCAATTAATAAAAGCTTTCATTATCGTATTTTTAATTAATTGTATTGAATGAACGCTGTCGCGTTACGTTTGGGGAGTCCGCGGATCATAAAAGCATTTTGAACTGCGGTGACCTCGATAGACATTCGCTATACGGGGCATAAGAAATACCCAGAGCAGAGCAGTATTTTTGTCCTATAGTTAGGAATGCTTTACTTTGCAAACGTAGTGTCGTTATGCCAAATCGAATCAGGAGAGAGAAATGACAGAGAACAATAGCTCAGGCGGAAAGTGCCCGGTTATGCACGGCTCCAACACGCAGGAGAAAGCTGGTGTAACGGCCTGGTGGCCGGAAAATCTTAACCTGGACATCCTGCATCAGCACGACAGGAAGTCCAATCCGCTGGGCGAGGATTTC
>NZ_DATFKH010000127.1:0-3608 GCF_035268745.1 Marinobacter sp.
GGTTTCGGCAGCTTTGACCAGGTGACAACATGAATAGACGGCCCTTCACATGCATATCGGACTGATTGGTGGGATCGGCCCAGCAGCCACGGTGGCCTATTATCAGGGTTTGGTCGGCGCGTTCGGGCAAGCCGATGTGCCGTTGCAGTTGACGATCCAGCATGCCGATATCACCACTTTGACGGGAAATGCGGACCGTATGGACTCCGATGCGCAGACCGAAGTCTTCGCGGCGCATATCAAGTCCTTGAAGGGTGCTGGCTGCGACATCATCGGGATCACGGCTCTTACTGGGCATTTCTGTATGCCCTTGTTGCAAGCTGTGTCGCAACTACCGATCCTGAGTGCAACAGACGCAATCGATACCTATTGCGCGCAACAAGGGATCGCCCGACTCGGTCTGCTGAGCAGCCCTCCGGTTTTGCAGTCCCGGCTGTTTGGGCTTTTGCATGAGGTAGAAACCGTGGTTCCGGGCGAAGACCCGGAAGGCGTCGGGCGGACGTATATGGAGATCGCAACGAAAGGCGCCTGCACGACCGACCAGGCCAACCTTTTAATCGCAGCTGGGGCAGAGATGATGCGGGCTCAGCAGGCCGATGCGATCTTGCTGGCCGGAACGGACCTTGGCCTCGTTTTTGACGGTGGGGATCCTGGCTACCCGGCAATCGATGCCGTTCGTCTGCACGTTGACGCCTTTGTGGAAGCAGCGGCAGACAAACCAAATCGCGTGCTGCTCAACACGTCCGCGTGGGCATCACCTGACACAGAATACTTTTAACGAAAGCCTTGGAGTAGGAAATGAATGCTCACATCGTCCTCGCCCATCCGGAGCCAGCTTCATTTAACGGCTGCATGGCCAAACGGGCTTTGAGCCATTTCCATTCGACTGGGAAGACCTACAGCTTCAACGACTTATATGCATCGGCGTTTGATCCGGTCGAACACGATCGGCATTACGCGGCCCGAAAAAATTCCGAGACCTTTGTTCCTTTGGATGAGCAAAGACAAGCTTGGAAAAACGGGACGACGCCCGACGATGTCATCGCCGAAATCAACAATCTTCTGAATGCCGATCTGGTGATCCTGCAGTTTCCTCTCTGGTGGCATGGGCCGCCCGCCATGTTGAAAGGCTGGTTCGATCGAACCTTTCCAAGCGGGGGAGTGTATACGAGCCGCATGCGCTATGACGAAGGTTACTTCAAAGGCAGGAAAGCTCTGCTGTCCGTGACGACAGGCGCGCCTGAGGAAGCTTTCGGTCCCGGTGCTCGGGGTGGGGATCCGAAAACCATGCTATGGCCATTGCACTATTCGCTTCACTACCTTGGTTTCGAGGTTTTGAAACCGTTCTGGACTTATGGCGTTCAGGGATACGGGTATTCCTACGAGGATCAGCACTCGGTCGAGCGTCGGCTGGCCGATGCGCTCGATGACTGGGAAGACAGACTTTTGGGCTTGAACGAAGAGAATGGACTTAACCGCAATAATTCATGAGCGTCATGTTTTGGTAGCGGATGTGTTTTTGGTAGCCTTTGTGGTTTCATGATCTCACGGCTGATCTGCGCCCTGATTTTGCATCGAACGTTGGTGGGGACTGGGTGCTGTTTGGGTTGGGATTGTTGGTACGAGCGGGGCGTGTTGTTCAGCGTTACGTCAAGTCGGTTGGGGCGGAGCCAGTGCTTCACACAGCAGCCGGATGAGATTTTGGCGTGGACATGAGGCGGGCAGCGTCATGATGATCCGGGTTTTCTTCTCGACGATGGTGGCTGCGAGTTTGACCAGATGCAGGCGCAGGGTATCGAACTGAGCGTGCCGCCATTGGGATCGTTTTGGGCAGGCCGCCCGAAGTGTCCACCAGATCCAATAGGCACAGCCATGCAGCATGAGGCGCATCTGATTGGCGCTGGCCTTCGAGCAGGATGTTCGGTCCGAAGCGAGATGGGTCTTCCATCCTTTGATGTGGTTCTCAGCCTGACCGCGGGCAGAGTATATTTTCTCGTAAAGATACTTGCCGCGCAGGCCCATCAGATTGGTCACGATGTAGCGGGTGTCACGCCCCCGGGAACTGACCTCGACACGGGCCACGACGCGCCGAGCTTTTGACCATGACCCGGCTGCATAGGCAAATGTCTTGAACCGTCTGAGCTTATGGCCACTGTTGCGGGCGTAACGGGCTGCCGTCGAGGCCTCCAGAGCCCGGACCTCATCCTGAAGGCGCGCATTGCGGCTCAAGCCGAGGACATAGCTAAGGCCCAGCTGGTCACACAGGTCCAGAACCTCTGGCCCGCAATAGTGGCTGTCCGCCCGCAGCAGGATCTCGGTCTTGGGCCAGTACTTGCGGATCTCTCGGATCAGCCGACGCAGATGCGCGGCACTCTCGGCCCCTTTGGGGCGTCGTGCAGGCCGCAGCAAGGCCCCCACCAGCCGTCCGTCGCCGTCAAATACGACGATGGGTTGGAAGCCGTATTCGTCATAATAAGAATTGAACAGACGTAACTGTTGGTGCCCATGGACCACATCAAAGGTGTCGTCGATATCCAGCACAATCTGGCTCGGTACACGGGTAAAGGACTGGCAATAAAACTGGATCATTGCCTGCGCCATCCGGATCAGGTCACGCACTCCGGGAAGGTTCTCCATCCGGGAGATTGTCGGCTGCGAACACAGCGCCGCCCCCGCCTCCGGATTGCGCTCCAGCGCGATCTTGAACGACGGGTCATGCCGCAGCTCAGTTGCGTCGTTGCCATCCTCATACCCCGCAGCAATCATCATCATGCGGAACCGGATCATGTCTTCCAGGCTGTGCCTGACCTTGCCAGCATCGCGTAAGTCCGTGAGGCAGGACGCCAACAGACCTGCAAGATCATGGCGGCGTTCGACTTCCCGCAGCAGCGTCAGACCAGCATCAGAACTCATCTCCGCGCCGTCGAAATTCATCAGAATGGGTTTGCCGTTCAGGGGTGACAAAACTGGCGTGGTGGGGATAAGCTGCTTCATGGTGAGGTGTGGCTCCTGAAAACTGCATTTTTTGGCTTCAGCACCACAAAAATACAGCTTTTCATAAGGTTACGCTACCCTCACCAACCCATCATGAATAATGCGGGTTAATTGCAACAAGCGCAACAGCCCTCATGTCGCATGCTGCGACTGCGGACATCATTGACAACGGGACCATTCAATTGGGGATCAATCCGGCGGGCAACCTGGTTGACGGCTCAATCGGGCTGACCTTCCTCGGGACGACCGCCTCCTCGGGCGAGGTACTTGCCCCTGGCTGCGCCTGTGAGGGATGGGGTGTCGCGGATATGTCCACCGGTGAGTTCGCCGAAGCCGGGGAGGATTTCGGGTTTTCCAACATCGTCTCTTCGGGACTGACCGTCACCGGGGCGGGCACCGACGCGGCCTCGACCGGCAGTGCGGCGACATCCGTGACCGATATCGCGGACGGTGCGCTCTCGCTGCAGCTGACCCATGATTTTGCGCCATCGGTGTCGAACAACCTGTATCGCGTCGACGTGATGATCGAGAACACGGGCGCGGGTGGCGTCGGCAACCTCGTGTATCGCCGGGCGATGGACTGGGACGTGCCGCCCACGACGTTCAGCGAGTTC
>NZ_DATFKH010000128.1:0-6062 GCF_035268745.1 Marinobacter sp.
GGATCAGATCGTCCATTGCTGTATCCGTTCTGAATGGCTTTCAAGCAGCCTGGTCAGGCTTTTGAGGGTTTCGCCGCTGTGCCTCCAGAAATGCCAGTACAGGGGCACATCGAGAGCATGGTCCGGCGCAAGATCCACCAAGAGTCCCTGGTCTAACCAATGGCGGGCCTGTATTTCAGGAATCATCCCGTAACCTATGCTGGCGATTGCAAACCTTACAAACCCCTCCGAAGAAGGGCACAGGTGGTAGCGGAAGCTGCCGTTATAACCGAAACCCGTAAGGAACCTCTGCTGAAGTTGATCATTCGGGCCGTAAATGATCGCGGGTGCCTTGGCCAGCGTGCCCGCATCAATACCATCAGGAAAGTAACGCTCAATGTATTGGTGAGTCGCCAAAGGGCGATAGAGGATGCTCCCCAAGGGTACAGCTCGAGCGCCCGCAACGGGGTGCGGGCTGCTGCACAGGCAGGCGGCAACATCGCCTTCACGCATCCGGCGCAATCCCACGTCCTGGTCTTCGATCACAAGGTCCAGCAAAATGTCTTCTGTGCGGCAAAACTCGGCGACAGCCGAAGCCCACCAGGTCGCGACGCTGTCTGCGTTGATCGCGATCCGCAAGCGAGAGGTTTGCTCGGCCAATGCAGGAAGGTTGCGCGCCAGGTCCCGTTCCAGCAGCTGCACCTGCTGAAAATGATTCAGCAGTTTCTGCCCGGCCGGCGTTGGGCGCAGTTCAGGATGCCGGGTTATCACCGGCTGGCCAAGTCGGACCTCCATAGACTTGATGCGCTGTGAGATGGCAGATTGGGTCAGCCCCAATGCGTCGCCCGCGCGTTCAAATCCGCCGTTCTCAATCACGGCTGCAAGCGCCTGCACCAGTTTGTAATCAAGCATTAGAAAATCTTATAGGATATAAGGAGTATGATTTTTAAGTATAGCTGCGCACGGGTAAGCTTCCAGCTCATGTTCAGGAGGGCATCATGCTGACAAGTTATCTGACCGGGCTGCTGGTATGCGGGGGCATCATCATCGCCATCGGTGCCCAAAACGCTTACATACTGGGCCAGGCCATTCGCCGTGAGCACCACTGGAAATGCGCCGGTATTTGTATGAGTGCCGATATCCTGCTATTCACGGCGGGCATGTTTGGCCTCAATGCAGCACTGATGGCTGTACCTGAAGCGTTGGATATCCTGCGGTGGCTGGGTGTAGTGTTTCTGGGCTGGCTGGCGGCGCTGGCTTTCTTACGGGCAGCCAAAGGCCGGAATACACTGGACGCCAATACCAAAGCTGTTTCCAGTTCCCGCGCTGTGATTTTCACAACCCTGGCAGTCACGTTGCTCAACCCGCAGGTGTATCTTGATACCTTATTGCTGATTCCTGCGATCGGTGCCCAGCAGTCCAGCGATATCGGCTTTGTGGCGGGTGCCAGCAGCGCCTCCATACTCTGGTTCGGATTACTCGCGTTCAGCGGTGCAGCGCTCTCGCCCTGGCTGGCCAACCCCAAAGCATGGCGGATTATTGATGGCACGATAGGCTCAATGATGGCCGGCATTGCCATTCACCTGGCTGTTAGTGGTTTGTAGAAAAATCGTTGATGAATCTGACTTCAGGCCTCAGCGCGTTTCCGTTAACCCCTGTGAATGAGCGCGGTTCGGACGAGGCGGCATTCATCCGATTGATCCAGCGGCTCGTTGCTGCCAAGGTGGATTCCATAGGCGTGCCGGGCTCGACCGGGAACTATGCCTGTCTGACTATGGCTGAGCGCTCGCTTCCGTCTCTGAGCGGCCCTAATCCGGGGTCAGGGTCAGAGATGAACATTTTTAGGCTGAAAACGGTTAAACTAGTGGGGAGCAGGTCATGATCGCCGTTCTTTCTGGCGCGGGCCTAATCGCAATGAGCCCAGGATAAAAGTGATTATCAGCGTGATGAGGAAACAGACATGAAGTGGATCGTACTGATCATTATTGGCGTGGTCCTGGCCGTCTGGCTTTTTCGGGGCAGCCGCAAGAACAACATAGAAGATCCTGAGGTAAAAACATTCGAGGAAAAGGATTTCTACCTCACATCGGATGACAACTCATCCGATAGCGAGTCATCTTCCGGTGACAGTAACCCGCGCCACTAAAACAGGGATGCTTACATTTAAACGTACATCGTACTGCGTATAATGTATATTATGTTAAATTAAGGAAGTTGTTCCTTTCAGTTCATCAGATTTTGTTCATCCAGGAGCGCTTTTTCTTGCGGATTACCTTGAACCATGCGGACACGGGGTCTCAGGAATTAGGGCTCAGCCGCGCATCAAATTGGAATCTTATCTTGGCGGCATCTTTGATAACCGCTTCTGCCTCGGGGTGTTCCGGATTGAAGATGAGGTTATATTCTTGTGGCACAACACAGGAACGGACCGCCAATGCGAGCGCTTCACCGTCAATGAGGAAGTCAGTTCCAACCTCCTGAGTGCCTGCTGACACTTTTGTTCCGTCCCAGCCTTTTGGGTAAGCGTCATCGGCCAGCGCCATAATCTGACTGTCCGGCACTTCGATCTGGAACAGTAGATAGTTCCGTAGACTATTTTCCTCACCCAGATTCACCAGAATTTCTAACTGAGCAAGGGCAATGCTCTCAGATAAATACACGGCCGGGTGATTCGGAAGATTCCACCGGCCGCCGTATTGGCGCGCACCAGATCCTGAAAACGCGGTGTCCTTGTGCTTTCGTTTGGTGATGCGATACGCCTTCATGCATAAACGCCGTGCTCAAGTTGCCCGATCAGGTCCCGTACCATGCGAATACCAGCCTCGGTATCCAGCAGATCGATAGGACACTGGTGCTCCAGGGCCCGGGCCGGCCGCTTTAACCACCGTCGTGCCTTTTCCCGGTCACCTTCAAACAGTTCTACGGCGTCACGCATCACCAGGTGCAGAGTGGCTACCCGATCCAGTTCTGTCTTGTTCACGGTGCCGTCTTCACGCCGGCGCACCAAGGTGCGCGGGGAAATGCCCAGCAGAGTACACAAAACAGTGTCGTCGATGTCGTACAGGGTCTTCAGGGCATCCAGTTCCCTCGCCTTGCCGCCGCGGCGGATCTTCTTCACGCCCTGAACACCGGAAAACGCGTACTTTCCAGTGGCACCTGAACGAGTTTTCACAGCACCACGCCCCGGGTACACGCCTCGAACGTTCGCTTTACCAGGCCCAACATGCCCTTCAGGGCTCTGCTTTTTCTCTGTGCTCGCTGACATAAAACCTCCCGCCATCTGGCAAGAATATTTTACCAAAATGGCAGCGGGATGTCTTGCAGGCGGATGTCTGTTCAACAAGGCATTGGCTCATCGGTGACCGCCTTGTCATGGACACGGTCAAAGATCTCGTCGATTACATGGAAATATTTGCGATACTGAAAAAAAGACCCGGCGCGCAATGGGCCGGGTCTTTTGTCAGGGTCAGCATTTTAAAATACCGATCAGACAGAGCTCAGTTAAACATTATTCAAGCTCAGCTTCTACGGCGTCCAGAAACCCGATCATGTCGACCACCTGCTCCGACTCCGGATTAACGGTCTTGCCCTTGAGGTCTGCTGTGACAATCCCTTTATCGACGGTATCTGTCAGCGCAGTCTTGAGCTTGACGGCGTATTCCTTCAGAGGCGCGTTACGTTCTCTCTCGCCAAGGGTTTCCAGTGCATTAGCCAGTGCGTACACCAACGCCGAGGGATTGAAATGGGCCTCGCGGCCATCGCTCTCAAGATACTTCAGGTACAGGTCATGGGCGGTGCCATGGGGTGCCTCGAAAAGCATGGTGCCATCCTTGCTTTCGATAATGGAGCTTGCGGTCGCCAGGCTGCCGCCCAGCGCGGCGGCGATGTCCGAGAAGATATCCCCATCCAGGTTCTGGGATGGATAAAGCGCATTTCTTGGCGGATCAGTGATCATCTTTTTGAGCTGGCTGGACGGTCGCATGATCATGAAGGATGGAGGCGGTGTGCTTTCCCCGGCCAGTTCCCGGCGTACTTCGGTGATTACGTTGCTGAAGACGTCGTCGTAGTCCATGTACTCGCGTTTGAGGCCGAAATAGACCTCCTTGTCCTTGTGGGATGCATCGCGAAACACCTGGGCTACCCAGTCCTTGATGGCTTCACGGTCATTCGACATCAGCAACATCGGATCGCCCTGCTTGACATGGCGTGCATGTTTTTCAACGCCGTCAAGGATCACCTTCAGGATACCGTTTTCCTGGGCTGGCATATTAAAGCTGCCATACTGGTCGCCGCCGCCGGCACTCATGCGGGATATGGATACGTGGGCGCTGCGGTCGGGAATGCCGAATTCACGGAGATGGTTGACCAGTTTGAACAGTTTACGCCCGGTGGTGTTGTCGGGCACCCCCCATAGCGCCCGTGCTGGCGGGTTGGAAACAATGCGTGCCGCCTGAGCGTCAATCAGCTCGTAGTAGTAACCCAGCCCCAGTTCTTTGACCTGGTGCTGGTAGTCGCTTTGGTAGACCTCTTCAATCACCGCCCGCATGACACCGTCGTAACCAGGAATAACGGTGTCTTTCAGGCCCAGGTAGATATCGCGCTTCTCGTCAATCGCGCGCTGGAAAAACCGGTGCGCCCAGGCTTTGACGTCCTCTACATCGTTGGTTGCCAGCAGCCAGGGGTCTCCCTTGCGGACTTCGCGACGGTGCAGTTCAATCGGGTCGCCGCTGCTGCCGACGAACATCAGCTTGATCACGCCGGTGGCCTCTGAAAGCTGATTGAAGCTCTCCTTGATACCACCGAACTCCATGGTGTCCACTTCGATATCGCGACCGATCCACTCGGGCCGGCGAATCTTGAGGTTACGGAACTGAATATCCTCACGGGTGATGTTACCGCTGATACCCTTGCGAATCGCGCCGTTAGGTGATTTTGTTGCAAGCGCGTGAAGGTTTTTTGCATCCACATCGGGGTTTTTAACGAGCAGTTCCTCCAGTTGCTTGCGGTTGACCGTCATACCGGCGTTCTTCACCCCTACCCCATATTTCTGGAGCGCGTTGATGGCATCGGTTACCGCTTGGCCATTGGTCTTCAGGCGATGTTCGGCGGACAGGTCGATTTCCTCGAGCTGAATATCCAGACGGGCGGTTACGAATTTCTCGAGAAGCTTTTCAAAGGCTACCTGAGCCATTTCGTCGCCGTGAAGAATGACCAAAGGCGACGTAACATTGATTCTGCTGTCCATGGAGCTCTCCCTGAAGGAATTTTTATGGCCGATACCCTGTTGTTCGGGCAAACCTGAAGAATAGCCCAACAGCATAAAAACTGCTTATGGTGCGGTCAAGATGGCGGGGTTACTTATAAGCTCCGGCATAAATCGCCGCCCGAGCGATGCTCTTCAGTGGTTGCGCAGGCCAGCGGTGCCGGGCTTCTGTTTTCCATTTTATGGGGGAGCGTCTATATTGATAGAGCTGATTGGGATTATCGAACCCGCGAAAACGACATTATCTGAAGGTTCAGATTACCTGGCGCGCTCTAATGTCGGCGCAGTTTGTTCAGGTAACCAGTGAGGAGAACAAAGAATGTCGATAACACCAGCAAGTGAAATATCTCCAGATGTAGCATCCTGGCGCGATCCGGAAATGCCCTCGGTCAAAGGCACCGAGACCCCGAAGGATCCGAACAAGGGCTACATTGCCCTGCTGGGCTGGAGCGTCAATGCCATCAAGGCGGCACAGAACTTTGACCGCCGCTACATTGTGGTGGCTCCGGATTGGGCCAAGGATTTCTGTACTGCCAATAAAATACCGTTCATTCCATGGGACTTTATCCGGCTGAATGACCGGTCCATGGAGATTGCGACAAGGCTGAAAGAGGAAGGCGTCGATGTCGCCATCCCGCTGTTCGAGGAAACAGTGGAATGGTCCGGCGCGATCAACTCGGTGCTGATGGACAGCCCGCGGATGTACGGGCAGTCGATCCTGTTCCGTGACAAGGCCCTGATGAAGCGCCGCGCCCAGCTTGGCGGGATCCGCGTCGGCATTTTCGAGGAGGCCCACGAGAAAGACGACATCATCCGCTTC
>NZ_DATFKH010000129.1:0-3994 GCF_035268745.1 Marinobacter sp.
CTGGTTTTGGGGGCGGGTAGCCGCAAGGATATCGAGGGCGTGACGGCGTTTTTCCGGGTCATACAGGTCGACGGTGAACATCAGTTCGTCCACTTCCACTGAGTCAAGGATTCTGCCGAGCTGCTGGCTGATAGTGTCCGCGCTGCCCAGCAACTGCAATGCCAGGAAACTCTGCACCGCGGCTTGTTCCCCGCTGTTCCAGAGGCCGTCCATGGAGGCCACCGGGGGTCTCATCCACAGCGGCTGGCCTCTGAACAGTGCCAGAATGCGCTGATAGCTGGTGGTTGCCAGAAACCGCGCCTCTTCGTCGGTGTCGGCGGGGACGGCGGGCAGGGCCAGCATGGCGTAGGGCTGTTTCAGGGTATCGGACGGCCGGAACTGGCTACGGTATAGGTTCAGCGCCTCGCGGTACAGGCGCGGGGCAAAGTGCCCGGCAAAGGCATAGGGCAGTCCCCTTTGGGCCGCCAGTTGCGCGCTGTAGAGGCTGGAACCCAGGAGCCAGACCGGCACATTGGTGCCGGCGCCGGGAATGGCTTTTACCTGCTGACCGGACTTCAGGGGGCCGAGCAGGGTCTGTAACTGGGCCACGTCCTCCGGAAACTGTTCGGCGCCAAGATTGTCCCGGCGCAGCGCCCGGCTGGTGACCGGGTCGGTCCCGGGCGCGCGGCCAAGCCCCAGGTCAATGCGCCCCGGGTAGAGGCTTTCCAGGGTGCCGAACTGCTCGGCGACGACCAGGGGTGGATGATTGGGCAGCATAATGCCGCCGGAACCGACCCTCAGTGTTCTGGTCGCGCCCGCAATATGGCCTACCAGGACCGCGGTCGCAGAGCTGCTGATCCCTTCCATATTGTGATGCTCGGCGAGCCAGAACCGGTTGAATCCCAGTTTTTCGCCATGTCGGGCGTAAGCCACGCTGTTGGCCAGGGTCTGGCCGACGGAATCACCCTCTCTGACGGAAGCCAGCTCGAGCAGTGAATAGGGCAGTCTGCGGCCTGATGATTGGCCGCCGGATGCGAACGCTGTATGCGACATCGAAAGCTCCAGATTGAAAATACCCGCAAGGATAACAAATTCGTCAGGCGTTTCCCCGGATCACCACCAGCGCGGCAGCAGTCCACGAATATCCGGCTGCAAAAACCGGTCATCGATCAGCCAGATCACCCCCCGGTCCTGCTCGGTGCGGATTACCCGGCCTGCGGCCTGCACCACTTTCTGCATACCGGGTATCAGGTAGGTATAGGCCTGGCCCGCCTGAAAACGCCGGTCCAGTCGCTGGCGCAGGATTTCGTGCCAGTTGTCGAAGGGCGGGAGTCCCAGGGTTGCGATAAAGGCGCCGATCAGACGGTTCCCCGGAAGATCGATACCCTCGCTGAAAATGCCCCCCAGCACCGCAAACGCCACCCCTTCACTGTCTTCCCCGAACGCCTCCAGAAATTCCTGCCGTTGCGGGCCTGACATGCCCGGGCGCTGAACCCGCTGGGGGATGTCCGGCGCTGATTGTGCGAGTGCGTCGCTGACCTGGTCGAGATAGGCAAAGCTGCTGAAAAAGGCCAGGTAATTGCCCGGTCTCGCCCGGTACTGACCGGCGATCAACCGGGCAATGGGTACCAGGGAGCGCTCACGGTCAGGCTTGCGGGTACTGATATCCGGGGTGAAATGAACCTGAAGCTGGTCGGCATTAAAGGGCCCGGGCAGCGAGCGGAACAGGGTAGTGTCCGGCAGGCCCAGAAGGTCGCGGTAGTATTCCCCGGGGGACAGGGTGGCGGAAAACAGTAAGGTGGATTGCGCAGCGGCAAAACGTCCGGCCAGAAAGTCCGCTGGAATCAGATTCTGAATTGACAGACGGGCTTCACCCCGGCGCGGGCGGGCCAGCTCGCACAGTGAATGATCGCCAAAAACCTCCGCCAGCCGCGAAAAGGCCAGGCATTCGAACAACAGTTCCTGAAGGGCCAGGTCCGGCGGATGGTCCGCCAGGTAGTCGCCGATCGCCGACACCAGCCGGTTCAGGGCTGCAACCAGGCCGCCGGGCAGCGCGGTCAGATTTACCGCTGGTCCGCCAGGCCCGGGCGTCTGCTCCCGGAGCAGCGACTGCCAGGCCCGGGCAACACCGTTCAGGCCGGACTTGAGGGTTGCCGGGGCCTGCCGCTTTGCCCGCAGCAGCCGCCGCTGACTCAGGGTGACGGAGTACATGCTCCGGGCCCGGTCCACCAGGTTGTGGGCCTCGTCAATCAGCAGCCCGATCTGCCAGTTGTTCTGGCGGATCAGGGCGTGCAGCAGGGCGGACTGGTCAAACATGCGGTTGACGTCGGCGAAGACCAGGTCGCACCAGCGGGCCATCTCCTGGGCCAGAAAATAGGGGCAGATCTGGTGGTCCACTGCAATGCGGGCCAGGGTCTGCTGATTCAGAATGCCGGGGTGCCGGGCGGCAACCTGCCGGGCTGCCGGCAGACGATCAAAAAAGCCTTTGGCCAGCGGACAGGAATCGCCGTGGCAGGCCTTGTCCGGATGTTCACAGGCGTGATCTTTGGCCACCAGTTCCAGGATGCGGATTGGCACTGGTTCAGTCTGGGCACTGGCAAGGAGATCGACCGCGTCGATGGCTACCTGGCGGGCGGTGTTGCGGCTGGTGAGGTAGAACAGCCGGTGTTGCTTCGCCACCGGCATTGCCTTGAGTGCGGGAAACAGGGTGCCCATGGTTTTACCCAGGCCGGTCGGTGCTTCCAGCAGCAGGGACTGGTTGCGGACGCTGTTGACGTAAACCGTTTCCGCAAGTGCCCGTTGCCGGGGTCGGAAATCCGGGAAAGGCAATCTCAGTGCGGACAACGCCCGGTTTCGGGCCAGCTCATGAGCCTGTTCCTGTTCGGCCCAGCCGGCGTAAAGCGCGCAAAGCTGCTCGAGCTCCTGCCAGAGTGCGGCGGCGGTGGCGGTTTCGATGACCGGCGTTTCCCGGTCCTTGCCAACATCGTAATAGATCAGCGCAAGCTCTATTTCCGGGCGGTTTTGTTCCCGGCACAGCAGGGCGCCGTAGGCCCGTAACTGGGCGCGATGGAGATGGCGCTGGGCTTCGCGGACCCGGGACAGATCACCACGATGGGTCTTGATTTCCTCCAGCCGTCCAATAACCGGATCCCAGCCGTCGGCCCGGCCGCTGACCAGCAGGCTGCCACACCGGCCTGCCAGCACTCGCTCGCTCTGATAGCCAGGCCCGCGCCGGGCCTGGAGGGCGCCATGGCCGGCAATGCCCTCTTCCGCGGTGGGTGCCGGAGTATAGCGCAGGTCCAGGTCACCCTTACGGGCGGCGAACTCGCACAGGGTCCGCACGGCTACCCTTGGCGCACTCATCCGGCGCTTCCGGTCCAGCGCACGTAGCACACAGAGACCGGAATCTCATGGCTGACACAGAATTCCAGCCAGCGGGTCTGGTGGTCCTGCAGGCGGTCGCCCGGGCCTTTCACCTCGATCATTTCATAGCGCCGGTCGGGGTCAGCCTGGTCTGGCTGGAAACGGATCAGATCGGGGAAACCACTCCGGTGTTCCCGCAGGTTGTCCAGCAGGCGGCGGAACATCAGCTCGAGATGACGTGCCGGAATGCACTCCAGGGCCAGTTCCAGCAGGTCCTCCGGCAGCGCCGGCCAGATCACGAATGGTGAGGCAAGGCCCTGCTTCTGACGCCAGGTGTTACGGATGCGGGCTTTGTAATCGCCGGTGGCGAGGGCGCCGATGCAGTCCTCGAACAGTGCCTGCCTGCGTGCCACGAAATCTTCCCGATACAGATCCGCGGGGCCGCTATGGAACGGATGGAAAAACGCGCCGGGCACGGGCGCGAACAGGGCGCGCCAGCACAGCAGGCCAAACAGGCCATTGATCAGGGT
This sequence comes from Marinobacter sp., assembly GCF_035268745.1. GTDB lineage: Bacteria > Pseudomonadota > Gammaproteobacteria > Pseudomonadales > Oleiphilaceae > Marinobacter. The sequence goes on from NZ_DATFKH010000129.1 coordinate 3,873, forward strand.
GTTTTCGACATAGGCCACCGGAGCCTGCGGCCGGGTCAGGTGTTGCCCGACCGCCCACTCCACGGAATGTCCCTCCGGATTTTCCAGCGCCAGGGTAAAGCTCAGGAGCGCCGGGCGTGCAG
>NZ_DATFKH010000130.1:0-20672 GCF_035268745.1 Marinobacter sp.
CCGACTATGAACAGCACTCCAAACCCCAAACCGGGTGCGATCAGACACAGCCACGGGTACCGGTTAATCCACCTGGTATAGGTATAGATAATTAACACTCCCAGCGCCCCGAGTGGTATCAGCCCGTAACCGGCTTTCGGAGTCAACAGCAGCCCTGACACAATTGTTATCAGCAGAGCGCCCAGGCCGATCCGGCGGGCCCAGGGGGCAAGTTCGGGTCTGGCGGGAAGTGTTCCGCTGCCGCCACTGAATGCGGTCCGGGGCGTGTGAAAATCAAGACCGCTTTTGAAATCATCGAATTCATTCAGCGCATTTACGGCGACATGGGCACTCAAGGCACCGATCAGCACCAGCATCAGAGTATAGGGTTGCAAAGCTCCGCCAGCGAGATCGGCGCTTGCCCAACCCAGCGCGACACAGATCGGTGCCAATAACAGGAAAGGTGCACGGATCAGCCCCAGTACCGCAGCCGTGTCCGTTTTTATTGGTGGGAGGGAAACCGGGACGGCGCCATGGGTATCTGGCCCGCCGTCGTTCAGCTGCCTGCCGGTGTCCGTCGGATCAGTCACACCGCATGCTCTCCCTTGCTGATTTCTGGTGTCCGGCAGCAGGTTTAACGGCTCACGTATCCTGCTGCCTGGTCAGCACTAAAACGGAATATCGTCGTCAAAATCATCAATCGGTTCGGGCATGCTGCCCTGGGACGGCTGTTGCGGCTGCTGATTCTGCGCGGGCGCCGGGTTCGACTGCTGAGGACGTCCCGCGGGAGCACCCTGGCTCGCACCACCACCGTCACCGCCGCGACTGTCGAGCATCTGCATCTGGCCGTTGATATCCACCACTACTTCGGTGGTGTAAACGTCCTGGCCTTCCTTGTTCTGCCATTTGCGCGTCTGCAGCTTGCCTTCGATATAGACTTTTGAGCCTTTGCGCAGGTACTGACCTGCAATTTCGGCAAGCTTGCCAAACATCACAATGCGGTGCCATTCGGTCTTGGGGACCAGTTGACCGGTCTGCCGATCCTTGTAGCTTTCATCAGTGGCCAGGTTAAGATTGACTACTGCGTTTCCGTTGGGAGTGTAACGAGTGTCAGGATCCTGCCCCAGGTTACCGATCAGAATAACCTTGTTTACGCCTCTTGCCATGGTCTGCTCCTTATTGTGCATCAACAGTGGCCTGTTTCCCTTCCAGCCACCCCAGTTCAGGTTTCGTTTACCGGCCTTACAAACGAAAAGTCCGCAAGCTGCATTGCATCAAACTGACGCCGGTCCACTTTCAGGTAGGCGGTATCCGCCTCTTCAACAATAACAACATCCTGCACGCCGGGCAGTTGCCGCAGGCTTTGATCAATTTCACCGAACCGGGCCCGGGCTTCGTGCCGTAACTGTACCACGAAACTTGTGGTGTAACCCGGGGCCGGCATGCTCAGAGCCACCAGCAGCCACAGCAGAAGCACGCCCACCATCAGCCAGATAACGCCCTGCAATCCGGCTTGCTGCAACATAATACCTCCCAGCGCGCCGCCCAGAAAGGCGCCGGAAAACTGTGATGTGGAATAAACCCCCATCGCCGTACCCTTGGCGGCGGCCGGTGACTCCTTGCTCACCAGGGAAGGCAGGCTGGCCTCAAGCAGGTTGAAGGCCATGAAAAAGAAAAACAGAACCGCCCAGGCCATGGTCAACGCCGGAGGAATATAGCCGATGGCGGCGGTGCTCAGTGTAAGCATCACAATGGCCCCACACAGAACCGGTTTCATCCGGCGTTTTTTCTCGCCGATGATAATGAACGGAATCATTGCAAAGAACGAGGTCACCATGACCGTAAGATAAAACCACCAGTGGGAAGCCGAGGGCAGCCCGAACTGGTCCTGCAGCAGGGTGGGGAATATCAGGAAGACGGCGGTCAGGACCAGGTGCAATGCGAAAATACCAAAATCAAGCCTGAGAAGACGCCGGTCAGCGAGCACTTTCACCAGCATCTTCCGCGCCGGCTGACTGTCCGCGCTCAGGGTCTGCTGATGGGGGGTGGGCACCAGCCAGGCAACGATGACCATAGCAACGAGTGCCAGTCCGGCCGTGACATAGAATATACCCGCCAGACCGAATACGGCGCCGAGTATGGGGCCGGCAACCAGAGACAACGAAAACGAGAGTCCTATCGAAACTCCCACCGTGGCCATTGCCTTGGTGCGTTCTTCCTCCCGGGTCAGATCGCTGAGCAATGCCATCAACACACTTGCAATGGCTCCTGCCCCCTGAAGAATCCGACCCGCAATTACAACGTATATGGATTCCGCAGATGCAGCCAGCAGGCTGCCCATCGCAAACAGCACAAGGCCGATGTAGATCATGCGTTTACGGCCAAACCGGTCCGACAGCATGCCAAAAGGAATCTGGAGCAGCGCCTGCCCCAGCCCGTAAATGCCGATGGCCAGGCCAATCAGCGCCGGTGTTGCACCTTCGAGGTCGTCACCGAGCAGGACAAAAACCGGTAATACCATGAAAAGGCCGAGCATACGCATGGCGTAGACCGATGCCAGTGCTGCTACCGCGCGCCTTTCCAGAGCATTCATGGCTTGCCTTCCTGAAAGTTATGGGAGTTACAGGTGCGTTATTTCGCGCCAGATTATATCAGAAGCATCGCCTGCGGGGCAGTTCCGCCATTGCCTGCGCTGCCCGGGCTTTAGCCGCGAGCGGCTCAAACACGGTATACTTGTTGTTTTTTTCAACCGAGGAGAGTTATGGATCATATCCAGATCAGAGGGGCCCGAACCCACAACCTGAAGAACATTGACCTGGATATGCCGAGAGACAGGCTGATCGTGGTTACCGGGCTGTCCGGATCCGGAAAGTCGTCCCTGGCGTTTGATACACTCTATGCCGAGGGCCAGCGGCGATACGTTGAGTCACTGTCGACTTACGCAAGGCAGTTCCTGTCGATGATGGAAAAGCCGGACGTCGACCATATCGAAGGCCTGTCACCGGCCATTTCCATCGAACAGAAAAGCACGTCCCACAATCCCCGCTCCACCGTGGGCACCATTACTGAGATTTACGACTACCTGAGACTTCTGTTCGCAAGAGCCGGCGAACCGAGATGCCCGGACCATGGCCAGCCACTGGAGGCCCAGACCGTCAGCCAGATGGTGGATCAGGTTCTGGCCATGCCCGAAGGCAGCAAACTGATGATTCTGGCGCCCGTCATCCGGGACCGTAAAGGCGAGCATCAGCAGGTGATCGACACTATGAAAAGCCAGGGCTTTATCCGCCTGAGGGTCGACGGCAAGGTGTACGACATTGACGATGTGCCGGTCCTGGACAAAAAACGCAAGCACCAGATTGATGTGGTTGTCGACCGCTTCAAGGTCAAAGCCGGCCTTGAGCAACGACTGGCGGAAAGCTTTGAAACCTCGCTCGGCCTTGCTGAGGGCATTGCTCTGGTTGCGCCCATGGATAGCAACACCGGCGAGGGCGAGGAGCAAATCTTTTCCGCCCGCTACGCCTGCACCCAGTGCGGCTATGCGCTCAGTGAGCTTGAGCCCAAGCTGTTTTCATTCAACAGCCCCGCCGGTGCCTGCCCTACCTGCGACGGTCTGGGCGTGAAGCAGTTTTTCGACCCGGAGAAAATTGTCCAGCACCCGGAAGCGACCCTGGCAGAGGGCGCGATCAAGGGCTGGGACCGGCGCGCCGTTTATTATTTCCAGATGCTGGCGAGCGTGGCTGACCACTTCAATATTGACATGGACACTCCCTGGGCTGACCTCCCCGGGGATTTTCGCGAGATCCTGCTTCACGGCACGGATGAGCAGGTGCCTTTTCGATACGTCAATTCCCGCGGCCATATCATGGAAAAGGCTCACCCGTTTGAGGGCATACTGCCAAACCTTGAGCGCCGGTATCGGGAAACCGACTCCCAGAGCATGCGGGAAGAACTGGCCCGCCACCTCAGCCAGCAATGGTGTAAAACCTGTCATGGCTCACGTCTGCGCCAGAGTGCCCGCCATGTATTTATCGAGCAGAACAACATATCCGATGTAACCCATCTGCCGGTTGGCGAAGCCCATGACTACTTTCAGTCACTGGCACTGCCGGGGCGCAAGGGCGAAATCGCGGAAAAGATCCTGAAAGAGGTACGGCTGCGGCTGCAGTTTCTGGTCAACGTCGGTCTTGAGTACCTGACCCTGGAACGAAGCGCTGACACCCTGTCCGGCGGAGAGGCCCAGCGTATCCGGCTGGCCAGCCAGATCGGCGCCGGACTGGTCGGGGTGATGTATATCCTCGATGAGCCCTCCATCGGCCTGCACCAGCGTGACAACGACAGACTGCTGGCAACGCTCACCCATCTTCGTGATCTGGGCAATACTGTCATCGTGGTTGAACATGATGAAGACGCCATTCGTGCCGCCGACCATGTCATCGATATCGGACCGGGGGCCGGTGTGCACGGTGGCCATATTATCGCCCAGGGAGCCCCGGCAGACATCATTGCAAACGAGAATTCGCTGACCGGCCAGTATCTGAGTGGTCGCAAGGAAATTGCCATCCCCGCCCGGCGCGAAAAAGGCAACGGCAAACAGCTGGTAATGACAGGCGCTACCGGTAACAACCTGCAGGCTGTTTCGCTCACCCTGCCGCTGGGTGTCATGACCTGTGTGACCGGCGTTTCCGGTTCCGGTAAATCAACCCTGATCAATGCCACGCTCTATCCTGTGTGTGCAGCCCGCCTGAACAAGGCAACCAGTCTCAGCCACGCACCCTATGAGTCGCTGCGGGGGCTGGAACATCTGGACAAGGTGATCGACATCGATCAGAGCCCGATTGGTCGCACCCCAAGATCGAATCCCGCGACCTACACCGGCCTGTTCACACCGATCCGTGAGCTTTTTGCCGGTACCCAGGAGGCGCGATCCCGTGGTTATAAGCCGGGGCGTTTTTCGTTTAACGTCAAGGGCGGGCGCTGCGAAGCCTGTCAGGGTGACGGCATGATCAAGGTGGAAATGCACTTTCTGCCGGACGTGTACGTGCCCTGTGACGTCTGCAAGGCCAGACGGTATAACCGTGAAACCCTTGAGGTCCGGTACAAGGGCAGGAACATTCACGAGGTACTGGAAATGACCGTTGAAGAGGCGCGTGAGTTTTTCGATCCGGTGCCGTTTCTGGCGAGAAAATTACAGACCCTGATGGATGTGGGACTTTCCTATATTCGCCTGGGGCAGAGCGCGGTCACCCTGTCCGGCGGCGAAGCCCAGCGGGTTAAGCTCGCCAAGGAGCTGTCAAAACGGGACACCGGCAAGACCCTCTACATTCTGGATGAACCAACGACCGGCCTTCATTTCTACGACATACAGCAGTTACTGAACGTCTTGCAACGACTGCGTGACCATGGCAATACCGTGATTGTGATCGAACACAACCTGGATGTCATAAAAACCGCTGACTGGATCGTGGATCTCGGCCCTGAAGGCGGCTCAGGCGGGGGCAGGATCATTGCAGAGGGAACACCGGAAGACATAGCGCAAAACAGCGATTCCCATACCGGCCGTTATCTGAAGCCGCTGCTGATAAAATAAAGCCGCAGACACAAAAAAACCGGAGGCCTCAACCTCCGGTTTTTTTGATTCCGGCGAAATTTACTCTTCGCCTTCCTCGACTTCTTCAATTTCCACATCCAGCGGACGGCCGATCACCTCGACGTACGCCATTGGCGCGTTGTCACCGGCACGGAAACCGCACTTCAGGATACGGAGATATCCACCCGGCCGCTCACTGAACCGTGGACCAAGCTCATTAAACAGCTTGGCGACAGCAGCATCGTCACGCAGGCGTGAGAACGCCAGTCGACGATTTGCAACCGAATCATTCTTGGAAAGCGTGATCAAAGGCTCTGCAACCCGGCGAAGCTCTTTCGCCTTGGGCAAAGTAGTTTTGATCAGCTCATGTTCAACCAGTGACGAAGTCATGTTACGGAACATGGCTTTACGATGCGCACTGGTCCTGCTGAACTTACGACCACTCTTACGATGACGCATTGCTCTAATTCCTTACCTTAAACCAATCGGCGATTAACCGCCCAGTACCCGGTCGTCGCCACGAAGGCTGGCCGGTGGCCAGTTATCAAGACGCATACCCAGGGACAAACCGCGTGAAGCCAGCACGTCCTTGATCTCGGTCAGCGACTTCTTACCAAGGTTAGGCGTCTTCAGCAGCTCAACTTCTGTGCGCTGAATCAGATCGCCGATGTAGTAAATGTTCTCAGCCTTCAGGCAATTTGCTGAACGGACTGTCAATTCCAGATCATCTACCGGACGCAGCAGAATCGGATCGATTTCTTCCTCTTCCTCAACGCGCTCCGGCTCTTTCTCGTGATCGAAATCAACAAAAACGGCCAGTTGCTGCTGGAGAATGGTAGCCGCCCGGCGAATAGCTTCTTCCGGATCGATCGTGCCATTGGTTTCCAGATCAATAACCAGCTTGTCGAGGTCCGTGCGCTGCTCTACCCGTGCACTTTCCACGGCATAGGCAACCCGACGGACCGGACTGAAAGTCGCATCCAGTTGCAGGCGTCCAATGGCGCGGGTTTCATCCTCATCCAGACCACGCTGGTCTGCAGGCTCATAGCCGCGACCACGAGCGACCTTCAGACGCATGTTCAACTCGCCCTTGGCACTCAGATGGCAGATGACGTGTTCCGGGTTGGTTACCTCAACATCGTGATCCAGCGTAATGTCGCCAGCGGTGACAACACCCGGGCCCTTCTTGTCGAGCTTGACCTCAACTTCATCACGGCTGCCCATCTTGATGGCGACACCTTTGAGATTCAGCAGAATCTCGATGACGTCCTCCTGGACACCCTCAATAGCGCTGTATTCGTGCAGAACACCGTCAATCTGTGCTTCGGTGATCGCACAACCCGGCATTGAAGACAAAAGAATACGGCGCAGTGCGCTTCCCAGGGTATGGCCGAAGCCTCTCTCGAGAGGCTCCAGCGTCACCTTGGCACGCATGGCACTTGACTCTTTCACGTCAATGGTACGAGGTGTCAATAACTCATGTACTGAACGCTGCATAGACGCCCCTAATTGCTATCGTTGCTACTTACGTTGCAAATCAGGCTTTACTTGGAGTAAAGCTCGACGATGAGGTTCTCATTGATGTCGGCCGGCAGCTCTGTGCGCTCTGGCACCGAGCTGTAAACGCCGGACATCTTGCTGGCGTCGACCTCTACCCAGCTCACCGGTGAGCGGCTCGAAGACAGATCCAGGGCGCCTTTCACGCGGAGCTGGTTTCTGGCCTTCTCACGTACGCTTACAATGTCACCTGGCCTGACCTGATAGGATGCAATATTGACAACCTTATCGTTTACCAGAATCGACTTGTGCGAAACGAGCTGACGGGACTCGGCACGGGTTGAACCAAACCCCATGCGATATACAACGTTATCAAGACGGCCTTCCAGCAGCTGCAGCAGGTTTTCACCGGTTGCACCTTTGCCACGAGCGGCCTCTTTGTAATAGTTGCGGAACTGCTTTTCCAGTACGCCGTACATACGACGGACTTTCTGTTTTTCACGAAGCTGTACGCCATATTCGGACAGACGACCGCGACGCGCGCCGTGCATACCCGGCGGAGTCTCGATGTTGCACTTTGAATCAAGCGCGCGAACACCGCTCTTCAGAAAAAGATCTGTCCCTTCACGACGAGACAGCTTGCACTTCGGGCCTATATAACGAGCCATATTTCACTGTCTCCTGTGTTAGACGCGGCGCTTTTTGGGCGGACGACAACCGTTATGGGGAATCGGTGTCACGTCGGTGATGTTCGTGATCTTGTACCCGCAGCCATTCAGCGCGCGCACAGCGGATTCACGTCCGGGGCCCGGACCTTTAACCTCTACGTCCAGGTTTTTAAGGCCGTATTCAGCAGCCGCATTACCGGCTCTTTCAGCTGCTACCTGCGCAGCAAAAGGTGTGCTCTTGCGTGACCCGCGAAAACCGGAACCACCGGAAGTGGCCCAGGACAATACATTGCCCTGACGGTCGGAAATGGTCACGATCGTGTTGTTGAAGGACGCGTGAATGTGCGCGACGCCATCAACAACCGTTTTTTTCACCTTTTTACGGGTACGTGTACCTGGCTTTGCCATGTTTGCCTACCTGTTACTTACGAATCGGTTTGCGAGGACCTTTACGGGTGCGTGCGTTTGTCTTTGTGCGCTGGCCACGGACCGGCAGTCCATGACGATGACGCAGACCACGATGACATCCGAGATCCTTCAAACGCTTGATGTTCATCTGAAGTTCACGACGCAGATCGCCTTCGACGGCCAGCTTTCCCACTTCGGTACGAAGTGATTCGAGCTGCTCGTCGGAAAGGTCTTTGACCTTGACGTCCGGCTTGACGCCGGTTGCTTCGCAAACCTTCTGGGCTGATGTCTTTCCGACTCCAAAAATGTAAGTCAGAGAGATAACAGCATGTTTGTGATCGGGTATATTGACACCGGCTATACGTGCCATCCAAATTACTCCGCGTTCAAAGCTTTGCTGTGTGAATTTTCCGCCACTGTAAAAGGGCGCGAAATAATAGCGCCTGACCCCATGCGAGGTCAAGCGCTATTATTCGTACCCCTTTTTGCAATGTCAGTTCTGAATCCCTACGGATCAACCCTGGCGCTGCTTGTGGCGAGGCTCCGAGCAAATGACTCTTACCGAGCCATTGCGACGAATTACTTTGCAGTTACGGCAAATTTTCTTTACCGAAGCGCGTACTTTCATTGTCGACTCCAGTTTTCAAGGGGAACTGTTGTCAGTTCCGACCATAGCCCTTGAGATTGGACTTCTTCATCAACGAATCATATTGATGAGACATCAGGTGAGACTGCACCTGAGCCATGAAATCCATCACCACGACTACAACAATCAGCAGTGACGTGCCGCCCAGATAGAAGGGCACATTTCCTGCAACCATCAGAAACTGTGGAAACAGGGATACTGCTGCGATGTACATTGCCCCGAACAGGGTCAGGCGGGTCAGCACGCCATCGATGTATTTGGCGGTCTGATCGCCCGGTCGAATGCCCGGTATAAAGGCGCCTGAGCGCTTGAGATTATCCGCCACTTCCTTCGGGTTATACATCAGGGCTGTATAGAAGAAGCAGAAGAATACCACTGCTGCAGCAAACAGAATGATGTACAGCGGCTGACTCGGAGCCAGGGCCTGCGACACATCGCTCAGCCACTCCATACCTTCGCCCTGACCGAACCACTGACCCAGTGACGCCGGGAACAGCAGAATCGATGAGGCAAAAATAGGCGGGATGACCCCGGCCATATTCACTTTCAGTGGCAGGTGGCTGGACTGCTGCGCAAACACCCGGCGACCCTGCTGCCTTTTGGCGTAATTGATCGTGAGTCGGCGCTGGCCACGCTCCATGAATACCACGAAGCCAATGACTGCCACCGCCAGTATGCCAATACCCAGCACCAGCAACAGGCTCATTTCACCATTTCGCGCCTGCACCAGGGTCTGGCCTATGGCGCCGGGCAAGCCCGCCACGATACCGGCGAAAATCAACAGCGAGATGCCATTGCCGACGCCGCGCTCGGTGATCTGCTCACCCAGCCACATCATGAACACAGCACCACTGACGAATGAGACCACTGCCACGAAGTGGAAGGCAAAGGTGTCATTGAACGTAACGCCCTGTGAGGCGAGCCCCACGGAGATACCCGTACCCTGCACAAGGGCAAGAAGAACGGTGCCGTATCGCGTGTACTGGCTGATTTTCCTGCGCCCGGCCTCGCCCTCTTTCTTCAATTGCTCAAGCGTTGGATTCACCGCCGTCATGAGCTGCATGATGATTGAGGCCGAGATGTACGGCATGATCCCCAGCGCAAAGATACTCATGCGCTCAAGCGCACCACCGGAAAACATGTTGAACATGCTCAGGATTGTGCCCTGGTTCTGCTCGAACAGCGCTGCCAGGCGGTCAGGATTGATACCCGGGACCGGAATATGCGCACCGATCCGGTACACCAACAGTGCCAGGAAGACAAACCACAGCCGCGAACGCAGCTCTGCCAGTCCTTTTCCCCCGCCCGGGGGCGTTGATGCTGTCTTGGCCATTTAGTCCTCGACTTACTCTAGTCTTCGACTTTACCGCCCGCGGCAGTGATAGCCTCGCGTGCGCCTCTGGTCACTTTCAGACCCTTGACAGTCACTGCCCGGCTCAGTTCGCCGGACAGAATGACCTTTGCTTCACGAATCTCGTCGCGAACAATGTCTGCTTTTTTCAGGGCTTCAAGGTCGGCAATATCACCGTCGACTTTCGCCAGTTCGTTGAGACGGATCTCGGCGACATAACGCTGTTGGCGCGATGTAAAACCGAATTTCGGCAGACGCCGGGCCAGGGGCTGCTGACCGCCTTCAAAACCTGGCGCCACACTGCCACCCGACCGTGCCTTCAGACCCTTGTGACCACGACCGCCGGTTTTGCCAAGACCGCTACCAATACCACGACCGACGCGCCTTGCGGCCGGGCGTGAACCAGGTTCCGGACTAAGTTCGTTCAGACGCATCCTAGTTCTCCTCTACCTGAACCAGGTAGTTAACCCGGTTGATCATGCCACGGATGGAAGGAGTGTCCTCCAGTTCCACGGTATGACCGATTTTGCGAAGACCCAGGCCCTTCACACACAATTTGTGCTTGGGCTGGCAGCCGATCGGGCTGCGGGTCAGAGTTACTTTAATCATTTTTGCGTTCGCCATGACTTCAACCCAGAATCTCTTCCACGGATTTACCGCGCTTGGCTGCAATATCTTCAGGCGCCTGCGTTGCCTGGAGACCCTTGATGGTGGAACGTACCACGTTCACCGGGTTGGTTGACCCGTAACACTTGGACAGCACGTTCTGCACCCCGGCAACTTCCAGCACGGCGCGCATGGCGCCACCGGCAATGATACCGGTACCTTCAGATGCAGGCTGCATGTAGACCTTCGAGCCTCCATGCTGAGCCTTTACCGCGTACTGCAGTGTGTTTCCGTCCAGCGGAATGTCAACCATGTTCTTACGCGCGGCTTCCATTGCCTTCTGAATCGCAACCGGCACTTCACGCGCCTTGCCACGGCCGAAACCAACGCGACCCTTGCCATCACCGACGACTGTCAGAGCGGTGAATGCAAAAATACGACCACCCTTGACCACCTTGGCAACGCGATTGACCTGGACCAGCTTTTCCTGGAGCTCAGGCGCTTTCTGTTCGTTAACGCTCATCTTCTCCACCTCTTAGAATTGCAAGCCAGCTTCACGGGCTGCGTCGGCCAGAGCCTGAACACGACCGTGATAACGGTAACCGGAACGGTCGAATGCGACCTGCTCCACTCCTGCCGCTTTGGCACGCTCAGCAATCAGCTGACCGACCTTTTTTGCGGCTTCCACGTTACCGGTTGCACCCTGGCGCAGGTCCTTATCCAACGTGGAGGCAGCAGCAATGACTTTGCTGCCGTCTGCAGACGTAACCTGGGCGTACATATGACGCGGCGTGCGGTGTACGCACAGACGGTCAGTACCCAGCCTACGGATCTTCATGCGCACTTTACGTGCGCGACGCAATCTTTCGTTATTCGCGCTCATAGTCCCGCCTTATTTCTTCTTGGCTTCTTTGCGTCTGACCTGCTCATCCGCATAACGAACACCTTTACCCTTATAGGGTTCGGGCGGACGGAACGAGCGAACTTCAGCAGCGACCTGGCCAACCTGTTGCTTGTCGATACCGCGAATGACGACTTCCGTGTTGGACGGCGTCTCTGCGGTAATCCCCTCGGGCAGCTCATATTCGACCGGGTGAGAAAAACCCAGTGTCAGATTGAGCTTCTTACCCTGCGCCTGGGCACGGTAACCAACGCCCGTCAACTGGAGCTTGCGCTCGAAGCCAGTCGATACACCGGTCACCATATTGTTAACCAGTGCCCGGGTCGTACCAGCAAGAGCGCGGGACTGTTTGGCGCCATCACGGGCGGCAAAGCGCAGAACGTTTTCTTCCTGCTTCACTTCAACCACCTGATGGATTGTAATCTGGAGCGCTCCCTTGGAGCCCTTCACATTGATTTCCTGTCCGTTCAGCTTGACCTCAACACCGGAAGGCAGAACGACAGGATTATTGGCAACCCTGGACATAATGTTCTCCTAAAATACGGTGCAGATGACTTCGCCACCCACGCCGGCAGCACGTGCGGCGCGATCGGTCATTACGCCCTTGGACGTGGAAATGATCGCGACTCCCAGACCGCCGGACACCTTCGGCAGCTTCTCTGCACCTCTGTACTGGCGCAGGCTCGGCCGACTTGCCCGCTTGATCTCCTCAATCACCGGCTTGCCACCGAAATACTTGAGGCTGATCGTCAACTGGGGCTTGGCATCAGCTGAAACGGAAAAATCTGCTACATAACCCTCGTCCTTCAGGACCTGGGCTACGGAGATCTTCATTTTTGAAGATGGCATGGCCACATCGACCTTCTGTGCCATCTGGGCATTACGAATACGCGTAAACATATCCGCAAGCGTATCTTGCATACTCATCAGTATGAGACTCCTGCTCTTTTTAGTTGTGCAGCGGTGCGCCGCACCGCTTACCAACGGGCACCCGGCCTTGCGGCCCGATACCTGTCTTACCAGCTTGCTTTGGTCAGACCCGGAACGTCGCCACGCATTCCTGCTTCACGTAATTTAATCCGTGAAAGCTTGAACTTGCGCAGAACGCCATGAGGACGACCGGTAACCTGGCAACGATTACGAAGACGCGACGGGCTTGCATTACGGGGCAGCTTCTGCAGCTTCACCTGTGCATCCCAACGGTCATCGTCGCTGGTATTCGGATTTTTGATAATCGCCTTGAGCTCAGCACGCTTGGCTGCAAATTTCGCAACGGTCGCTTCGCGCTTGAACTCACGGTTCTTCATGGAAACCTTAGCCATTACACTCGTTCCTTATTTCTTGAACGGAAAGCCGAACGCTTTCAACAGTTCGCGACCTTCATCGTCGGTACCGGCAGTCGTGGTAATGGTGATGTCCAGACCACGGATCTTGTCGACTCTGTCGTACTCGATCTCGGGGAAAATGATCTGCTCACGCACTCCCATGCTGTAGTTACCGCGACCGTCGAAGGATTTGGGATTGAGACCGCGGAAGTCACGAATGCGGGGAACCGCAATGTGCACCAGACGATCAAAAAAGTCCCACATGCGCTCACCACGCAGAGTAACCTTGCAACCGATCGGCCAACCTTCGCGGATCTTGAAACCGGCTACAGACTTGCGGGCAAGGGTGACTACGGCTTTCTGGCCGGCCAGCCTTTCCAGATCTGCAACAGCGTTCTCGATCAGCTTTTTATCGCCAACGGCTTCGCCGACACCCATGTTAAGGGTGATCTTCTCGATACGCGGTACCTGCATGATGTTCTTGTAGCTGAACTCTTTCTGCAGGGCGGGTACCACTTCCTGACTGTACTGCTCTTTCATATTAAGCATCGTAACCACCACCGCTTACTGGTTATCGACAGCTTCGTTCGTGGACTTGAAGATCCGCACTTTCGCGCCGTCTTCCTTAATCTGGAAGCCTACACGATCGGCTTTGCCGGTCTGCGGATTAAAAATAGCCACGTTGGAAGCCTGGATAGGTGCTTCTTTTTCGACGATGCCACCTGGGGAGCCCAGCATCGGGTTAGGCTTGGTGTGCTTCTTGATCATATTGATCCCGGAAACAACCATACGGCCATCGTCCTGAACCTTCAGGACTTTACCACGTTTGCCTTTATCTTTCCCCGTAGTGACGATTACTTCGTCATCTCGTTTGATCTTTTTCATAACCGGCCTCTGGTCCTTTAAAGTACTTCGGGTGCCAGTGAGATAATTTTCATGAACTTCTCATTACGCAGTTCACGGGTAACCGGTCCGAAGATACGGGTACCAATAGGAGCGTCCTGATTGTTCAGAAGTACTGCCGCGTTTCCGTCGAAACGGATCAGCGAACCGTCGGGACGACGAACACCCTTGCGGGTGCGCACCACGACAGCTTTCAGGACCTGGCCTTTCTTCACTTTACCGCGGGGGATGGCTTCCTTGACGGTTACCTTGATGATATCCCCTACGCTGGCATAACGCCGATGTGAACCGCCCAGGACCTTGATGCACATCACCTGACGCGCACCGCTGTTATCCGCGACTTCAAGCATTGTTTGAGTCTGAATCATGGTTGTTCTCCGGCGTTACACCTTGGATGCACGTTCGGTAACTTCCACCAGGGCCCAGCTCTTGGTCTTCGAGACCGGACGGGTTTCCTGAATGGTCACAGTGTCACCGATGTTGCACTGATTACTCTCATCGTGAGCATGGATCTTGGTTGAACGCTTCATGTACTTACCGTACAGCGGGTGTTTCACCTGACGCTCGACCAGCACCACGATGGATTTCTCCATCTTGTTGCTCACGACCTTGCCGCTCAGAGTTCTGGCAGTTTGGGTAGCTTCGGTCATGTCACTGTCCTGCCTTTTCGTTCAATACTGTTTTCACGCGAGCAATGTCGCGCTTCACCTTGCCGAGAAGGTGAGACTGATTCAGCTGACCTGTCGCCTTACGCATGCGCAGGTTGAACTGCTCCTTCAGGAGGTCGATCAGCTCTTTGTTCAGCTCCTCGACTGACTTTTCACGCAGCTCTATTGCTTTCATCACATCACCGTCCTCGTTACAAAGGTGGTCTGTACCGGCAGTTTGGCCGCGGCGAGAGTGAATGCGTCCCGAGCAATTTCCTCAGAAACACCTTCCATCTCGTAGAGCATGCGGCCTGGCTGGATTTCAGCCACCCAATACTCGACAGAACCCTTACCTTTACCCATTCGAACTTCAAGCGGCTTACCGGTGATCGGCTTGTCCGGGAACACCCGGATCCAGATCTTACCGCCCCGCTTGATGCGACGAGTCATGGTACGACGCGCTGCCTCAATCTGGCGCGCAGTTATACGCCCACGGCTCGTAGCCTTCAATCCGTATTCACCGAAGCTCACCTTGTTGGCGCGGTGAGCAAGACCGGTGTTACGGCCTTTCATTACCTTGCGAAATTTGGTGCGTTTTGGTTGCAGCATAAGAGTGCCCCTTTACTTAGAACCTTTCTTCCCAGAGGCTTTCTTGTCAGCACGGACCTGCTCCATACCACCAAGAATCTCACCTTTGAAGATCCATACCTTGACGCCGATTACGCCGTAAGTGGTATGCGCTTCGTAGGTTGCGTAATCAATATCTGCACGCAGTGTGTGCAGAGGAACACGACCTTCGCGATACCACTCGGAACGCGCGATTTCAGCACCCCCGAGACGACCGCCAACCTGAATCTTGATACCCTTGGCACCCTGGCGCATGGCGTTCTGGACCGCGCGCTTCATAGCGCGACGGAACATCACACGACGCTCCAGCTGGCCGGCAACGTTTTGCGCTACCAGGCGGGCATCGAGGTCCGGCTTGCGGACTTCTTCGATGTTGATGTGCACAGGCACACCCATCATGTCGCTGACTTCGCGACGCAGACGATCAACATCTTCACCCTTCTTACCGATAACAATACCGGGACGGGCAGTATGGATCGTGATACGGGCGTTCTGAGCAGGGCGCTCGATCACAATCTTGCTGACAGACGCCTTAACCAGACGCTTGTCGAGGAACTCACGAACCTGAATATCATTCAGCAGGTTCCTGGAGTATTCCTTTTTGTCGGCATACCACACTGAGTTGTGCTCTTTGATCACACCCAGGCGAATGCCGGTTGGATTTACTTTATGACCCATCTGAGCATCTCCTACTTGTCGGCGACCTTGACGGTGATATGGCAGGTGCGCTTGAAAATACGGTCAGCGCGCCCCTTGGCTCGAGCTTTGATTCGCTTGAGCGTCGGACCCTCATCCACCATCACGGTGGAAACCCGCAGATCGTCAACGTCCAGACCTTCGTTATGCTCAGCGTTGGCAATGGCGGACTCAAGAGCTTTCTTGATCACGACCGCCGCCTTCTTCGGGCTGAAAGTCAGAATGTTCAGGGCATCCTCAACAGCTTTGCCGCGTACTTGGTCAGCGACAAGACGTGCTTTCTGAGCTGAGAGGTTAGCGCCCTTATATTTGGCTGCTATTTCCATTTCTATTCCCTCACAATCAGCGTTTAGCTTTCTTGTCGGCCGCATGACCACGATAAGTACGCGTTGCCGCGAACTCACCCAGCTTATGCCCAACCATATCTTCGGTGACATAAACCGGCACGTGCTGCTTGCCGTTGTGGACTGCAATGGTCAGGCCTACCATCTCCGGAAAAACTGTTGACCGACGCGACCAGGTTTTGATCGGCCGCTTGTCATTAGCTTCCAGAGCTGCCTCGACCTTCTTCAACAGATGCAGGTCTATAAAAGGACCTTTCTTTAAAGAACGTGGCACAGCAATTACCTCTATGTAGTCGTTTACTTGGCCGAACGACGACGTACTATCATCTTGTCAGTACGCTTGTTCTTACGAGTCTTATGCCCTTTGGTCGGAACACCCCACGGAGTAACCGGGTGACGCCCGCCAGAGGTACGCCCTTCACCACCACCATGTGGGTGGTCAACTGGGTTCATAGCAACACCACGTACTGTTGGACGTTTACCGCGCCAACGTGATGCACCCGCTTTACCAAGCTGCTTGAGACTGTGCTCGCTGTTGGATACTTCACCCAACGTTGCACGACAATCTACAAGCACCTTTCGCATTTCACCTGAGCGCAGGCGGATGGTGGCATAAGCACCTTCCCGTGCAACCAGCTGTACGGATGCGCCCGCAGAGCGAGCCAGCTGTGCACCTTTGCCAGGCTTGAGTTCGACGCAGTGGATAACAGAACCGACCGGAATATTCCGGAGCGGCAACGTGCTGCCCACCTTGATCGGTGCGTCGATACCGGAGCGCACAGGATCACCAATCTGCATACCTTTGGGAGCGATAATGTAACGACGCTCGCCATCGGCATACTTCAGCAGTGCAATGTGCGCAGAGCGGTTCGGATCGTATTCCAGGCGCTCAATAGTCGCCGGGATACCATCTTTGGTCCGCTTAAAATCGATGACACGGTAGTGCTTCTTGTGACCACCACCCGTATGACGGGTTGTAATGCGGCCTACGTTGTTACGACCACCCGTCTTGTTCTTTCTTTCTACCAACGGCTCGTATGGGCGCCCAGTGTGCAGATCCGGGTTGTAAAGCTTTACAACGTGACGGCGTCCGGCAGATGTTGGTTTGGTTTTGACGATCGGCATATTACGACCCCTTTACCTTATTCCACATCCAGAAAATCGATGTCCTGACCTTCTGCCAGCTTTACGTAAGCCTTACGAATGTCATTACGCTTGCCGAACCCGCGGATAGTGCGCTTGAGCTTACCCTTACGGTTCAGAACCTGAACACCTTCTACGGTGACGTTGAACAGCTGCTCAACGGCTTTCTTGATCTCGGGCTTGGTGGCATCAGGTGCAACACGAAACACTACCTGACCACGCTCTGCCGCCAGAGACGCTTTTTCCGATACGTGCGGCCCAAGCAGGACCTTGTAAATACGTTCCTGATTCATCCCAGCATCTCCTCGATCTTCTTCAGAGCGGGAACGGTCACAACGACCTTCTCGAAGGCAACCAGGCTAACCGGATCCAGGCCGGCAATATCACGCACATCAACGTGCGGAATGTTGCGCGAGGCCAGATGCAGGTTCTGCTCGACGTTGTCGGACAGAATCAGCGCGTTGGTCACACCGATATCCTTCAGCTTGGCGTTGAATGCCTTGGTCTTCGGACTGTCAACGTTCATGTCGTCAACAACCACCAGACGCTCCTGGCGAACCAGCTCGGAAAAAATGGAGCGCATCGCTGCGCGGTACATCTTGCGGTTTACCTTCTGCTCGAAGCCACGAGGCTTGGCTGCAAAGGTAACGCCACCGGCGCGCCAGATCGGACTACGGATAGTACCGGCACGGGCACGACCAGTGCCCTTCTGACGCCATGGCTTCTTACCGCCACCGCTTACTTCGGAACGTGTTTTCTGAGCCTTGGTACCCTGGCGGGCGCCTGCCATGTAGGCAGTCACAACCTGGTGAACCAGCGACTCGTTAAAATCTTTGGCGAACGCGGCGTCGGAAACAGAAATCCCCTTGCCGCTACCTGTAATAGTCAATTCCATCGCACCGCTCCTCAGGCTTTAACTGCAGGCTTGATGACAACATCGCCGCCAGTCGCGCCGGGAACGGCACCACTCACCAGCAGCAGGTTGCGCTCGGCGTCGACACGGACAATTTTCAGGTTCTGCACAGTCACCTGAGCATTACCCATCTGGCCCGCCATCTTTTTGCCCTTGAATACCTTGCCCGGAGTCTGGTTCTGACCAATGGAACCCGGAGCACGGTGAGACAGAGAGTTACCGTGAGTGGCATCCTGCATGGAGAAGTTCCAGCGCTTAACACCGCCCTGGAAGCCCTTACCCTTGGACTGACCGATGGCGTCAACCACCTGACCGTCTTCGAATACAGAAGCTGTGATCTCACTGCCGGCGGCCAGGTCTTCACCTTCGCCATCGGCGAGACGGAATTCCCACATGCCACGACCGGCTTCAACGCCCGCCTTGGCAAAATGGCCCGCTTCACTCTTGGTAACACGAGAGGAGCGACGAGTACCGACAGTCACCTGTACGGCGCGGTAGCCATCGCTTTCAAGAGTTTTCAGTTGGGTAATGCGGTTGGGCTCAACCTCAATTACCGTTACGGGCAGCGCCTGCCCATCTTCCGTAAAAATACGGGTCATACCGGCCTTACGACCGACAACACCAATTGCCATGTTTCACCTCTTAAGTGTACGGGGCTCTCACCCTCTATGGCCTTATGACAGTTACACAGACTAATACCGGGCGGTATTAGCCGAGGCTGATCTGAACGTCTACACCTGCTGCCAGGTCCAGTTTCATCAAAGCATCTACTGTCTTTTCCGTCGGCTCAACGATGTCGAGCAAACGCTTATGCGTACGAATTTCATACTGATCGCGCGCGTCCTTGTTGACGTGCGGAGAGATCAATACGGTGTACTTTTCCTTCCGCGTCGGCAGAGGGATAGGGCCACGCACCTGAGCGCCGGTCCGCTTAGCGGTATCGACGATCTCCTGCGTGGACTGGTCGATAAGGCGATAATCAAACGCCTTCAACCGGATTCGAATTTTTTGGCTTTGCATGATGCACCAAACTCCACTCGTAGCAGCTACTAGTTAGCCGACCTTCAAAAAAAGGAGCCGCATTGTATGCATAATACCCAACCCTGTCAACAGCAATGCTGATTGACCGGGCCAGGCAAGCTTTACGGCTGCAACAGAAAAAGGGGCTGAAGAATCAGCCCCTTTTTCCTGATCAAACGAGCAGATTACTCGATGATCTTGGCGACTACGCCGGCACCAACGGTACGGCCACCTTCACGAATCGCGAAGCGCAGACCATCTTCCATGGCGATCGGAGCAATCAGGGTAACACTCATCTTGACGTTGTCACCCGGCATAACCATTTCCACACCTTCCGGCAGCTCGCAAGAACCGGTTACGTCGGTGGTACGGAAGTAGAACTGCGGACGGTAGCCCTTGAAGAACGGGGTATGACGACCACCTTCTTCTTTGCTCAGTACGTACACTTCGCACTCGAACTTGGTGTGCGGCTTGATTGTACCCGGCTTACAGAGAACCTGGCCACGCTCAACGTCGTCACGCTTGGTACCACGCAACAGAACGCCAACGTTCTCACCAGCACGACCTTCGTCCAGCAGCTTGCGGAACATCTCAACGCCGGTACAAGTGGTTTTGACGGTATCCTTGATACCAACAATCTCAACTTCCTCACCAACCTTGATGATCCCGCGCTCCACACGACCCGTCACCACCGTGCCACGACCCGAAATCGAGAACACGTCCTCGATCGGCATCAGGAAAGGCTTGTCGATCGCACGCTCCGGCTCCGGAATATAATCGTCCAGCGCCTCGAGCAGCTTCACCACCGACGGCTCGCCGATATCCGACTTGTCACCTTCCAGCGCCTTCAGCGCCGAACCAATCACCAGCGGCGTGTCATCGCCAGGGAAATCGTAGGCGTCCAGCAGTTCCCGGACCTCCATCTCGACGAGCTCCAGAAGCTCCTCGTCGTCCACCATGTCCGCCTTGTTCAGGTACACGATGATCTTCGGCACGCCCACCTGACGCGCCAGCAGAATGTGCTCCCGCGTCTGCGGCATCGGGCCGTCCGCCGCCGACACCACCAGAATCGCGCCATCCATCTGCGCCGCACCCGTGATCATGTTCTTCACATAGTCCGCGTGACCAGGACAGTCCACGTGGGCGTAGTGACGGTTCGGCGTCTCGTACTCCACGTGCGAGGTCGCGATCGTGATACCGCGCGCCTTCTCTTCCGGCGCGTTGTCGATCTGGTCGAAAGCACGCGACTCACCGGTCTGATAGGTCTCGAAACAGACCTTCGTCAGCGCCGCCGTCAGCGTCGTCTTGCCGTGGTCCACGTGACCGATCGTGCCAACGTTCACGTGCGGCTCCGTACGTTCGAATTTCGACTTGGACATTGGAATTCTTCCTCTCGCCGTCTTTAGCG
>NZ_DATFKH010000131.1:0-1319 GCF_035268745.1 Marinobacter sp.
GACAACGTCACCGGTCGGTTCTGGGAAGGCCGGTTCAAGAGCCAGGCGCTGCTGGACGAGGCCGCGCTGATTGCGGCCATGGCTTATGTCGACCTCAATCCAATCCGCGCCAACATGGCCCAGGCCCCGGAAGAGTCCGACTACACAGCCATCGAGCAACGGATTCTGGAGCAGAACCCCAAGATTGCGAGTCAAGTCCCGGAGGCAATGGAGAAACTACCGGAAGACTTGCAGACCGCGATCGGCAAACTGATGCCATTTGCCGACCAGGCACCGAAAAACCCCGAGCGGGCGATTCCCTATGAGATACAGGACTACCTGAAACTCGTGGACTGGTCGGGCCGCGCCGTGATCGAGGGCAAGCAAGGCAGTATTCCGGAGAACCTGCCGCCGATCCTGGAGCGGCTGAAGATCGACCCGGCGTCGTATGTCAAGTTCATCAATCGAAGCGAAAAAACCCGGTTCGGCAGCTTCATTGGACCGCTCGAAAAGATGCGAGACCTCGCCGAGCGTTTCGGAAAATCCTTCCTAAAGGGCCAGACGGCCGCAGCCCAGCTGTTCAGGCCAGGCTAGAACCGCATCAATCCTGATCTTTACCCGGATGGCCGCAAGGCCAGGTTTGGCGTGCCTGATATTCGGGCATCTCGTGATTCCTGGCGAAATAGTGCCAAGGGAAGGGTGGAACAGCAGTTTCCGATGCCAGCCAACCGTTTCGGAAATCTAGCTTGACCCTCTAACTTATGGGTGTCCGCGTTCGTTTGTTTTTCTCAGATCGGTGATTCTCTATGTACCCTGACCCGGTCTTCTTTCGATATTTCCCTATCCAACTTCGCAAGCCGGGTGAGAGATATCGGGCGCTGACCATTTGCCTGCATCTTCCCGGCGTGGTGCCATGCGATCGAACCTGGTCCGTTGTATACGACGCGAACGGGCCCGCCCTTGGGCCGGTGCAGGGCAATCAGATGATCGGGCTCGTGACGGATTGCCACGCTTTTGCCTTGGGTTAGCTTGATCTCGACCATCTTGCCGTCGCGTGTCATTGCGTCGTGGCCTTGGGTCGAGGCGGCGTTTAAATCTAGATCAAAAATGTAGGCGGCAACAACTTCTCCAACGCTCCCGACAAGATGGCCGTCAAGCGTGAACTTGCGGCCAGGGAACATGCCTTCGAGACCCTCTGAAGCTTCATACAAAGCATCGAGGTATCGGGTGACTTTGTCCCAATCTATAGTTTCATTCATTCTCAGACAATCCCGGGCTCGAGGGTGATAGGTTGATTGACCAGCCCGCTAACTCGGCCGGATCGATGTCTGCCCGGTTCA
>NZ_DATFKH010000132.1:0-5798 GCF_035268745.1 Marinobacter sp.
AAGAGGAGCTTTTCATGTTGGATGCCAACATAAAGGAACAGTTGAAGACCTACATGGGCAAGTTGCAACAACCGATTGAACTGGTTGCGGCCTACGATGACAGCGCCAAGTCCCAGGAGCTGAAGCAGTTGCTGGACGAACTGGAGCCCATGTCTGAAAAGATCAGTCTGCGCACGGAAGAATCGGGCGATGTTCGCCGCCCGTCTTTTGCCATTAACCGTGTTGGTGACGACAGCGTCGGCGTGAGATTCGCCGGCATTCCCATGGGTCATGAGTTCACTTCCCTGGTTCTGGCGCTGTTACAGGTTGGCGGTCATCCGTCCAAAGAAAGTGAGGATCTGATTAATCAGGTCAGGGATCTGAACGCCGATCTGGAGTTCGAGACCTACTACTCACTGTCCTGCCAGAACTGCCCGGATGTAGTCCAGGCGCTGAACCTGATGAGTGTGCTGAACCCGCGGATCAAACACACCTCGATAGACGGCGCCCTGTTTCAGGATGAAGTCGAAAAGCGTGAGATCATGGCGGTGCCGAGCGTTTATCTGAATGGCGAGCCCTTCGGTCAGGGCCGGATGTCGCTGGGGGAAATCGTAGCCAGGGTTGATACCGGCGCGGAAGCCCGGGAAGCTGAAAAGCTCAAGCACAAGGATCCGTTTGAGGTGCTGGTGGTCGGCGGCGGCCCTGCCGGTTCCTCTGCGGCCATCTATGCCGCCCGCAAAGGCATTGCTACCGGACTTGTGGCGGAGCGTTTTGGTGGCCAGGTGGCAGACACCATGGGCATCGAAAACCTGATTTCCGTGCCTTACACCGAAGGCCCGAAACTGGTCGCGGCCATGGAGCAGCACGTCAAGGAATATGACGTCGACATCATGAACCTGCAGCGGGCGGAAAAACTGATTCCCGCCGCCAGCAGAGGCGGTTGGCATGAACTGCAGCTGGCCAATGGCGCTTCACTGAAGTCCCGCACCCTGGTGCTTTCCACCGGGGCACGCTGGCGCCAGCTGGGGGTTCCGGGTGAAGAGGAATACCGCAACAAGGGCGTGGCTTACTGCCCTCACTGCGATGGCCCGCTGTTCAAGGGCAAGCGAGTCGCGGTGATTGGCGGTGGTAACTCCGGCGTGGAAGCGGCGATTGATCTGGCCGGTATTGTCGGCCACGTGACCCTGCTTGAATTTGCGGACGAATTGAAAGCAGACGACGTGCTGCAGAAAAAACTGCGCAGCCTGAACAATGTGGAAATTCTGACCTCGGCCCAGACCACCGAGATTTTCGGCGAGAGTGGCAAAGTCAGTGGCCTGAAGTATAAGGATCGGCAGCAGGGTGATGTGCACGATGTGACTCTTGAAGGCGTGTTTGTTCAGATCGGCCTGCTGCCGAATACCGAGTGGCTGAAAGGTTCTGTCGAGCTGAGCCAGCACGGCGAGATCATCGTCGACGAGCGCGGTGAAACCTCCATTCCCGGCGTGTTTGCGGCAGGCGATGCCACGACCGTGCCATACAAGCAGATCGTGATATCCATGGGTGAGGGTTCGAAAGCGTCTCTGAGCGCTTTTGACTTCCTGATCCGCAATCCGGCCGATGACAGCGAGGTCGACGAGCAGGCGGCCTGAACCATGGCCTGAACATGGCCCCGCAATGCGGCCGGGCCTGCTATGTTTGATGGTATGAACATGACCATGACCGACATGGCAGGCCAGATTGTCAGCCTGGTGGCGCTGGCGTTCTGCATCCTGGGCTTTGCCAGCAAGCGGGACGACCGCCTGATGGTGCTGCTGATTTCCGCGAACGTGGCCTTTGCGCTGCAGTTCGCGCTTTTCGGCAGCTGGACGGCGGCGATCCTGAGTCTGCTGGTGATCGGCCGGATAATCCTGGCCCGGCGTTATCTGGGCAACTGGCAGGTGATGCTGGCAGTGCTGGTCGTCAATCTGGTCGCGGCGGCCCTGACCTGGCGCAGCCCGGTGGATTTCTTTGCCATCGCCGCTGCGATTTTTGGCACCGTGGGCATGTTCATGCTCCGGGGCATTCCCATGCGGTTGATGCTGGCGGGCGCCGCTGTCTGCTGGATGCTGAATAACATTGTTATCGGCTCGGTTGGCGGCACCCTGGCGGAGGGCATGGTGGTGATTACCAATTTCATTACCATCTTCCGGCTGGCACGAATGAAACGCCGGTATCCGGAAGCCTTTGCCAAACTGAAAGAACCCGGTTCATAGCTAGTGTCCCATCTGGTTAATTCGTTGACCAGATGGGACACTAGGCCCGTTCGAAACCTTTCAGGACGTTCACCACATTCACGCCGATGGCATCGACATCGTAGCCGCCTTCCATGGTAAACAGCGTCGGCAGGTTCAGTTCGCCTATCCTTTCCCCCATCAGCAGGTAATCCGCAGACGTCAGCCTGAAGAACGAAATCGGGTCATCCTCGAAAGTGTCCACGCCCAGGGCGATCACCAGGGCATCCGGCTGGAAAGCGGTTATGCGTGCGCAGGCGGTTGCCAGGCCATCACGCCAGACCCTGAACGGTGTGCGTGGTGGATAGATGATATTCAGGTTAAAGCCCTCGCCGGAACCTTCGCCGGTTTCGTCCTCAAACCCCAGGAAATGCGGGAATACCAGATCCGGGTCGCCGTGCAGGCTGATGGTCAGGACCTCGCTGCGCTGGTAAAAAATGCTCTGGGTGCCATTGCCGTGGTGGAAGTCCACGTCCAGCACCGCCACCCGCCTGGCACCCTGATCCCGGAACGCCTGGGCGGCTATGGCGGCGTTGTTGAAAAAGCAGTAGCCACCGAACAGGTCGGCGTGGGCATGGTGGCCGGGCGGGCGGCAGAGTGCGAAAGCGGCGGGTTCGCCATTGGCCACCAGCGCCTGTGCGGTCAGCGCAACATTGGCCGAGGCGCAGGCGGCCTCCCAGGTGCCTTCGGTGATGGAGGTCTCGGCGGCAAAGCTGTAATAGCCCAGCCGGCCATCAATGTCTTGCGGGACCCGGTGCCGCATCCCCCGGCCGGGCCAGACCGCGGGAATGGCCTCACCGGGTTTGCCGGCGGCGGCCCAGTCGGCCCAGCTGCACCTGAGAAAATCCACATAGTCCGGGGTGTGCACACGCCGGACCGGGTCCAGGCCAAATTCCTGTGGTGGGAGAACTTCCCCCAGTTGTTGCTGTTGTACCCGGCCCAGTATGGTTTCCGCCCGCGAAGGTTTCTCATGGGGTGCAATCAGCACGCCGCCATCCAGTTCGGTTCTGGCGCTGCGGCGGTTGTGCAGGGGTGAAAAAACGGTTTTCATGGGAACCAGTCCGTGTGTTGATCTTGAAGAGTCAGGCAGCCTGGCGCCCAAGATAGCAAACAACCACTCCAGTCACAGGAATCGATTATGAAAATCGCGGTGTTTTGTGGCTCCAGTCGGGGCAACGACGAAAGCTTTGCGGAAGCGGCCCGAACGTTCGGGAGCCATATTGCGAGCCAGGGAATCGATCTGGTGTTTGGTGGTGGCAAGGTCGGCCTGATGGGGGTGGTTGCCGATGCGGTGCTGGCGGGTGGCCGTGAGGTCTACGGGGTGATTCCCGAATCCCTGCGGGACCGGGAACTGGCCCACCCCGGCCTGACCCGGCTGGACGTGGTTGGTTCCATGCATCAGCGCAAGGCGCTGATGGCCGACATGGCCGACGCCTTTGTTGCGCTGCCCGGCGGCCCCGGCACCATGGATGAAATCTTCGAGGCCTGGACCTGGGCGCAGCTGGGCTATCACCACAAACCCTGTGCGTTGCTGAACGTCAACGGCTATTACAACGAGCTGATCGCGTTCTTCAGGACCATGGCCGGGGCCGGATTTCTGAAAGCCGAACATGCTGACATGGTGATTGTCGAAGAGCGTGCCGAAGCACTGTTGGCAGCCCTTCGTAGCTACCGGCCGCCGGCCCGCAAATGGGACCCGGTCAGCCCCGCGCCAGGCACTTGATGGCCAACGCCGCAGCCGAGGTCCGGTTTTCCACTCCCAGCTTCCGGAATACCTGCTCCAGGTGCTTGTTAACGGTGCGCGGGCTCATGTCCAGAATCTGGCCGATTTCCCGGTTGGTTTTGCCGTTGGCGATCCACAGCAGTACATCGGATTCCCGACCGGTCAGGCCAAACCTCTCCCGCAGCGCAGCGGTTGCCGAGCCCGATTGCTGAACTTCATGCAGCCGCAGCAGGTATTCGCGGTTATCGACCAGGGTCAGAAACTCCACGGAGTGGGGCTCGGCCAGAAACTCCAGGGTCAGGCTGTGGCCGTTTTCCGGGTTGTGGGTCAGCCATTCCTTCAGATTCAGGCTCAGCTGCTGCTGGTGATTGGTGTCCCCGTCCGTCAGGCGTTGCAGCACCTGGGGTGTGGCCCACAGGACTTCTCCGCCGTGGTCCACGGCAAACAGGTTCTGCCCTGCGGTATCCAGTGCCTGGCGCGCACTTCGGGTCATGCGGGCATTGGTCAGGTGGACCTGCATGCGGGCCAGCACTTCGGCGGTGTTGATGGGTTTGGTGACGTAATCCACGCCGCCCGAATTCAGGCCCATCACAACATGTTCGGTATCGCTCAGGCCGGTCATGAAGATGATGGGCGTGTCGATGAATTGCGGGTTCTGTTTCAGCTGGCGGCAGGTCTCAAAGCCGTCCATGTTGGGCATGATCGCGTCCATCAGCACAATGTCGGGGGTAATGTTCATGCTGATGGTCAGGGCCTGATTGCCTTCCAGTGCTACCAGGACGGTCATGCCGGCGGTTTCCAGAGCATCACTGATCATGCGGATGGAATCGATGGCGTCGTCCACCACCATGACCACGGTCTTGCGGGGGTCAGGTGTGTTCATAGTCGGTCAACCTCAGTGCATCAATAATCTTGTCGAATTGAAAATCGTTGGTCAGCCGGATCATTTCCCGGAAAAACAGCGGTTCGGCCTCGCCCCGGAGCTCCAGCCCGTGCAATGCATCCAGCAGTCCTTTGCGATGGCCGATGGTGGCCAGGGCAACCAGGGCTGTCCGGTGTTGGTCGGAGGGCAGAGCCATGGTGCCGGTGGCGGGGTCCGGCAATGGCGCCAGAGGCTCCGCGCTTTTGTCGAACCGCCAGTCCAGGGCAATCAGCCGCGCTATATGATCCAGCAACTGGTTCTGGCGCACGGGTTTGATCACATAGCCGTTGTGCTGCGGGGGTTGCGGGCGGTCACGGCCCTCACTGGCATCGGCCGACACCATCACCACCGGCAGTTGATGGTTGTTGTCCCGTAACTGGGTGAGAATCTCCCAGCCATCATAGCCGGGCATGGACACATCCAGGAAAAGCAGGTCGGGCAGTTCTTTTCCTACCGCGTCCA
Organism: Marinobacter sp.; assembly: GCF_035268745.1. Lineage (GTDB taxonomy): Bacteria > Pseudomonadota > Gammaproteobacteria > Pseudomonadales > Oleiphilaceae > Marinobacter. The sequence continues at coordinate 5,339 of NZ_DATFKH010000132.1, forward strand.
CCACCGCCAGCGAGTTATCAGTATCGATGATTTCAAAGCCAAGGGGCGCCAGCATGGCGCGGATCAACTGGCGGTGGCTGGTTTCGTCATCCACCACCATGATTTTGCGGCGCGGCCCCTCGTAGCCATAGATCCGTCGGGCCGGTGAGGTCATGGACTCCGGTCCTGGCGTGTGCACACTGGATAGCATCAGGCTGACCCTGAAAGTGCTGCCTTTGCCAGTCTCACTTTCCACCGACAGATCGCCGCCCATGATTTCTGTTAACAGATGGGTGATGGTCAGACCCAGGCCTGTGCCAGTCTGGCTCTGACCGGGGGTGCGAATACGTTCAAAGGGCCGGAAAATGCGTTCTAGGTTCTCTTCGGCAATGCCTTCGCCGGTATCCTCCACGGTAAACTCCGCGATCTGGCTCCGGTATTTCAGGGTCAGGGAAACCCGTCCGGTATCGGTGTACTTGAT
>NZ_DATFKH010000133.1:0-9334 GCF_035268745.1 Marinobacter sp.
TCGACAGTTCATTGATTCCGTGAGGCGCAGGGGCCGACGCGCTGATTGGGTGATAAGCGACATTGCCCCTGCTGGTGAATCAGATCTGCTGGATAATCAGCCTGCTGATTTGCCCGATATAACCGAGCAGCTGGACTTTGCAAAGCTGCGCCCGGTTCTGGATCGTCTCATGCGAACCTTGTCGCCGGATCAGCGCACACTTATTCTGCTTTACGATGTTGATGGCTGGAGCCAGGAGGAAATTTCCAGGGTTCTGGATATTCCGCTGGGGACGGTAAAGTCCCGCGTTCATCGATGCCGGGCGTCGTTAAGAAAAAAAATACAAGAAAGCCCGGAACTTTTAGTTGCCATCGGGCGTGTAAGTGAATGAGGTAATCATCATGTCCTGTAACGACTTTCGAAAACATCTGCGCCCCTGGCTTAGAGGGGAGCTTTCGACCGATGATGCATCAGTGGTCAGGAAGCATGTGGCGGTCTGTTATTTCTGCGCCGCCGTTGTTGAAAATGAAAGCTTGATTATTGAAAGCTTGCAGGGACAGTTCGATGTGCCGCCCCCGTCTCCGGATTTTGAAACCCGGGTGTTGGCCGCGGCTGCATCACAAGGCAAACCGGCAAGGCGGCATGCCGCCATGGCATGGTCCGGCGGCGCGGTCGCGGCCGTGCTTGCGCTGGGTATTGCACTGTTTGCCGGTATGGGCCAGGGCCCCGATGTGCCCGGGGGTCAGCCCTATAATGTGCGCCTTGCATTCGATACCGTGGATGCAATGGATGATGTGACACTGACAGTGGAGTTGCCATCCCACGTTGAAATGTCCGGTTACCCCGGACATCAGCGGCTAAGCTGGAATGTCAGTCTGGAGAAAGGCGCAAATGTGGTGAATCTGCCACTGAAGATTTTATTTCCGGGCGAGGGGGAGCTGGTGGCGCATCTCGATAACGGTGAACGCCAGAAAACCTTCCGCGCTTCTCTGACCGAAAGTGGTAATAGCAGTCCATCGGAGCCCGTATTATGAAACGCCCCCGCATCAGGCGGTTCTGGTTGCCTTTCAGCTTTATCGCAGTTGCTTTGCCATGGTCCTGCGCCCTGGCCAGCGACGACCTTGACGTGACCATGAGGATGGTGACGGACGACCGCGACCTGACCGGCAGGGTTGTGCGGGAGATCCGGCTCAACACCCCGATTGGCCTTGAGGAAAATCCGGACAAGACCCGCGAAATTACCCAGGAAGCTCGTGAAGAGGGCCGCGAGTTTGGTCAGTCGGTCGCCAACCAGGCCCGGGAAGCGGCGCGTGAACAACAAGACCGTGGCCGGCCGGACAAACCAGGCAAGCCGGATTCACCAGGCAGACCGGATTCGCCAGGCAGACCGGACACTCCCGACAGACCTGACACTCCCGACAGACCTGAGAGGCCCGAGCCACCAGGTCAGGCCAGGCAAGGGGGCTAATCGTATTGACCTGCTGCCACCCGCGGCAATCCGTTGGCTGTTTCTGACCCGAACATCCTCTGAACACCCGTTCTTGTTGCTATACTGCACCTGCATCGTTTTTTTGACGCCCGATCAGCCTTGATAACGGGGTCATCGTTGGTCGATTCGCAGGAGTAGCGTTTGCAGTACTGTCGCTTGGTCAGTTTGATTTTTCTGTCGTTCATGCTGCTGAGTCCGGCGCTGGCACAGGAGCGATCGCCCCGTGAAAAGTTTATGGCGGGCGTGGCCGCCTTTGAGCAGGGCGATCTCCAGAACGCGAAAAAGTTGCTGGAACAGGCCGGTGACGCCGGGCTGGAGTCGTTATCGTTAATCTACAACCTGGGCGTGGTTTATTACCGGCTGGAACTGACCGATCAAGCCGAGGCCGCGTTTACTGAATTGCTGGACACCCCTCATGCGCCCCTGGCCCGTTATAACCTGGGCCTGGTGCTTCGGCAGCAAGGCGACAGCGAAGGCGCGAGGCAATGGTTTTCTCAGGCCGCCCGCGGAAGCTCTCCGGAAGAGGTCCAGACGCTTGCGCGTCGTCAACTGAATCGGGGCGCGGACCAGGCCGCTGATAGGGTTCGCGCGGTTGAAACCGTGGGGTACCTTTCTGCCGGGGCTGGCTATGACGATAATATCGCCGGCACACCCGGCACCCAGAGCACTGAAGAAGCAGGTGGTTTTGGTGAAGTGCTGGCGTCAGCTCGGGCCTATCTGAATCGCTCCGGTGACCGCGCTATTCGGTTCGAGGCGGTGGCATATCGTCGCCAGTATCCCGATAACGCCGAATTCAATATCTCTTACCTGGGCACTGGCCTGGCCTGGCAGTCGCCGTTCGGGGCGGGGCGCCTGGTGTCTGAGGTAAATCTGTCCGGTGCATGGTTTGGCGGTGACCTGCTGGAACGTCGGACCGGGGTGGACCTGACCTTCAGTCGTGATGCCTGTAGTGCCAGGCTCAGTTGCCAGCTGCGGGGGTTTGCCGTGGCCATACAGGGTGGTCCTGACAACAGTGTCTATGACGGCCGGCTTTATGGCGGGTTGGCAAGTGTCGAGAAAACCTTTACCCGCTGGACTGCGGAACTGAGTTACCGGCTAGACATAGATCAGCGTGATGATCTGGTCTCGGGCAATCAATTCTTCAGCCTGTCAGCCACGCGACAGGAACTGTCAATTGATCTGGACTATTCGCTGTCGAAGCGCTGGAATCTTGGCGCAAGTCAGAACGTCAGGTTCAGCCGTTACGATGATCCCCACCGGCTGGTGATTGAAGGGCAGGAGGTATCAGAAACCCGCAGTGATGATCAGTTCCGGACCAACCTGCATTTAGGCTATCAGATTGATGAGCGCTGGAGTCTGGGTATGGAACTGAGCTGGCTGGACAACAAAAGCACCATCAACCGCTACGATTACAACCGCGCGGAAATCATGGCCAGTGTCGAGGCGGTGTTCTGACGCCCCGCCTGCGAGCTGTTCGCGCCGGCAGGGCATCAACCAGGAACTGCACTGGTCAGAACAACACCAGTGCTATCCCGGATATCAGAGCGTTTTCATCACTTTCCGGGCGGCGTTGATGGTGAATTCAATGTCCTCGGCGCTGAGTGCTGCGGTAGTAAACCCTGCTTCAAAGGCAGAAGGTGCCAGGTATACGCCTTCTTTCAGCATGCCCTGGAAGAAGGTCTTGAAACGCTCGATGTTGCAGGCGGTGACCTGATCAAAGCGGGTTACCGACGGCGCATCGGTAAAGAAAAAACCGAACATGGCGCCAGCACTTTGCACCGCGAGAGGGATGCCGGCCTCGTCGGCTGCCTGTTTGAAGCCATCCCGGACCGCATTGGTCTTTTCCGTTAACCGATCGTGGAAGCCGGGTTCGGAAATCGCATTCAGTGTCGTCAGGCCCGCGCACATCGCCAGTGGGTTTCCGCTCAGCGTGCCGGCCTGATACACCGGCCCCAGCGGTGAGATGTGTTCCATGATTTCCCGCTTGCCGCCGAAGGCACCGACAGGCAATCCGCCACCTAGGACCTTGCCAAGAGCGGTCAGGTCAGGTTTCACGCCGTAAAAGCCCTGAGCCCCGCCGAGCGAAACCCGGAAACCGGTCATCACTTCATCAAAAATCAGCACCGTGCCGTGCTGGTCACAGACTTCCCGCAGGCCTTCAAGAAACCCCGGCACCGGTGGAACGCAGTTCATGTTGCCAGCGACCGGTTCGACGATGATCGCTGCAATCTGATCGCCGATTTCATCAAAGACTTTCCGCATCCCGTCAATGTCGTTGAAATCCAGAGTCAGGGTGTGTTCAGCGAGACTGGCGGGGATGCCGGGGGAATTGGGGACGCCGAGGGTGAGGGCGCCCGACCCGGCTTTCACCAGCAAGGAATCTACATGGCCATGGTAACAGCCCTCAAATTTAACGATCTTGTCGCGACCGGTGTAGCCCCGCGCAAGGCGCACCGCACTCATAGTGGCTTCGGTGCCGGAGTTAACCATGCGCACCAGCTCAATGGATGGCACTAGTTCGCAGACTTTTTTTGCCATCTCGGTTTCGACGGCCGTGGGTGCGCCGTAACCGATACCCAGATCTACCTGAGCGTGCAGGGCATCCTTTATCAGCTTGTTGGAGTGGCCAAGAATCATCGGTCCCCAGGAACCGATGAAATCGATATACCGACGATCGTCCTCATCGTAAAGGTAGGCGCCTTCGGCGTGTTTGAAGAAGATCGGAGTGCCGCCAACGCCTTTGAATGCCCGCACAGGGGAATTGACTCCGCCGGGAATATATTTCTGCGCCTCTGCAAAAAGGGTTTCGGACTGGGTCATGCTGGTTTACTCCTGATGAACGGAAAGGTGAAAAAGTGGATGGTGGGCGGTAAATAACCGGTTAAATTCCCGTGCCCGATGTTCGATCAGATCATCGTCGCCGTCAAACAGGCTGCCCACCACGGCCAGTATATCGGCCCCGGCGCGGATCAGCGATTCGCCATTATAGAGGGTGATGCCGCCAATGGCCGTAACAGGTTTGCCCAGGGCCCGCGCCTTGCCCAGAATAGCGGGATTGGCTGCCGGTGCGTCCGGCTTTGTCGATGACTGAAAAAACCGGCCGAAAGCCAGATAGTCGGCGCCGGCTCTGTCAGCTTTGCTCGCCAGCTTGAGGCTGGCATGACAGGTTGCCCCGATGATGGCCTCTTCGCCAAGGCTGGCACGGGCCTGCGCCAGGGATGAATCGGACTGGCCCAGGTGTACGCCGCTGGCGCCGGCTCTGCGGGCGAGCTCCGGGTCATCATTGATGATCAGTGGCTGGCGGGCATTGCGGCAGGCGGCCGCCAGGTTTCTCGCCTGGCTGAGCCGCTCGGGAAACGGCAGGGACTTTTCACGGTACTGTACCATTACCGCGCCACCCCTGAGCGCGGCTTCAACCGCACAGACCAGCCGCTCCGGCGGTAAAAGGTGGCTGTCAGTAATGGCGTAGAGGCCGGGGCGGATCAGTTTGTCCATGTAATACCGCGATCCGGAACCGGCTGGCCTCTGCCTACTCGAAGGGCGTGGCCAATTGCGTGCGAAACAAAATTCTGGGCCTGGCCTATGGCAGGAGTCGGTGCCAGTCCGCTGGCCCGCCCCGCGGCAATTGACGCTGCCAGAGTGCAGCCTGTGCCGTGGTATTCGCCGCCGACTCGTTCCACCGAGAATTTCTCGGGCCTGTGATCTTTCATATAAAGCGTATTGATAATGTCCTGACCGGTACCATGGCCTCCGGTGGCCAGTACCGATTGGCAGCCGGTCTCCAGCAGGCGACCCGCGGCGATATCCGGCTCTGCGCTTTCGCCCAGAAGCTCCAGCTCAATGCCGTTTGGAGTCAGCATTTCCGCCAGCCCAAAGAGCCGTTTTTTCATACGTTCAATCAAGGCTTCATCTGCCAGATCGCCGCCGCCGGCGGCTTTGATGACGGGGTCGGTAATCAGCGGAATACCGGGACGAGCCGCCAGAAAATCAACCAGCACGTCCACGATTTCGGCGCTGCCAAGGGCGCCGGTTTTGACCGCATGAATGGGTGAATCCTCCGCCAGGGTTGCCAGTTGCCGACGAATCATCTCCGGGTTCATGGCTTCTGCTCCATGGACGTTACAGGTGTCCTGCACGGTCAGGCAGGAAATCACCGGCAGGGGGTGACAGCCCAGGGCGGTAATCGCCTGAATGTCGGCCTGTATCCCGGCGCCACCGGACGGGTCCAGGCCGGAAATTACAAGAACGTGGGGGCGAAAATTCAGCTCAGTCATGGAAACCTCAGAAGGGGCGCACGGTAGCAAGGATTATGACGGCCACCAGAATGAAAACGGGCAGCTCATTGAACCAGCGATAGAATACATGGGACCGGGTGTTATTGTCGTCGCGGAAGACTTTCACCAGATGGCCACAATAGAAATGGTAGGCCACCAGAACAGCGATCAGCACCAGCTTGGCGTGGAGCCAGCCCTGGCTGAAATAGCCTGAAGGGTTGTAGCTGACAAGCCAGAACCCGAATATCAGCGTCGCCACCATGGAGGGCGTGGTAATGCCGTGGTAGAGCTTGCGCTCCATGATCTTGAAGCGCTCCCGGCCAGGTGAATCGTCACAGGCGGCGTGATAGACAAACAGGCGTGGCAGATAGAAAATGCCGGCGAACCAGCACACCATGGCGATCAGGTGTAGGGCTTTGACCCAAAGCATTGGTTAGCTCCGTCGGTATTGGTAATAGTTTTCGATATCAGATCTCAGCAGCACACCGTAGACCCGCTGGATGGTCGGAGCAACATGGCGCTGCACATATAAGGCCTCTGAGCTGGTCTGGTCAAATACGCCCAGTGCTTCCTCCAGGGTGGCCTGATACTGCACCGGACCCAGGTCCCGGCGATTCGCCGGGATGTTGATCAGGTCGATGCTGGCCGCCCCGGCGTCATCTGTTGCTCCGGCTTTGTCTGCGTTTTCCCCGGCCTTTTCCTCGGCCCTGGTGCTGGTTTCACTGGCGCTGGTGTCCTCCAGGTATCTTGCCAGATCGACAGCGGGCATCAATGCGGTGGGTCCGTTGCTGCCCTCGATAATCAACCATTTCGGTTCGGATTTCAGCATTTTCCGGGCTTCCTCCACGGTCAGGTAGCGCTCTGTGCGGAGAAAGTTACGGTCCATGATAGAACCCACCGAAGCGCGCCTCAGCGCCTGAATAACCGGTGAATTCTGGTAGCTCAGCCCCTGATTCTTGAGAAGGGTCAGAAACAGCGACTTTTTGCCAAAGGCCTCGCTGGTGACCAGGCTGGCGGTGGTGATGATCAGCATCCCGGGCAGAATGATATTCGGGTTGCGGGTCAGTTCCATCAGCGCCATCAATGCGGCCAGAGGCGCCTGCAGTACAGCCCCCATCATCGCCCCCATGCCCAGCATGGCATAGAAACCTATGGATGACGCCATATCCGGAACTATATGAGCGCCTATCAGTCCCATGGCGCCGCCGAGGGTAGCGCCCATGAAGAGTGTGGGGCCAATGACACCGTTGGGCATTCCCAGACCCAGGGTGACCGAGGTAATAAGCAGTTTGGCAATCCCCACACCCAGGAGCAGCCACAACGACAGCTGATGGTCGATAGTCAGCTGAACCGTGTCGTAACCAATGCCCATGACCTGTGGTATCAGAATAGCGAAGGGAACCATCAGCAGGCCGGCAATGCTGAGACGCAGGATGACCGGGCGGTGACTGTGCTTGCCGACGGTTTCGACAAGCTGGATGAACGCCGCCGCGGCAATACCGATGACCAGTGCGATGGCAATGATCCAGGGGATTTCCAGCAACGAATTCATGGTCAGCGGTGGCACACTGAATGCGGGCTCCGCACCATAGACGGCCTGGGTAATCACTGCTGCAGTGACGGCGGCCAGGATGATCGGGGTGAATCCGGCAATAGTATATTCCATCATCACCACTTCCATGGCGAAGATCACCCCGGAAATGGGGGTGTTAAAGGAGGCGGATATTGCCGCAGCACAGCCGCAGGCAACCAGCGTGCGGATACTGTTATTGGGCAGTCGCATCCGCTGGCCCATGATGCTTGAGACTGCCGCGCCCAGGTGTACGGCCGGGCCTTCCCGCCCGGCGGACTGGCCAGTGATGACTGTCGCCACGCCAGTGGCGAACTGCAGCAGTGCACTGCGGATGGAAATGTAGCCCTGATGATAGTTCAGTCTTTCCATGACGTGAACAATGCCGACCTTGCGGTCCTGTATCGACAACCTGTGTAACAGTAGTCCGAGGCCGACAGCGCCGGCAAGCGGGAGAACACTGCGGGTGACCAGGCCGAGCTCCTCGAAAGACTCGGATCCGGAACCGGGAAGGAAGTACTCCAGCGGCCATTCGATGGCGAACCGGAACAGCAGAATCACGCCCCCGGTCAGCAGGCCGGACAAAAGCCCCAGTACAGCCAGCTGCGGCAATGCGTCCACTCCGGATAAGCGGCGCCGGAACACAGGGATCAGGTTATCGGTGATCTTGTGCCAGGGGTATCGCATGCTTTTGGGTACCGGAGCAGGATGTTTTCTTGGGTATTGTAACCAGGGCCTGGGGATGCAACCAGGTCACTGGTTTATCATGTTATACTATCACGTTCGCAAAGGCGGTCAGGCCGCCGGATATTTTGTATGAATAGCAGGAGTTGCTGGTGATCAAGGTAGGTATTGTAGGCGGCACCGGGTACACCGGGGTCGAACTTCTAAGAATTCTGGCGGTTCACCCGGATGTGGAGGTGAGCTGTATTACTTCACGTTCCGAAGCAGGGCTTGCTGTGGCAGATATGTATCCCAATCTGCGGGGCCACTACGATCTGGCTTTCTCCGTACCTGACGTTGAGACCCTGTCCAGCTGTGATCTGGTGTTCTTTGCAACACCCCACGGTGTCGCCATGCGCATGATGCCAGAGCTGATGGCCGCAGGAGCACGGGTAGTCGACCTGTCCGCCGATTTCCGGCTGAAAGACCTGAAAGTCTGGGCTGACTGGTACGGCATGCCCCATGAAAGCCCTGAGTGGGCTGAAAAGGCGGTTTACGGTCTGCCGGAAGTCGCGCGCGAGGAAATTCGTGCGGCCCGGCTGGTGGCGAATCCTGGCTGCTACCCGACTGCGGTGCAATTGGGTTTCCTGCCTCTGCTTGAACAGGGTCTGGTTGATTCCTCAAGATTGATCGCAGATGCCAAATCCGGTGCCAGCGGCGCTGGCCGGCAGGGTAAGGTAGCCCTGCTGCATGGCGAAGTCGGTGAGAGTTTCAAGGCTTATGGTGCCTCTGGTCATCGCCACTTGCCGGAAATCCGGCAGGGCCTCGAGCAGGCGTTCCGGTCGAACGTGGGTGTTACTTTTGTGCCGCACCTGATTCCCATGATCCGGGGCATAGAGGCAACGCTTTATGCCGAACTCAGGGATATCGCCGACTTTGACCGGCTCCAGAATCTGTTCGAGGAGCGTTTCCGCGATGAGCCTTTTGTCGATGTTATGCCGTTTGGCAGCCACCCGGAGACCCGCAGCGTGCGAGGCGCCAATAATTGTCGCATGGCTCTCCATCGTCAGGAAAACAGCAAGATTGTCATTGTTTCTTCTGTAATTGATAACCTCGTCAAAGGCGCCGCCGGCCAGGCAGTGCAGAATATGAACATTATGTTCGGTTTTGCCGAAACCCGGGGGCTCGAAGCTCCCGCATTACTGCCCTAGGATGCCAAGTGTCCCGTCTGGTTAATGCGTTGACCTACTGCTTGCCGCTCGGGCCTCTGGCCAAGGCGCCAGTGCGCAGGTGTGGTGGTTCCACATCAAGGGCTGGCAACACAGGTCCAGAGGCCCGAGCGACAAGCCCTCCGGGAGC